>NZ_JAFCUF010000001.1:0-977553 GCF_049896385.1 Hymenobacter sp. B1770
TCAATGTTACGCTTGGTTGTCAACCCGCCGAAGCAGGTCTTACCATTTGTCTTTTCCATTCATTCAAAGAACGTGTGCCAACCCCAGTTGGGTTAACCGTGCAACTACTCCCGTAGTAGTATTAGTGTGGCGTGCGGTGAGCAGCTTTTGCAGCTTACCGGCACCCTGCCGGACTGAAGACTTAACAGCTGCAAGCAAGTGTTTCGTTCACTCCCTCTCCACTTTTTTGCTTCCGGTTGAAGCGTTGTTTTCGATTGGGAGTGCAAAGGTAAGAAGAGTTTTTTGTCCTGCAAGCGCCAGTCCTAACTATTTCTTCTGCTAGCCGCATTCATGGACTCTCATTTGGGGCTAAGTAGGTGACAGGGCCACGGATAGAATTAAATCAGGCTCTAAAAGATTTCTGCAGCATTGATTTTTTTTAAGCGCTGCGAACGAAAACAACAAACGCCACGGGCGCCGAGGCCTTTTAGATAAGCAAAAGCCAGCGGTCAAGCATAATCCCTTTTTCTAAAAAAAAATTAGAAAAAGAAATCAGACAAATGACTTAGCTTCTATTCAATAGAAAAGCTCAAATAATCTCGCTGGGGACAAAATGCACCCCTATTGGGCAGCTGGTTACAAAGTAATTCAAAGGGCAAATAGTTCTCTACCAACCAAGAATAGTGCTAAGCAGCTGTTTTTCAAGGCAGACCAGGGACATTGTAAAAATGGCTGGTCAAGTCCCTTCTCAGCCGCTCCCGAAAGGGGAGGGTTCAGCAGAGGGGAATGTTTTCATGGTCCGATGCAATAGCATGCCTGGCTTTCGTCATCTCCAAGATGCTCTCACGGTCGTACTTTGGCCAAGAAGGCGAAGAAGGCTAGCATGAACTTGCCGGCCAATGTGGTCGTGTTGACGCTCAGGCCCAGAACCTTGGAGTGAATGACACGCTGGTGAGGGCAGTTAATCAGGTGAATGACGTGGTTGCGGCCGCGGCTCAGGCAAAAGAAGCTCGCCATCAGCACGGTGTATCTACCTCGCGCAGCATGTTCTGCAAAACTCATTGCATACTGGGCCTAGTTGTGGCGTATCGAAACGACCGTGGCTGTTGCAGAACTCTTAGCTTCGCCGTTAAAGCGGGAGCTCGAAGGGCCAAAACACGACGGCCCAGTTTCGCGCCTTATGGCCCCTCGACACCCCTAGCCGAATCGAGCGCTTCTCGGGCCCTCACCCGCCGCAGAAGCGGCTCGTGTCCTCCGCGTAGAGCCGATGAAAGCGGCATTTCCCACTAATTCCCCATCCTACTCCACCACGAGTTGGCGGGTGGCCCTGCCCGCCGCGGTTTGGGCCTGCAGCAGATACGTGCCGGGGCGCAGGGTGCTCAGGTCCAGCGTGGCGGTGGTGCCAGCGGCGCGGCGCGTGAGCACGGTGCGACCCACCAGGTCGCGCACGGTGAGCAGCGCGTTGGCCTGGGGCAGCTGCACGGTGGCTTGGCGCCGGGCGGGGTTAGGAAAAAGACTGAACGAAAACTTGGACACGGCGTTGGTGCCGGTGGTTACAAAAGCGCGGTTTTCGAGGGCAATGACTCGGTCGGTGCTGCCATTGCTGGTGCCCAGGTACACGGTGCCGCTGGGCGCCACGCAGATGGCCCGCAAGCGCCCAAAGGCACCGGTCACAAATTCGGTGCGGGCCGTGATTGCGTCGTCGGCCAGGCTGAGGGACAGCTGCACAAGCTGCTGGTTTTTGAGCGTGGCGAGCAGCAAGCTGCCTCGCCAACTGGGAATGGCCGGGTGGTTGTAATAGGTGAGGCCGGCCGGGGCAATGGTGGGCGTCCAGGTGGTGAGGGGTTCGCGTACGTTGTTGACGGCGCAAAAGGCGAGCTCGCTGGGCGAGGTGCAGTTACCTTCCACATTGGGCCAGCCGTAGTTGCGGCCCGCTTCAATCTTGTTAATTTCGTCGTCGGTGCTTGGGCCGTGCTCCGAACTGTAGAGGCGACCGTCGGGCAAACGCACCAGGCCCTGGGGGTTGCGGTGGCCCAAGGTGTAGACCAAGCTGCCGGGCGTCGGGTTGTCGGCCGGCACGGTGCCGTCGAGGTTCAGACGCAGGATTTTGCCGTTGAGGGAAGCCCGGTTCTGGGCCTCGGACTGCAGCTGGGCGTCGCCAGTGGTCATGAGCAGTGTACGGTCGGGCAGGATGAGCAGGCGCGAACCGCTGTGCGTGGTGGTAGCCACAATATCGCCGAGCAGCACCAGTGGTGCTGTCAGGCTATTGGCCGTGGCCGAATACGTGAATCGCACCAGCTTCTCCCTCAGGCTGCCCGCGTTGGTGTAGTTGTATACCACGTACACGTAGGGCGTGGCGGTAAAATTGGGGTCGAGCACCATGCCCAGCAGGCCGCTTTCGCCCACGGGCGTCACATCGGGTAAGGTGAGCAGGGGCAGCACCTGGCCACTGGCGGGGTCGACGCGGCTAATGCGGCCGCTACGTTCTGTCATCCACAGGAAGTTGTCGAGACCCCATATCAGCTCCCATACATGGTTCAGGTTGGTGGTAAGGGCCGACGCAGTGACTGTGGTAGAACCCACCGCGAAAGTGGTGAGGGCCGGAGCTTGGGCGCGTGCTGCAAAAGGAAGCCCCGCCGCCAACAGACCCAGCGTAGCATTGCGTAAAAAATTCATAGCGGTAGGCAAAAAGTGTGGACAGCAACTAAGCCTATTGCCATAACAAACGAAACACCGGGCAGGGCGGATGCTCGGCTCCACCCTCCCCTGATTTTGTAGCTTGCGGGTTCTTTCACTCCTTACCGCGCCCATGCCTGCCTTCTTCACCGAAACTCACCCCGACGGCTACATTCTCAGCACTGAGCCGGCCCGGCTGGATGTAGCGGTCATTCACCGCTGGCTAAGCGAAGAGTCGTACTGGGCCCGCCACATTCCGCGGGCCACCGTGGAGCGGGCCATTGCCAACTCCCTCAACTTCGGCCTATACTCCTCCGACGGCCGCCAGGCCGGCTTCTGCCGCGTGGTAACGGACAGGGCCACTTTTGCCTGGCTCTGCGATGTATTTGTACTGCCCGAGTTCCGCGGCTATGGTCTATCTAAGTGGCTGGTGAAGCAAATGCTGGCCCACCCCGACCTCCAAAACCTGCGCCGCCACCTGCTCGCCACCTTCGACGCCCACACCCTCTATCAACGCTTCGGCTACGAGCCGCTGGACCGTCCTGACCGTTGGTTGGAAATCAAGCACCCGAACCCGTACGGATGAGGGGGTTGCAGGTGGATGTGGGGTGTAAATAAATGGCCATTGCTTTCTGCTGGTTGGGAAAGAAGACCCTCTAGTAAGTAGGAACTAAGCTCAGCTGCTGGAGTACCTTTCGCCGGCCGTTGTCCTTGTGCTGATAGTACGCCGTTCCCTCGACTGCTCACCTTATGAAATCCTTCTCCTTCAGTGCCGGATGTGCTATCCTAACCCTGGCCAGTCTTGCTGCCTTGCTGGCCGCCCAAGTGCCTTCGGGCAACGCCATTGCCCTACTGACGCTCAACCAGCCTCCGTGCACTACCCTGACCCCGAAGGCAGTGATTCGCGCTAAGCTGGCCTACCACCTGGCCGAGACCGAACAGTCGGATTATGGCTTTGCCGTGTCCATCAAGTTCCAAAGCACTGACCCGCGGATGACCTTTTCCGACGGTGACCTTGGCGTGGTCGCGGTCACGGCCCACCACAACACGCTCACGTTGAGCTACCCTGTAGCCGCCATCCGCCGCAACGACCGGCTCAAACGCCCCGTCACCTGCTACTTCTATTTGCATCGCAACACTGCTCCTGGGCGTAGTATGGTCTTGGCCAAAACCGAGCCGATTGTCTTTCAGGAGTGCCAGTAAGCTGCTGGGCCTAAACCGTACAGGGAAGCCTCCCGCAACTGAAATAACCAGTTCGCCCTCAAGCCACAGGGCCCGTAGCCGACAGCTTCCGAATGACTCGGCAAGGGTTGCCCGCCGCGACGACATCGTCGGGGAGGTTCTTCGTCACGACGCTGCCTGCGCCGATGACCGTGCGGCTGCCGATAGTGACGCCGGGCAGGATAACAGCGTCACCACCGATCCACACGTCGTCGCCGATGAAAACCGGCTTGCCCGCTTCCAGGCCCGCGGCCCGCGTTTGGTAATCCAGCGGGTGCGTGGCGGTATAAATCTGGACGTTGGGGCCAAACAGGGTGCGGCTGCCAACGGTCACGCGGGCGACGTCCAGAATGGTGCAGTTAAAGTTGAAAAACACATTGTCGCCCAAGCGGATGTTAGTGCCGTAGTCGCAATAAAAAGGTGAGTTCAACTCCAAACCGGTTTCCGCATGGGGAATCAATTCCTGCAGCAGGCGGGCCCGCTCGGCCGGCTCGTCGGCCGAGGTGTGGTTCAATTCCTGAAACAAGCGGCTGGCACGCCTGCGTTCGGCGACTAGCTGTGGGTCCCGGGCGTTATAAAGCTCGCCGGCGAGCATTTTTTCTTTTTCCGTCTTCATGCAGGGAAGGGCTGTCGCTTACGAGTGGGAAGATGAGGACAAGGTTTGGAACCATCAAATTTTCCTGAGAACACTGGCCGGTAAGTGCAACTTGATGAAGTGGTGTTTCTTTTGTCGCTTCAGGGTCGCAAGGGCCAGCGGGGAGGTGGAACAGCCACAGTTTGCCAAGCTAGCTATGCAATGATTTGTCCTGCTTCGCCGGGTTGGTTTAGCCATTGCGGCGCAGGCGCAACCGTCAGGTCAGAAATTCCGGGAGAGGCAGGCCAAGCAGTCGGCAGCAGTGGGCAGTAGGTAGGCGTGCCTTTCAATGGCATTGTCCATGGCCTGTCGGAACGCCACCAGCAGCTTCTCGCGCTCCACCGTGGGCATGTTCTGCAGCACCTGCTCGATGGATGCGCGGTAGACGTGGGCCATGAAGTTGGGCCCGTAAGCGGCAAAGAACGCGTTGTGCAGGGCATCAAAGGTCACTTTTTCCGAGGTGGAAATGGATTGCGACAGCGCCAGCCATTGCTTGGCGTTGTCGGCTAGGCTGAGTTGTAGTTCTTGGGTCATAGAGCGGGAAATGAAAACGGATGCAGCCCGTTCAATGCCCAGAGCTACCAGGGATATATATCCTGTGATATGACAAAGCGCAGCCTAATCCCTGAAGCTTGTCAGCTAGTGGGCGCGCCTTACCAGCGAGCACTGCGCAGCTTACCGGGCTGCAGCACCCGGATGCTTTTGGGAGATATTGAGAGTGTAGGCCACCGCGTAAAGTTCCTCGTCGAGGTAGAATTAGCTCAGGCTGGCTTCCACAGGAAACACCGAGCCGTCTTTACGCAGCCCCACCAGGTCGCCCCTTGGGCGCGCCCATGCTGTGCACCTGCGGCTGGGCATTGCAAGACACGCGCAGCTGCGCGTGTTTGCGGCCTGCGGCGTCGGGCACCAGCACCTCAATGCGCTGGCCCAGCAGCTCGGAGGTGGCATAACCAAACAACTGCCCGGCCAGGTCATTGGCCAGGACCATGGTGCCGTCTCGGTCGCAAACCACAGTGCCAATAGTAGCGCTGGCAAACACCGCTTCGAAGCGGCGGCTGTAGACCAACTCGCGCTCGGCCTGTTGCAACGGGCTTTTTCCGGTGATGTTCACAAGAGAGTGCCTGCGCTCCTCCAGCTTGAAATACGCCAGCTCGATGTAGCCTCTGAACGGCTCGCCGGTGTGGTGCCGAATTTGGGCCCGCACGGTTTGGCGGCCTTCTCGCTGCGCCTGCTCGCACAAGGCTTCCCACTGGCTGCCGGTCCAGGGAGGCATGCGCAGGGAGTGGTCGGGGTCGGCCAAAAGCGCTTGCTCCGACGGGTAGCCCAGCAGCTGCACGCCAGCCGGGTTCACCTGCGTGAAACACTCAGCTCGGGGCCTTAAATCCCATAAACTCCTTAGCCTGGGTATAGAGCAGGTTGGACAGGACGATGGCGTAAGAGCTGGTCGGTATAGAGGCTAAGGAGTTTTGGCACAGAGCCGTGGAAAGGCCGGCCCTTATTCTATAGCCGGGGCGCAAGGTCGGCATTCAATATCCCCGGCCTGATATCCCCGGCCTGACAATCGTCAGTTGGCCTCTTGATGAGCATCATAGAAGCCAGGCAAGCCGGTAATTTTATGGGTGCTCGTTCCAATGCAATTCCGATGACTGAACTCCTTCCGCTTCCACCCCGCCCCCTACGTGGCGTTGCTGCTGGTACTGCTCCCATCCTCTGTTTCTCGCGCGGGTCAGGCAAGCGAGGCCGTGTCCCCGACAGCGCTCGATGCGCTGCAGCTGCAGTTGGGAGGGCCATTCGGGTGCTCTGCATCAGCGAAGCCAGCCACCCCTCGGTGGTAAGCAGCTTCCACGTCGCCGACCTACCCTGCTTCGTGCTTGTGCACCACGGCATCGAGTTGTGGCGGCAGTGCGGCCCGTCCGCTGGTGGGCTCATGGCACCCCTACTGCTCAGCAAGCTAAACACGGAAGGCTTCGCTGAGTAGCACAAATAAGAAAGCCTACTTCCAGAGCTGCGCAAGGACCCTGCGGAGGGCAGCAAGGCAGAAAGAGCCTCGAAGTGTGCTAATTGGCCGGACTTGTCCAGTCGTTGCCGCGAATGCGGAAGCGCCAAGGAAGTCCCGCCGCTTCCAGGCCGGCGTACTCCAGGCCGACGCGGGCACTGGCCACCAAATCGGTATCGGCAATGGCCTCGCCGTGGTCTTCAAACCAGAGCACCTCGCCCGTAACCGGCAACCCGGTGAGCACGGGCGTGATGCCCAGGGCCTGGCTCATCACCCCGGGCCCGGCTGTGAGGGCGCGCTTGGCGGCGGGCAGGCCGCGCCGTGCCAGCATTTCCGAAATGCCAATGGTGGGCTCCACGGCCCGAATCAGTACAGCGTCGGGGTGGTCGGCATCGTGCGTGGCGATGTTGAATAGCGCGTAGCGGTTATAGACGGTATAGATGTAAGCCTGGCCGCCGGGCACGTGCAAGCCTTTGGCCTGGTTGCGCTTGCGTTGCAGGTGCATGGCCAGCGAGTTGTCGCCCTCGTGCCGGTACGCTTCGGTTTCGACAACGCGGCCAGCCGTGACAACCCCATCGATGCTCGTGTAGAGGTGCTTGCTAAGCAGTTCGCGGGCAATCTGCAATACATCCGGCCGCTGAAAGAAGGCCGCAGGCAATTTGCGTTGGTTGGTTGGCATGCAAACTCAAGCAACAAGCGCCGGGAAGTGTTTAACTCGGCTGGGACAGCTATTGCAGCCCTCTACGCTTGCGGTAGCCTATTGCAGCCGGTACAGCAGCCCGAAGCTGAGCAGCCAGCGCTGCTGTTGCCACGGCACGGCGGTGGCCGGCCGGTCGTTTACGCGTAGGCTTATATCAGCGCTCGGCAGGGCAATAGCGACTGAACTGCGGGTCAGGAAGAAGCCGCTTTCCTCTTGCAACTGCAACTGGGTGCGGGTGCGGAGCGGCAGCAAGTAGCCCATATCCGCAACTAGCTCAACTTTATGGTTCAGCTCCAGGCCCATGCCCAGTTTGGGCTGTACGGCATCGGTGGTCGACTGCACCTCCATGCTCAGCTTATCGGCGTTGAGGCGGGCTCCTCCCACCCGCAGGCCGCCGCTGGTGTTCTCAAAGGCTCCGACTGCCCGCGCCATGGTTTGGCGCGTGTACGCCAAGCCTGCCCGCCCATAAAGAGGCCGGTGGTGGGGGTTGAGGTTGTGCTCGTAGCTAAAACCAGCCTCCCAGCCATCGCCAGAAAACTGCCGGAACACCCGCCGTGTGGCTAGGCGCGCGGCCAGCCTGGGAGTGAGGTCGAACTGGTATTCGGCGCTCCACCAGCCGGTGAGCTGCTGGCTGGCCACGCGGGCGCTACCCTGAGCTCGAAACGTTGTCCCGGCCGGGGTATAATCAACGGCTAGGCCACCTCCTGGTACGCCCAGCGGCCAGCTTCCCGCCGACGCCCCATAACGAACGCGGCTCAGCCACCGCATGGCTGGCGGCGTGGGAGTTGGCGCAGGCACAGCCAGTTCGGCACCTGCAGTTACGGGCAGGCCTCCTTGCTGCTGCTGAAATAAAGAATCGGCGCGCTGCTGGCGGCGTTGGTCTAGCAGTGCTTGCTGCATGGCCGCAGGGGGCAGCAGGGTGGTTTGGCTATGCCAGAAAGCCGAGTCGTAAGGCACTGGGTTGTGCAGGAAAACGTCGCGGTACTGGGCCCGCTCCAAGTAGGTGGGCGCCGCCACCTGAGCCGTGTCGATGGCCGTGGTCAGAAACTCGCCGAAATACAGCAGTTCCTCGCCCACGGGCGGCCGGTACTTCGTTTGCCACCACACCGTTTTCAGGTGCCAGCGCCCGGCGTAGGGCTGGTAAGACACGCGCAGCATGCGGGCATCGGCCCGCTGCAAGCTGGCGCGCAGGCCAGCGGGCGTGTGCTGCCATTCAGCCCCCAGAAAAGCGTAGCTGTCCTGGTCGATGTACATCCGGCCCGAAAAATTGGCGCGCCGGTTGCCGGCCCGGGGCGCGAAGGTGACCACATACACTGGCCGGTCGGCGTAGGTGCTGCCCGGCGCTAGGCGGTAGGCGTAATGCCGAAAATGGGCCGGGTCGATAAATTGCGCCCGGCTGTGCACGAAATCAGCCATGTGGGCAATGAAGGGGCCACCCGCCCAGTCAATCCGCACTATCGTTTGGGCGCGCAGGTCAACCTTGCGCGACTGCTGAATCTGCACCACGCCTTCGGACTTGGGCACCCGGTAAGATTCTTTGAACACCGTGAGCAAACCCTCGACCAGGTAGCGCGGCTTGCCAGTGGGGTCGTTGTCCGACTCGCGATAAAAACCCGTGAGGCGGGTAGCCTGCCGAGGGTAGTTGCTCGGAATGCGCGCCACGGCCTCCCGCACAATGCCTTCTACCGATGCCGTTACCTGCACCTCGCCCAACGCGGCCGGGCTCAGTCGCAGCTCAATGCGCAGCTCCGGACCAGGCAACGGCGGCAGGGCCTGCGCATACTTGCGGTAGCCGAGCAACATTACTTCCAGCTGCTCTTGTTGGTACTGCACCGGAACACTGAGCACGAAGCGCCCGTCTTCGTTGGTACTAGTACCAATGCGGTTGCCCGCCACCCCCACCTGGGCATTGGGAATGGGCTGCTTGGTTTCGGCATCGACTACCAAGCCGCGCAGAATGGCCGGGCCCTGTGCCAGCACAGTTCCGGCCATCAACACAAACCAAAGCAGCAAAAAGCAGCGCATATTCAGTAGTTAATAGTCGTCCAAGGAGGTACTTCCCCGGCAGAAGCCATGAGAGGTGCCCCCTTGGACGACTAAACAGCCGAACCTCGCAGCTCCTACAAGGAACTTAGTGGCTGGCAGGCACCAAGTCGCGCACCAGGTACTCGGCAATCTGCACGGCGTTGGTGGCGGCGCCTTTGCGCAAGTTGTCGGCCACCACCCACATGTTGAGGGTGCGGGGCTGGGTTTCGTCGCGGCGCAGGCGGCCCACCAGCACGGCGTCTTTGCCGTGGCTGTCTTTTGGCATGGGATATTGGTTCTGAGACGGGTCGTCGACCAGCTCTACGCCGGGTGTGCGGGCCAGAATGGCGCGCACATCGGCCAGTTCAAACTCGCGGGCAAACTCCACGTTAAGCGACTCCGAGTGACCGCCCATCACGGGGATGCGCACGCAAGTAGCCGTGACGCGGATGCTGTCGTCACCCATGATTTTCTTGGTCTCGTTCACCATCTTCAGCTCCTCTTTGGTATAGCCGTTGGCCTCGAACACGTCGATGTGGGGCAGCACGTTCAGGTCGATGGGGTGCGGATAGGCGGGGTTGCTGGCAGTTTGGCCGGCTCGCTCTTCGAGGAGCTGGTCCACGGCTTTTTTGCCGGTGCCGGTCACGCTCTGGTAGGTGCTTACCACAATGCGCTGCACCTGGTATACCTTGTGCAACTCGTTGATGGCCACAACCAGCTGAATAGTGGAGCAGTTCGGGTTGGCAATGATTTTATCCTCGGGCGTGAGGGTATAAGCGTTGAGCTCGGGTACCACCAGCTTCTTGGTGGGGTCCATGCGCCAAGCCGAGGAGTTGTCGATGACGGTGGTGCCCACGGCGGCAAAGCGCGGGGCGTGTTCCTTGGAAACCGAGCCGCCAGCCGAGAAGATGGCAATTTCGGGCTGGGCCGCAATGGCGTCGTCCATACTCACCACCGGATATTGTTTCCCTAGAAACTCAACCAGCTGGCCCACCGATTTGGCGGAAGCCACGGGCAATAGTTCGGTCAGGGGAAACTGGCGCTCGGCCAGCACTTTCAGCAGCTCGGTTCCTACTAGGCCGGTGGCTCCTACAATAGCGAGTTTCATGTAATAAACAGAAGATTAAAAACAGCACCATGCTCGGGTGCACACACACAAATATCGCCACAAATGGCTTACTTTCGATGTTGCGGCGGTGCATTCCTATTCTTATCTACTTCTACTTCAATTCTTGAAACACCTTTTACTGCTCTTGCTGCTGTTGCCGGGTTTTGCCCACGCCCAGCTACGCGACGACTTCGCCGACGGCAATTTCACCGCCAACCCCGCCTGGACCGGCGACGCCGCCAGCTTCCAGGTAGCCACCCAGCAGCTGCAGAGCAACGGCCCCGCCACCACCGGCACCCAGCTGCAACTGAGCACGCCCTGCCAGGCCAGCACCGGCACTGTGTGGGAGTTTTGGGCCAACCTAAAGCTGGCCACCAGCTCTACCAACCTTGCCGATGTGTGGCTGGTAGCCTCCCAGGCCGACCTGAAAAGCCCCGTCAACTCGGGCTACTTCGTGCGCCTTGGCGGCACCGACGACGAAGTGAGCCTCTTCCGCAAAGACTCGACCCGCAGCCCCGTGCTCGTGATTGACGGCCTGAACGGCACCCTGGCCAGCACCATTAACAACTTGGTGCGCGTGCGCGTGACCCGCAGCACGGCCAACCGCTGGACCCTGGAGCGCGACTTCAGCGGCGGGCGCGCCTTTGTGGCCGAAGCCGCCCAGCCCACCGACGCCACCTACCAGCGCAGCGTGGCGGTGGGCGTGGCGCTGCTCTACTCTTCGGCCAACGGCCGCAACTTCTACTTCGACGACTTTGCCGTGACCGACGCCACCGCGCCGCTCCTGGCCCGCGCCGTGCCCCTGGATGCCCGCCAAGTTGACGCGGTTTTTAACGAGCCGGTGGCCGCGCCCAGCGCCACCCTGCCCGCCAACTACCGCCTGCAAAGCGGGGCCGTGCCGGCATCGGTCCAGCTGCTGCCCGCTAACCCCGCCGCCGTGCGCCTCACCTTCGGGGCCGACGTGGCCACGCAAAACGTGCTCGAAGTTCGCAACGTGGCCGACTTGTACGGCAACGTGGCTACCGGGCCGCTCACAGCCTCATTTTCCAGCCCTCCGGCTGTGCCGCGGGTGGGCGATTTGCTCATTACGGAGATTTTCGCCGACGAAACGCCGCAGGTTGGCCTGCCGCTTTCGGAGTACGTGGAGATTTACAACCGCAGCCCCCGCGTGCTCAGCCTGGGCGGGGTGCGCCTGGGCAAGCCCGGTGGCACGGCTGCAGTGCTGCCGGACACGGCCCGACTCCTGCCCGGCCAGTACGCCATTGTGTGCGGCAGCACCCGGGTGCTGCAGTTTATCACCTACGGCAAAGTGTACGGCCCCACCAACTTCCCGTCCCTTAACAACGGCGGCGACCAGCTGGTGCTGCGCGGCCGCGACGGCCGCACCCTGTTTGAAGTGAGTTACTCCGACACCTGGTACCGCGACGCCCGCAAAAAGGACGGAGGCTGGAGCCTGGAGATGATAGATGCCAACAACTACTGCGCCGGAGCCAGCAACTGGACCGCCAGCAACGACCCCATCGGTGGCACGCCCGGCCGGTCCAACTCGGTGCGCGCCTCTAACGCCGACGTGCTGCCGCCCGCCCTTCTGCGCGCCGTGGCCCTCACGGCTACTACCGTGCGCTTGTTTTTCTCGGAAAAGCTCGACAGCGCTGCTGCCGTTACCCTTGGCCGCTACGCGCTCTCTGCCCCCGGGCCAGCCATTTCCCGGGCCGCGCCGGTGGCGCCCGATTTCCGGCAAGTAGACCTGACCCTGGCCGCGCCTTTGCAAGCCAGCCGCGCCACGTCCCTGACCGTGCAAACAGCCACCGACTGCGCCGGCAACGCCAGCGGGCCACTGCAGTCGGCCAGCTTTGCCCTGCCCGAGCCCGCTACCCCCGGCGACGTGGTGGTGAATGAAGTGCTGTTTAACCCGCGGGTGGGAGGTACCACGTTCGTTGAGCTCCTGAACCGCAGCCAGAAGTACATCGACATGCAAAATTTTCAAATCACAAACGGCCTTGGCATCAGCACATCTACCCGGGTAATTACTACGGCGCCTTATGTGCTGGGGCCCGGAGAGCTGGTGGCCATCACGCCCAGTGCCGACATCATTGCCGCCCACTACCCCACCAGCCACGCCCCGGCCGCGCTGCTGGTGGCCCCCCTGCCCACGCTCGACGACAAGGCCAGCAGCGTTATTTTGCTGGATGCCCAGGGTAATACCTTGGACCAGTTTGCCTACAACAAAACCATGCACCTGAGCCTGCTGGCCACCCAGGACGGCGTTTCACTGGAGCGAATCCGGGCCAGCGGCCCCAGCCTGGGCAGCAACTTCCACTCGGCGGCCGGAACCGTGGGCTACGCCACACCGGGCCAGTCCAACTCGCAGGTCCAGGACGCGCCCGGCGGCAATCAGGAGCTGACCGTAGAGCCCGAAGTATTTACGCCCGATGACGACGGCCAGCAGGACTTCGCTACTCTCAGCTACCACCTCGACCAGCCCGGCTACGCCGCTTCCGTGACGGTATACGACGGCCTGGGCCGGCTCACGCGGCGCCTCGTGCGCAACGAAACTGTGCCGACTGACGGCTTCTTACGCTGGGACGGCCTTGATGACAGGGGCCGCAAGGCCGCTGTGGGCTACTATGTGTTGCTGGTTGAGCTGTTTCGGCCCGGCAGCGGCGAGAAGCGCGAATACAAAAAGACAGTGGTGCTGGGCGCCCGGTTTTAGTGCGGCGCTGGACGACATTAAACTCTGGCGCCTGGTTGGCATCAGAGAAGCCATGAGCAGCAGCACCCAGCAGCTTCATCACCTTTACTGGCGGGCGGGCTTGGTCCCCGGCCGCATGATGTCACCGACGGCCTCAGCCCGCGCAAAGCCTTGCGGCAGCGACTGCGTAACCCGGAGTTGTATGAGCGCTGGTATTCCCCGAATTTGGCCGCCAAGTGGGCCAGAACGCCAGCAACGGCACCGACCACGGCACCGCCAACAACGTGTTTCTGCTCGGTAATGGTCTACAAAGCGAAGGCGTCTTGAACGGCGCTCCCAACCTAGCCAATTTCGACTAAGGCGGCCTGCGCCACCAAGTCGACTTCCGCAGCATCTACGCCACGCTGCTCAGCGACTGGCTAGGCGATGCGCCGATGATGCGGCCATCTCAGGCACCAGCTTCAAGCGCCTGAGCAGACTGGTACGAGGGCGGCATAAGCGGTTTAGGTAACGGTCTTATTCTAAGCTCTTCTATATCATTTTGACCCCATCATTCGTAGTAAAATCATCCTTCAACCCTTTAGGCATTTTTGCTATGAAACCCATATCACCTACGATGCACGGTGTGCTCGACTATGCAACCTGCGCCTTTTTTGCCCTCGCTCCTACCCTGTTCAACCTGCAGGGTACTTACGCTACCGTATGCTACGTGCTGGCTGGCGGCTACCTCGTGATATCGCTGCTTACCAACATGCCGCTGGGCGTGGCGCGCGTCATCCCTTTCCCGGTACACGGCAAGCTGGAACTGGTGAGCGGCTTGGTGTTCATCGCCTCGCCCTGGCTGTTTGGCTTTGCCAATGACAACGAGACGGCCCGCAACCTGTTTGTGGCCGCAGGCTTGGTGTTCCTGGTCGTGTATTTCCTTACCGACTGGGCCGGCAGTACCCGCTCTGCCAATGATAGCCAGACCATTTCGGGCACAGGTACGAGCCGACACGGTGTAGCATAATCGCGCGTTAAATTTCTCTTACATAAAAAGCCTGGCTTCCCTCTAAAGGCCGGGCTTTTTAGTAGCTTAGATGCCGCTGGCGTACGTAGCGTTTACCCAAAAAATATCCTCATTGCAGAAAGGACGTCAGGCTGAGCTTGTCGAAGCATCTTTACTGATTCGTTGTGGAGCAACTATCTACTCACGAGGCAGAGATGACGTGCACATTATTTTTTGGGTACGCTTCTACAACCTAGCCATTGCCTACCGCTGTAGCCGTCACTAAAAATTTCACTTCGCTACTTAACGGTCAAACGCAGCGTCTATCAATTGGCGCACGGCGCGGCGGGTATCGGCGGGCCGCTCCACAAAGCTGAGGTGGCCCACGTTGGCCAGCCACAGCACGGTGCAGTAGTCGGGCAGCAGGCTTTCCTCGTGCGTTTTTTCGGGGGGCACGGCCTTGTCCTCTTTGCCAGCGATGAACAGAACCGGATACGTGGCTTTTTCGAGCACCGGGCGGCGGTCGGGCCGCTGGCTCATGGCGTCGATGCCGCCCAGGGCCACGGCTTGCGGCACGGCAGCGGCCAGGCTTTTGAGTTGGGCCAAGTGATGGGCCATCGACTCGCGATGCTCGGCCGCAAACTGCGGCTGCAGAAACTCTTCGGCAAACGCCGCCACGCCGTGCTCTCCAATAAATGAGCGGTTGCGCTGACGGCGCGCCAAATCTTCTTCTGTATCGGGGAGGGCCGATGAATGCAGGAGCCCCAACCCAGCCACCAAGCCAGGGTATTTTTCGGCGAAGGCGAGGGCCACGTAGCCGCCCATGCTGTGGCCCACCAGGACCGCCCGGCCGACCCCGGCGCGCTCCAGTTCGGCGCGCACCGATGCCGCAGCAGCCTCCAGGGAATAGTCGGCACCGTCCGGTATGGGCTGGCCGTCGTAGCCAAGCAGCGCGGGTATCAGCACGCGGCAATCATTGAAATACTGCCTAGTGAATTCTGCCCAAATTTCTGGGCTTTCGAGGTAGCCATGCAGGAAGACAATTGCCGGCGGAGAAGTCGTGCTCATAGGCGCTCCACTACGCATTGGGTAGAGTGGCCGTTCACCCAGCTTACTACTGAAACAGCCTTGAGCAATAGTTTGCTAACCCTATAAGCCGGGCACTGGGAGCTCCGCCCCGCATACAGACCAAGAAGTTGCTTTTGCCAGCGCCGTCTTCCCCACAGCAGGTTCTTTTTCGAAAAATTTGTCGGTTGCAGAGTAATTTATCACCCTATGCACCCGCTCCTTTTCGTCGAAGCATTACTTCCCAAATACCGCTCCGGCCAGCGCCAGCACGGCGCGGCGGGTTTGCTCCGGCTGCTCCAGGTACGATTGGTGACCGCTGCCTTCCAGAAACAGCGCATGGCCTTCGGCCGGCATGGCCGCCTGGCGCACGGCGTCTTCAAAAGGCACGGCCACGTCGTGCTTGCCGGCCACCATCAGCACCGGAAACTTGGCGCTGGTCAGCAGGCGGGTGCGGTCGGGGCGGGCGGCCATGCCGCGCAGTGCCCCGGTGATGGTGGTTTCGGGCGTGGCCTTGCCAATTTCCTCCAGCAGGGCGCGGGCGTCGTTCAGCTTGTCGCGGTTGACGGGCGCAAACAGTGGGCGCACGAACGACTCCATGAACTTGGCTACCCCGTGGCGCTCCACGAAGCCGATGTTTTTCTCACGGTTCTGGCGCTTTTCATCGGTATCGGCCAAGGCCGAGGAATTGATGAGGGCCAGGCCCGCCACCCGCTGGGGCCAGCGCTCGGCCAGGGCCAGGGCCACGTAGCCGCCCATGCTGTGGCACACCAGCAGCACTGGGCTGGCGCAGTCCTTCTGGCCCAGGTAGTCGATGACGTAGCGGGCCTGGGCCTCCATTGAGAAGTCGGGCACAGGCGCCAGGTTGGTGCCGTGGCCGGGCAGATTGGGCGCCAGTAGCCGGTAGTCGTCGGGGAAGGAGCGGGTGAAGGAAGTCCATACTTCGCGGCTTTCGGCAAAGCCGTGGAGGAAGACGATGGTGGGCAGGTTGGACGACGTAGGAGCAGGAGCCATAGCGGAAGGTACCTTGCGGGCCGGCAATGTACTAACCTGCCGTCCTCAGAGGATAATTCGTCAAAACTACTCCATGATTTCACGTCGGCGATATCCTTTCATCCTTGCGGTGGCTACCGGCCTTGTGTACGCGCTGATTGCCCGCGTCTTCTTCGCCAACGATATACTACCCAGTAGTGGTTTGCTCAGCCTAGCCTTTCTCGTGGTGATGCCCGTAGGGCTCGGCGCCATCACGGCACATTTCATTACCGAGCCGGCCAATTCTTGGTGGCGGCTGGCCTGGGCCCCGTTTCTGGCGGTGCTTGCCTTCCTGGCAGCCGCCCTGTTGTTTCACCTCGAAGGCCTCATTTGCGTCATCATCATTTTTCCGGCGTTTCTAACCATGGCCACCATTGGCGCCCACCTTTACGCTGGGTTCACAAACGACATTCCCAGCAAGCGCGACAAGACCTTGGTGGTAACCGCTTTCGCCCTTCTTCCCTTCCTGGCCGGTCCCATTGAAAGCCGCATCAATAACCCCGACGACTTCCGACAGGTCGAAAATGCCATTGTTATCAACGCGCCAGCGGCCGTGGTTTGGCAACACATCATCCGGGTGGCGCCGATTCAGGCCCAGGATTTAGGTCATAGCGTCATTGACGACATTGGGTTTCCGCGACCGGTTGAGGCCACGCTCACCCACGAAGGCGTGGGCGGGGTGCGCCACGCCACTTTCGAGCGCGGGGTCGAATTCATTGAAACCGTAGACGAATGGGTGCCCTTGCAGCGCCTCTCGTTCAGCATTGTGCCGAACACGGCCACTATTCCGCCCTCCACCTTCGATGAGCACGTCATTGTCGGCGGCCGTTTTTTTGACGTATTGCGTGGCACTTATCAACTACAGGCAGCAGGCCCCGGCCGCACGCGTCTCGTGCTCCACAGCCGGCAGCGCCTGAGCACGCACCTCAACTGGTATGCCGGGCTGTGGACCGGTTTTGTGATGAGCGAAATTCAAGGCCGCATTCTGACCGTGCTCAAGCGCCGTTGTGAAAGCGCAGGCCCAATAGTAAAGCCCCAGCTCGCTAAGTTTAGACCCTAAACGCTGCCCTTGCGCAGTGACGATGCCCGCACAAATAGCTGCGGCTGCAGCACCACCTGCCGCTGCGAAAACGCCGAACCCTCGGCCGCCACCAGCTCGGTAAACAGGCGGAACGCGGCCTGGCCCATTTCCTCGGTGCGCTGGTCGACGGAAGTGAGCATTGGCTCGGCCACCAGCGTCAGGGCCTCGTTGCTGAAGCCGGCCAGGGCCACGTCCTGTGGCACCCGGATGCCGCGGTTTTTCAGTAACTGCAAAGCCCCTAGAATGGCCGAGTCGCCAGCCGAAAACACAGCATCGGGCGGGGTGGGTAGCTTGAGGAGTTCGGCCATGCACCCAGCGCCGCTGTCCAAGGTCATATCACAGTCCTTTATCAGTGCCTCATCCGGGGCAATGCCGTAGCTCTGCAAGGCATCCAGGTATCCCTGGCGGCGATTTTTGTAAATATTCAGGTGCTGCAGGCCCGCAAAATGCGCTACGCGGCGGCAGCCCTGCTCCAGCAGGTGCAGGGTGGCCTGGTACGCGCCTTCGCGGTCGTTGAGCAGCACGGCATTCACGTTGTCGCCCTCCAGAATACGGTCGAAAAACACCAGTGGTACCCCGTGCTTACGCACCTTCTCAAAATGCCGAAAATCCATGGTGGTGCGCGATACCGACACCAGAATACCGGCTACCTGAGCTCTCAACAGGGTGTCTAAGTTTTTGCGCTCTTGCCCTACGTCCTCGCTCGACTGGCAGATAATCACGCTGAAGCCCGCCCTGCTAGCCGCCGTTTCGATGCCGTGCACCACCGAGGCAAAAAAGCGGCCTTCGATGTAAGGCACTATTACACCCAGCATCTTGCTCTTGCCTTTGCGCAGCGCTGCTGCCAAGTGGTTGGGCTGGTAGTTCAGCTTTTTGGCCAGTTTGAGCACCGCCTGCTTGGTAGCCGGCCCTATGCTGTGGTGGTCGCTCAACGCCCGCGAAACCGTGGTCATGGATACGCCCAATTCCCGAGCCAAATCGGCCATGGAAACGGGACTACCAGCCGCGTTTGGTTCTTTGGGTAGAGGTCGGCGTGAAGCCTTTTTTGGTGAGCGAAGCATGCAATTAATTACGTAAAGCTCCTGAGAGCTCGATGAAGCAGAAGCTATTTGGGCGAGGTGTACGGTTCAGGTTGGGCGCAGGACTTACCAAATGCTACTGCCCCGCTTACCGGGCTGAGCGGCTAAAACAGGGCTTTTCTTTGCTACTTACTCCACTCATCAGGATTGCCGATGCGGGGCTTTTGGGTCGGCGAGCAAGAGGTCGTTATTCATTCGGGGAGAAGAAATGGCAATGTAAAAAATAATTTACACAAACGATTGTGAAATCTTATAACTTTGGTCGCGCAACAACTACTATTGAGAGAACAGAATATCACACAATCGTTAATTCAAGCCAGCTTGTCGAGCATGACCAGAATGATTACCACCGCCGTCCTGCTACTCACTTGCTGGGGAGCACTGGCGCAAACCGCGCCACCGGCTCAACCCACGGCCCCTAGCCCAGCGGCCGGCCCGCCCCGCCCCACTGGCCCTACCACCACTCCCTCGGCCCACGACCCGGTGATGATTCGGCAGAATGGCACGTACTACATGTTTTGCACGGGCATGGGCATAGCGGTGTGGTCGTCGAAAGACATGAAGACCTGGACGCCCGAAAAGCCCGTGTTTAACGCGCCGCCGGCCTGGGCCGTGGCCACCGTGCCCAGCTTCAAAGGGCATATCTGGGCGCCTGATATTTCCTTCGCCAACGGCCAGTACAGCTTGTTTTACTCGGTGTCGGCCTTTGGCAAGAACACCTCGGCCATTGGCCTGGCCACGAACAAAACGCTGGACCCGAAATCTCCCGACTTTAAGTGGGTCGACCACGGCAAGGTCATCCAGTCGGTGCCGGGCCGCGACATGTGGAACGCTATCGACCCCAACCTGGCCCGCGACGACGCCGGCACGCCCTGGCTAACCTTCGGCTCCTTCTGGGGCGGCATGAAGCTGGTGAAGCTCAAGCCCGACCTCACTGCCCCGGCCCAGCCGGAGCAGTGGCGCACCATTGCCCGCCGCCCGCGCGACTTCAAGCTGAACGACTCCCTGCCCGGTGATGGTGCCATTGAGGCCCCTTTTATTTTTAAGAAAGACGGCTTTTACTACCTTTTCACCTCGTTTGACTACTGCTGCCGCGGCACCGAAAGCACTTATAAGATGGTAGTTGGCCGGGCCAAAGAAATCACGGGCCCGTACGTAGACCGCGCCGGTTTGCCGCTGGAGCAAGGCGGCGGCACGCTGGTGCTGGCCGGCGACAGCAAGTGGTTTGGCGTGGGCCACAATGCAGTGGCCACGTTTGACAAGACAGACTACCTCATTTTCCACGGCTACGATGCCTCGGACCGCGGCCGGCCCAAGCTGCGCATTGAGAAGCTGGCCTGGGATAAGCAAGGCTGGCCGGCGGTATCGGCGAAGTAGCAGCCGGTGCTCAGTGAAAATCCACAGCCATTGAACGTCATGCTGAGCGGAGTCGAAGCATCTGTACTGCTCCGTCTTCCTTGCGTCTGCCATGCTGACGGAGGAAACATCTTTTCACGCCAACGCAATTTGTGCAAACGTGATAAGATGCTTCGCAGGCTCAGCAGGATAAACGATTGGGTTTACTGTATCTGCAAGTAGGCATGACGTGCTTTTTTATTCATTTGTCCTACCTAATTCTGCACCTCCCGTAATTCCATGCGCCGTACTTGAGAAGAAACCCGTTCTTTCCAGACCTTTGGCGCTCTTACTAACCGCACCTCTATGAATCCTCTCGTTGCCATTCGCCAGTTCGACCAAAGCCTCTGGTTGGACTTTATCAGCCGTCCCATTTTGATTAACGGCAAGTTGCAGCGCCGCATCGCCGACGAAGCCCTGCGCGGCGTGACGTCCAACCCCGCCATTTTTGCCAAATCCATCGGCGACTCTGCCGACTACGATTCGGCGATTAAAGCGCTGGCGCTGCAAGGCAAAAGCACCGACGAAATTTATACCAACCTAGCCGTGTCCGACGTGCAGGCCGCCTGCGACCTGTTCCGGCCCCTCTACGACAGCGCCGAGAACAGCAGCGACGGCTACGTGAGCCTCGAAGTATCGCCCACTCTGGTGAACGACACCGAAGGCACCATCGAAGAAGGCATTCGCCTCTGGCAAACGGTGGACCGCCCCAACGTCATGATTAAGGTGCCGGCCACGCTGGAAGGGCTGCCCGCCATCCGTCGCCTCATCGCCGAAGGCATCAACGTGAACGTGACCCTGATTTTTGGGCTGGAGCGCTACCGGCTTGTGACCGAAGCATTTTTGGCCGGCCTGGAAGACCGCCTGCAGGCCGGCTTGCCGGTGGCGCGCATCGACTCGGTGGCCAGCTTCTTCCTGAGCCGCATCGACGTGCTGATTGACCCCATGCTGGAGAAAATCGCCGCGGAAGGCGGTGAGAAAGGCGAATTGGCGCAGGGCATGGTGGGCGAAGTGGCTCTGGCCAGCGCCAAGCTGGCCTACCAGATGTACAAGGAGATTTTCGCTGGTCCGCGTTGGGAAGCGCTGAAAGCTCAGGGCGCCGAAACGCAGCGTTTGCTGTGGGCCAGTACCGGCAATAAAAACCCGAAATACGACGACCTGAAGTACGTCGAAAACCTCATCGGCCCGAAAACGGTGAACACCGTGCCGGTGGAGACGTTGGACATTTTCCGCGAGAAAGGCCAGCCCGCTAACCGCCTCGAAGAAGGCCTCGACAAGGCTCGCGAGGTACTGCGCCGCCTGCCCGAGCTGGGCATTGACCTAGAGGAGCAAACCAACTTTCTGGAAGTGGACGGCGCCAAGAAATTCAATGAGCCTTTCGGCAAGCTGATGCAGTCTATTGACATCAAGCGCACGCAGGCCCAAGGGCAGGCTGTGGTGCCCATGGCCATGCGGCTGGGCGGCTACCAAGCCGCTGTCGACAAGAAGATTGAGGAGCTCAACGACAAGAATTTCACCGAGGGCTTCTGGGATAAAAAAGCCGACCTCTGGGTGCAGGACGAAGCCGGGCAGCAGAGCATTCGCAGCTTTATGGGCTGGCTGCGTGTGGCCGAGACCATGGTGGGCCGCGTGACCGAAATCGAGCAGTTTGTGCACGAGGTGAAGGCCGCTGGCTTCAAGCACGTGGTGGTGATGGGCATGGGCGGCAGCACCATGGCGCCCATCGTGTTCAAGGCCGCGTTTGAGCAGGGCGAAAACGGTCTGCCGATGTCGGTGCTCGACACCACGGACCCCGGCACAGTGCGCCAGATTGAAGCGTCGGTGCCGCTGGCTGAGACGTTGTTTATCGTGGCCAGCAAGTCGGGCACTACGGCCGAGCCGCTGGCGTTCGGCGACTATTTCTACGCCAAGCTGAAAGAGCTGAAGGGCGACAAGGCTGGTGAGAACTTCGTGGCCATCACCGACCCAGGCTCCAAGTTTGTGACGGATGCCACGGCCGCCGGCTACCGCCGCATTTTTCTGAACTTCCCGGATGTGGGCGGGCGCTTCTCGGCCCTCACCTACTTTGGCCTAGTGCCAGCGGCTCTCTACGGCCTGCCCATCGGCGAGGTATTGGAGCGCGCCATCCGCATGATGCGCGCCTGCGGCGCTTACGGCTCATTAGAGCGCAACCCCGGCTTGGAGCTAGGCGCTGCGCTGGGCGTGCTCGCAGAACTGGGCCGCGACAAACTCACGCTGGTGGTACCGGAGAAACTAAGCGACCTGGGCTTGTGGCTGGAGCAGCTCATTGCCGAAAGCACCGGCAAGGAGGGCAAAGGCATCCTGCCCGTGGCCGGCGAGCCGCTGGGCGAGCCCGGCATCTACGGCCAAGACCGGGTATTTGTGTACGTGGGCTACAAGGGCGAAGCCGATGAGGCCAACACCAGCAAGCTGAAGGCACTGGAGCAGGCCGGCCACCCCACCATCACCATCCTGATGGACGATGCGATGGACCTCGGCCAGGAGTTCTACCGCTGGGAAGTGGCCACGGCCGTGGCCAGCGCCGTGTTTGGCATTAACCCCTTCGACCAGCCCAACGTGCAAGCCGCCAAAACGGCCACCGACGGCTTGATGAAGGTGGTAGAAGAGCAAGGCAGTCTGCCCGAGAAAAGCCAGCCCGTCGCCAGCCAGGACGGCGTGACGTACTACTCCGCCGTGCAAGGCGAAGGCGCTGCCGAGGTGCTGAAGGCCTTCTTTGCTCAGGCCCGGCCCGGCGACTTCCTCTGCCTGCAAGCCTACCTTACCGAAAGCCCCGCCGTGAGCGAGAGCCTGCAGGAGCTGCGCCGTCGCGTGCAGGAACAGTACCACATTGCCACTACTTCGGGCTACGGCCCACGTTTCCTGCACTCCACGGGCCAGTACCACAAAGGTGGACCTGATACGGGCTTGTTTGTGCAGTTCACCGACGACAACCCGAACGACCTGGCACTGCCCGGCCGCTCCTACACCTTCGGCACCTTCAAAAATGCCCAAGCCCTAGGCGATTTGGAGGCCCTGCACAGCTACAACCGCCGCACCCTGCGCGTGCACCTTGGCGCCGATGCGGAGAAAGGGCTGCGCACCATGCTGGCAGCCTTGCCGCAGGCATAACTTCTATGAGAGCTAAAGATTGAATGTCATGCTGAGTGTGCCGAAGCTTCTTTACCGCAGCAGTAATTATTTACTGGCGCAGTAGAGATGCTTCGGCAAGCTTAGCATGACGTTCTTATTTTAACCTAGCCTCCCTCCTTTGCTTTATCATCTAGAAACCACCCTTTGAACCCGGTTTATATGGCAACAATACACAATCGATTGTGCGGTTTAATGACGCTGCTTTGCGCTTCGACGGCAGCGCTGGCGCAGACCGTTCCGATGGCTCCGCCAACCCTGGGCGCCACGGTAGGCGGCAACCCCATTATCAAAAGCAAATACACCGCCGACCCGGCCGCCATGGTGCAGAAAGGCACCGTGTACCTCTACACTGGCCACGACGAGGCGCCTCCGCGCCAAGAGCGCTACGTGATGAACGAGTGGCTGTGCTTCTCCTCAACCGACATGGTGAACTGGACCGAGCACCCGGTGCCGCTGAAGGTGTCAGACTTTGCCTGGGCCAAGGGCGATGCGTGGGCCTCGCAGGTGATTGCGCGCAACGGCAAATTCTACTGGTACGCGGCCGTGGAGCACGGCAGCATCAAAGGCAAAGCCATTGGCGTGGCGGTGGCCGATAACCCCGCTGGGCCCTTCAAAGATGCCCGCGGCACGGCCATAGTCAGCAGTGACATGACGCCTAACGACAAGATTGACTGGGCTGATATTGACCCCACCGTGTTTGTGGACGCCAAGGGCCAGGGTTACCTCTTTTGGGGCAATACCACCTGCTACTACGCCAAGCTCAAACCCAACATGACGGAGCTGGATGGTCCTATTCAGACCATCAAACTACCACTGTTCACGGAGGCACCGTGGGTGCATGAGCACAACGGCTGGTACTACTTGAGCTACGCTTCGCAATTCCCGGAGAAAATTGTGTACGCCATGAGCAAGAGCCTGGAAGGCCCCTGGGAATACAAGGGCATTCTGAACGAGGTGGCTGGCAACTCCAACACCAATCACCAGGCCATTATCGACTTCAAAGGCCAGTCGTACTTTATCTACCATAACGGCGGAATTAACCCCGACGGTGGCAGCTTCCGGCGCTCGGTGTGCATCGATTACCTCTACTACAACAAGGACGGCGCCATGAAGCGCGTGGTGATGACCACGGAGGGCGTGAAGGCGGCAAAGTAGGGATGCAATGCGCTGGGGAAAGCGCCTGGCGTAACCCCACCCCCGGCCCTTCTCCCGCGGAGAGGGAGCCTGACGAATTACTCAGAAATAAGAAGCCCCGCTGCTAATTGCAGTGGGGCTTCTTATTTGAAAAGCTATACGGTTCTTGTGCCGTGGCTCCCCTCTCCGCGGGAGAAGGGCCGGGGGTGAGGTTCCCCGCGAGATGTTTCCCTACGCCAACCTATGCCCTCGTTACCACGTCAGCCGCAGCATCGACACACCCTGTCGCGGCAGCGAGAAACGCAGCACAGTCTGCCCGTTTTTGGTGCTTACGGATGAAGGCGCGTTCGCGAGCATAGCCAGTTGCCCAGCCTTCTCCAGCGCCGTGCGCTGGGCGGCAGTCACCTGCTGCGGCGAGCCCATGGCCTGCCACACCGTGTAGGAGTTGCTATGCTCGTTGTCGATGCGGTAATGCTGCAATTTCGCCGTAGCAGCGGGCACACCTTGAAGCGTGAGCTCTACCTCACTGGCGGGCGCGGGCAGGGCGTCGTTGTGATAGTTCCAGACCATGATGGAGGCGGAGCGGCCATCGGCAGAGGCCAAGGCGCTGATGTCGGCGCGCTGGCTTTGGGCTTGGTTATGGATATCGGGCAGGGTGAGGGCGGTGGGATTGATGACGGCCACCCGCGGGCCGGTCATCTTGCCAAACATGCGGAAGACGTTGAGCACGGGCTTGTCGACGCCGTTGGTAGCCAAGTCGCGGTAACCGGCAAACCAGGGCTGGTTTTCAAACTCGAACGACCAGCTGACGGCTCCTTCTACATTGACTTTGTGGAGGTCTATCAGCTCGTAGAGGCGGGCGTATGCGGCAGCTGTGTAGCTGGAGTACATGGTGCCGTTGCGGTAAGCGTTTTCGGGGTTGGTGGCTACGCCGCAGGCCGCGCAGCCCTCCGGGTCATTTTCGCCGATGATGATGGGCAGCTTGCTGTACTCGGGGAAAGAGGCCACGATTTTGAAGCCTTCGGTGATGTCGTCGAGTTGTGCGCCCATGTTCATGCGCACGTGGCCGTCCACCAGCTTGGGGGCGCCTTTGGCGTGGAAGGTGATGTAGTCGAGGCGGGTGCCGGTTTTGCCGGTTACGTAGTTTTTGCCGCGCAGGCAGTGCTCTAGGAAGCCTTTGAGGTAATCGGCGGCTTTGTCCCAGCGCGGCCCGGTGGTTTCGGGACCGCCGAGCAGGGCTTCGGGCAAGGCGCGGTGCACGGCTGCTTCGGTGTGGTCGTAGAGCTCGTTGTACTCCGCTGGGGTGCCTTTCCAGTAGCCGATGTTGGGCTCGTTCCAGAGCTCCCAGCGCCAGGTTTTTACTTCGGCGGCGCCGTAGCGAGCTACGCTGTGCTTCACCCACTGGTAAACCAGCTCGCCCCACTTTTTATAGTCTTTGGGTGGGTAGGCCCAACCGGTGTAAATGGACTCGTAGGGCTGTCCGGGAGCCCAGTAGTGGCGGTACGGCACCGGCTTGATGGACATGGCCTCAGGCATAAACCCAATCTGGGCAATGGGCTTCATGCCCCGCTTGATGTAGGTGTCGAAAATCCGGTCCACGATTTTCCAGTCGTACACCGGCTTGCCGTTTTTGTCTTCGGTGTAGGCATTGGTTGAGCCCCACTTCAGGCCGGGTGTGCCGTCGCCGGTCGTGAGCAGGTTGTGGGGCCGAACATACACCGGCACGGGACTGAGGGCGGCCAACTCGGTAAGGAGCTTCTGGCCGTCTTTCATGTAGGTGTAGTTGGGCTCGTCGTAGCCGAAATAGGCCCACAGCGGCTGCATGGGGCCCACTTGCTTGGTGACGTCAACCGTGATGGCGACGGGTGCGGGCGCCGTTTGGGCAAAAACTGATGGCGCGGCTGCAGCAAGCAGCAGCGTCAGAAAACCATAGAAACGAGCACCGGAAACGGTGAAATTCAGACTACACTTTTTCATGCTACAGGTGCTTTTGTAATAAGGCAAAAACGTCATGCTGAGCTTGCCGAAGCATCTCAACCGCTTCGTTCGGATTTCGTTCAGTAGAGATACTTCGGCAAGCTCAGCATGACCGTTATTTTATGAATGCTGATTACTCGGACGCTTAAGGTCTTACTTAGCGTGCGTCACTTCCTCGGCTTTCCGCGTCACCAAATCCACATCAGTCACTTGCTGCGGAAACCACACCGTCATTTCGCCTTTGCCTCGGTTAGCCCAGGCGTAGTACGGAATGGCGGTGAGGGTTTGATTGACTGTGCTGATGGTATTGTTGGCCGCATCGATTTTCACCACGGGTACGGTAGCGGTGAGCTCGGTGATGCCGTTGAGCACGTCAGGCTTGAAGGCGGCAGTGAAGGTGCTGCCGTTGGGCACAATGATGTTGTTGGCTTTGCCTTCGTTGTCTTTCCACTCGGCACAGTAGATGACCGGGCCGCGCTGCAGGGCCACTTTGCCCACGTTGTCGCGCACGTTGGGGTGTGCTACTACGGTGCGGGTTTCCATGGGCAGACTCATGTCGACCACGTCGTTTTTCTTCCACTTGCGGGCCAGCACGGCGTAACCATTTTTCATGGTATACTTTACCGGTTTGCCGTTCACTTTGATAACCACTTGCTGGCTCGAAGGCTGGGCAAAGCGGTACAAATCCGAGGGGATGGCCTCTTCTCGGGCCCAACCGGGAATGCGCACTAGCAAGTTAAAATCGGAAGTCGAAGCCTGGTTCACGGTGAATTTCAGGTCGCCGTTCCAAGGGTAATTATTGGCTTGGGTAAGGCGCACGGGCTTGTTCTGCACAGCCAAGTCGGCGCTGCCGCTCACGAAGAGGTTCACGTAAATGTCCTTGCCATTTTGGCCGTAGACGTAGCCGGGGAGCGAGGGAAACAGCCGCGCCAGGTTGGTGGGGCAGCACGAGCACTCAAACCAGCCTGCACGAGCCGGCTCAGTCTGCGGGAAGCTGGTGCTGTTCTTAATCTGCATGGCATTGGAGTAGAAGAACGATTTTCCATCGAGGCTCACGCCCGAGAGCAGGCCGTTGTAGAGTACCTTCTCGATGAGGTCGGCGTACTTGGCGTGGCCGTGCAGCTGAAACATGCGCTGGTTCCAGTAGATGTTGGCCACCGAGGCGCAGGTTTCGTTGTAGGCGGTGGCGTTGGGCAGCTCGTAGTTCTTGCCAAACCGCTCGCCACCGGGGAGGGCGCCGGTGCCGCCCGTCACGTAGATTTTCTTGGAGGCCATGTTGCTCCAGATGCTGTCCACGGCAGCCAGCAGCTGCTTATCATTGGTCAGGGCCGCAACATCGGCCATGGCTGAGTAGAGGTATTCGGCGCGCACGGCATGGCCAATGGCTTCCTTCTGGTCTACCACGGGCTTGTCGTCCTGCCAATACGAGCCATTATTGAAGGGGTCAGGGCTCTTAGGGTCGTAGCCCTTGTACTGGCCGCGGGCATTCACGAAAAACTTGGCCGTGCTCAGGTATTCCGGCTTGCCGGTTACGCGGTAGAGCTTCACGAGGCCTATCTCCACGATTTCGTGGCCGGGCGCCACGCTGCGCTTGCCAGGACCGAAGACCGAGCACACCAAGTCGGCGTTTTTCAGGGCGATGTTGAGCAGACTTTTCTTTCTAGTGGCCTGGCGGTGGGCCACGGCGGCTTCGTAGAGGTGGCCGGAATTATAGAGCTCGTGGCTCATCTCGCGCTCGTTAACCCAGCGAGTCGGCCCGGCCCAGGGGTGCGGGTTGGCCGGGTCGATGGTGCGGGCCGTGTAGAGGTAGCCGTCGGGCTCCTGAGCCTTGCCCACTTTGTCAATCAGCACGTCGAGGTACGCTTCCAGCTCCTTGTCGGGATACAGGCTGAGCGAGTAAGCGGCCCCTTCCAGGGTTTGTAGATATCGGTGTCGTCGAAGGCAAACACAGTGGCAAATTTGCCCGATTTAGCGGCGGCCATCTCGAAGTTCTTCACCCGGTTGGTGGCCTCGCAGCGCTGGAAGGAGGCCGGAATGGTGACGGCCGTATTGGTTTTGAGGCGCGGCTGCCAGAAGTTGTCAGTCAGCGTCACCTTGGTGAAGGGCACTCCCTGGATGGGGTAGTCGCTGCGCTTGACGGACTGGGCACCGGCCGCAGGGCTCAGCAGGGCGGCAGCCAGCATGGTGGATAGGAAGGTCTTCATGGTTGTACTGATGGAATTGCCAGGGATAATATTTTGCATAGCGTTTATGAAAGGAGGAGAAAGGAGTTTCGCAGAGGGTGAAACTCTTTATGCTTATGGCGCAGGGTCCACGCCTTGGGGCGTCATCACTACTTTTTGAAGGGTGCTGTCGGCGTTGTAGTTCAGGTAATCGATGCTGACCGAGCGCCGGAAGTTGCCGCCCGAGGGTAGAGCGCCGTTGTGATACACAAAATACCACTTGCCTTTGAAGTCGAGCAAGGCTTGGTGGTTGGTGGTGGAGTTGGTGGCCAGTTCGTTCAGGATGCCCTTGTACTGCCAAGGCCCCTCGGGGCTTCGGCTCATGGCGTAGGCAATTTTCTCCGGAAACTCGGTGGCGTAGGAGAGGTAGTACCATTTGCCGCGCTTGTGCACCCAAGGGGCTTCCGTGAACCGGGGCAGGCTGATGGTCTGGATGGGCCCATCGAGCTCAGTCATGTTGGCTTTGAGCTTGGCGTAATAGCACGCGGTGTTGCCCCAGTACAGGTAGGCCTGGCCCGTATCGTCTATCAACACGGTGGGGTCGATGTCGTCGAAAAAGCTGCTGACGGCGGTGGTCATGGCATTGGTGACCAGGGCCGTGCTGCGGGCATCCACAAAGGGTCCGGTGGGGGTATTGGATACCGCTACCCCAATGGCCTTGCCCGGCACGGTGCGATGGTCGACGGTGGCGTACCAGTAGAACTTGCCGTTGCGCTCAATTATCTGCGAGGCCCAGGCATCGGCGCGGGCCCAGCTGAAGTCGGTCACGCGCAGGGGCACGGGGTGTTCGGTCCAAGTGGCTAGGTCAGCCGAGGAGTAGCATAGCCACTCGTTCATCACGTACTGGTTTTGGCTCGTGGTGGCCTCGTCGTGCCCCGCGTAGACGTACATGCGGCCGTTGTGCACCAACGCTGCGGGGTCGGCCGTGAATTTGGACGTAACAATCGGGTTGCGAAACACGATGGGCGTCACGACTGTCGGCACAAACGGCGTGGGCTTGTCTTTCTGGCAAGCCGTAGCCAAGCAGCTGATTCCCAGCAGTATTATTTGCAAACTTGTATTCATGCTGAACTGGAAAATCAGGAATTATTTTAGGCCGCAACAGCTGTCACCGAGGGCTACTTTTTAATAGACTTAATGCTGGAAATGCGATACAGCTTGGCCCCGTGTCGCCGGATGTAAGGCGCAAACTCGCTGGAGAACTCCCCCAGCTTCTGGCCCGTCCACAAGTCCTGCACGGTGGCCCCGGCGGTCACGCCCAGTTCCTTCAGCGACACCGGCACGCGCACAGAATCGGCGGGTGCGGGGCGATACGGGTTTTTGGTGAATACCAGGAAGCTGAGCGTGCCGCCGGTGTTCTGTGCCGCGCCGGCATTGTCGAGGCCCACAGTGGTCGTGAAGCGCGTGTAACCGGCCGGCAAATCGTACTCGATAATGGAGTTGGAATGCGTGCCGATGCCGGCGTCGTACTTCTTCCCTCCCACCAGCAAGTCGGCACCCGATACGCTTTTGTTGACGGTGGCTTTGCCCCAGCCGGCGCTGGCGTTTTTCCAGGGAATGGTGGTTAGCAAAGTCGCTTTGCCGTCGGGGCCGGTCAGTATGGGGTTCAACCAGTCGGCGTGGTCCCAGGCAATGTCATCGCCGCCGTTGCGCACGTTCAGGTAGAGCTTGGTGGCGCCGGTGATGTCGATGTTGGCAGGTTTGCTTTGGCCAGGAGTTTTGCGGGTGATGGGGCCGCTGGCCCAGGCAGCTTCGTTTTCGGGGGCCAGTTCCTGGTCCTGGGCATTGAAGAGGGCCAGGAATTTGTCGCCGGTGGCGGGGTCGTCGGCGGTCCAGGCCACAAGGTTATCGCGGCGGAAAAGCTGGCGGTTGCGGGTGCTGTTGTGGTGCACGGCCAGCACGTTTTTGTTGGTGAGCAAGCTCAGCGTGAAGGCGTCGTTGCTGGGCAGGTCGCCGCCAAACATCAGCGGCGAGCGGAAGATGCTCCACAGCGTCATCAGCGTGACTTGCTCGTCGCGGGTGAAGCGGGTCATGCGGTCGTCGCCCCGCTCGGCCCGGATGCCCAGGCGGCCCAGGGGCAGCATGTCTGCATCGGGCCAGGCGCCGGGGTTGATGTAGGGCGCCCAGCGCTCGCACACGTCGAAGTGTTCCTTCAACTGCTCCCAGCTATCCCAGAAATCGCCCACAGTGCGCCACATGTTGGCGTGGGCCGCCACGTGTTTGGCCTGGGCAATGGGCGTTTCGCCGGGCGAGGTGCTGAGCACGATTTTACGGCCCGAACGGTCGATGGCCTTGCGAATCATCTCCACTTCCGGCGCGTGGTAGGGCGAGGACAGGTCGTCGACCTTAACAAAATCTACGCCCCACGAAGCGTAGAGCTTGAACAGCGAATCGTAGTATTCCTGCGCCCCGGGGCGGCCGGCCACCACCGTGTACATGTCGCGCAGCCAGCCAGCCTGGTCTTCCTTGCTGTAGATGTCAGCGGCCGTAGCCTTGCTGCCGAGGATGGGCAGCTTGCGCTGCACCGCCACCACGGGCACACCCCGCATGATATGAATGCCGAATTTCAGGCCCTTGGCGTGCATGTAGTCGGCCAGCGGCTTGAAGCCCTTGCCGCCCGCCGCCGAGGGAAACCGGTTCACGGCAGGCACGAAACGGCCAAAGGCGTCGAGGTTGAAGTCCGGGTCTTTTTCGTTGTAGCCGTGGGCCGTGTCGTTGCCCACGTACCAGCGAATGTCCACCACCACGTATTTCCAACCGCTGCTTTTGAGGTTTTTGGCCATGTAGTCGGCGTTGGCTTTCACCTCGTCCTCGGTCACGGTGGGGCCATAGCAATCCCAGCTGTTCCAGCCCATGGGCGGCGTGGCGGCCCACTGGTGAAAATTGTTTTTAGGCGCGGCTTTTTGGGCTGCTACCGGCGAGCTGCCCAGGCCGCTAAGCAGCAGTAATGCGAGGGCGTTTCGGCGAAAGGACGAAGGCATCGTTATCGGCGGTTAACTACTTTTTCTTACCCCACATGGCCACGCCTGCGTTGTTCAGGCCCGTGAAAATGATGGTAGGCCTCCTGTTTTCCCAGTCGCGGCCTTTCTGCACGTACAGCTTATCAATTACGCCGTTGCTGTAGCGCATTTCCAGCCAGGGGGCGGCGTAGGTCCAGGTGTTGGCCGCGTTGCCGTTGAACGTGCCGTTAGCGGCCAGCGAGAGCGGCGTGCTCACCTGGAAATCGGGCCTGGTTTGCTCGTTGGCGAAGCCCGGCGTTACCCGGTAATCCAGCTTGATATGTTCCCAGTCGCCCACCAGGTCAGCCTGGGGCGAGGCAGTGTTGTCTTCGCCGGCATAGCGCTCGGGCGACACCACCGGCCAGCCGTCCGGGGTCCAGAACATTTTGCGCACGTGCATGACCATGTAAAAGGCATCGACACCTGGCCGGCCCTGGTGGGCCATGTAATACTGGCCGTTGTTCTCAAACGCAGTGCTGTGGGCCGTGCCCTGCCAGCCGCCGTGCCCCGAAAACCGGTACGGGGCCAGAATCATGGGGCCGTCGTCCTGCGCCAGGTTAACGTCCCGGCCATTATAATCCAGGAAGGGGCCGGTGGGCGAAGCAGAGCGGCCCACCCGCACGTTGTATTTGGTGAAAAGCCAATCGTAGGAAATGAACAGGTAGTACTTGTTCTGCTCGCGGTTGTAGATGATGTCCGGGGCCTCGATGTTGCCGTTAATCGTGTTGCCGGTGAAGGCGCGCTGCGCAATGCGCCGGCCGCGCTGCCCGGGGTTTTGAGACATGCCCGTGGCCGGGTCCAGCTCCAGAATATAAATGCCGTCGAACGCCGAGCCGTAGTACATGTGGTGCCGCCCCTGCTGGTCGATAATAACCGTGGGGTCAATGGCGTTGGTAACCGGCGTCGACGGCAGATTACTGGAACTCACCACCACGCCGCGCTCCGTCCAGGGACCCGTTGGCGAGGTAGCCGTGGCCAGCCCAATAACACTCAGCTTGAACACGTCGGAGGCCAGCGAGTAGTACAACCGGTACTCGTTGTTCACCTTCACCACACAGGGTGCCCACAGCAGGCGGTTGGGCACGCCCCCAGCCTGCCGGATGAGGGCGCTTCCCAGCGGAGGCGGGGTCGAAAACACCCAGCCTACATACTCCCATTGAATCAGGTCTCGGGAGCGGCGCACTTGCAGGCCCGGCGTAAGGGCCGCATCCGAAATGCCGTAGCCCACGTCGGTGCTGTAGGAATAGTAATAGTCGTCCGCCTTGATGATGGCCGGGTCGTGCACGTTGTAGGGCCCCCACCTATGATAGTTGGCCATCGGCGCCTCGTCGGGGTATGTGTCTTTAATGCTGTTAATGTCGAAGGGCCCCGACGTAATGGGCGGCTGCGAGCTGGGCACAAACTTGTCTGGCGCGTCTTTCTTGCAGGCCCCAAGGCCCAGCAGCACCATGAGTTGAACCACTCCGATGAATCGATAAACGTATTTTTTCATGAGCCAAGCGATTGGTTTTGAAGGAGAGGCAGAGCCGGAAGTTTACACAAACGATTGTGTAAATATAGCCAAAAAAGGGGAGCAGCCAGTGGCTGCTCCCCTTTCATTTAGCGCTTGGCTGGGATGCGCAGCACCGTGAAGGAATTCGGCGCCAGCGTGTAGCTCACATTCGAGCCCGATACGGAGAACGTCTCTTCCTTCGGCGTGAGCTTCTGAGGCTCCTGTATAGTGTTCATGGTATTGAGGTCGTCGCTGGCCATCACGAAGGCCTTGCCGTTTTTACCCACGTTTTTAGCGCCTGCCAGGTTCACTTTCACGGCACGGGGCGAGGTGGAGTAGTTCACCAGCTTCACAATGACGTCGCCGGTAGGAGCATCGGTCACGGCGCTGGCGAAGAGGTTGTCGGTGCCGTTTTTGGCTTTGCCGGGCATTACTACGGGCAGCACGCGGGTGCCTTTGTTCAGGGCATAGAGCTTCTGCACGTAGTAGTTCACGGTGCCGTAGGAGGTCAGGTTGTCAAACCAAATCATGTTAGGGGTCCACTGCCAGGCGTCGACGTGGGCAAGCATGGGCGCGTAGGACGCCATGGCCACGGCGCCGGCGTTGCGCTCTAGGCCGGTCATGAAGGCAGCTTCCGAGATGGCGCAGTCCCAATTGTTCTTGTTGTCGGGGCTGCCAATGGCCACGCTCTGGGCGGCGTACTCGCCAGCGAAGATTTTGGGCCCGGTGCGGGGGTATTTGTCGTAGCGGTCGGCATTCTGGCGGAACCACTCGGGCTTGGCATAGTAGTGCTCGTCGATGAACTCCGCCTTTAACTCGCGCATTTTCAGCGTGGCTTTGTCGAAATTTTCACCATCTGGCGAAGGGCCCACGCTCGACACAATTTGCATGTTGGGGTACTTCGCCTTCACGGCTTTAGCAAAGGGCTCGTAGCGCTCCAGGTACTGCGGGCCCCACTGCTCGTTGCCAATGCCAATCATCTTCATGTTGAAGGGCGCGGCGTGGCCCATGGCCACGCGCTTGGCGCCCCAGGTGCTGTTGGCCGGGCCGTTGGCGAACTCAATCAAATCCAGGGCGTCCTGAATAAAGGTTTCCAGGGTGGGCTCATCCTCGTGGCCGGCGGCGTCGTGGCCGGCCGCATTCGGGCCTTTGGCCGCGCTGATGGGCGCCAGTTCGGCCGAGTTGAACTGGCAGGCCATGCCCACGTTCAGAATCGGCAGTGGCTCGGCGCCGATGTCTTCCGACAGTTGGAAATACTCAAAAAAGCCCAGGCCAAACGACTGGTAGTAGTCGGGCGTAAACTTGTGGAGAAACTCAGTATTCCAGCGGTTCACCAGCGGGCGGCGCGAAGCCACGTCGCCGATGGTTTCCTTCCACTGGTAGCGCTGGGCTAGGGTGCGGCCCTCCACAATGCAGCCGCCCGGGAAACGCAGGAAGCCCGGCTTCATGTCCTTGAGCAGTTGCACAAGGTCGGGGCGCAGGCCGTTTTCGCGGTTCATGTAGGTGTCCTTTGGGAACAACGATACCACGTCGATGTCAAGCGAGCCGTTGCCTTCCACTGCCAGCTTCAAACGGGCTTTGGCAACGGTGGCCGAGGGCTTTATCACTACGCTGTACTTTTTCCACTCGTTGGTGAGGCCCGTAATCTGAGCCTGAGCCAGGGACTTGCCTGTAGCTGCCGTTTCGGGACCCTGGCCGCGACCAGGTTCTTCCAGCGTCGCGGTAACGCCACTAACGTTGCCGGGGCCACGCCGGGCGAAAAACGACAAAGTATACTCTGCCCCTTCCTTCACGCCCATACCGCGGAAGCCTTCGTTCACGAAAGCGGCGTCGGGGCCAGCTTTTCTCACGTTAAGACGCAGGAAGTGGTTGTTGGCGTTGCTGATGGGCCGGTCGCTCGATACCAGGTAGCTTTCGAACCCGGCTGCACCGCGGATGGCCTTCCAGCCGATGAGGTGGTCGTCGGTTTCGAACGACTTGTTTTTCACCAGTTCGGGGTACAGGCCGCCATCGGCCGCGAAGTTGATGTCCTCAAAAAAGAGGCCGTACATGTTTTTCGACACGGCGTCGCCGGGCTTGTTCACCTGCACGGTGATGGTGGCCGGGGCCGACTGCGCATACGCAGCCGGGCCGGGCAGCAGGCCCAGTAGGGCCAGAGCGGAAAACCGAAGGGCGGGTTTAATAGTCATGAGCGAGAATATCAATGGTCTGTTTTTAAGTTAAATTGAACATCATAACTGAGCGCAGTTGAAGCACCGCAGCCGCTTTGTTGAGCCAATTGGATTACCAGCGCAGTAGAGATGCTTTGCTGCGCTCTGAATGCCGTTCTGTTATTAATCGTTCTGATAATTACCAGAACTTGGTGTAGAGCGCCGTGAGGAGCAGTAGTATAATAACGATGAGCACCAGCGTTTGCCGGCTCACGCGGAACAGGCCGGGCTGCAGCTCAATGGCCTTGGCGCTAACCCTTGGGCCAGCCAGGCTAATGGCTACCATCAGCAGCATGGTGATAGCAAACGACAAGCCCATGCATATCAGGAACGGGATTTCGTAAGCGCCGCGGCCGTTAGGGAAGGCCGTGTAGAGCAGCGTTTCATTTCCGAGCACGGATGGGGCGTAGTTGTTGAAGAACACCGACATCACGAAGCCCGCCAGCACACCCACAATGGCCGCGGTGGCGGTAGTACGCTTCCAAAACAGTCCCAGCAGGAAGATGGCCAGAATGCCGGGCGAGATGAAGCCCGTGTATTTCTGAATGAACTGGAAGCCACCCTCGCCGCCAATACCGAGCAGGTCTTTCCAAGTCAGGGCAACGCTGATAACCACAGACGCCAAGATGGTGAGGCGGCCTACCCACACCTGCTTCTTCTCAGTCGCTTCGGTGTTGAGGTAGCGCTTGTAGATGTCGAGGGTAAAGATGGTCGAGATGGAGTTCACCTTGCCCGCCATGGAGGCCACGATGGCGGCCGTGAGGGCAGCCATGCTCAGGCCTTTTAAGCCATTCGGCAGGAAGGTGAGGATGGCGGAATAGGCGTTGTCAGAATTGAACGAGCCGGTGGACGACATTTCGGCCTGCAGGCTGCCGTTTTTGTAAAGCACGTAGGCCGCAATGCCGGGCAGCATCACAATCACGGGCATCATAAGCTTGAGAATGGCCGCAAACAAAATGCCGGTGCGGGCCGTGTGCAAGTCGGCGCCCAGGGCCCGCTGGGTGATGTACTGGTTGCAACCCCAGTAGTTGAGGTTCACAATCCACTGGCCAGCCAAGTACATCGCAATGCCGGGCAGCGACAGGTACTTATCCACGTCCACCTGTGGGGTATTGGCCGTGGGCTTCGGGAATATCATGTGGAAGTGGTCGGGCGCCTTGCTCATCAGGGCATTGAAGCCGGAGATGGCACCGCCGCCCAGGCCAAACTTGTCGCTCACCAGGCTCAGGGCGATGTAGGTCGTCACCAAGCCGCCTACTACTAGCACCACCACCTGCACCACGTCGGTGTAGCCCACTACCTTCATGCCGCCAATGGAAATGAGGATAGAGAAGAGGGCCAGTAGCACAATGATGACGTGAAAAGTGTCGCCGCCCACCAGGTTACTCAGCGCCAGCGCGCCGAGATAAAGGATAGACGTCAGGTTGACCAACACGTAAAGGAATAGCCAGAAAATGCTCATAATCAGGCTCAACGTGGAGTTGTAGCGCTGCTCCAGGAACTGCGGCATCGTGAAGATTTTCTCCTTCAGGAATACCGGCATGAAGAACACCGCCACGATGATGAGCACAATGGCCGCCACCCATTCGTAGGCCGCCACGGCCACGCCCACCTTAAAGCCCGAACCCGACATGCCGATAAACTGCTCGGCCGAGATGTTAGAGGCAATCATGGAGGCGCCAATGGCCCACCACGTCAATGACCCTTCGGCCAAAAAGTAATCTTTCGTGCTTTGTTCGCCCTTTTTCTTGCTCTGGTAGATGTAATAGCCATAAGCCGTCACGCCGACCAGGTATAGCATGAAAACCGCTATGTCAAGCGGGGTTAATTGATTGCGCATGCAGGGGGTTGCAGGAGGGGTTTGCTGAATTTATTGGTAACTAATCAAAACGTCAGCTGAGCTTGCCGAAGCATATCTACTGCTTCACTTACTTAATCGGCTCAACGAAGCGGTAGGGATGCTTCGGCGAGCTCAGCATGACGTTCTTTTTAAACACAAAGGCTTAGCCGCGGAAGGCCACTTCGTTATACCGCAGCTCGTTTTTGAACGTGCGCAGCTTGGTGTCGTCGTCAATCAGTACGTATTCGATACCGGCCATTTCGGCGAAGTCTTCCAGGTACTCAGCCGTCAGGTTTTGGCTGTAGCCGGTGTGGTGGGCACCGCCGGCCAGTATCCAGGCGGCTGCGCCGGTGGCGAGGTTGGGCTTTACTTTCCAGAGCACGCGGGCCACAGGCAGCTTGGGCAGGTCGTGCTCAGGGGCTACGGCTTCCACCTCGTTCACAATCATGCGGAAGCGGTTGCCGAGGTCCACAATGGTCGCGTTAAGGGCCGGGCCGGCTGGGCAGTTGAACACTAGGCGCACGGGGTCGGCTTTGCCGCCGATGCCCAGCGGGTGCACTTCGCACTTCACCTTGCCTTCCGAAATGGTAGGGCAGATTTCCAGCATGTGCGAACCGAGCACCTGCTCGTTGCCAGGCGCAAAGTGGTAGGTGTAGTCCTCCATGAAAGAGTTGCCGCCGGGCATGCCGGCACCCATCACCTTCATGGCGCGCACCAGGGCCGACGTTTTCCAGTCGCCCTCGCCGCCGAAGCCGTAGCCCTCGGCCATGAGGCGCTGCGTGGCGATGCCGGGCAATTGGGCCATGCCGTGCAAATCCTCAAAAGTGTCGGTGAAGCCTTTGGCGCCGGTGTCCTGCAGAAATTTGCGCATGCCGGCTTCGATGCGGGCCGCTTCGCGCAGGCTCTCACGCTGGTCGCCGCCGTCTTTAAGTCCATCAGCCAGCTCGTATTCCTGCTCGTAGGTGGCCATCAGCTCGTTTACCTGCTCGTCGCTCACCTGGTTGATAACTGCCACCAAGTCGCCAATGCCGTAGGTGTTCACCGAGTAGCCAAATTTGATTTCAGCTTCTACTTTGTCGCCTTCGGTTACGGCTACGTAGCGCATGTTGTCGCCGAAGCGGATGAACTTGGCACCCTGCCAGTCGGCCCAGGCGCTGGCCACTCTGGACCACACGCTCAGGCTTTCCTGCACTGCGGTGCTCTGCCAGTGGCCCACTACCACTTTACGATTGAGCCGCATGCGAGTACCTATGAAGCCAAACTCCCGGTCGCCGTGCGCCGATTGGTTGGTGTTCATGAAGTCCATGTCAATGTCCGCCCACGGAATGTCGCGGTTGAACTGGGTGTGCAAATGCGCCAAAGGCTTTTGCAGGATTTTCAGGCCGTTTATCCACATTTTCGCGGGAGAAAACGTGTGCATCCAGGCAATCAGGCCCACGCAGTTTTCGGCGGTGTTGGCCTCCTGCATAAGCTTGTAAATTTCCTGCGGGCCCGTGAGCACCGGCTTATACACAATCTTAATGGGCAGATTGGTGCCGAGCTCGGCGGCAATCTGCTGCGAGTGCTGGGCTACCTGCTCGAGGGTTTCGGGGCCGTAGAGGTGCTGGCTGCCAGTAATAAACCAGGCTTCGTAGTGGGAAGTGTCAATCATGGAAGGGTGGAATTAAGCGAAGCCGAGGCTTACACAATCGTTAATCTAATTTGACAAAATAAAAGAAAGTACTACGACTGCCCGTAGTAGGAATTCACCCCGTGCTTGCGCTCGTAGTGCTTCCGAATTAAGGCGTCTTTCAGGCGCGGCACACTGGGGCGCAGCGTGCAGCTGAGGTAGGCCATGCGGGCTACCTCTTCGAGTACGGCGCTGTTGTACACAGCTTTTGCGACGGTTTTGCCCCAGGTGAAGGGAGCGTGGTTGGCCAGCAGCACCATTTCCACCTCCGTGGGCGAGAGGCCGCGGCGCTGAAACTCGTTGAGAATTTGCCAGCCGGTTTGGTGCTCGTAGTCGCCGGCAATCATGGCGTCGTCCATGGGCGGCGCGCAGGGAATGTCGGCAGTGAGGTGGTCAGCGTGGGTCGTGCCCAGAATCGGAATGTCAAGCTGAGCTTGGGCCCACGAAGTAGCGTAAGTGGAGTGCGTGTGCACAATGCCACCAATGTGGTCCCAGTGGCTATAGAGCACGGCGTGGGTTTTGGTGTCGGAGGAGGGGCGCTTCTCCCCTTCCAGCACGTGGTTGGCGAAGTCCAGAACCACAATATCCTCGGGCTTCAGCGAGTCATACGGTACGCCGCTGGGCTTGATGGCAAACACGCCTTTCTCTCGGTCGACTACGCTGGCGTTGCCGAAGGTGAAGAGCACCAGCCCCAGCTTGGGAAGCTGCATGTTGGCTTCGTAGCACTCGCGCTTTAGGTCTTGGTATTGGCTCATAAGTATTAATTATAAATCTTGAACGTCATGCTTCGGCTAAGCTCAGCATGACGTTCTGAATCAGATTTAAGCGTGAGCAGTTTCAGAATTCTCTTTGGCTGATTTCTCGCCGCCCAAGGTGGTCGTTTCTACAAATTGTCCGAAGGCCTGGTATTGCTCGTAGCGGGCCTGGTAGTCGGCCACCCGGGCCGGGTTAGGCGTGTAGGACTCGGCAAAGCCGCTGCCCATGGCTTTTTGGGCGGTCAACACGTCGGGGTGAATGCCGGCCGCTACGGCCGCATACATGGCTGAGCCCAGCGCGGGCGCCTGCTCCGAAGTGGCAATTTTGATGGGACGGTTCAGCACATCAGCCAAGGTCTGCATCACAAACTGTGACTTCTTGGCCACGCCGCCAATGCCAATTACCTGTTTGATAGGAATGCCCTCCTGCTCAAACCGCTCCACAATTTGCTTCGAGCCGTAGCAGATGGCTTCCACCAGCGCCCGGAAAACCTGCGGCGCACTCGTGCCCATGGTGAGGTTCATGATGGCACCTTTCAGGGCTTGGTTAGCGTCCGGTGTGCGGCGACCGTTTACCCAGTCCAGGGCCAGCACCGACGACTCGGCGGGGTCCACGGCCGCGGCAGCTTCGCTGAGCTGCACCAACAGGGTGTTGCTCATCTCCTCGCGCAGGGCGGCCTGCAGTTCCGGCGTCAGCACCTTGGAATTGGGAAGCACGTTGTGCAGGGGCCACTCCAGCATCTGGCGGAACCAGGCCAGCAAATCGCCGAAGGCCGACTGACCAGCTTCGAGCCCGAGCATGCCCGGAATCACCGAGCCATCCACCTGCCCGCAAATGCCCGCTACCAAGTGGCTGCCCACTTCGTTGGTGGGGGCCACCACAATGTCGCAGGTGCTGGTGCCCATCACCTTTACCATGGAGTACGCTTCGATTTCACCGGCCACGGCACCCGCGTGGGCGTCGAACGAGCCCACGGCTACCACCGTGTCGGTGGTCAGGCCAAGGCGCTGGGCCCACTCCTCGGAGAGGCGACCAGCTACTTCGTCGGCCGTGTAGGTTTGCTGGAAGAGGTTTTCGCGCAGGCCGGCCAGCCGGGGCTCGAGGTGCGTCAGGAATTCCTCGGAGGGCAAGCCGCCCCAGCTCTCGTGCCACATGGCCTTGTGGCCCGCGGCGCAGCGGCTGCGCTTGAAGCTGGCGAGGTCGCCGCCGGTGAGCATCAGGGTGAGCCAGTCGCAGTGCTCCATCCAGGAGTGGGCAGCCTGGGCCACGGCTTCGTCTTCGCGCACCACGTGCATGATTTTGGCCCAGAACCACTCCGAAGAGTAGATGCCGCCCTCAAACTTGGTGTAGTCTTCGCCGCCCCAGGTGCGGGCTTTGTGGTTGATTTCAGCGGCTTCGTCCAGGGCCGTGTGGTCTTTCCAGAGCACAAACATGGCGTTGGGGTTGTTTTCGAAGCCAGGTGTGAGGGCCAAGGCTACGCCTTGCTCGTTCACGGCGCCCGGCGTCGAGCCCGTAGTGTCCACGGCCAAACCCAGAATCTGGGTGGCAGGCACCTGCTGGGCTACCTGACGCACCACGGCCTCCAGGCCCTCGATGTAGTCGAGTGGGTGCTGGCGAAACTGGTTGCGGGCCGCGTTGCAGAATTGCAGGGTTTTCCAGCGGGCATAGTTGTGTACGGCCTGGGCTATTTCGGCGCCGTTGTGGGCGTCTATCAGCACGGCACGCACCGAATCGGTGCCATAGTCAACACCAATAACGAAGGCAGGAGTGGCGGATTGTTGTTCCACGATAGTTGATAGTTATTGTTACAATTTCAAGTTATCATACCTGCTCAGGCTCTCTTTTGAGGACCTAAGCAGGCATAAGAAAATTTTCTATTTCCGTACACCAAACTTGTAGATGCTGGTAGACTGGAAGGTCTCGCCCGGTTTCAGCACCGTGTTGGGGAACTTGGGCTGGTTGGGCGAGTCGGGGAAGTGCTGGGTTTCGAGGCAGAAGCCGGCATGCTTGCCGTAGGTGGTGCCGCCCTTGCCGGTGAGGGTACCGTCGAGGAAGTTGCCGGTGTAGAACTGGATGCCGGGCTCGTCAGTGGTCACTTCCATGGTGCGGCCACTCACGGGCTCGTACACGGTGGCCGCAGCGTGCTGCTTGCCTTCGCCGTTTAGCACCCAGTTGTGGTCATAGCCGCCGGGCACCTGCGCAATGCGCTCGCCGATGGCGTGGGGCGTGGTGAAGTCAAAGGGCGTGCCCTTCACCGGGCGCAGTTCGCCGGTCGGAATCAGCGTGGCATCTACCACGGTGTACCGGTCGGCGGGGATGGTTACTTCGTGTCCTAGGATGTCCTTGCCGGCGCCGTGGTTCAGATTGAAGTAGGCGTGGTTGGTAAGGTTGATGGGCGTGGCCTTGTCGGTCGTGGCCGTGTAGTCAATCTTGAGGGCGTTGTCGTTGGTGAGGGTGTATACCACGGTCACGTTCAGGTTGCCGGGGTAACCTTCTTCGCCGTCTTTGCTCAGGTAGGTCAGCTTGAGGCTTTGGCCGTCGGCCGACGTGCCCGGCTCGGCCTGCCAAATTACTTTGTCGAAGCCCACTTTGCCGCCGTGCAGCGTATTCGGGCCGTTGTTTTTGGCGAGGGTGTAGGTCTTTCCATCCAAGGTGAATTTGCCGCCCTTGATGCGGTTGCCGTAGCGGCCAATCAGCGCTCCGAAGTAGGGGCCCGACTTCAGGTACTCCGCACTCTGGTAGCCACTCACATTGTCGAATCCCAGCACCACGTCGCCCATCTTGCCGTCCTTGTCGGGCACCATGAGACTGGTCAGAATGCCGCCAAAATTGGTGATGGTGGCTTTAGCTCCGCTGGCGTTGCGAAGCGTGAAGAGCTGCACCTCGGTGCCATCGGCACTTTTACCGAAAGGGGCGGAAACGGGCATGGTCGTGGTAGTTTTAGTAGAGTCGGCATTGGCAGACGAAGCCGCAGCGGTTTGGTCCGTGGAATTGTTCGACCCACAGGCCGCCAGCCATAGCAAGCTGGAAATGGGCAAGGCCAAACGCACGGAACGGAGGGGGATGGTCATTACAAAAACGGCTAAAAGAAAGAATGAGAAGGAAAGTCTGACGCGAAGGAACTAGAGAACGGTCAGTTTTTGGGTAAACAGCCCCGTGCCCTGGCGGACTTTTACCAAAAAGAGGCCCGGCAGCAGGCCCGCTTCCACGGCCGTTTTGGCCTGTGGGTTCTCTAATACTCGGCGGTACAGCGAGCGGCCCTGCATGTCGAGCACTTCCACAGTCACAGCTTCCAACGATTTGCGGCCGCTCAGGTCCAGGGTAAATGTTCCGCGTGTCGTAGGGATGGGATAAATGCTCACGCCCGTCAAAGCAATGCGGGTAGTTGCAGCAGTGGCCGTGGCGGCAGGCGTGAGGTACCACCGCTGGCAGGCGCAGCCGTTATAGTCAAAAATGCCAAGTTGAACGCCTGGATTTACCGAGGCATTGGGCACTTCCACCACGCGGTTGCCATTGAGCGAGGCAAACACCAGGCTTCCGTTGCTGGCCCGCTCGATGCGGTACTGCTGGCACTCTTGGCTGGTGTAGGCCCCGAGCTGTAGCAGCGAAAAGTTGGATTCGGAGCAGCCGGCCACGCTGGCGGCCAGACCACCTAGCGCGCTGGTAATTTTGTACTCGCCATTGCCCAGCGCCGTGAAATCCCATTGCTGGCAGGTGCTACCCGTGCGAGTAGCCTGCTCGATGCCCTGGCCTGCCGCGCCGGTGCAGCCCCGCGACTGCCACACCAATCCCGCCGAACCCGGCGCCGTGGCAATGGTGTAGCGCACAGGCGCGCCCGCCACCGCGGCTGGCTCCAGCCAATCGCGGCTCACTACGGGCCAGCCCGCGGCGTCCCAGGTCAGTCGGGCCAGGCTCAGCTTGGCAGCACCGCCGTCGTAAGAGTCGTAGTAGTGGTGCGAGAAGTAGCTAGCGCCATTTTCCTCAAAAATGCCCGCATGGCCCGGCCCACGGTAGCGCCCGGAGGCACTCAGGAGCATAGTGCCGCCGTTGCTGTTCAGGTCAACGCCGTTTTTGTCGACGAAGGGTCCGCTAGGCGAGGCCGAGCGGCCCACCAGAATGTGGTACGTGCTGTTGGAGCCCTGGCAGCAGGTGCCGCGGTTGATGAACAGATAGTAAAATGCTCCGTTCTGCTTCACATAAGCGGCTTCTACATCACCGTTGGCCACCGCGTACAAGGGAGCGCCAGCCAGGACCTTGCCCGTGGTGGCATTGAGCTGTACGTTGCGTATGCCGCCAAAAAAGGAGCCATACGTCATCCACAGATTGTTGCTGGCATCGCGGTAAATAGCGGGGTCGATGGCGTTGGCGGAGCTGTTGTTGTCGCTCGAAATTACCTCGCCTTCGTCGACCCAATTATAGTTGGGACTAGCGGGGTCCAAGGTAACGTTCGTGACCAGACCAATGGTCGACACTTTGGAGCCAAACGTGGAGCAGGAGTAATACAAGTAGAACTTGCCGTTCATGAAGAAGCACTCCGGGGCCCAGAAAGTACCAGTAAAACCTGGCACTTTCGTGTTTATCCAAGCGGGATAGATGTTATTCTGAAAAACGGGCCGTGGGCTAGGCGTCCACCGAATCAAATCAGTGGAGTACTTGGCGTAAATGCCCTGACCGGTGGTGAATATCCAGTAAGTGTTGCCGCTCTTGACAATGGTCGACGGGTCGTGCGAGCCCACAGCACCCTGCAGAGCCCAGGCACGGGGCGTGGCCCAAGCCATAGCCACCAGCAGCATCAAGCTAGTTAGCCCACACCGCAGCGTTAGTCGCCATTGAGGGTATTCATTAGCAAAACGGTAGAAGCTATGCATAGTTGGTGGGTTTTAGAAAGGAGAGGTTAAACGAATAGGACTACTCGCCCGAAGGCTTCACCACATCGGTGTAAATAGTAACCGGCACACTGAAATTTGGCGTGCCATCGGAGTTACAGGCAAACTTCTGCATCCGCGGGTTGCGCCGCTCCACGCAGCCTTCGCCGGGGTTAGAATTGGCGTGGTAAATAATCCAGTCTTCCTTTCCGTCTTTCGATTTAAAGAAAGAGTTATGCCCAGTAGCGTAGGCGCGGGCAGCGGGCCGCTGCGAAAAAACGGGCTGGGTCGACTTCGTCCAGGAGCTCGGCAGCATGGGGTCTGCCGTGCTTGAGGCCGTGAGCATGCCCAGCGCGTAATCGTCGGTGGCGCAAAAGCTGGCCGAATACACCAAAAAGGTCTTGTTGTCGTGCTTAAGAATTTCGGGGCCTTCGTTCACAAAGGGCGGGCCCACGCTTTCCCAAGCGTATTGCGGGCGCGAGAGCTCCACGCGAGGCCCGGTGAGGGTCCAGGGGTTACTCATGCGCGAGATATAAATGCGTTGCACGCCATCGAGGCCGTTATGGCCCGACCACAGGAAATAGCGGTTGCCGTTTTGCTCCAGCACCGTTCCGTCGATGGCCCAATGGTCTTCGTTGGGGTTAAAAATGCGGCCCTTGTCTATCCAGGTGCCGGTAGTGGGGTCGGAATTGGCGTTTTCCAATACCCAAGTACGCTGAAAGCCAAAGTTGTTCCCGACAGGACCCGCCGTATAATACAGATACCATTTGCCATCGAGGAAAAACAGCTCCGGAGCCCACAGATTACCAGCAGCGTTGCCGGTGGTGGGTGGCGTCCAAATCAGGGTGCTGGGAGCACCGGATAGGGCCGACATATCGGCTGTTTTCCAGATGCGCAGCTGGTTGTAAAGAGTATGCGTGTAGTAATAGAAACCGTCTTTATGGGCCACGAACGGGTCGGGACCACTAGTGAGCAGGGGGTTTTGGAAAGTAGTGCTGGCCGCTGGCAGCGGCGTTGCCGTAACCGGCACCGCAGGCACACGGGTCTTTTCGCACGCCCCAGTGCCCAGTAGTGCTATGGCAAGCAGGGCATGTGAAGCAAGACGGACCGAGTATAGCATAGCGGCATCTAAAGGTTTGTTGGCCCAAATGCGGCCGGTGTAGCAGCATGGCCGCCCCAGGTTGCAGCCCGGGACGGCTCTCCGCTCACTCACTCTTCATTCTTACTTAGTTGTCAGTTGCTGGTGGCCAGTTGTCCGCAAACAACATCCTTATAACTGACCACCAGCAGCTGGCAACTCTTTAGTAACCGGGGTTCTGCTTCAGGTTGGGGTCGATATCAAGGTCACGCTGCGGAATGGGCAACAACTTCGACACGCCTAGGCGGAAGTTGTTGAAGTCAGGGTCGCGAGCTTTCAGCTCGTCGATGCCAGCTTGGGTATCCATCAGGCCCCAACGGAGAATGTCGAACCAACGGGTGCCTTCGCCGGACAGCTCCTTGGCACGCTCCATGCGAATGAGCTGACGCAATCCGTTCTGGGTGAAGGTGCCGGTCAGCGGAGCCAAGTCTACCGAAGGGCGAGTACGCACCCGGTTCACGAGCGGCACTGCAGCCGCCATCTGGTTCAGTTCGGTGAGGGCTTCGGCCTGCATGAGCAGCACGTCGGCGTAGCGTATCAGGCGGTGGTTAATGCCGGAAGTGAAGTTCTCATCGGTCCGGGTGCGGTCGTTAAGATACTTGCGCCAGTAAATCTGGTTGGGATTCCAGCCATGTTGAGCAAAGGTTCTGCCGTAGAACACGCCCGGGTTGCCGGCGTGAATGATGCTGATGTCGCGACGGGGGTCTACCTGAGTAGGGTTGGTCACCGTGAACTCTTTGTTATACTCGTCCAGGAGCCAGCGGCGGGGCTGCACGTCGGCAAACGTGGGGCCGGGAGGGCCGAAGAAGTTGGGGCGGTCGTGGCTTTCCGACGAAGATGCATTGTCCTGGCCTTGGCCTACTTCCAGTACCGCGCCGGTGAACTGGATTTCGAAAAGCGACTCGGCGTTGTTCTCGTTAGTAGCCGTGAAGTTGTCCAGATAGTTCGGCACCAGGCTGTACTGGTTAGAAGCCATTATCTCCGTAAACAAGGCCGATGCCTCGCTGTATTTGCGCTGGTGCATGTACACCTTGGCCAACAGGGCCTGCGCCGCGCCTTTGGTAACGCGGCCTTTATTGGCGGCATCGTAGGTAAGCGGCAGGTTCGGAATGGCAGCCTGCAGGTCGGCAATAATCTGAGCCTCACCCTGAGCGACGGTAGCTTGAGGTGCACGGGTCGCTACTGTTGGCTCTACCGTTATCAAAGGCACATTGCCGAAGAAATACACCAGGTCGAAGTACGACAGCGCTCGGATGAACTGCGCTTCGGCTACCAAACGGCTACGCAACGTTGCGTCCATCTGGATGCCGGGCACGTGGGTAAGAACCTGGTTGGTGCGGTAAATGGTACGGTAGTAGTCATTCCACGCGAAAGACGAAATAAAGAAGTTATTGTCCGGCGTGATAAAGCGCGTAAAGTTGGCTAACTCTACAAACGGGCTCTGGCTGTACGACTCGTCGGAGCGGTGTGCCATAAAGTGCCAGCTGCGGTAGTACACCGCAAATTGCTGCAGACCCGAGTAGCAGGCGAATACGCCCTTGATGGCGTCGTCCTGAGTTTTCCAGAACTGGTCCGTGGTCGGAGCGTTCGGGTTGGGCTGGTCTAGCAAGTTCTTATCGCAACCCGTTGTGGTCAGGAAAAGGCTCCCCGCCAGCAGCAGGGTTGCTATCTTATTAAATTTCATATCAATGAGAGAATACGGTTGGAGTGGAAGGGGCCGACGCGCGTCGGCCCCATGCCCTGATTTAGAAGTTTACCTGCAAGCCACCCGTGAAGCTGCGCACGTTGGGGTAGGAGCTCAGGTCAACGCCACGGCTGAAGAAGCCAGTGCCGGTTATCTCCGGGTCGAAGCCCGTATAGTCAGTGACAGTAAACACGTTGCGGCCGGTTAAGTACACGCGCACGCTACCCAGGCTCGACACGCGGTTGGTCAGGGCCTTGGGGAAGGTATAGCCAATCTGGATGTTACGCAACCGGAGGTAGGAGCCATCTTCTAACCAGCGCGTGGTGTTAAACAAGGCGTTGGAAGCAGCGGCTAGGCCTAAGTTACCGCTACCACCGCCCTGCAGCAGGCGCGGCGTCGTGGTCGAGGGATTGCTGGCGGTCCAGGGCGTTACGTCGGCGTTGTAGTTGTTGGGGCCGTTGTAGCTCTCCAGGTCGCGGCGGGCCTGGTTGTAGATTTTGTTGCCGTGCACCGAGTTCAGGAATACCGAGAGGTCAATGCCCTTGAACGCGGCGTTGAGGTTCAGACCCATCAGCAGGTTGGGGATGGACTTGCCGGCATACACGCGGTCAGCATTGTCAATTCGGCCGTCATCGTTCACGTCGGTGTAGCGTACATCGCCGGCCGAAGCATAAGGCTGAATAACAGTACCACGAGAATTCTTGTAGTTGGCCACCTCGTCATTCGACTGGAAGATGCCAGCAAATGGAATCAGGTAGAACTCTCCCAACGAAGTTCCGAGCTCAGAGCGGGTTATCTGCTCTCCTCCGGCAAACGTCTGGCCCCGAACGGGTACCGCCGTTATTTTATTCTTCACGGTGGTCAGCGTGAAATCGGCGCCATAGGTGAAGGCGCTTTTGGTGTCGTGGTAGCCGAGAGCTAATTCAAAACCGCGGTTTTCAATATTGCCGGCGTTCTGGAAGATGGCCTGGCCGAAGTGGCCCAAATACGTGAGCACCTGCACAGGCGCCAAGGCGTTGCGCGTTTCCGAGATGTAGTAGTCCGTCGACAGGGACAGCCGGTTATTGAGCATGCTCAGGTCCAAACCGATGTTTCTGGTGTAGCGGTCCTCCCACCGAATATCGGGGCTAGGCAGGGCCAGTTGGCTCGAACCATTGACGATGGTCTGGCCGGTACCAATTACATAGTTGACGTTTTGACCAACAATGGGATAAGGCAGGTAGCTACCACCGGAGGGACCGCCCAGGGCGTCGTTGCCAATGGTGCCGTAGCTGGCCCGCAGCTTCAGGTTGTTGATTTGCGAAATATTGTTTTTGAAGAAGTCTTCTTCGCTGATGCGCCAGCCCACCGAGGCGGCCCCGAAATTGCCCCAGCGGTTAGCCGGAGTAAAGCGCGACGAGCCGTCGCGACGGCCGCTCACCGACAGCAGGTAACGGTTTTTAAAGTCGTACGTGGCTTGGGTGAAGAAAGAGCGTTTGGCGTTGACAAAGGAAGAGCCCTGAACAACGCCCCTCTCCGGGCCGGCGCTCAACTCAAAGTAATACTGAGGCGAGGACGTGAACCCTTGTGCACCAGCCTGCACGTTGTGCTGCCGGAAAGACTGCTCAGAATAACCAACCAGGGCATTAATGGTGTGGTCGCCGAGGCTCTTGTTGAAATTCAGCGTGTTTTCGCCCATCAAAAACAAGTCGTAGCCTAAGAACTCATTCAGGGACGAGGTGTTGATGCGAGTGTTTTGACGCAGGATGCCTGACCTCTGCGCATCGGCATTGCTGTAAGTGTGCCCGTCAAGGGCCACGTTCAGTCGGTAGGTCAGGAAGTCGAATATGGAGAAATCACCACTGATGTTGCCGGCTATGCGGTTGTCGGACTGGGTCCGGCGCAGCAGCTGCTGTGCACCAATCGGGTTGGTAGCAAAGGTGTTCAACACCGGCGAGCCCGTGCCAAACCCGCCTTCATTGGCCGGGTTATACACCGGGATGCTGGGAATCATAATCAGCACGTCGATAAATGGCGCGCCGTTGAGCAGCGTCCTGTCGAGGTGGGTGAGCTGCACGTTTTCCTGAAACTTAAACCGGCCACGGGTCAGGCCCGAGTTCAGGCGCAGGCTGTAGCGTTTGAAGTCCGGTCCTTTCACAATACCCTCCTGGTGGAAGTACTCGCCCGATACCAGGAAGTTAGTAGCTGTTTTTTCGCCGGTGCTGCCCCCCGAAAGCGACACGTTGTAGTCTTCCACCGTACCGGTTTGGAAGAACTCATTCTGCCAATCGGTGTCCACATTGGGATTGAAAGCACCGCCCGGACCCTTTACGGCACCGGCAAGGCTATTCTGGCCATTGCTCAACGGGTTCAGGCCAGCGTTGGCATAAGCTTGCACGGCCCGGTCGGCCCATTCGCTGGCATTGGTAAGGTTGTAGCGCTTGTAGACGCTTTCCACGCCCCGGTAGCCATTGAAGCTAATAGAGGGTGTGCCAGCCCGTCCTTTTTTCGTGGTTATCTGCACCACGCCGTTAGCGCCACGCGAACCGTAAACTGCCGTTGAAGAGGCATCTTTCAACACCGTCAGGCTTTCAATGTCGTTGGGATTCAGGTCGCGGATGTTATCGGTCCACAAGCCGTCAATCACATACAATGGGCCACTGCCCGAATTACCCAGCGTTCCAATGCCCCGTATATTAACAATGGGCGCATCTCCAGGGGCACCGCCTCCTGTCACCTGCACACCCGGCAGGCGGCCTTGCAAGGCCTGCGTGGCCGTGGCCACCGGTGCCTTGTTGGCTTCCGTAACATCGAGGCTGCTCACGGCACTACTCACGTTCTGGCGGTTTTCGGTCAGGTAGCCTACTACTACTACTTCCGACAGGCCCTGGGCACTTGCAACCAGGCGCGTGTCGACGGTGGTGCGACCGCCCACGGCCACCTCCTGCGAGGTATAGCCTACGTAGGAAAACACCAGCGTAGCGCCCGCTGGGGCCACTATGCTGTAGCGGCCGTCGGCATCGGTCTGGGTACCGTTGGTGGTACCTTTAACGAGCACCGTGACACCGGGTAGCCCCGCGCCGCTCTCATCGGTAATGCGCCCGCTGATGGGCGTGTCGGCGGCCTGCAACAAGGCCATAGATACATTATCGGGTGCCGCTACCGTTGCCTGGCCAACTACGGGCAGCAACAGCAAGCCCCCGAGCAAGGCTGGCACCGCTAGCCCTTGCATTTTGGGTACTGACTTTTTCATAAAAACTATGTGGGAATTGGTGAGAACAAGCACAATCGATTGTGTAATGAGGCGCCTTAATAGGGCAATTACAGCAAATTGAAAAGAAACGACCGGGAAGTAGACAAGGCTTATTACGAGTCCCTAGGGGCTCGGAAACTAGCCTGGGAGCACATTAGAGGCACTTGTAAGCCTTCAATCATTGTCTACACGAAGGAATTGAACGGTTGAGCATACGCCTGAAGGCTGACAATGTTAATGCAATTTGTTGGTATTATCAATTTATCGATTGTTTTTCCTTCACAAAAGGATAAATTTTTCAATTCTCCACTAGAACTGATTTTTTGTTTCTCTCTATGCTGCTCTTACCGACGGCTGCTTTCCGGGCAACGGCGCTGCCTGTTAAGCTCGACAGCCAATTTTCGGTATTGTTCGCAAAAGGCTTCATAACAAAAAAGACCAGCGCTGTTAGGGCGCTGGTCTTTTTTGTTATGAAGCCTTTCTAAGGCCTTACGGCTACCTAGCGGTGGCTAATGCGCAGCACCTGCTGCTGGCCACCCTGGCGGATGGTGAGGTAGTACATGCCCAAGGGGAGCGAGCCAGCCTCATCCAAGCCAACTTTCTGCGCACCTGCAGCAAATGAAGCTGTTTTGGTAAGCACCGTCTGGCCCAACACGTTGCGGATAATGAAAGTCACTTCGCTGGCAACGGAAGAGTTGAACTCAACCTCCACCTTTTTGTCGTACGGATTCGGAAATACGCTGGCATTGAATGCCGTCGAGGCGGCAGCTACCTGCAGCGCGCGCACCGGCGAGTAGCTGTCTTCGCCCGACACATCTACCTGATGCAAGCGGTAGTAAACCGTAGTGGCTGTAGTGCGCACCAAACCGGCATCTACAAACTGGTAGTTGGTGCGGGCACTGGTATTACCAGCTGCCTCACGCTTGCCGATAACACTGAAGGTTTCACCATCGAAGCTGCGTTCGATGTCAAAGTAAGCGCTGTTCTTCTCAGTAGCGGTGGCCCAAGTGAGTACCGGCGTTTTGTCGTTCCAAGCAGCATCGAAGCTGATGAGCTCAACGGGCAGGGGCCCAATTACATTTATGAATGATGTTGCGAAGTTGCATGCAGTGGTTCTCGAATCTACGACCCTGTACTCGGTGGGGAAAAAAGGGTTAACAGTTATTTGTGCTGCAGTCTCGGTAAGGGTAGTTGTGACACCATTAGCTGTGGCGAACCAAGTAAATGGGGCTATTCCGTTAGTAGTAGCCAGAGTCACAGCTGTGCCACGAGTTACGGTCCGCTGCAAGGGGCTCACGGTCACCCCAGGGTTTCTGGTAACAGTTGCATCCTGGGTTGAAGTGCCGCACGAAGCCGTTGATATCACTACACGGTAGGTGGTAGTGGTGGTAGTTGCGGTTGGCGTTGGAGGCAGATTTAGAATTTGCGAACGTGAAATGACGGTACTGAAATTAGGTCCCTGAAACCACTGAAAGGTAGCACCAGAAACGTTCGTTACGGCTTCAATGGTAGTAGACTGCCCAGCACAAATTGTTTGTGTAGTGGGGGTCACACCAAAAGTTGAGGTCTGAAGTACCGTCACAGTAGTGGTTGCAGTTGTGGAGCCGCAAGCCGTGGTAGCTGTTACAGTATAAGTAGTCGTTGCTGATGGATTAGCTATTACCGAAGCACCGGTAGTTGTGTTTAGGCCTGCGCTTGGCGACCACGTGTAGGTAACGTTTGCGTTTTCTGAGCTAGCGGTTAGAGTCACTGAGCTACCGCTACCAGTACAGATAGTTGCAGCGCTTGGAGTAACTGTGACAGGAGCTACCGTGCCGGATGAAGTGATTACGGCCGTCGACTCAAGCAGACCGCAATCTGCGGTCTGTACTTGAGCGGTGTACTTTTTAATTACTTCTCCGGTGGTGCCTGCAACGGGTGGGGGGGTAAAAGTCCGATCAGTGCCAAGAGAAGCCTGAGTAGCATCATCAGCATCATACCACTTGTATGTTGCCCCTGATACATCGCCAGTGTAGAAGGCCTCTAACGTGGTAGTTTCACCATAACAAACCCTATTGCTGCCTGGCCGCGCCGTCAAAGACTTTACAGGAACCACAATTTGCTGGGAAGACGTGCCGCAGCTAGTTGTAGCCGTAACGGTGTAGGTAGTCGTAGCAGTAGGCGTTACTGTCAGGCTACTCGGCCGGGGAGCAGTCGTAGAGGCACTGTTCGTGATAACGGTAACCTGACCGGGGGCAGTCCAGGTATAAACACCGTCGGTTGCACCAGAAGCAGTTAAAGTTACCGATGAGCCTGGGCAAATACCCAGACCGGCTACACTGACGCTGGGCTCAAGTGTAAGCGTTGGAGAGAGAGTCAAATATCCGTATACATTCTTACCGGATTGACCACCGCAAGGATTAGGACCAGTGTAGGCTCCCGAAGTTGCATTTTGTTGGAACCTGTATATAACGGTCCCGGTGAACGCCGGGATTATTAAAGTGGCTTTTGTACCTCGCGCGGCATTGTCAATAAAAGAAAGAGTTATAACATCAGTATCATCGGTGGGGTCAGCGGGGTCGGCTCCTAGCGAAGTCACTCTAGCCCAAGTCAAATCAGCTGGCGAATCCGATTCGCCTTGGATTACATAATCCGCCCCAGCGACTGGGCACACGTCTGAAGATATACCACTTCTCCCGTTGGGTATAGCTGCTGTCGTGGTTCCGGAACCCTGCGGATAAGTAAAGGTGATAGTGTTGTTACACTGCGCATATCCGGTAAGTGGGGATAGAAACAGTAGCAAGCCTGAGCAGCTCAGAAGCGTAAGTAGTTTTCTCACAGTAGCAATTGGTTAAATGGTCAATATTACTATTCATACTAAACCAATACAAACATACGGCCTACCAGAGAGGTCTTCCTATCTTTCCTACATTATTTATCAAATTACACATTATATAATATTTATATTTCAATTTAAATACAATATCGACAAATTCTACTGCACTCCAAACAAATAACTTTTCTAAAAGAGCATGTACTTCTCGGCTTTTCAATACTGGCTGTTATCACTTTGCCTGTCATTAGCAACAGTTCAAATTAGCCAAGCCCAGCAGTTTACCTCGCAGGTACAGGAGTTCATTAAAGTGGCTTCGACAACCGTTGCCCTCACCGATGCCAAGGTGATTGACGGAACTGGCCGACCCGCCCAGCTGCATCAAACGGTGCTGCTGCAAAACGGCCGCATCGTGCAAGTGGGTCCCGTGAAAAAGGTGAAGGTGCCCGCTGGGGCCCAGGTAATTAACTGTGCGGGCAAAACGCTCATTCCCGGCTTGGTGATGCTGCACGAGCACTTGTACTACACCATGCCGGCGGGCAGCTACTTCAACATAGCCCAGATGCCCTACTCTTTTCCGCGGCTGTACCTGGCCGGGGGCGCCACCACCATCCGGACGGCCGGCAGCATCGAGCCCCAGACCGACCTGGCCATTAAGCGCATGATTTCGGAGGGCAAAGCCATCGGGCCCGACATGGACGTGACGGCGCCCTATATTGAAGAGCCCAGCATGGACATTCCGGCCCTGAGCACGGTGAAAGGCCCCGAAGACGCGGCTGCCACCACCCGGTTTTGGGCCGACAAAGGCTGCACCTCTTTCAAGATGTACATGCACGCCACCCGGGCCGACCTCGCGGCCGTGGTGCGGGAGGCCCACCCGCGCAATCTTAAAATAACCGGCCACCTCTGCTCCATCACCTACCACGAGGCCGCCGAAATTGGCATCGACAACCTCGAACACGGGTTTATGGCCAGCTCGGATTTCGTGCCCAACAAGGTGGCCGACGTGGCCGACTACCCCGCGGCCCGGCAATCGCTACTGCGCCTGCCGGTGAATAGCCCCGAAATGGCGAGCCTCATTCGCTTCTTGGTCAGCAAGAAGGTGGCCCTCACCTCTACCCTGCCGGTGTTCGAGCCTTATACCGGCCGCGAAGTGGTGCTGGGCGGCGGGCTCGAATCGTTGATTCCGCAGCTTCAGGAGCGCGAAGTGGCCACTTGGAAGCAGAATCAGCAGAAGGACACGGCCAGTGTGCGGCTTTTTAAAAAGGAAATGGCCTGGGAAAAGCAGTTTTACGATGCCGGCGGCTTGTTGGTATCGGGTACCGACCCCACCGGAGCCGGCCGCACCGTGGCAGGCTACGCCAACCGGCGTCAAATTGAGCTACTCGTCGAGGGGGGCTTCACGCCGGTGCAAGCTATCAAAATAAGCACCCTGAACGGCGCCACCTACCTGGGCCGCGAAAAGGAAATTGGCACCATTGAGGCGGGCAAGCAGGCTGACCTCATTCTCATCGATGGCGACCCAGAGAAAGACATTCAGCAGGTGCGCAAAATGGAAATCGTGTTTAAAAAGGGCGTGGGCTTTGATTCGCCTAAGTTGTTCGAGTCGATGAAAGGCAAGGTGGGCCTCAATTAGGCGGGCAGAGAGGGTTCGCTCTCCGGCAATGGAAATTTATTTTTTGGAAAGTAACTGGTTGCCGCAGACGATGCTCTGCGAGCCAGCGCCCCCCGAATCCATCAGCGCAGAATGCCGCCAGAGAACCCGGAAAATCGATTGGGGAGGAGCTAACCAAAGCCAGAAAGCACCCGACAAATGAGCCGTGGTTGACGCTCTTAGTGAGTGAACCCTGCTGATTTACTAGACGTTAAGCACCCTACGCCATTAGTTTTTATTACCTTTTGGCTACCTTCAAAAAGCCACTTACTCATTAGGCTCTTTTCACTACCCCGTCCTCAGCCAATGCAGTGCGCGGCCCAATGCCCTGGGGCTTTACTTCTATAACGATTATCCCGATGACGACCAATCTCGCTTTCCCCGAACAATTCGTTCCTCAGTTTCAAATCTCAAGCCCAACCCAGCGGCCCACCCACGAACTCAAAACCTGGCCGTCCTGCTTTGCTGCTGCCAAGGCGGGCAACAAGCCTTTCGACGTGCGCGAACACGACCGCAACTTCCAGCTCGGCGACAAGCTACTCCTGCGGGAGTATGACCCGGAGAGCGAGCAGTTCACTGGCCAGACCATCACCCGCTGGGTGAGTTACGTGCTGGAAGGGGGCGCTTTCGGCGTGCAACCCAATTGGTGCGTGCTGGGCTTTAGTGACATTCCCCCCATCCCATCGGGCATGACAGACATCCGTCTTTGGTAAAACGGCCAGGAACCATCCGAGGACGGCTAACTCCCCGCCTTGGGGCCCTGCTCCACCCTACCACGGCGGTTTTGTTAGTCGTCGAGTTAACTGCTGAACCCGCTGCTGCTTTTTTAAGCGAACTTCACGCTCTGGTTGGGGCACGCATTTGAAGGAATCACGTCATTTTCCGGGGCTTACCCATAACCTGCGGTTGGCAAAGCGGGTAAGCATAGGCATGTCTAAACTGCTTGTGCTATGAAAACTCCAGACGACTTTCTTTCTTCTCGCCGTGCCTTTGTTCGCAACCTATCGCTAGGGGCCGGGGCCACTCTGGTGGGTGGGGCCGCTTTGGCCAGCCCCCTGCATTTCTTGGCCGACGGCCGCACTGCCGACCGCAAGCTGGGCGTGGCGCTGGTTGGCTTGGGCAAGTACAGCACGGGGCAACTGGCGCCGGCCTTGCAGGAAACAAAATTGTGCCGACTGGCGGGCATTGTCACTGGCTCGCCTATCAAAGCCGCTCAGTGGAAGCGGCAGTACAACATTCCGGACAAGAACGTTTACGATTACAAAACCTTCGACCGGATAATTGACAACCCCGACATCGACATCGTGTACGTGGTGTTGCCCAATGCCATGCATGCCGAATATGTGGTGCGGGCCGCCCAGGCCGGCAAACACGTTATTTGCGAGAAGCCCATGGCCACCACCACGGCCGATGCACGCCGGATGCTGGCAGCCATGCAAAAGGCGGGCAAGAAGTTCAGCATTGGCTACCGGCTGCACTTTGAGCCCCACCACCGCGAAATGATGCGACTGGGCCAGCAGCAAGCTTTTGGGCCGGTGCAGCGCATGGTGGCCGATAACGGCTTCAAGTTCAACAACGACACGCCTTGGCGCGTGAGCAAGGCCTTGGGCGGGGGCGGCCCTCTCCTGGACATGGGCATTTACTGCCTCCAGGGCTGCCTTTATACCAAGGGTCAGCTACCCGTTTCGGTCACAGCCAAATTTGCCCCCAAAACCGACCCGGTGCTGTTCAAAGAAGTGGAAGCCGGCATAAGCTGGCAGCTTCAGTTTGCCGACGGCGCAGTGGCCGACTGCCGCACCAGCTACGCCGAAAACATGGCTAGCCGCCTGCGTGCCGAAGGGACTAAGGGCTGGGCCGAGCTGTCTCCGGCTTTCGGCTACGGTGGCCTGCAGGGCCGTACCAGCCAGGGCCCCATGAACATTCAAAACGTGAATCAGCAAGCCGCCCAAATGGATGACTTTGCCGATTGCATCCTCAACAATAAGCCCACCCGCGTGCCCGGCGAAATGGGCCTGCGCGACGTGCAGCTGCTCGAAGCTATTTACCGCGCTGCCGAGACGGGGCAAAAGGTGCCCATCAAGGACGTGGCACCAGTATTCGACCGAGTGGGCCGCTAAGGATACCGCAACTGAAATTACAGCTGCAGCCCAATAAATGAGCCGCTCAGGGCGCCGGTTGCCTGGAACGTCACTTGAAAGCTGCCGTCTACTTTGCGCGTCTGGGTGTTGTAGGTCGTGGTGCCGGTAGCAGCCGTGCCGGCCGCTCCGTCCAGCACGGCTTCCAGCCCGGTAGTTGTGTAGGGCGGAGGTGTGCCGCTTTCCCTTATAAAATTCAAAGTCAGAACTTTGCCGCTATTGAGTTTGCCGGTAAGAATTAACTCTGGGCTACCGGTTTGATAATTGTAACTTACCACCCTCGCGTCGCGCAGCGGGTATCCCGGTGCTCCTGCTTCCGAGACTGTCACTGTAATAGCCTGGGACGGAGTGCTTGTAGGCGACGGCTGGGGGTCAATGGTGGCGGAGCCGCAACTGCTGAGCAGGCCCGCAAGCGCCACAGCACCGAAGATTGTCTGAGTAGTGAGCACACCGTAAGGATTTAGTAATCAAATCGCACCAATAGCCGCCAAGGCTCTGGAGCCAGCACGCATCCGTGAGGTTAAGGCGCTGCCCTCTTGGCAAAGGCTCGTTGCTTTAAAAACTCTTGCTCAACGACTGGGCAATGACTTGTTCGCTCATTTCCCGCACAGCTGCAGCAATGCCCACGGCATCAAACCCACATTCTTTATATAGTTCATCCTGCGAGCCGTGCTCGACCACACGGTCCGGCATGCCGAGGCGGCGCACCGGCATATGAAAGCCATGGTCAGTGAGGAATTCCAGCACAGCCGAGCCGAAGCCGCCTGGCAGGCAGCCGTCTTCTACGGTTACAATGGAGCGGTAGCGGCGAGCGATGTCGCGCAGCATCTCCTCATCGAGCGGCTTGCAAAAGCGCATGTCGTAGTGGCCCACGTCGAGGCCTTCGGTGGCCAAGGTTTCAGTGGCGCGTACTGCGTAGTTGCCGATGTGGCCGATGCTGAGAATGGCTACGCCGCCCTCGGCGCCTTCGCGTACCACACGGCCCGTGCCGATAACAATGCGTTGCAACGGCGTGCGCCACTGCGGCATCACGCCCTCGCCGCGCGGGTAGCGGATGCTGAACGGACCGGCATTTTCGGGTAGGGTAGCGGTGTACATCAGGTTGCGCAGCTCCTGCTCGTTCATCGGGGCCGAAACCACGATGTTGGGGATGCAGCGCATGAAGGCCAAGTCATAAGAGCCGTGGTGGGTGGGGCCGTCGGCCCCGGCAAAGCCGGCGCGGTCGAGGCAGAAGACCACGTGCAGGTTTTGCAGGGCCACGTCGTGCACCACCTGGTCGTAGCCCCGCTGCATAAACGAGGAATAGATGTTGCAGAACGGCACCATGCCCTGGGTGGCCAGACCGGCTGAGAACGTGACGGCGTGCTGCTCGGCAATGCCCACGTCGAAAGCGCGGTCGGGCATGGCAGCCATCATAATGTTCAGCGACGAGCCCGAGGGCATGGCGGGCGTCACGCCCATCACCTTGTCGTTGGCTTCGGCCAGCTCCACCATGGTGTGGCCAAACACGTCCTGGTACTTTGGCGGCTGGGGCTTATCCGGGGTCTTTTTGTAAATCTCGCCGGTGATTTTATCGAACAGGCCCGGCGCGTGCCACAGGGTTTGGTCCTTTTCAGCCAGCGCGTAGCCTTTGCCTTTCACCGTTACGCAGTGCAGGATTTTAGGCCCGGGAATGGTTTTCAAGTCGTTGAGGATGGTGACGAGGTGCTGCACGTCGTGGCCATCTACAGGGCCGAAGTAGCGGAATTTCAGGGCCTCAAACAGGTTGCTTTGCTTGAGCAGGGTGGCCTTCATGGCAGCTTCTACCTTGCGGGCAATCTGCTGGGGGTTGGGCCCGAATTTGCTGAGCTTGCCGAGCACGTTCCACAGCTCATCGCGCACCTTGTTGTAGGTATACGAGGTGGTGATGTCTGTCAGGTATTCCTTGAGCGCGCCCACGTTGGGGTCGATGCTCATGCAGTTGTCGTTGAGAATAACCAGCAAGTTGGAGTTGGCCACACCGGCGTGGTTTAGGGCCTCGAAGGCCATGCCAGCCGTCATGGCCCCGTCGCCGATTACGGCGATGTGCTGCCGGTCTTTCTCCCCTTTGTAGTTTGAAGCCACGGCCATGCCCAGGGCCGCCCCAATGCTGGTGCTGCTGTGGCCCACGCCAAAGGCATCGTACTCGCTTTCGCTGCGCTTAGGAAAGCCCGACATGCCGTGGTAGCGACGGTTGGTCGGAAATTTATCGCGGCGGCCGGTAAGAATTTTGTGCCCGTAGGCCTGGTGGCCCACGTCCCACACCAGTTGGTCGTAGGGTGTATTGAACACGTAGTGCATCGCCACCGACAATTCGACCACCCCGAGCGAGGCACCAAAGTGCCCGCCGTAGATACTCACGGAATCGATAATGAACTCGCGGAGTTCGGTGCTAAGCTGGACTAATTGCTCGGGAGCGAGCTTTTTAAGGTCGTCGGGCGAGTCAATCGCCGCTAAGAGCGGGCCGGGTTCAACTATCATCAGGGCAGCGTCGGTGGGATGGTGACGGAGTGTAACCATCTGGCCAGCTAAAAGATTGGCGGACCTGCACAAAGGTACGACAGCGCGCGAAGAGCGGTTGTTGAAAGCGGCATAATCGGGGTGTTAGTCGGGGTTCACAGCTTGATAATCTAGTTTCCACCAATTAAGGTGCAATTCGTAGGGACCTTTGCGTATCGGCAAGCCGATGAAGCCGCTTGGCGGTTATCTGAATTAACAAAGTCAAAAAAGAGGCGCCGGGTGCAACCTCCGGCCCGAATTGGGGCACTTTGGCTGCTATGTATTGTATGAGACAAAAATTACCGGCTACTGCCGTTCTGCTCACTGCCCTGCTGGGCACGACTCAATTGGCCTCCGGCCAGCAAAGCCCGGCCGGCCGGCCCACGGCACCCGCCCCTGCTGCGGCCACTGCTCCGCCGCGGGCCGCTACCGGCCGCATTACTGGCACCGTAACAGAAGCCGGCACGGGCAAGCCCGTTTCTTACGCCACGGTGGCCGTGCGCGACGCGGCGGGCAAAGTAGTGAACGGCGGCGCTGCCGACGACGACGGTAAGTTTGTGCTAGTAGGCATTCCTGCTGGTACCTACACCGTGCAATTCAGCTTCCTAGGCTTTAAGAATGAGGAGCGGTCCGGGGTGGTGGTGCTCGCCGGCGAACCCGTAAACCTGGGCTCGGTGACCATGGCAGCAGCCACTCAAAAGCTGGACGAAGTAGTGGTGACGGGCCAGAAGGCGCTCATTGAAGAGCGGGTAGACCGCACGGTATACAACGCCGAAAACGACCAGACCACCCGCGGCGGAGACGCCACCGACGTCCTCAAACGCGTGCCCATGCTGAGCGTGGACCTCGACGGCAACGTGAGCCTGCGCGGCAGTTCCAGCATTCGGGTGCTCATCAACAACAAGCCGTCGACCATTGCCGCCAGCAGCATCGCCGACGCGCTAAAGCAGATTCCGGCCGACCAGATTAAGACCGTGGAAGTTATTACCTCGCCTTCGGCCAAGTACGACGCCGAAGGCACGGGGGGCATCATCAACATCATCACCAAAACCAATACCCTACGGGGCGCCACCCTGGGCATTAATACGAGCGTGGGGCTACGCAGCAGTACCATGGGCCTGCAAGGCAGCTTGCGCACCGGCAAAATGGGCTTTTCGCTGGGCGGTTTCGGCCGGGGCCAGTACAACACCCCGGGCGAGTTCTCCAACACGCAGGTGACCCGTAGCCTCGGCACTGGCGCGGCCACCACCACGGTGCAGGATGCCGACACCCGGCAGCAGGGCCTGTTCGGCCGCTACTCGCTGAGCTGGGATTACGACATCGACAAGTTTAATTCCCTGCAAGCGTCGGTGTCGTATGGCACGCGCCGGGGCCAGAACAACCAGGACGGGCTGGAGCGCACCAGCTTCGCCGGGACTTCGCCCACGGGCACGCCCTTTAGCAGCGATTTGCGCAACACGTTTTCGAGGGATTTGTCGGGCACCGTCGACGCCAGCCTCAACTACACGCACGTCTTTGAGAAGCCGCAGCACGAATTCAGCGTACTGACGCTGTTTAGCCGCAACGACCGCACCAACACCTTCACCAACACGGTGTTGCGCTCTACGCAGCCGGGTCCCTCGCGCATCGAAAACGACAACCCCAGCTTTAACGAGGAATACACGATACAGCTTGATTATCAGAATCCCATCAGCAAGGCCCAGATTCTGGAGGTGGGGGCCAAGAACATTGCGCGCCGTGTAAATTCTGACTACAGCACTACTGCTTTCGGAGCCAACGGCGAAAGGCTGCCCACGGTGGGGCTACTGGCTTCCAACAACGTATTCACCTACCTCCAAAATGTAACGGCAGGCTACGCGGCTTATACCCTGGGGATGCCCAAGGGCTTCACCCTGAAGCCGGGCGTGCGCTACGAGTACACCACCATTGAGGCCAATTTTGCCCGGTCAGAAGCTCCCGATATTCCGAACTACGGCGTGCTGGTGCCCAGCCTAAACCTGTCGCGCAAGCTCTCGAATGGCAACGTGCTGAAGTTGGCTTACAACCGCCGCATCCAGCGCCCCTCGCTGCAGTTCCTGAACCCGAACGTGAACGCCCAAAACCCCAAGAACATCAGCGAGGGCAACCCCAGCCTGGAACCCGAATCCACCAACAACTACGAGCTGGGCTACAGCACCTTCTACAAGCGCCTGAGCATGAACTTCAGCACTTTCGTGCGCAACACCACCGGCTCCATCGAAGCCCTGCGCACGGTGCGTGGCCTCGACACGGTGTCGACTACGTTTGCCAACATCGGCCAGCAGAATGCGTACGGCGGCAGCCTGTTTGCCAACATCAACAACGGCAAGCTCAATCTGAACGCAGGCACCGACGTCTACTATACCACCCTCACTAACAACGTGCCCGACGCCAATTTCAACGCCTCCAACCAGGGCTGGGTAATAAGTGGCCGAGTGGGGGGTTCCTATAATTTCACGCCAGTGTGGGGCGTGCAGGCCTTTTCCTTCTTCCGTGGCCGCCAAGTGCAACTCCAGGGCGAACAGAGCGGGCAGTACTTCTACACCGTAGGCGTGAAGCGTGATTTTGCGGAAAAGCGGGGCAGCCTCGGCTTTGGGTTTGACAACTTTTTCACGCCCACACTCACTGTGCGCAGCACTGTGGTGTCGCCCCTTATCGACCAGGCCAGCCGCAACTTGTCCAACATCATTGGCTTTCGGATTAGCTTCAATTACCGCATTGGTAAGCTCACGGCGGCTCCTCCACGCCGCAGCAAGAGCATTAACAACGATGATTTGAAAAGCGAAGGCGGTGGCGGCGGCGACGCTGGTGATGGCGGCGGTGGCGGTGCTCCCGCGGGCGGGCGCCCGGCCGGCGGCGCCCCCGGCGCGACCCCAGGCGCACGGCCCGGTGCCCCCGGCACACCTGCTGGCACGGCTCCCAACGCCGTCCCCGGCGCCCAACCACTGACCTCTCCCGCCGACAGCGCCACCACCGACTCGACCCGTACCATCCCCCGCGCCTTGCCGGGCGCGGTTCCGGCTCTGCTTCGCCCCACAGCGCAGCCTTCCGACTCGACCCGGCGCCAACCTACGGCACCGCTCCCCGCGCCCGCTAATCCAGTTAACAGGCCGGCCAATGCGCCATCGCCTGGCACTACTACGCCGGGCGGCATCACGCCCGCTGGCAGCCCCGGTGGCCGTCCGTAACCGATGCGCAGATATAAGGCAGAACGTCATGCCCGCGCCGCGGAGCATGGCGTTCTGCTTTAATGCCCTCTCTCGGCAGCCGTACCTGGCGGGCTACGCCCTACTTTTGTTCAGCGGCCCTTCCTCTTCCAATGCCTGACAAGCTCCCTGCATTTTCCGAAACCGATGCAAACTTCCTGCAGCGGCTACGGCCCTCGCGTCTCATCCTGCCGGTTGTCATTGGCTTGGGTGTTGTAGCGTTTCTGTTCTACCGCAGCTACAAGCCCGGCGAGCTAGCCCCCCTGCAGAACGCCGACTGGCGCTGGCTGCTGGTGGCCCTGCTGGTGCTGGTAGCCCGCGACCTGGGCTACATCTACCGCATCCGCCACATTGCCGAGGACGAACTGACCTACCGGCAGGCTCTGGATGTCATCATGATATGGGAATTCGCCTCCTGCGTGCTGCCCTCAGGGCAGGGCGGCACGGCAGCAGCGCCCTTTATTCTGGAAAAGGAAGGCATCCCGCTGGGCAAGGGCTTGGCTTACATCATGGTCACGGCCCTGCTCGACAACCTGTACTACGTGCTGATGGTGCCGCTGGTGGTACTGGTAGCCGGGGCTGGGCTTTATCCGCACGAGGCGCTGCAAACCGGCTTTGTGGCCACGCTGCGGGTAGCGTTTGGGGTGAGCTATATTTTTGTGATGCTCTACGCGGGCCTCATGCTCTACGCCATTTTCGTAAATCCGCGCTCGGTGCGGCGGCTGCTGGTGCGGCTGTTTTCGCTTCGGCTGCTGCGGCGCTGGCGGCGCAAAGCCTACCGCCACGGCCAGGAAATGGTGCGGGCCTCGATGCAGCTGCGCGGCAACGGCCCCCGCTACTGGTGGCAGGCGGCGGCGAGCACGGCCTTCGTCTGGACGGCCCGCTACGCCATTATTGGCTGCCTCATTGCGGCGTTTGTGCCCATGGGTGCGGGCACTTTCCTGTTCATCTTTGCCCGCAACATCACCTACAAAGTCATCCTGCTGCTGGCCATCACACCTGGCGGCGCGGGCATTGCCGAGGGCGCGTTTCCCACCTTCTTTGGCAGCTTCATCGGCACCGCTACCATGACCAGCTTCATGGTGCTGCTGTATCGGGTCGTGACATACTACCTGTATCTGGTGCTGGGTATGATTTTTTTACCGCGCTGGGTGACGCGGGTGTTCATCAAGCAGCCCGCTGCCACAGCCAAGGTTTAGCAACCTACAAGGGCAGCAGCATTGGTATCGATGGCAGAGGAGGAGAGTATTTCTGTTCTTATTCTGCCGTACTTGAACATCTTCATTCGGCACAAAAAAAGCCCCGTGCCATTGCGGCACGGGGCTTTTTCTTACGCTAAAAACCTTTTTAATCAGCTTCCAACATCAGCGCGGCGCCGTCGGCCGACTTCAGCGTGAGCTTGTCGTCGGTGAGCGTTTCCACGGTAAAAGTATTGCTGGTGGCTGAGCCATCGGGGGTCATGGTAATGGTTTTGCCCGCCTGGTCAAAGGTGTATTTTCCCGAGATAGCCCCAGTGGCACCGGTCATGTTGTAAGTGCCATTTGCAAAAATGCGCAGTTCTTCTTGCTTTTGCGCTGAGGTTTGCTTCACTTTGTCGCCGGTACTGTCAAGCTCTTTAGCAGTTTTCCATACCTTGCTGTCGGTGCCGTACAACATATTTACTCCTTCTACCTTGCCCTTATCGCTGCCACAAGCAACAGTAAACAACGATAGGAGCATCAACAGGCTAGCGAAATAACGAAGCGAAAAAAGCGAGTGAGATTTCATGAGAATAAGCAAAATGGTGAAATGAAGGAACAAGCCGCGCAATAGCGGGCTCGTCGGCTTACGGGTGGCACGCAAAAGGGTTTAGAGCGAAACCCCCCTTGAGCTTGCCCGTATATGTGCCGTGTCGGCTAGCCTTCAGGCAAGCCGCCTTATTTTATTTTTCATCAAATTGAAACTTTCCATGGGACTCTTTGATTTTCTCAGCGACAAAGGCGAGCAAAAGCCCGTAGAGCCCGCTGCAAACCCGGCTGCTGGCGGAACCGATTTTTTCGGCAACAACAGCAATCCGGCTGCTACTGGTAACTCGTACACCGTGGTAAGCGGTGACTCGCTTTCAAAAATTGCTAAAAACCACTACGGCGATGCCGCGAAGTGGCCAAAGATATACGAGGCCAACAAGGCCATCATCGGCAACAACCCTGACCTGATTGAAGTCGGCCAGGTGTTGACCCTACCTAGTCTCTAGGTACTTTTTTGCAGAAAAAAGGTGAGAAAAGCCACTCTGTTTCAGGGTGGCTTTTTTGTGCTTGAAAGGTTTGAAAGTGCTGGCTCGAAGCGGTTGGCTAGGTAGTGTCATTCAATTTTTGCACGCTGAATGCTTCGCTTGGCGGGGTACTCAAAATTATTTTTCTTGGCAAGTGCTTGCCCATAAAAAAATTTCTCGCGTACATTTGGCTCACCAACAACAAGGTACTCCTCCGCTCGCGGCGGGGAAGTTTTAAGTTTTATACAGAAGCGGCGAGAGAATAGGCTCCGTGACCCGCTGGCAACCTTCGACCGCGCGAAAGGTGCCAATTCCTACCCGCTCCGGCTCAGGCCGGGGAGGGGCATATGAATCGAGTGCCATGGAAAACCTCCTTACCTCCGCTTATTTAGTCCCGAATGCTCCGGCCGCTTTGCGTGCTCTGGCTTCGGGCTTTGTCGTTGTGGCCCCTAGCGGCTACGGCGTGTCATCGTGCCCGGCACGAATGCGAATGTGCTGTTGGTGCCCGTGTTGTTGCTAAGCTGATACCGGCTTAGACAACCCTTCCCCTCCTTCTGATTTTTTTGGTGGCCCTTTGTGCTCGCTGCTGGCTTTTTGGGCCAAGGCAGCCGGTTGGGGCCGCATCTTCAGCACGGGCCATTGGGGCTTCACTGCGCTTACAAACCGCCTTTTCAGACCGTTTTGCGCTCTTTACCTATCATTTTCTAACTTTTCACCTTCAAACGTACCCGCATTATGTCTGCTTCCCCTTTGCATTTCGAAACGCTGCAACTCCACGCCGGCCAGCAGCCCGACCCGACCACCGGTGCCCGCGCAGTGCCGCTGTTCCAAACCACTTCTTACGTATTTAAGAGCGCCGAGCATGGCGCCAACCTATTTGCCCTAAAGGAGTTCGGCAACATCTACACCCGCCTGATGAACCCGACCACCGACGTGTTTGAGCAACGCGTAGCGGCCCTCGAAGGTGGCGTGGCCGCCCTCGCCACTGGCTCGGGCCAGGCGGCCCAGTTTATTGCCCTCAACAACATTCTGCAAGCCGGCGACAACTTCGTGAGCACGGCCTACCTATACGGCGGCACCTACAATCAATTCAAGGTGGCCTTCAAGCGCCTGGGCATTGAGGCGCGCTTTGCCGACGGCGACAACCCCGCCAGCTTTGAGGCGCTGATTGACGACAAGACCAAAGCCATTTACCTGGAAACCATCGGCAATCCCAGCTTCAGCGTACCCGATTTTGAGGCAATTGCGGCCATTGCCAACAAGCACGACCTGCCGCTTATTGTGGACAACACCTTTGGGGCGGGCGGGTACCTGTTTCGGCCCCTAGAACACGGTGCGCACATTGTGGTCGAGTCGGCCACGAAGTGGATTGGCGGCCACGGCACCAGCGTGGGCGGCGTGATTGTGGACGGCGGCACCTACGACTTCGGCAATGGCAAGTTCCCGCAGTTTACCGAGCCCAGCGAGGGTTACCACGGCTTGGTTTTCAACGACGTATTTGGCAAGGGCGGGCCTTTTGGCAACATTGCCTTCATCATTCGGGCCCGGGTAGAGGGGCTGCGCGACTTTGGCCCTGCCATCAGCCCGTTCAACTCCTGGCAGCTGCTCATTGGCCTCGAAACCCTAAGCCTGCGGGTAGACCGCACCGTGGAAAATGCGCTGAAGATTGCTACCTGGCTGGAGCAGCACCCACAGGTAGAAAGCGTGAACTATCCCGGCCTGGCCAGCAGCCCCTACCACGCTACGGCCCAGAAATACCTGAAGCGCGGCTTCGGCGGCGTGCTCAGCTTCCGGGTGAAGGGCAGCAAGGAAACGGCTACACAATTCATTGATAATCTGAAGCTCATCAGCCACCTGGCCAACGTGGGCGACGCCAAGACGCTGATTATTCAGCCCTCGGCCACCACGCACCAGCAGCTAAGCGAGGAAGAGCAGCTCGCCGCTGGCGTCACGCCCACTTCGCTGCGCCTGTCGCTGGGCATCGAGCATTTTGAGGACATTAAAGCCGATTTGCAGCAGGCATTCGATGCCATTGGCAACACGGCTGCGCTCCCTACAGCGGGTGTCGACGTTGAAGAGCCGGAGCTGGAGCACGCCCAGCCACTGGAAGTATAAGTCTTTCACCGCAGGAGCCGCAGAAGGGTTTCGCAGAGGGCGTTCTTCTGCGAAACCCTTCTGCGGCTCCTGCGGTGAAAAAAAGTCAGATCCACATGCACGACCATATTCTTCCCCTCCCCGACCTGCGCCTCGAAAGCGGGGAAACCCTGGCGGGCGCCCACGTGGCCTACCGCACCTGGGGCCAGCTAAACGCCGAGCGCGACAACGTGGTCTGGGTATGCCACGCCCTTACGGCCAATGCCGACGTGCTAAGCTGGTGGCCGGGCCTGGTAGGAACGGGCTGCTACTACGACCCGGCCGACTGGTTCATTGTGTGCGCCAACGTGCTGGGCTCCTGTTACGGCAGCACCAGCCCGCTCGACCCAGACCCAGCCACGGGCCTTCCGCGCTTCCAGCACTTCCCGCGCCTGACCATTCGGGACCTGGTGGCGGCCCACGAGGCCCTGCGCCAGGACCTGGATCTGACTGATATTCACACGCTGATTGGAGGCTCGCTAGGCGGGCAGCAGGCCCTGGAATGGGCCGTGCAACGCCCCGATTTGTTTGACCATCTGGTGGTAATTGCCACCAATGCCCGGCACTCGGCCTGGGGCATTGCCTTCAACGAAGCCCAGCGCCTGGCCATCGAAGCCGACCCAACTTACGCCGCCGGCCAGCCCGGCGGGGGCGACGACGGCCTGCGTGCCGCCCGGGCCATTGCCCTGCTCAGCTACCGCAGCTATTCGGCCTACGGCGAAACCCAGACCGACCCCGACGACGAGCTGCTGCGCGAGCACCGCGCCAGTGCCTACCAACGCTACCAGGGCAACAAGCTGGTGGCCCGCTTCGACGCCTACAGCTACGTGGCCCTGAGCCGCAGCATGGACACCCACAACCTAGGCCGCGGACGCGGCGGGGTACCAGCCGCTCTGCGCCGCATTGGGGCCCGTACGTTGGTGTTGGGCATTACCTCCGACGTGTTGTTTCCGCTCAGTGAGCAGCGGGAGCTGGCCAATCATATACCCGGCGCGATGTACGCCGAACTGGATTCGCGCTATGGGCACGACGGCTTTCTGCTGGAAACGGCGGCAATCACCCACTTTCTGGAGCTATTCTACGTGCCCACTTTTGCACACTAAACGCCGGAAGCTCTGCTGCACTACCTGGCCCGCGAGCAGCGCAGTTGGCTCCTCTTGTTTCTCGGACTAGCGGGAAACGTCCCTCCTGACCTACCAAAATTCAATTCGAATGGGGAGCTGCCCGGGAAACTTTAGCGAGTAAACCCCGGCTCTTAAAGCTCCGCGCAGCACCTCTACGTCGCGGACGTGGGGATTGATGGTTCGCACCACGCGACCGGTGACGTCGAGCAGCTGGGCCTCGACGGGCAGGGCCCACGCTGGGGGCAGCACAAGGCGGATGGCATCATCTGCGGGAATGGGGTAAGCCTGCGCGGCTGGCCCGGCCTTCGCAGCGCTTGGCGCAGCCGCCGTTATTACAGTGCCCGGCTGGGCCAGGCTAGGCCGCAGAAAGTCGCGCATGGTGCGAAAGGTGGTATCGGCGTAGGCGGCATTGTTCTCAAAGGGAACGTGGCCAGCACCTCGCAAGGGGCGCAGGGTGTTGCGAATGCCCAAAGCAGTGGCCCGGGGATGCAAGCGGCCGCTGCCGTACACGTACTTGGGTGGCAGGCCACCGCCAACTCTGCCCTGCAGGTAAGGCACAGTGGCATCGGCAGTGCCGTGCACGCTGCACAGGGGCACGTTGCCCGGCTCGATGAGGCTGGGGTTTTCGGTGGCGCCGCTTAGGTTGAGCACTGCCAGCACGGCGCTGCTGTAGCCCGGGTTGCCGCTGGCGCCCTCAATGCCGCCCAGCGCCGCCAGGCCCACATACGCTGGCACTTCCGAAGCTTTGTCCAGATAGCCGACTGCAAGAGCCGCAAAGCCCCCGGCCGACGAGCCGCCAACCGTAATAAAATCGGGGTGCACGCGGTAGGTGCGGGTGGTGGCCGCGTCGCGCCGGAAGAAGCGCACGGCCGCACGCATGTCCTGCATGCCGCGAATGGCCGATTTGGCGATGTTCACCGTATCAAAAGCCGTGAGGATGGTAACGAAATCCAGCAGGCGGTAATCGATGCTGGCCGTAACGTAGCCCAGCCGGGCAAAGCGAGTACACACGTTTACCATGTAGGCATCGGTGCGGGTGCCGGTGATGAAGCCGCCCTGATGGGCAAAGATGATGATTGGCCGGCGCTGCACGGTGTCGCTGGTGGGCTGGTAGATGTCCATCAGCAACTGCTGGTTGACGCCGGCAGAATTGACCGCCGAGCCATAATTGACGCCCGACGTCACGGTCACATTCGGGAAGACGGGCTGGTAGTAACGGGCCCGCGTGGTGTCAATTTGGGCGGTAGCTGTCTGCAAACCAGCCAACAGGAGGGTCACTATAAGTAGGAAAGTTATTTTCATAGCAGTGCGAGCAAGGAGTAAACGACATACTCAACAAGGAAAACGCACCGGCTTAAAGCATTGTTTTGTCGGGCATGCAAAGAAGTTGATTGGGGGCCCCAGGCGCTCCAACCAACTTCTTTCAGCCGGGAATCATGCTATTGAACCACCACTCGGCGCACCACGGGGCTGCTGCCCACGGCGATGTGCAGTTGGTAAACACCCGGGGCCAGACCCCGCACGCTTACCTCGCCCTGAATGGGCTGGCCCGCGGCAGCTAGCTGCTGGCGTCGCACCGTTTGGCCCAAGGCGTTGGTGAGGCGCACCGTTACGGCGCCCTGGTTGCCAGCCGGCCGCGGCAGCTGCACCGTGAAGCTGGTGGAGGCCGGGTTGGGGTATACCTGCAGCTGCGCGGCCAAGGCCTTGGCCGCGCTGGTAGCCGTTAGGCTTGCAGGAGTTAGCTCCAGCGCGAAGCGGCCGGTAGCGGCCATGCCCTGCAGGGTGAAGCGGTATTCCGTGCCCGCTGCCAGCGGGAGGCGGGCGCCAGTCAGGGCATCGGTTAGGGTAAGGGCGATGCCGGGAGCAAAGTTGGTAAGCTGCTCCGCCGTGAGGACGTAGGCACCGGCTTGGTGAGCGGTGAGGCTTAGGGGAACCACCGTAGCGGCGGTGGGCACCGGCATGCCATTGATGGCCAGCACCTGGCCGGCAGCCAACGAGGCCAGGTTCAGGCCGCTGGGGTTGGGCATTTTGTAGGCGTCGAACTGCGCATCCGGCCCGGCATCGGCGCCGGCTTCGAGGTAGAGGTAGGTTTCGTCGGTATCAGTGGGAGTGGCGGCGCTGGCCAGAGTCAGGCGCAGGCGGGGGCGAGCGTCGGCGGTGCCGCGCTGCACCGTGACGGCGTTGGCCGCGCCGAATTCGCTGATGCGGGCGCTGAGCGGAAAGGTTAAAGTAACGGGCGCAGTGGCTAAGGAACGCACAAAAAACCCTTGCCCCAATGGAATGGTGGCTCCGGTGCTGCCAATGCCATTCACGTAGCTGCGGTACTGCCCGCCGTACTGGCTGCGGCTAACGAAGATGTACATGGCGCTGCTCATGCCGGCTGGAATGGGCACGTTGTCCCAGTTAAGCGCCGCCGGAAAAGGATTGCCCAACAAGTGCCAGCCAGCCGTGGGCGTGGCGGCCCCATCCAGAGTCACGGCAATGGTTTCGTTGTTGCGGGTCAACGAGCCGGTGAAAGCCAGCGTCTGGCCGGCCGTCAAGTTTATGGCGTAGCCTTGGCCGCGGCCAGACGCTACCACCGGCAGGCTGGGGTTGAGAGCGGGCACCAGCCAGCCTTTGTCGAATTCGGAGTAGCTCGTGGCAGGGGATGTGGTGGCCCGCCGCTGGTCGTATGCAAACACGTTCGGGAAAGGCGTCACCAAATCGGGCCGGGGGCTGGTATTGTAAGCCGGATTAAGTATCGGGGTGAAGGCAGGCGCGGACAGGTTGGCCAGGGTGGCATCGTCGAACGGCAGGGTAAGGTGCCGGTAGCCGAGGCCCGGGTTCACGGCGGGGTCTATGTAGCGCTGCAACGTGAAGGCGCTGCTCAGCGCTGCAGCCCCAGGGGCCACCAGGGCCGTGCCGGCAGGGCCCGAAAGCAGCGTAATGGCGTGGCCGCTGTTATTGAGAGTGCCGCTGGTGGGCATCAGCTTCTCACTTATGCGCAGCGCATTCGTCAGGGTCACCGAATTGGCAGTAGGCACGGCCACTTCTAGCTCGCGCACTTGCGTGGGCAGGCCGGAGCCGGTTAGCTGGCTGGCGGCGCCCTCGTAGACGTAGCCGGCAGCGGAGCTGAATGTGCGCGTGCCCGTGTTGCGAATGTCGCCGGTAGCACCGCTGGCCGCAATGCCGTCGGGGCTGCAAATTCGGAGCGTGGCACCGGCTTGCAACTCAAAATCACCCGGGCCGTCGACCACGAAGCAGCTGGTTTTCAAGGAGCCCGGAGTTTGGCCCGACAGGCTGCGGACAATCAGGTTGCCATGCACGGTAATGTTGCCGGTGAGCAGGGCCTGGCCGCTGTTGATGGTGATGTCTTGGTAATTGCCGCCAGCCACGTTGGTGGGGGTGTTGATGACGAGGCTAGGGTATGCCGTGGCCGTAACCGGCACCAGCAGCGGCCTCAGGAAGTCACGGATGTCGCGAAACGTGGTATCGGCATAAGCCAGCTGGCTGGCGCTGGTACCGTGCTGCGGAATGTGTGGAGCTCCACGCAGCGTGCGTAGCGTGTTGGGCACGCCCACTGTAGTAGCATAAGGATGAAGCCTGCCGCTGCCGTACACATACTTGGGAGGCAGGCCGGCCCCTATTTTTCCTTGCAGGTAAGGCACCACGGCATCGGCGGTGCCGTGAATGCTGTAGAGCGGCGCGTTGCCCGACTCGATGAGGCTTGGCTGCTCGGTGGCGCCGCTTAGGTTGAGCACTGCCAGCACGGTGCTGCTGTAGCCCGGGTTGCCGCTGGCGCCCTCAATGCCGCCCAGCGCCGCCAGGCCCACATACGCTGGTACTTCCGAAGCTTTGTCCAGATAGCCGACCTCCAAGGCCATAAATCCCCCGGCCGAGGCCCCGCCGACCACAATCCGGCTCGGGCTTACGCGGTAAGTCTTCGTGGTGGCCGCGTCGCGGCGGAAAAACCGTACAGCGGCGCGCAGGTCCTGCATGCCCCGAATGGCCGCCCGGGCCACATTCACCGTGTCGAAAGGTAGAAACAGCAGGCGGTAATCGATGCTGGCCGTGACGTAGCCTAGCTGGGCAAAGCGAGTGCAAACGTCTACCATGTATTGGTCGGTGCGCGAGCCTCTTACGAAACCACCCTCGTGGGCAAAGATGATAACCGGCCGCTCGGGCGCCACATCGCCGCTGGGCTGGTAAATGTCCATCAGCAGCGTTTGGGTGGCGCCCGAAAACGTGACCGCCGAACCGTAGGCTACGCCCGAAACCACGGTCACGTTCTGGAAGATGGGCTGGTGGTAGCGCCCGCCGGTGGTGTCGATGGGCGTTTGAGCCGAAGCGGTTTGCCAAGCACTGAAGACCAGCAACCAAGCTAACAGTAGAATAGATTTCATAGAAACGGAAAAAGAGTAGGGCGTGATGCTGTTGGGCCACAAACCTTGTACTTATAGTACAAAGTTGTACCTAAAGTATAAATCAGAAGGAAGTGCTGTGGCCAACTGCGGTTTCGAAGCGAGTTGTGAGCCTTGATGGAGGAGCAAGTATTGCAGATTGACGCAGGGCCGGCGCTAGTTGCGGGGCCAATTCTGCCCCAAACTTAACCGCCAGCCTTGGCATCGCCGTTGGCCGAGTGGCAGCCGGGCAAGTCCTGCTTTATTTGCGGCCGCATTCTTTGATTCTCATGTCGGTTCATTTCCCTCCTGCCTTGCAGCCCGGCCAGCGTGTGGCCATTGTCAGTCCCGCTCGTAAAATCAGCGCGGCTGAGCTGGCGCCTGCCATCGAAACGCTCGAAAGCTGGGGCCTGGAAGTAGTGCTGGGCGAAAGCATTGCCGGCGACCACCACCAGTTTGCCGGCCCCGACGACCTGCGCCGCCGCGACTTCCAGCGCCAATTGGATGACCCCAGCATCCGCGCCATTCTCTGCGCCCGGGGCGGCTACGGCACGGCCCGCCTCATTGATGGCCTGGACTTTTCGCGCTTTGCCCAGCAGCCCAAGTGGGTGGCGGGCTTTTCCGACATCACCGTGCTCAACAGCCACTTGCTGCGCCTGGACTGCGCTAGCATCCACGGCGTGATGCCGGTGCTGTTTCATCAGGAAGGTGGCGAGGCGGCCCTGGAAAGCCTGCGCCGCGCCCTGTTTGGCGAAGCTCCGCTCCCGCTGCAGGTGCCAGCGCACCGCCTCAACCGGCCCGGTACCGCGACCGGCCAGCTCGTGGGCGGCAATTTGAGCTTGCTACATACCATCACGGGCACGGCCTCGCAGGCCAGCTTTGCGGGCCGCATCCTGTTTCTGGAAGACCTCGACGAGTACCTCTACCACATCGACCGCATGATGCTGCACCTGCACCGGAGCGGGCAGCTGGCGGGCCTAGCGGGCCTTGTAGTCGGCCACTTTTCGCAGATGCGCGACAATACGGTGCCATTCGGCGGCGCCGCCGAGGAAATCATTGACTCGTACGCCCAGCTTTATAACTTCCCGGTTGGCTACGGCTTCCCTGTGGGGCATGAGGCCGACAACATGGCCCTGGTGGTGGGCAGCGACGCCCGCCTGGAGGTAAACGCCACCGGGGCCCGGCTCACGGCACTGTAGCGCTGTAGCGCGAACATGTAGTTCGCGTCCGAACCCAAACTATTTGCAAACGGCGCGGGGACGCGAACTACAAGTTCGCGCTACAGCCTTACGGTCAGATCAATTAGTCTACATACAGCGTCTGCAGCACCGTTTGTCCCACAGCTTTGAGGGTCTTGCGGTCGATGATGCTCATGTTATCGCTGGTGGCGTGGTGGTAGGCGGGGAAAAAGGCCTCGCTGTTATTGTAGTGGTAGATGTCGACGGTAGGAATGCCTGCCTGGTTGGTGTACACGTGGTCATCGGTGATGCCGCCGGTATCGACGTACAAAAAGTAATCGGAGTAGCCGAGGCGATTGGCCACGTTCCAGATTTTGTCGAGCGCAAAGCGGGCGCTATTGCGCGAGGTTTCTTCGCGGGTGAATTTGCCGCCCTTGGCCCCCACCATGTCGAGCAACACGCCGTACTCGGCCTTGTAGTTTTTCGGCAGCAGGTTTTTGGCCCAGTACTGCGAGCCCAGGCACCAGGAATCGGTGCCGCTGCCTTCGAGCTGGTTTTTCAGGTCGGACTGCGTAGCGCTGTCATGGCCCCAATCTTCGGCGTCGAAGAGAATAAAATCGACGCCTACGTTGGGCGCGAGGCTGTCGGGTTGCTGGCTGAGCACACGGGCCATTTCCAGAGCCACGGCCACGGCGCTGGCGCCGTCGGAGGCACCGTCCATGGGGGCGTTTTTCTTCTCTTTGTCGTCATCGGCGAAGGGCCGGGTGTCCCAGTGACCGAAGATGGCCACCCGGCGCGCGGCCTGTGGCTGGTACTGCACCACAATGTTGCGCGCCTTGATGTAGGTGCCGTCGAAAGTCATGGCCTCAAAGGGCTGCTCCATCACTTTCAAGCCATAGCTTTTAAACTTGACCACCAGCCAGTTGCCGGTTGCCACATGCGCCTTGGAGTTGGGCACGCGCGGTCCAAAGGCTACCTGCTTGGCAGTGAAAACGTAGGCCGAGTCGGCGTTGAAAACCGGAGCTTTGGGCAACGGGGCTTCGGCGGGGGCAGAGGTATCGGCGGTTTCGGTGGTTTTCTTATCCGGGCAGCCGGTGAGGAACAGCAAGCCGGCGAGTGCGGCTACGGGAAGGCGAAGGGAGAGGAAATTCATATTTTTCTGTCATCCTGAGCGCAGCGAAGGACCTTGTCGCGCCAGAAGCATTTGGATTATTAACTCAACTATTTGCGAGCGTGATAAGGTCCTTCGCTGCGCTCAGGATGACAGACGGGTTTGGCAGGGTTTACTCTTCGCTGTAGGCCCACTCCACGCCAGCCTTGGTGTCTTTGATTACGATGCCTTGGCCTTTCAGCGCGGCGCGAATCAAATCCACCTTGTCGTAGGCTTTTTCGGCTTTGGCTTCGGAGTAGAAGCTCAGCGTGAGCTCGAGCAACTGCTCGGCGTTGGCGCGGGGCTCGTCTACGAGGCCGAGGATGTCGGTTACCACGGCGCGGTAGGTAGCCGCAGCCTCGGTCAGGGCCGCCGCCGATACTTCGGCCAGCGCCGCCGGCGTGGTGGCCAGCGTATTGAATTTGCGGAGCAGGTTGAACAGACTGGCGATGCTGCGGGCGGTGTTCAGGTCGTCGTCGAGGCCAATGAAGATGTCGGCGGTGAGCTTGCGCAGGTCGGCATCGCCAGACAGGTCAGCACCGTCAGCAGTGGGCACCAGCTTCTCGAGCAGGCGCAGGCCGTTCATCAGCTTGCGGTAGCCTTTGCGGGCGGCCTGCAGGGCGTCGTCGCTCACGTCAACAGGCGAGCGGTAGTGGGCCTGCAGCAGGAAGAAGCGCACCACCATGGGCGAGTAGCCCGACGCCAGCGGGCCGGTGGGCCCCTTGAACATGTCGCCCAGCAGCACGAAGTTGCCAAGGCTCTTGCTCATCTTGGTGCCGTTGACCGTAATCATGTTGTTGTGCATCCAGAAGCGGGCCTCGTCGGTGTGCGAGTGGCTGCCCTGGCTCTGCGCGATTTCGCACTCGTGGTGCGGAAACATCAAGTCAAGCCCGCCGCCGTGGATATCGGACAGGTCGCCGAGGTACTTGCGGCTCATGGCCGAGCACTCGAGGTGCCAGCCGGGGAAGCCTTCGCCCCAGGGCGAGGGCCAGCGCATGATGTGCTCGGGCGAGGCGTTTTTCCAGAGGGCAAAGTCCAGGGGGCTGCGCTTTTCGCTTTGCCCTTCGAGGTTAGCACGGGTGCCGGCCAGTTGGTCCTCTATGCTGCGGTTCGAGAGCTTGCCGTAGCGCTGGTTTTCGTTGTACTTGGGCACGTCGAAATACACCGAGCCATTCACCTCGTACGCCAAGCCATTGGCGATGATTTCTTCCACCACCTGAATCTGCTCGATGATGTGGCCACTAGCCAGGGGCTCGATGTCGGGCGGCAGGCAGCCCAGGGCCAGCATGTGCTGGCGGTAGCGGTTGGCGAAGTGCTGGGCCACCTGCATGGGCTCGATGCGGGCGGCGCGGGCGGCCTTTGCCATCTTGTCCTCGCCGGTGTCGGCGTCGCTTTCGAGGTGGCCCACGTCGGTCACGTTGCGCACGTAGCGCACCTGGTAGTTCAAGTGACGCAGGTAGCGCGTGAGCACGTCGAATACCACCGGGCCCCGGGCGTTGCCCAGGTGGGCCTCGCTGTACACAGTTGGTCCGCACAGGTACACGCCCACCTGGGGCGGGTGCACAGGCTGGAATTCTTGTTTTTTGCGGGTAAGCGTGTTATAAAGATTGAGCGGCATGGTGCAAAGGTAGCGGGCATTAGAACGATAACTCCCCTCCTTGGATAAGGAGGGGGATTGTTCGCGCTTCAGCGGCGCAGCTGGTACAACGCTTCTATGGGGAAATGGTCGCTCCATTTAATCTCCCGGTGCACGCGGCAGTCCAATACGTGCCACTTCGGCCCAGCAAACTGTTGGTCGATGCGCAGGCCGGGCAGTTTGCCGTTGTAAGTGGCCCCAATGCCAGTGCCGACGGTGGCCCAGGCATTTTGCATACGGTCGGCCAGCTGGTCGTAGGCGTAGGAATAGGGCAGGTCGTTGAGGTCGCCGGCCAGCAATACGGGGTAAGGCGAACGGGCCGCGTGTTCGAGTACCGTATCAATCTGCGCGCCGCGGGCCACGGCGCCGTTGCGGAAGCGCCGTAGCAGGTTGGGGGCTTTCTGGCGCAGGCCGGCGCGGCTTGCGGTGGCGGTCACGATATCGGCCTCGTCCATGCTCATGCTTTGCAGGTGCATGTTGTAGACCCGGATAGTGTCGGGGCGGTTGCGGCCGGTGCGGTTGGCGGGGCGGGCCAGGTCGGCCCACATGGCGTGGTTCTGGGTGAGGCGGCCAAAGGCAATGGTGCCGCGGCGCACAATGGTGAACCGCGAGAAGATGGCCAGACCAAATTCGGCCCCAATGCCGTTGGTGAGCGTGACTGATATAAACGAGTGGCGGCCACTGCCCCGCCCGAGCTTGTCGTCGGTCTGAAACAGGTTCTTGTCATCGCGCGAGCCGCGGGGCTCGTTGTAGTATTCCTGCAGGCAGAGCACATCGGCCGGACTGTCGGCCAGCCAGCGAATAAACTCTTTGGAGGACGTGTTATCCGGGTCGCGCAGCTGCGAGTACACATTGAAAATGCGCACGTTGGACGACAGCAACAAAACCTTGTCCGCTTCCGGCTTGAAAAAAGTGGAATGAATCGTTTTTCCACCCGGCAGCTGCTTGCTCTTTTCCATTGACGCTTCGCTGGCATGAAACAGATTCAAAGCCAGCCCGCGCTGCACCTGGGGCCAGGTGAGTACCAGGGCCAGAATTGGCAGGATGGCTACCCGCCAGTTGCGCCGCAGCCAATAAAGCGCCAGTCCGCCCGTTAGCAGCAAGGCCACGGGCGTGGTGAGCGCCCCGAACACCACCGGCCAAAACGCCCCCGCGGGCACCTGCTGGCAGGCAATGGCTAGCAGCAGCCACGCCAGGATGAGCAAAGTGATTTTGAAAGCAAACGAGCGGCGCACGGCACGAGTTAGAAGGGCCGCAAAGGTAGCGGCAGCCGACAAAGCCGGCCGACCGTCCCGAGTTTATTTATCTTTAGACTTTTAGCCCACATCTGGTTTTTACGCTAATAAATCTGGCTGAACTTCCAACCATTGCTTGCACGAATTTTGCACACCCTTGGGCTGGCTTAAACCAGCTGCTTGTCCTACCATTTCCATCTCCTCTGCCTACACGTTTACATGCTCCGACTTTTCCGCGCTGTGCATCAATGCCTTTTGGCAATGCTGCCTTTAACTTTTTTGCTGACGGCACCAACACCCTCGCGGGCCGCTTCGGCAGAGCCCGAAGCGCCTAGCCTGGAGTTTGTTCAGAACAAAGGACAGTGGGATAGCCGGGTGCGCTACCAGGCTGCTCTGCCCGCGGGGTGCCTTTTTGTGCAAGCCCGTGCCCTGACGTACAGCTTCATCGACCCGGCCGTGCTCCAGCACCATCAGGGGGGAGCAGGCAGCCCCGCTCCGGCAACCCCTGGCACCGGAGCCAAGGCCACCCTGGCGGCCCACGCCTACACGGTGCACTTTGAGCAAGCCAATGCCAACGTCCGCCTCACGGCCGAGGGCCCTACTGCGGGTGAGCGCAACTATTTTGTGGGCAACGATGCCCGGCGCTGGGCCAGCCACGTGGGCGCGTTTCGGCGCCTGCGCTACGCCGGCCTCTGGACCGGCATCGACCTGACGCTGTACGAGAATTCGGGCAATAACCTGGAATACGACGTGCTGCTGGCGCCGCGTGCCAACCCCGCCCGCGTGGCCCTCCGCTACGAGGGCGCCGCGGGCCTCTCCCTGGATGCCGCCGGCAACTTGGTGGTGAAAACCACCGTGGGCACCACCACCGAGTTGGCTCCCAAGGCCTGGCAGCTCGACGCCGCGGGCCGGCAGCAGCCCGTGGCCTGCCGCTACGTGCTCAGCGGCCGCACCCTCACCTTCGCCCTTGGGGCCTACGACAAGTCCCGCGCCCTTACCATTGACCCCACCGTGCAGTTCTCGACCCTCACCGGCTCGACGGCCGACAACTGGGGCTTCACGGCTACTTACGACCAAGCGGGTAACATGTACTCGGGCGGCATTGTGTTCAACACGGGCGGGACTTTTCCGGCCACCCCCGGCGCTTATCGCACCACTTTTAGCAGTGCCCTGGACATGGCCCTTATCAAGTACAACACCGCCGTGACGGGGCCCGCCGCCCGGGTGTGGGCCACTTACCTGGGTGGCAACGACGCCGATTACCCGCACAGCTTGGTGGTGAACGCCCAGAACGAACTGGTGCTACTTGGCAGCACCTCGTCACTGAACTACCCCACGTCGAACGGGGCCGTGCAACGCAGCTTTGGCGGCGGCTCGTCGGTGCGGGGCTATAGTTCGGCCGATGCGGTTTACAACATGCCTAATGGGTCGGACATGGTGGTTAGCCGCCTCAGTGCCAATGGTAGCGCGCTGCTGGCCAGCACCTACCTGGGAGGCAGCGGAAACGATGGGGTGGCAGCATCGGTGCTGTGGACGAACTACAGTGACGCCTTCCGGGGCGACGTACTCTTGGACGACGCGGGTAATGTGTACATCGCCTCGGTTACGAGCTCGGGCAATTTTCCGGGTCTGGCCCAAGGGTTTAACCCCACGTACCGGGCGGGCGGCACCGACGGGCTGTTATGCAAGCTCCCGCCGGCCCTCAACGCCGTGACCTGGGCCGGCTACCTCGGCGGCAGCGGCCAGGACGCGGCCTACTCGGTGCAGCGCGACAGACAGGGGCGGGTATACGTGTGCGGGGGCACCACTTCGCGCAATTTCCCGGTCACGGCCGGCACCTACATGGCCGCCACCGCACCCCACACCGGCTCGCTCGCTATTGGCAGCATCGATGGCTTTGTGGCCCGCGTCAGCGCCAACGGCCGCACCCTAGAGCGGGCCAGCTTGATTGGCACCAACGACTACGACCAAGCCTACTTTCTGCAGCTCGACGCGGCCGGCAACGCCTACTTGTTTGGGCAAACGTTCGGTGCCTTTCCCAGAACAACGGGTTTGTTCGGCAGTGCGAACGGCACCCAGTTTATTCAAAAGCTAAATCCCGACTTCACCGCCAGCCTGTACAGCATCGCCTTTGGGGGCCGCAGCGGCCCCAGCGGTGGGCCCAACCTCGTGCCCACGGCCTTCCTGGTCGATGAATGCGAGCGGGTGTACATCAGCGGCTGGGGCGGCACCGTGAACGCCCCCAACATCGGGGGCTCCACCACGGGGCTGCTCACCACCCCCGGGGCCGTGCAACGCACCACCGACGGCAGTGATTTTTACCTGGCCCAGTTCGGGGCCGGCATGGTCGATTTGGAGTACGCCACCTTTTTTGGCCAGCTGGGCTCTGACGAGCACGTTGACGGCGGCACCTCGCGCTTTGACAAGCGGGGCGTGATATATCAGGCCGTGTGCGCCGGCTGCCGGGGCAGGCAAGGCTTTCCGGTGCCCCCCACTGCCGGCACCTACACCACCCGCAACGGTAGCTCAAACTGCAACAACGCGGCCTTTAAAATGAGCTTTGAAATTATTCAGGCCGACCCCGGCCCGCGGCGCTACGTGTGCGCAGACAGTGGCCCCATCACCCTGGGCGGCTCGCCGGCCGGCGGGGTCTGGACCGGGCCAGGGGTGCAGGCCATCACCGGCGGCGGCTACCGCTTTGTGCCGGCAGTGGTGGGGCCGGGCCAATACTTTATCAACTACACCGTGACGGCTACGGGCACCTGCCAAAGCACCCGCACGGTGCGTTACCTGGTTGCTCCTACCATCGTTCCAACGCTTGCCTCCCTCCCGCCGCAGTGTATTACCATGCCCAGTGTGGCCCTTGCGGCCACCCCAGCCGGCGGCAGATTCAGCGGGCCTGGCGTAAGTGGCTCCCGCTTCGACCCAGCAGCGGCGGGCCCCGGCACCCATACCCTAACCTATGCTGTTTCTGATTCGCTAGGCTGTGGCCTGGTGAGCCGGCAGGTGGTGGTGAGCGCGCCGCTCGCCGTGGCCCCCGGCCCTCTCATCACGCTCTGCGCCGACGAGACGCAACCGTTCCAGCTGCTGGGCTTTGGTCCCGCCGGTGGCACTTGGAGCGGCACGGGCGTCACGGCCAGCGGCTTTTTCACTCCGCCCAATACCAACAACCGCGGCGGCCTGTTTCCCCTCACCTACACCGTGACGCAGGGTGCCTGTCAGACCGCGGACACCCGCCTGGTGGTGCTGGCGCCTACTTCGACGCAAAACGTAGCCCTGAACCTGCCGATATGCGCCACCGCCCCCCAATACGCTGGCCTTGCGCCTTTTGACTGCCCATTATGGCCGGTGCTGCTGGCCCCCAATGCCACCTACCGCTGGGACTTTGGCGATGGCAGCCCCACCAGCACCGAGGCCACTCCTACGCACCGCTACGAGCAGCCTGGCACCTACCATGTCACCCTCACGGCTCGCTACGGCAACTGCGAAGTCCTCACCGGCTTCTCGCCCGTGGTGGTGGGCGAGGTGTTCGTGCCCAATATCATCACTCCCAACGGCGACCAGCAGAACCAAACCTTCCGACCCACCTTCAGCTGCCGTCCGGCTTCGCTGGAAGTGTTTACGCGCTGGGGCCAGCGGGTATACCAAACCAATGAGTACCAAAACAATTGGGACGCCAAAGGCCTGGAGAACGGCATCTACTATTATCTGTTGCGCGACGCCGACGACCGCCGCGTGAAGGGCTGGGTGGAAGTGCGCAGGTAGGGCGCATGCCCTACATCTCAGCGGCATTCGCTTCCTTGCAATCATCTACCTGACCCTCGCTATTTTCGATGGAACTCTTGCTACCCGCCCGCCTTACCCTCCTGGTGTTGCTGTGGTTAGCCAGCATGACGACGACGGCTAGCGAGCGCCCCCGCCCGGCAAACCACACGCTCGAGTTTATTGAAAATAAAGGCCAGTGGCCTGCACCGGTTCGCTACGTAGCGCCGCTGCCTGGTGGCCGGCTGTTTGCGGAGGTCGACGGGCTGACGTTTGCGCTGCTGGCTGACGGCGGCCCCACCCAGCACCAGCATGATGCCAAAGCCAGTGGCGGCGCCCCTGCTAGCCAGATGGTGGCCGGCCATGCCCTGACGCTTCATTTCGAGGGCGCACAAGCGGCCGTTATTACTGCCGAAACGCCCACTTCCGAGCACCGCAACTACTTCCTGGGGGCCGATGCCAGGCACTGGGCCAGTGATGTGCGCAGCTTTCGTGAGCTGCGTTACGCCGGCCTGTGGCCTGGGGTGAGTGCCCGGGTCTACGAAAGCACCGACCAGCACCTGGAGTACGATTTTGAGTTGGCAGCGGGCGCCAACCCTGCTGCTATTGCCCTGCGGCACAAGGGCGCCGAGGGCCTAGCGCTGGACAAGGCCGGCAACCTGCTGGTGCGCACCAGCGTGGGCACTATCACGGAAAGGGCGCCGCAGGCCTGGCAAACCGATGCCGCCGGCCGGCGCCAGCCTGTGGCCTGCCGCTACGTACTGAATGGCCAGCTGGTACGCTTCGCTCTCGGCAAATACGACCCGCGCCGGCCGCTGACCATCGACCCGGTGGTGGTGTTTTCTACTTATAGCGGCTCGACCGCCAACAACTGGGGCTTCACGGCCACTTACGACGCGCAGGGCAACCTCTACTCGGGTGGCATTGCCTTCGAGCCGGGCTACCCCACCAGCCCCGGGGCTTTCCAGACCACGTTTGCGGGCCTGATAGACATTGCCATCATCAAGTACAACCCGAACGTGAGCGGCCCGGCGGCCCGGGTGTGGGCTACTTACCTGGGCGGCAGCGGCAGCGATTTTCCGCATAGCCTAGTGGTAAATAACCAGGGCGAGCTGATAATTCTGGGCTCCTCGGGCTCTACCAACTACCCCACCACCACGGGAGCGCTACAGCGCACCTATGCCGGCGGCACGCCCGCCGACCCGTTTGGCTACGGAGGCTTTCCTCCTTTCAGTGTTCCCAACGGCTCCGACCTCATAATCAGCCGCCTCGCCGTCAATGGCTCGGCGTTGGCCGCGTCTACTTACCTGGGAGGCTCCGGCAACGACGGCCTGCTGCCGCTCAATGCCTCGGCTTCGTCCAATGCCCCGGTGCCACAGCTGGTGCACAACTACGGCGACGCATTCCGCGGCGATGTCATCGTGGACGCGGCCGACAACATCTACATCGCCTCGCACACCACCTCCCCCAACTTTCCGACGCGGCAGGGCTTTAGCAGCACCTACCGCGGCGGCTCTTCCGACGGCGTGGTGTGCAAGCTCAACCCCACCCTCAGCACCCTGGTCTGGAGCAGCTTCCTGGGCGGCAGCGGCGCCGATGCAACTTATTCCATTCAGCTGGAGCCCGCCAGCGGCGACGTGTACGTGGCCGGCGGTACGCTGAGCGCAGACTTTCCCGTGACAGCCGGGGCCTACCGCACAGTGAGGCCCGGCCGCGTCGACGGCTTCGCGGCGCGCATTGCGGTCAACGGCACCAGCCTCGTGCGGGCCACCTATGTGGGCACCGCCGACTACGACCAAGCGTACTTCCTGCAGCTCGGCTCCGACGGCGGCGTATACCTGCTCGGCCAGTCAACAGGGGCCTTCCCCACCACTCCGGGCCTTTACACTACGCCAGGCGGTACGCAGTTCATTCAGAAGCTGGATGCTAACCTGAGCGCCAGCCTGCTTTCCACCGTGTTTGGCTCCAGCAGCCCCGGCACCCCGGCCCGGATTAACGTCTCGCCCACCGCCTTTCTGGTCGACCGCTGCGACCGGGTATACGTGTGTGGCTGGGGCGGCAATGTGAACCAGGGCACTGGCTACCTCTCAGGCAATGGAACCACAGCAGGCCTGCCCACCACGCCCGATGCCGCCCAGCTCGCCACCGACGGCAGCGACTTTTACCTAGCGCAGTTTTCGGCTGGCCTTACAGCTCTCGCCTACGGCACTTTCTACGGCGATATTTCCCCGAACTCATCTGGCGAGCACGTGGACGGCGGCACCTCACGCTTCGACCCGCGCGGCATTGTGTACCACGCCGTTTGCTCATGCTTTTCTACCACCGGCTTTCCCATTCCGCCGGGTGCCAATACATATTCGGTCACTAATAATAGCGGCTCGTCGGCCACCGGGCCGGGGTGTAATAACGCGGCCTTTGTGTTCAATTTTCAGCCCGAAATTGCCAATGCCGGGGCCGACCAGACTGTGTGTGCCACCGCCGGCCCCCAGGCGCTGGTGGGCAGCCCGGGCGGCGGCGTGTGGTCGGGGCCGGGCGTGACGGGCAGCGCGGCCACGGGCTTTTTCTTCACGCCCTCGGCAGCCTTGGTCGGCGTGCATACCATCACCTACACCGTGCTGAGCACGGGCCTGTGCACCACTACCGACACGCGCCGCGTAACCGTGACCGCCCCGCCCACGGTGAGCTTCCCTCCTCTGCCCCAGCCCACTTACTGTTTGCCTGGGCCGGAGGCGCCGCCCCTGCCCCTGGTTCCCCTCGCGGCCACGCCCGCGGGCGGCATTTTCAGCGGGCCTGGGGTGAGCGGCAACGCAACCACGGGGTATTTTTTCTCGCCACTGCTGCCGGCAGGCACCTATCAACTCACCTATACGCTAACCGCGAACGGCTGCGTGGTACAAGCCACCCAGCCGGTTACCATCACTAACCCCTTGGTTATTGTCGTGGCGCCTGACACCGTTTTGTGTCCCGGCAGCACGCAGCCCTTTGCCTTGCGGGGCAGTCCGGCCGGTGGCACCTTCACGGGGCCCGGGGTGAGCGGTAGCGTGGTCACGGGATTCTTTTTCACGCCGCCCGCTGTGTTCCCGGCACCCATTGCCCTCACCTATACGGTGAGCAGCGGCAGCTGCACCGGCACGGCCACCCGGCGGGTATCGGTGGCCGCGCCGCCAGTGCTGCAAGCCTCCTGGGAGCCGGTGGCCTGCCCCGAAACCCGTTATGCGCCACTCACGGTGCGGTTTACGGCGGTTAGCTCGAACAATTTTTCTCTGTTTACGCGGGTGTGGGACTTTGGCGATGGTACTCAATCCACAGAGCCTAATCCTACTCACACTTACACCACGCCCGGCACCTACCGGCCCCGCCTGCTGGTGCGCTACAACGGCAACCGCTGCGAAGTCGTGGCCAACGCGCCCGTACTCGAGGTGAAAGCCCGCATCATCCCTAACATCATTACCCCCAACGGCGACGACCAAAACCAGACCTTCCGGCTCGGCCCCGACTGCTCCCCGCGCTTGCAGGTGTTCTCCCGCTGGGGCCAGCAGGTGTTCGAATCAGTCGCCTACCACGACGAATGGGACGCCCACGGCCAGCCCGCCGGCGTGTACTACTACCTCCTGACCTACACCGACGGCCTACGCATCAAAGGCTGGGTGGAAGTGGTAAGGTAGCGCGGACTTTTAGTCCGCGAATGGGTACGCTTGGGCCCCGCGGACTAAAAGTCCGCGCTACCTTACACTGACCCCGCAACTGCTCTAAGCCGCCCCGAGCCCCATTAATCTTTGCCTGGCAGCCACTTTCCCAGCCACTGCACATCACGCCAACCAGGCAGCAAATCGGGCCACTCGGCGCCAATAGCCCGCACGTAATGCCAGCCCAGATACGCCACACTCGCGGTATAAGAGGCCGACATGCCCAGTGCCGCACCCACCATCCCCAGCCGGGGCACCAGCAGCAAACACGCCGGCACGGTGACGGCCAGGCCCAGCAGGGCAGCGCGGTTGTTCACGCCATAGCGGGCCGTGGCGCTGAAATACGAGCTGGCCTGCATGCCTGCCCCGTTGATGAAAATGCCAGGCGCCAGCGCCAAAATCACAGCGCGGGCTGCCCCAAACTCGGGGCCGAAAACAGCGGCCAGCCACGCTGCAGGCACGGCAGTGAGCACCAGCACAGCGCCGGCCGTGGCCAGCAGCGTGAGCCGGCTGCCTCGCAAGGCCGCGTAGGTTTGACTACGCTTGTCGGCCGCGTTTACCAAGGCCACATACTGAATAAGGGCGGTGCTCCGCGGAATCAGCCAGATGGCCTCGGCCAGGGCCACGCCCACTGAGAGAATGCCCAACGCCCGGGCATCGGCCAGGTACGCCACGGCGTAGTACCCGAAGCGGTAGTTGGCGAAGGTTATTAAGTTAGAAAAGTGCGCCCCGCGGCTGTGGCGCGCTAGCTCGCGCGCCGCGGCCCGGGGGCGCGCCCGGCGGTAGCGGCTAAGGCGCGAGCTTCTGGCATCGGGCAAGCGCAGCAGCAGCCCCAGGCTCAGAAGCCACGGCACGCCGTAGGCCACGTAGTTGGCATAATAGTAGGCGTTAATGCTGAGCCAGTTCAGTGGCCCGAATGCCAGTGCCAGTGCCCCGGCCAACAGCGCGGCCTGCGCCGTGGTGAGCACATTGTAAGCCCGCTCGCGCTGCCGCCCCAGCAGCAGAAACACGTTGACGGACAGCAGCACCTGCACCAGCGTGACGCCGCCTAGGTGCAGCACATAGTCCAGCCCCACAGGGCGGAGCAGGCCCACCAGGGCCGCGCCTCCCACGCTCACTACCACGGCCCAGGCATACGCAGGAGTCAGCAGGTGCCAGGCGTTGCGACGGGGCACCAGGTATATCAGCGACGAGCCGCCCACCAACCCAGCCAGCAGCACCAGCCCCGACATATCGGTGAAAAACAAGCTAACCTGCCCGCGCCCCGCCGCGCCCAGATACCGCGCCGTGAGCCACACCACCGCAAAGCTCAACCCCGCCGTGAGCACCCGTGCCGCGAAATGCTGAAGAATGCGTTTTATCATACTGGGGCTACTCGTGCACAAAAGAACGCCCTGCACGGCCGGGCGCCAATTAAGAGGGCGATTCCTCAGTCCACATGGCCGCCCAGTATGCGGCGATACACCTTCCCGAAAGCCCTGCCCACTGCCGGATAGCTGAACTGCTCCACGGCCCGCTGCCGCAGGGCCGCTTCGTTGAAGCGGCCTGCCGGGGCCGTGAGCACGGCCACGATGGCTGCTGCTAAAGCGGCTTCGTCCCGCGGCGGCACCAACAGGCCGGCCGTGCCGTCGTCGGGTAGCAGTTCGGGCACGCCATTCACGCGGGTTGCTACGGCTGGCAGGCCGCTGGCTTGCGCTTCAATAAGCACACAGGGCAGGTTTTCGTAGTTGGAGAAGAGCACAAAGCAAGCCGCCCGGCGCATTTCCTCGGCCACCTGCTCGGAGGTCAGCTTGCCCACAAACTCCACGGTGCCATCGGCCAGCAAGTTTAGGTCAGTTGCCAGTTGTCGCATTTGCTGCTCGGCTGCGCCATAGCCGGCTATGCGCAGGCGCAAGCCTAGCAGGTGGGGGTAGGCTGCCCGCAGCCGGGCCATGGTGCGCAGCAGCCCACTCAGGTTTTTTGCGCGTTCATTAAAGGCCGCCACATTCAGCAGGCCTTGCCGGACGCTTTGTAAGGCAGGTGGATGAAAAAGCGCCGTATCAACCACATTGGGAATGATTACGGTGTGGGCATTCACCCCTCCCAGGGCTGCCAGCGCCTGGCGCAGGTCTTCCGATACCGGAGTGTAGGCCGCCGCCTGTCGCACCAGCCACCCCGCCAGCCAGCGCCGCAGCTTGCCCAGCCGTTCCACATTGCCGGGATGAAAAGCGGTCCAGTTTTCCGTAATCAAGTACGGAATCCCGTGCCGCCACTTCAGCCAATACGCCAGCACCGCGGGCCTGAATAAGATGTGCGTGTGCACCAAATCAGGAAGTAGGCCGCCCCAGTGCTGTCGCACGGCTCGCCGCCCCCGGCGCAGGCACTCCAGCCACAGCAGCAGCTTAAGGAGCTTGTCGAGGCCCGGCAGACCGGTGGGCCGGGCGCGGTAGTAGTAGCGCCACGTGGGCACCGGGCCCGTTTGGTCAATCTCCTCATCAATCAGCCTCGGCAGGGGTCCCTGCGCCACGCTGGCGTACACCACTGCGGCCTGCACGGGTCCGCCGTTGGGCCCGCTGTGCGCCGCAATGGCCGCAATGTGCCGCGCCACAAAGTCCCCATCGAGGTTGTCGTAGCGGTGCGGGTACCACTTGGGCAGCATCAAAACGCGGGGCGTTTTCAAGGCAGAATGCGCGATGAGGAATGAGGAACAAGGAATCGGGTACAAAGTACGGTGGCCCGGGCGGCGTCCGGCAGCGTCCATAAAAAACGCCTGCCCCTTGCAGAGGGCAGGCGTTTGCTGTTTCGCAGAAAAAGGCGGTGCTATTTTCTAATCCTCAATCGTTACTTGGTTACCACAAAGCGCACCGACTGCACGGCGTCGCCGGTGGTCACGGTGGCCAGGTACACGCCGGGAGCCAGCGAGGCGGGCAGGGCCAGGGCCTGCGGGCCGGCGGCCAGCTTGCCCGCGTTCAGCACGGTGGCTACCTGGCGGCCCATCATGTCCACGATGCGCACGGTGGCGATGGTGGCGCGCTTCACGTCAAAGCCCAAGGTGGCGGCGGCGCCGTCGGTGGGGTTCGGCGATACCGTGAGGGCTTGCAGCGGGTTGTTGAACACGTCGCGGTTGCTGAGCGTCTGGCCTGCACGGTTGTAGCAGGTGATTTGCGGGTCGAAGTTGGTCCAGCCGGCTGCCCAGTTGGCATCGGCCGTGCTGGCCGGACCGAAGGCCCCGCGGTAGCTTACCACCTCGAAGGTGCTGTTCGGCCCGCCGTTGCCGGCGCCGGTCAGCTTGGCATCGGCAAACGATGCGCCGGAACTTAAGACAGAGGCAGCCGGCAGAGCAAGGTCTGGTACGCCGTTGGGCGTGCCGTTGCTGTTGTAGTCGTTGAAGTTATCGGCATTCAGGCCCAGCGCGCTGGCAGCGGCCAAGACTTGATTGTCACGATTGGCACCTTCAAAGAAACCCTGGTGGGTAAAGCCCGAAGCTGGGTCGACGCCGTAGGGTGCGGTCATGCCGGCCAGCACGTTGTTGCGCAGCACCAGCGTACCGTTTGTGGCGTTGGTCTGGGCCGCAGCTCCGTCGATAAACAAGCCCTGGGGCCAGCCGGCAAACACCGAGTTGAAGACCGAGGTGGCCGTGTTGCGGCGCAGGTGCATGGCCCGGGTAAAGTTGGCGGTAGCCGTGCGGTTTTGCAGCAGTGCCGTGACGTTCGAGAACGTCGTAGCGGTTTGAGGCGTGTTGGTCGAGCCGCCGTTGTCGTTGTCGGTCTCTATGGCCGTAGAGCCGGATACGTCGGCTACGTTGGCCCCGCGAATGGCCAAGGCAAACTGAACCCGTCCCGTGTGGCCGTTGTCAGTATCAAAATCGTCGTCGGTAGCCGAGTTGGAAATCAAATACTTGGCATTCACAGTGCCGCCGAACCACTCAAACGAGTCGTCGCCGTTGGAATGCACCTGCACGTGGTCGATGGTGGTGCCTGCCCCTACACCGCCCATGGTCAGGCCGTTGATTTCGGAGTTGGGCTGGAACGGAATGCCGGAGAATTCGATGCGGACGTAACGGAACACACCGGAGTTGTCGTTCGGCAGGTTGCCGCCGTAGGTCGAGTTTACCCCGCCCTCAATGGTGGGGGTGCCGGCCAGGTTCACCGGGGCCCGGCCCAGGATGATAACCCCGCCCCAGTCGCCGCGGCCCCGGCTGCCGGCGGGCTCATTCGAGGTGAAGACGATGGGCTGTGCGGCAGTGCCGTTGGCAAAAATCTGGGCGCCCGATTCGATGATGAGCGAACCCTTCGATGCTTTGTCGCCCTTGATGATGGTGCCCGGCTCAATGGTGAGCACGGCTCCGCTGCGCACGTACACAAACCCGCTGAGCAGGTAGATGTTGTTGCGAGTCCAGGTGGTATTGGAGGTGATAGAACCCGAAACCGTGACGGCAGCTGGGGCAGCGGGGCATGGGGTTTGCGCCAGAACCTGCGTCGAGTGCGCCGCTACGACTGCTACAGCCATCAAAGCGCTTAGTACAAATTTTTTCATGAGTCGGGGAAAAAATTAAGGGAGAAAAAGGACGGGAGTGAATCGGAATGCAAAGGTTCAGGTGGGTTTGCGCAAGACCTGCCCCGTTGCCGTTATGATTCGGAGTGCCTCCGGTTAGGATATTGTTAACTGCCCAAGCGCCGCCCGGGGGCGGCGCTGGTTAAAACCGCCACGTCAGGCCGGCCGTGGAGTAGGTGCCGCGGCGGAAATTGGCGTAGGAGCCGGTTTCGTTGGCTTGGATTTTACTGTCGCGGTTGAAGTCGTAGAGGAAGCGGTTGCGCTGGTTGAACAGGTCCTGAACGCCCACCCGAATTTGCAGATGCTGGCCCACGCTCTTGGTCACGGCCAGGTCCACCACATTGCGCGGCATCTCAATGATGGAGTAGTTGGACTGCTGGTCGCCCACGAACCGGATGCGCTGGCCAATGATGTTGTACTGGGCCGAAATTTGGAGGCCGTGGTCGTCGTCCTGGTAAAACGCGCCTAGGTTCACCACGTAGGGCGACTGGCCTTGCAAGGGACGGTTATTAAGAGCAAGCCCCCGATTCTCGTCGGTTTCGGCCAGGTTCACGTTGCTATAGATGAAGGCGGCATTGGCTACCGCCGACCAGCGCTGCAAAAACTTGCTATTGCTTAGGTCCACCAGCGACTTGCGCAGTTCCAGCTCCACGCCCAGGTCCTCAGCTTTGGCCGCGTTCTGAAAGGAGACGTACAGTTGCTCCGTCGACACCGAAACGGTGGTTTGCTCGATGGCATTGACGAAGTACTTGTAAAAGGCGCCAATCGAAATCAGCTCCGAGCGCGTGGGGTAGAATTCGTAGCGCAGGTCGGCGTTATATATGGTAGCCGTGCGCAGGTTGGCGTTGCCCGTGATGATGGCGTTGCTGCTGAAATCGAAGTAGGAGTACTCGGCTACTTCCCGGAACTCCGGGCGGTTCACCGTCACCGAGCTGGCCAGGCGCAGCAGCGAACGGTCGTTGAAGTTGTAAGTAGCATTTACCGACGGCATCGGAATGAGGCGGTTTTCCACGTAGGGTGCCCGCTGTGCATCGCCGGACTGCACCCGTCGGCGGTTGTACTCGGTGCGCAGCCCCCCCGACACACTGAACTTGTCGGAGATGGGGGCCACGACGCCCACGTAGCCGGCCAGCAGCGTGTTGCGGCCAGTGTAGCGGTCCAGTGGGTTGGTTCCCTCGTCCAGCACGAAGCCCGTACCGGGCCGAATGTTCTGCGGGGCAAAAAGCTGGTCTACGGGCAGCGTTTCATCCACATTGAAGGTCCGGTCGTTGTCCTTGATGTAGGAGAAGTAGCGGTTTTCAAAATCCCGCTCCTTATGCTCAGCATAGAAGCCAGCGCGTATCTTGAACTGGTTGGCCTGGGTGGTGTCGCGGCCCTGGAAGCGGCGCTCCCACTGCCCGCTGCTCATGTAGGTATTTTCGCGTAGCTCGGAGAAAAACCGGCTGGCGTCGAAGGGGTTGCCGCCCGGCGGAATGATGACGGTATAAGGGCGCGCCGGCAGGCCCGGCTCCGGGATGTTGCGCTGGTTGCGGTAGCGGCTGAAGTCGGGCTCGTCCCGAAACACGTAGTTGTAGCCGCCCGCCCACGTAACGGTGGTGTGGTCAGTGGCGCCCATCTGGTGCACGCCCGATAGCTGACCCGAATACACAGTGCGGCTTTGGTAGTGCAGGGCGTTGTCGTCGCGCTCGTTGCCTTGGTCCAGCGTCTGGCCCACCCGGTGAATCACCTCGTCGGTAGCGTACTGATTCAAAAAGTTGCGAAACTCGAAGCGGTTGCGGTCGTTGAGGCGCAGCTGCCAGTTATAAATCGCGCCCAAGCGCACGGCCTGGATGGCCTGCACGTCGTTGTAGTTCCACTGCAGCTTGGGCTGATTGGTTTCGGGGTCAATCTGCCGCTCGAAGCGCTGGCGCAGGTTGTCGAATTGCTCGCGGGTGTTGGAGTACGAAAGCGACACTACGTTGCTCAGGTAAGCGCTGCCCAGCTCGTACTTGCGGGCAAGGCCCAACGACAGGCGCAGGTCGGGCAGGGCCGTGATGGTGCGCGGCAGCCAGGAGTTGCGGAGGCCAATGGGCTGCTTCTGCACCCGTTCAGAAATGGCACCGGACAGCTGCCGCTCGCCGTTGTCGAACCCCAGCAGGTCGGTCCTGCCGCGGGTGCTGGCCAGAAAGTCGCGGCCTGTGGTGTTGTGCCGGTACCAGCCCGAGGCGGTAAAGCTGGTGCTGTTTTCCAGCACGCTGTTTTTGGTGAATACCTTCACTACGCCGCCGCCCATCTCGCCGGGCAGCTCGGGCGAGCCCGACTTAAAAATCAGCACCCGGTCTATCACCGAGCTGGGCAGAATGTCGAACGAGAACGAGCGGGTGTCCACTTCGGCCGAGGGCGTGAGGGCATCGTTCAACATCACGGTGTTGTAGCGCTCCGAGAGGCCGCGAATTACAATGAAGTTGTTGCTTTGGATAGTAACGCCCGGAATGCGCTTCACCACTTCGGCCGCGTCGCGGTCGAGGCTTTTCACAATCTGGTCGCTGCTCATGCCGCTCACCACCACCTCGCTTTTTTTCAGGTCCTGAATCAGGGCGACTTCGGTGCCGGTTTGCTTCACGCCGGTCACGGTTACTTCCGAGAGCGAGGTCTGGCTTTCTTCCATCACGCCGTTGAGGGTGGTGGTTTGGTCGCTGGTTATCACAATGCCCGAGAAAGTGAGCGGCTTGTAGCCCACGTAGGTCATGGTGATGTCGTAGGTGCCGGGGTCGAGCGGCAGCGAGTAGCTGCCATCCACATTCACGGGGGCGGCCTGGGTGGTGCCGGTCACCAGCACGGTGGCGCCAATCACGCCTTCCCCCGCCTTTTTATCAGTCACTTTTCCCGCCAATGTGCCTTGTTGGCCAAAAGCCAACCCATTCATCCACAATAAAAAAAAGCCCAGTAAGGTGAGGCGCATAAAAAGTATCGTTGGTTTTACGCCACAAAATTACCGGGGGCCTATTACGGCAACATAGCCAGTGTGTTGCCCTATTGTTACGCCCCGTATCGGGAGTTCCGGGATGAAAAAACGGGCTCTACTTTTGCGGCTTTTTTCAAAAAACAGAGGGTTGCTACCTGTCATTTCGCCCCCGTCGCACGCACTGCACTGCCCAGCTCAACGGCCTGCCGGCACCGCCCGGGTCGTTTCTTTACGGCCTCAACCCAGCCCCTCTTGCATATGCTTATCTCCATGACCGGCTACGGCCAGGCCCACCGCGAAACCGATACCTACACTGCCGCCATCGAACTTCGGTCGGTCAACTCCAAAACGCTCGACCTGAGCCTACGCCTCCCCCGCTTCCTGCAGGCGCACGATCTTGAAATCCGCAACACCGTGGCCAAGGCCCTGCTGCGCGGCAAAATCAACCTCAACCTCGATTTTGTGCGACCCGCCGCGGCCCGCGCCGCCGTCACCCTTAATAAGGAAGCGCTGGTATCGGCCTACCAAGAGTTGAAGGCCGTTGCCGACAGCTTGGGCCTGCCCACCGGCGAAGACACCCTGCTGGCGGCCCTGCGCCTGCCCGGCGTTATCCCCAGCGCGTCGGAAGCCCGCGAAGCCGAGCCCGCCGCCGAAGACGTGGCCTGGCCCGAGCTGCAGCCCCTGCTCACCGAGGCCCTGGCCGCCATGCAGCAGTTCCGGCAAGACGAGGGCACTACCCTCACCATCGAAATCCTGAGCTACATCGCCACCATTCGCCAGCAGCTGGCCGCCGTAGAGCAGCACGACCCCGCGCGCATCGAGCACGTTCGCCAGCGCCTGGCCGGCCACTTAGCCGAGCTTACCAGCCACGAGCAGTTCAATGCCACCCGCTTCGAGCAGGAAGTGCTTTACTACATTGAAAAACTAGACATCGCCGAAGAGAAAGTGCGCCTAGCCGCCCACCTGGCCTACTTCGAGCAGGCAATTCACCAGCCCGACGAAGCTGTTGGCAAGAAGCTTGGCTTTCTGGCCCAGGAAATCGGCCGCGAAATCAATACCATTGGTTCCAAGGCCAACGACGCTACTGTGCAGCACCTCGTAGTGGGCATGAAAGAGGAGCTTGAGAAAATAAAGGAACAATTAAATAACATCCTTTAGCACTCTGTTATTATCCGATTTAGCATTCTAAAAATACAAGCCTTCGTTAACCACGCGTTGTAAAGACCACCTATAATTGAACTTTAACAATATTTTATAAAAAACAATTCTTCATTTTAGCAGTTTTTCAGCGGTATTGAAATACAAACTCTGTTATTTATTCAAACCACAAACTGCCGATTTCTAAGCTGTTATTGATAAGAATGAGAGCTTAATTGGACGGTGTTAAAAAATAAATCGCAATATTTGTAGTCGAAAAGTTGGATACTTAATTATTGTATCTAACTTGGGTCCATCAAAAGCATTTTAATTACTCACCTCTTATACTGATTAGCATGAAATCTACACTTCTACTCTTTATCCTTGGGTTGATATTGACGGCTGCGCACCCGGCATCCGAAATTGAGCTGATAAAAAAGCGCGTGCTCAGCGAGCGGGTGGAAATCCTGATTCCTAAAGGCTTCGAGGTAATGACCGAGCAGCAGATGGATTTCGCCTACGCCAAAGCCCAGAGCCGCCCGAGCGTGATTTTCACGAATAACAACCTCATCAGCCTGGCTTTTAACTACAGCGACAACGATGCCGACCAGGATATGGTCGACGTTTACGCTGGCTCGTTCAGCAAAACTTACCACAAGCAGTACAAAGACGCCACCTGGTTTGGTGATGGAGTGAAAAACATCAACAACCGCAAGGTGGGCTACCTGGAATTCATGAAGCCCGAGATGGGCCACGAAGTGTACACCCTGGTTTTCTTCACCGACGTGGAAGGCAAGCTGATGATTTGCACCTTCAACTGCGCCGACCGCCAGAAGCCCGAGTGGGAGCCCATCGCCAAGCAAATCATGCTGTCGCTGAAAGCCAAAGGCTAGGCCAACCGCTTCCCTGCGTAATCTATAAATTAGAAAAGCCTCTGTAGTTGGCTGCAGAGGCTTTTTTATGTCCTTTACTTGGCAGCGTCCATGCCATTAAGGAAGTCGCGCACCAGCCCAAAAGCCCCCGCGAAGCCCGCCAACGACAGTGCCTCAGGGCGGTCATTCACGTCGTGGTAAGCCGTGCTTCCGCCACGCGTGTAGAGGAAGAAAGCGGGTACCCCGGCTTCAGAGAAGGGAAAGTGGTCGGAGTTGGCTGCGCGGCCGCGGGCGGCCAGTTGCGGGAGGTAGTGGTGGGCGTCGTTGAGGGCCACCAAGCGGCGGTAGGGTTCTTCCAGTAGCCGGCCATTGACCACAGTGGCTCCCTGCTCGCCAGTGCCCAGCAAGTCGAGGTTTACTAGGAACTTGATGCGTTGCAGTGGCATCAGCGGGTGGGCCACAAAGTAGCTCGAGCCCACCAGACCCGCTTCCTCGGCCCCAAAGAGTAGGAAGGCTACGGAACAAGCCGGACGATTTTCGGGGCGGGCGTAGTAGGCAGCCAGTTCCAGCAGCAGGGCCACGCCACTGGCATTGTCGTTAGCACCGGGGAAGTACACGTCTTTGCCCATCTGACCGAGATGGTCGTAATGTGCCGTAACAACGAGGAACGAATCGGGCTGCGTGGTGCCGCGAACAACGGCGGCGAGGTTCTGAGTTTGGTAATTGCGCCGGAGTTCCGCGTCGACGGAGGCCGTAAGCCATAGCTTCTCGGGCTCTGACATTGAAGTACCACGGATAATAATTGCCCCCTGTTTTGGTTTGACATGAGACAAAAGCTCTATCTCAATACGGGGGCTTTGCTCGGATGCCAACGAGGCTGTCAGCTTGGGCACGAGCTTCACCCAAGCGGCAGCAGAATTCAGGTGTTGCCGCAGGTTCACGGGCAGCGTGGACAATCGAGTCTGGTCGCGGGCGGTTAGCAGCAGCGCTTGTTGCTTTAGTGGCTGCTCCAACAAACGCTGTTGAGCTACCATATTTTGCAAGGACCCAGCGAAGATGGCTGTGTCCAACCCTACTAACGGCACGTTGGTTATATGACCGCTACCGGAAGTGGCTGTTACGATGTAGTCGCGGCCGGGTTTGAGGGCAGGCAGTTGCCGACGCTTATCACCAAAGGCCATTTTCCAACGCATCACTCTTGGAAACGTATTCACGTCCAGCACAAACGGCTGGGTATAATCGTCCGCCAGCGGCTCCAGCTTCAGTTCTTTGAGCCTGCCGCGCAGGTAAGCCGCAGCCTTTTTATCGCCGTCATTCACGTAGCCGCGCCCGTGCATCTGCGGCGAAGCCAGCTTCTCGATGGTGCGGCGCACCCGCGGCATGTCCTGCGCGTTGACGGGCACCGGTGCAGCGCTAAGAGCAACTGCAGCTCCCACCACCCAGAATACGGCTACCGCTGAGCTTGCCCGGTGCGCATGCCACCTGGCCCACGCAGTCAGCACCCCTACTGCTACTGCCGCTCCGATGGCATCGCTGACAAGGTCGGTCCAGTCGCCGTTGCGGCCCAGGCCCATGGTGTGCTGCAGGACTTCAATCAGGCCCCCAAACAGGGTGCTGCCCACCACCACCACTAGCCCAGCATGCCGGGCCAAACGAGGCCAACGACGCTGCCGCGACAGCGAGAACCAGCTGAGCCCTGCCAAAACGACAAACACGCCCGCATGGGCCGCTGTGTCGAACGACAGCAGCTCCCAAACGGGCGTGATTGGCATTTCCTGGGCAGGTGTGAGCGTGAGCACCAGCACGAGCATGGCCCACAAGATGGGCAGGGCCGCGTAGGGGCGGCGGGGCGGCAGCGTCGGTGTTGGCTTGGGCGTTGGGCGGGTGGGCATGGGCATCTCAACGCACAAGCTAAAGCGTACGCTACGGGTTTAAGCGCCTACCAGCTCGCCGTAGGTTTCGGCCGACAACAGCTCTTCCAGCTCCTCGGGCTTGGCAATGGAGATTTTTACCATCCAGCCGTCGCCATAAGGGTCCGCGTTTACGGTTTCGGGAGCGTCGCCCAGCTTGGCGTTCACTTCCAGCACCGTGCCGGTGATGGGGCTGAACAGGTCAGAAACCGTTTTTACGGCTTCTACAGTGCCAAACACCTCGTGCTGGGCCACCTCTTTGTCAAGCGTATCGATGTCGACGTAGACAATATCGCCGAGCTCTTTCTGAGCGTGGTCGGTGATGCCTACGTAGGCAACATCGCCCTCAACGCGAATCCATTCGTGGTCCTTGGTGTAGTGTAAGGTGGCGGGCAGGTTCATTGGGGAGAATTATGAATGATTTATGAATGATGAGTTCGAGCAGCAACCTCCGGCTCATGCCCAAAAGTAAGTACCAAATACTGGTGCTGGCGAGGTGCGCAGCCCAGCACTGACCACATCAACTCAAAATTCACCATTCCTAAACTTTAGTTTCTACTGCGTGAGGCTGTAGCGCAGCTGTAGGCCGCCCTCGGTCATGGAATTTCGGAAGGCGTTGCTGATGCGCGGTGTGGTAATGGTCTGGCTGTAGTACAGCTGTAGGTTCAGGCGAGTGTTCAACAGGTAATCGATGGTGGGGCGCAGCTGGAAGGTTTTCGAGCCGTTGGTAATCTGCCCTTCGGCACGACCCTCGGGGTTGCCTGTGGAACCAGGCTGCGGGGGGGTACCCACGTCGACTACGTCGAGGATGCTGCGCTGCACGCTGATGTTGTCGCGAATGCTCAAGTCGAGGCGGGCCGTGAGGTTGTTGCGCAACACCCGCTGCTCGCCACCCACTTTGAAGGGCAATTTGAGGCTATTGGTGGCATAGCCCAAGCCCACGATTATCTCGTTGGTGTACAGCTCGGTCACCTGCGAGTTGGTGGTGTTGAGTACCACGGCGCGGTCGGTACGGTATTCAAGGCGGCCAGTGGCCCGGCTCACGGTCTGAAAATTAATGCCGATAAGCGGCGACAAACGCTCGATGATGCTTACCTGCCCCACCACGTAGTACGGCTGCACCTGCCCTCCTCTCACGATGTTAGGATATTGGTTCTCGGGGTTGAAGTCGGGAGCGTATACTGTGGACGTGGTGTAGTTGCCCACGCTGTAAGTCGACGAGTAAGCGTGGTTGAGGGTGAATGACGAGAAAAACCGCTTGATGGCAGGCAAATCGGCAAAGCCGTTGTAGTCGACCCGCCAGTTGGGCAGGGGCAGCATGGCAAACGGATTAAACTTCTTGGCTTCGTAGCCCTCCGAGTCGCGGCCGTGGTAGGCGTCGATAAAGCTTTGCACCAGCACTTCCTGCGAATTAAAGCCGTAGCCGGTGGGGCCGGCATCCGGGTTGGCGTTGGTTAGTTTTTGCCGCACTTTGGCGCGGTTTTCCACGAAGCGGTTGAAGGCCCGCGACGTTTCGCCATTGCGGCCCAAATCGCCAAACAAGGTTTGGATGGTGACCGTGGACGTCTGGAAAGAACCCGTGCCGAGCAGCGGGTTATTGGCTAGCTTCGTGAAGCCGGTGATGGGGTCGCGGAAGGGCAGCAGCGTCACCGAGTCGAGCAGGTTGCGATAGTACACCTCCTGGTTGCGGGCCAGCTGCCGGCGGGCGTCTACTTGAATATTGAAACCGCGGAACGGCTCAAGGGCCGTGCGAAGCGTGAGCGTTTCCGTCAGCAGGGAGCTGAGCGGGGTGTTGAGGAACTCGCTGCGGTCTGTGTACCAGCCGTTGCTGCGGGCGCGGTCGAACAGGTCGGGCAGCTCGTACTGCTTGCCCAGAATGAAGGGCACGCCCGGAGCCGTCAAATCGTTGTCGAGGCCAAAGAGGTGGGTTTTGGGCAGGTAGCCCGGCAGCAGGGTGCCGTCGGTGCGCACGTAAGTGAAGTTGAGCGAGCGGGCCGTCATCAGCGAACGGAGCACGGCTTTCACGAAGCGGTTGGCTTCCTTGGTGGTGTCGGCCGCCGCAGGCTGCTGGCTGGCGTCGGTAGCCCGAGCGCGGTTCTGCAGCTCGGCGCGGGTGGTTTTGGGGCGCGCCGTGGGCGGCGGGGCGTTGTTAATAATGTTGAGGAACCGCACCTTGTTGTAGAGCTTCACCAGGTCGATGCGGCCGTTGGCGCTGATTTCGCGGCTGTTTTGGATGGTGTTGCCCAAGGCCAGCTCTTCGGTCCTGGCATCTTGTTCCTCGTCGCCGGTTGGCACAGGGTTCAGCGGGGCGAGCAGGGCCGTGGAAGCGGCCTGCCAGGTGTAGCTGGCCGAGTAGCGGGTATCAGCGCTTATCCAATCAGTAAGCGGAAACTTGTCGAGCGGCAGGCGGTAGGTGAGGGCTGCTACTTGGTTGAAGTTGGTGGTACGCCCCCCGCGCAGCAGGTTTTGCTGCAGCTCTTTGCGGTTGCGAATCGCCACATCGCTGCCGCCAATGGTGCGGCCTTGGCCTTCGTCGACCACGCCGCGGTTGTTGGCGGTATAGTCAAAAATCAGGCTCTTGGTCAGGTCCCACTTCAGGTCGTAAATCCGGCTGATAAAGAACGATTTCTGAATAATGGGCAGGCCGGCCTGCACGGGCAGGGTGCCAGGCTCGAGCACGCGCTGCAGGAACCGCTCGTTGTAGCGCCGGTCAATATCGGTACGGAAGGAAAAGCGCGAGGGCAGGGGCGTGAAATTTATCTCCTGAAAAATCTTCAGGTAGGGGTTATCCAGCGCTTGCACCTTGCTCAGGGGCGTGTAGTTTTTGGGCGTGGTCTGATACACATAGGCCACGGCGGCGGTGTAGGCCTTGGTGTAGTCGCGCTCGGTGCGAATATCAGTGTGCAGCCGGTCGGTGAGGGAATAGCTCAGGGCCAGGTTCTCAATGTCCCAGGGCTTGGGCGTAGTAGGCACGGCACCGGGCTTGCCGGGGCCCCGCTCCTTGCGCACGTTCAGCAGCGAGATGCTGCGGCTGGTGGTTTGGTCAATGACCTTGTTGCGGTACTCGGCCTGGGCAGCGGTGTTGGTTTCAAATTTCTCGAGGCTCTGGTTGAGCTTGGTATCGGGGTCGAGGGGGTCGTAGAGGGGAGCACGGCTCTCGTGGCCCACCTGCAGCAGCACAGGCACTCGTAGCTGCAGCTGCTCGGGCAAGAACTTCTCGGCGGCCACCGTGGCCTGCAAGTCGCCGCGGAAGGCATCGTCGATGGAGCGTTGCTGCACTTTGTCCTGCAGGCCGCCAAAGCCCACGCTGGTAAAGCTGCCCGTGGCCGTGACGTTGGCCACGTCGGCCATCTTCACGTTGAGGCGGGCAGTGGCCGCGTAGCCGGCCTGCTGCTCAAAGTCGAACACCCGGAATTCATCGGCCCACAAGTTGGCACTCACGCTGTTCACGCTGGGGTCAACTAGGTCGGCCGTGGGGTTTAGCATGCCTATCATCACGCCCTGCACCGCCGAAAAGTCGGGGTTGCCGACCACGGTAATGGTGGCGCCGTTGGGCAGGGTTTTGGTGTACGGAATCTGGTAGGAGCCGCCCCGCTTGTTGCGCTCCGACTTGGCATCAATGAAGTCCTGAAAAGCCACGTCGATGCGGTTGGCCTCGGGCCACACCTGGTCAACGGTAGTTGCGCCGGGCCGGGTCATCACCAGCGGCAGGGAATACTGGTAGAAATTCTGGGTATAGTCAGTGCCGATGCGGATGAAGCCCTGCACCTGCGTCCGACCTTCGCTCACGCTGGGGTCTTCGCTGTCGCCGTGCAGGAACATGCGTAGGCGCTTGTAGCGCAGCATGTTAATGGTCAAGTTTTTATACGCTGCCTTGGCGTAGCCATCGCGCAGGTTCGTGACGGACAGGCGCAGGCTTTGCTCGTTTTGCAGGCGGGCAACGCTGCTGCTGCCGTACTCGCGGTCGCGCAGAATGCCGGGCGGCGATATGTACGGAATGCTGCTTCCCACGGCCAGGCCGTTTTCCTCCACGCTCACCGTCGACACGCTGAACGCATCGGCGTCGGTGAGCGTGCCCACGGGCGGCGTATTGCCCTGGCGGGTGTCCACGATGCGGTAGATGAACCGGCGCCACTGGTTGGCCACAAACTGCGGCTGCACCAGGCGCAGCACCACCGGCTGCTCCCAGCCGGTCATGTACATGCGAAGGAATCGGATGTTCTTGAAACCGAACTCGTCCTGAGCGCCCCGCACGGTGTAGCCCTCCCGAATCGGAATCCGGAACTGGTACCACGTCACTTCATCGCCGCTGGTGCGCTCGTCTTTGTTCGTCACCTTGTCGATGATGAAATTCTGGCCCACTTCGAGGCCACCTGCGCTGGGGCGCAGAGGAATACGGTACTCATAGTAGCGCTCCACATCCTGCACCACGTTGTCGCGGTTCAGGTCTTCTTTGTCCGGGAAAGCCGTCGAGCTGAGCTGGTTGTTTTCGGGGGAGTTGCCCTCGTAGCCGTTGTAGTCTTTGTAGCGGCCCAGCAGCTTGGTGTTAGTCTGGTCGTAGCTGGGGTCGAGGTGATGACGGAAGTTGTCGCCCGAGGGGTCTGGCAGGGAGGTGTAAGGCGTGCCGTATTGAGTTTGGGCCCGCTCACTGTTGTCGTTCACGCCGTCGAGGCCCACGTCTTGACGCTCCCGGGCACCAGGGGCCGCATTAAAGGCATCGGTCAGGAACTGCTGGCGCGTCACGCGACCCCACACTGTGGGGTTGCTGTTGTCGCGTATTTCCTGGGGGTTGTCGGTGGTGGGCAGGCCGTTCTCAAATTCGTGCTGGTTGTCGTTTTTCAGCACGTCTTCGCTCACGTTGCCCAGGTTGATGAGCAGCTCACCGCCGGTGGTGTTGACCACGTCGTTGCCGTCCTGGTCGGTCACACTCACCCGCGCGTTGGGCGCGTTGGGGTTGGTCACCTTCAGGAAGGGGTCCATCATCCAAAACTCGAGATACTCGATGTTGGAGTTGTCAAAGTCGGTATCGAAGGTGATGGCCCGGCTGATGCCGCCAAACTTGTCCTGTGGCAGCTCGGCGCCGGCGAACCGCTTACCGGCGGCGTCGATGTTAGGGTTATAGTTGTAAGGCCCCCGCTCGCTGGGGAAATAAGCCATGTCGAACGTGTACTCGTAGCCGTTGCCGGTGGCCCCTAGGTCCTTATTGGGGAATACTTCGTCGCGCTTGATGCCACGAACGTAATGGTTAGACAAGTCGCCAGCCCCGATGTTACCGGGTACGTTGGGCCCGCCAGTGTAGTAGCTCTGGTCGATGGTGTACCAGGCCAGCTTGGCGCGTTGAAAGTTGGAGCGTAGGCCCTGAACCGTGCTGCCGGCAATGGGCAGGGGCGTAGCCGCTAGGCGCCAAGCCGGAATAGAAGCCAAGCCACCCAAGGTGTAAGGTGTGCGCGCATTCTCGAAATCGTCGATGTACGACACCCCATTTTCGCCGTTGCCCAGCCGCGAGCGGCCCGGGAGCAGCTTGGCAAATTCGCCGCTGAAGGCAATGGTAGAAATCTCCTTGGTCGAGACAAACGGGAGCATGTCGAGGTATTTGGTGAGCACCCGGCTGTCTTTGCGAATGCCCCCATCTAGCCCCACAATGGTGTTGTTGCCGGGCTCGTCGCCGATGTTCACGCGGTTGATGCCCGGGGCCTGACGTTCGAGCAGATGCAGAGCCGTGCCGCCAATGTTCACATCCTTGTTCAGCCGGTAGTCGAGGCGCACACCCAACATCTGGCGCGGCTGCACCTGCACCAGAGCATTTTTCTCAAACTCCACCCGCAGCTCGTTGGCCGAGTTCAGGTAAGCCGGATTCAGAATTTTGACCTTGGCCTGGTCATAAAATACCTGGTAGTCAACACCCTCGGTGAGCAGCGTCGAGCCCGACCGCACCCGCACCGAGCCCTGCGCAATGCCAATGCCTGGCAGGTTGATTTCGTCGGAGCCGGCGCCGCCCTGGAAGCGGCCGCGCAGGAAAAACTTGTCCTTTTCCTGCCGCTGCTGGGCGTCGCTCTGGGTCTGGGTGTACAGCTCATTGTACACGTATTTCTCAATCAGGTCGGTTTCGCTGGGGTCGAACTGTGCCCGCAGGTAGGAGCCAAATGGCTCAACGTTTGGGAAGATGACTTTGCCCAGCTCCGGGTCGATGGTGACGCCGGGGAAAAAGTCGAAGTTGCCGTCCGGGTTGCGGTCGTTGTTGGGGTTTACGTTGTCGAGGTTCAGCACCTCAATGATGGGGCGGTTAGCAATGCGGGCGCCTTCCTTCAGCGAAATCAGGTCGACGCCGGTTTCGTCGTCCTTGTAAATGAGCTGTAACTGAAAATTGTCGCGCTGCAGCTGCGAAGCGTTCAGGGGATAGATGTTTTTCATCATCAAGTCCCAGGTCGGCGTGTTGCGCGTCTGCAGGTTTGGGTTTTGCGGGTTTCTGCTAGGGTCGGCCACGCCCACGCCGGGGTTGCTGGCCCGCAGCATTTTCAGGAATACCACCTCGTCGGGCCGCCGGTTACCGTACAATTCCTGCGTTTCCCCCACCTGATAGGTCTGGCCATTGAAGAGGTACTGGTAGCTCACGCCCAGCACCTGGTCGGGCAGCAGGGCCGTGTTCAGCGACACGTAGCCGAGCTGCGGGTTGAAGGTGTATTCGCGCGGGTCAAGCTTGCGGGCTCGCACGCGCTCAAAGTCAATGTTCTTGCTGAGACCCTGTCCATTTTGCAAGACATCATCTACACCAAGGTTGTCGCGGGCGGACGGGGTGTTAATGAGGGTTTGATACAGCGAGTTAGCACTGTTTTTGGCCGGCACCTGCTGGGTGGGGCTGCCCAGCCGGTACTTGTCCTGGTAGAGCCGAAGAGGCTCGGCTAGGTCCATCAGCGTCACCACGTTGCGCAGGTTCTCCGTGGTGCGGTTGTCGTTGGTTACGTATACCTCCAGGCGGGTAATGGTCACGCCGCTCTGAATGGTGGGCAGGTTGCGCAACGCCTGGTCGTAGCGCTCGCGAAAGAAGTGCGACAAAAAGAAGTGCCGGTCGCGCTCGTACTGGCTGGCCTTGATTTCGTACTGCCGGCTCTGCGCACCGTTCTGAATGCGGATTTCGTCGGCCGTGCCGCGCACGGTAGCGGCCACCGCCGTCACACCCAGCTTGCCAAACTGTAGCTGGGTTTTCATGCCAAACAGGTTTTGCCCACCCTGCACCAGGGAGTTGGTGAGAGGCAGGCTCACGTTGCCCAAGTCCACTTTGCGAATAATGTCCGTCTCCTCGCCCGCATAGTCGAACCGCATCTGGTTGTCGAAGTCGAAGGAGGCCTTGGTGTCGTAGTTGAACACCAGCTTGAGTTTGGTGCCAATGGCACCGGTCAGGTTGACGTTGATGTTCTGCTCGAATAGGAAGTCGCCTACGCTTTGCTGGCGCAGGGTCAGGGCCGGGTTTTCGTTGCGGTTGTGGCGCCAGCCAAACTTGAGCGTGACCGAGCCCGCCGGCCGGATGTCGACGTAGCTGCCCCCAAAAATGCGATTGGCCACGGGGCCCAGGTAAATTTTGGGGATGAGGCGCTGGGCCTGCGGAGTGCCCGCCGCGGCCGCTGGCCCGGTCACGCCGCCTTTGGCCTTGTCGCGGTAGTACCCCCGAACGGCCTCGCGACGCTGAAACTCCGCGTACTGCTCGTAGGTGAGCACGCTGGGGTCGCGGTAGTCAATATCGGCTCCTACTTTCTCCTTAACGTCGAATTGCTTGAGACTGTCGTCAACCGCAACGTCGAGTTTCACGTTATTAGGCAGCGGCAGCACCAGCGGCGACTCGCGGCGGCGCACGCCAAATGGGCTACCGGGCCGGTCCTGGGCCCGCACCCGCGGCCGGCGGCTGGGCTTATAAGGGCCCAGGGTATCGGCCACGGCCCCCACCGGCTGGGGCGTGTCGATGGCCAGCACGCGGCTGGCCTGCAGCCATGCGCCGGTCAGGCGCGTGCCTACCAGAGGAGAGGCCTGGGCCCACCATGCCAGCAGAGACGCGACTGCAACAACCGACGCTGGGAGTAATTTCTGACCGGATTTCAAGCAGCTAAGCGGATAGTGGCGCTTGCCCCATGGTTCGCATTGGGCAAGGCATTCTGTATAAAATAAGCCAATGGCGCCTGGCCATTAGTGGTCAGAAATCGAGTAGCTGCCTACTAGCCGGCCCTTTTGTGCCGACACTTGTGTAAGGTAACCCTGAGACGGCGAAAACCCGAGAATTTTCGCCGCAACTCAATGCGACTTCAAAGCAAATTTAATCAATTCCTCCACGCTTAGCTCCCCGCCGTGCTTCTGCTGAATCTGGTCTAGCTGCTTTTCGGCGGCGGCCCGCGCAAAGCCTAGGGTAACCAAGGCTTGCAACGCCTCCGAGCGGCGCGTATTGTGTTGGCGAGCCAAAGGAACAGTGTCCACGCCGGCTTTCGCCAGCAGCTCGTCTTTGCGCAGCTTGTCTTTTAGCTCCAGTATAACGCGCTGGGCCGTCTTGGGGCCCACACCTTTAATGCTCTGGATGGCCCGCACGTTTTCGTTCACGATGGCTTCGCGAATCTCGCCCACGCTCATGCTGCTCACCATCACAATGCCCGTGCCCGGCCCGATACCCGACACCGAAATGAGCTGCATAAACAGGGCCTTTTCGCTCGGGTCAAGGAAACCGTATAGGGTCTGCCCGTCTTCCTTGATGTGCTGGTAGGTGTAAATTTTTGTGGCTGCCCCCTCGGCGGGCAATTTGGAGTAGGTAGCGAGCGAAATACGAACTTCGTAGCCCACCCCAAGGATGTCGACAATGGCTTGAGTAGCGTCTTTGTAAGCGAGTTTACCGTCTAGATAGGCAATCATGCAGGGAATTGATAAAAGCGAGGCAGGCGCCAGTCCGTCAGGATGCAAGCAGCTCTGAAATATCGCCCGAAGTACTGACAAAAAGCCGGAACCGGCTGGCTTACTCAACAGTAGACCCGCCCGTTTCTATCCCAAATCTACTGGCTTTTTGACCAAATAAATTGGCTAAAAAAAGGAAACATCGCCCCCATGCGCTTGCACAAGGGCGATGTTTCCTTTTCCTTAGTTTGGCTGTCTTGGTCCGGCTATGGGGCTTGCCAAGCGTGTTGCGCCGTGGCCTTTTTGCTGCCGATGTAGGCATGCACTAACTCTCCCTAGCCAGTATGCCGGCTACAGCGCTAAGCTGCCCTCTTGCTGGGCATCTACCACGGCAATGGATGCCATGTTCACAATCTCGCGAACGCTGGCGCCCAGCTGCAGAATGTGCACCGGTTTACGCATGCCCATAAGCACCGGCCCAATTACCTCGGCTCCGCCAATTTCCTGCAGCACTTTGTAGGCAATGTTGCCCGACTCCACGTTCGGGAAAATGAGGGTGTTTGCCCCCTTCTCCGCCAGCGGGCTGAAACCGTAGTGGTCCTGCAGCAGTTGCGGACTCAGGGCCACGTTGGCCTGCATCTCGCCGTCAATCAACAGGTTAGGAAAACGGGCTTTGGCCAGCTCCGTGGCCCGGCGGGTTTTCTCGGGCAGCGGTCCGGCGTTCGAGCCGAAGTTGGAGTAGCTAATAACAGCCATGCGTGGCTCGGTGTCGAAGAAGCGCACCGCCCGGGCCGTGAGGCCGATAATCTCCACCATCTCCTCAGCCGTGGGGTTGATATTCACCGTAGTATCGGCAAAGAAATACGGGCCTTTCTTGTGCTGAATGATGTACATGGAAGCCACGCGCCGCACGCCTTCCTCGGTGCCAATAACCTGCAGCGAGGGAATAATGCTCTTGCCATAGTCCTTGGTGAGGCCGGTGATGCAGGCATCGGCCTCGCCGGTTTCCACCATCATGGCGGCGAAGTAGTTGCGCTCGCGCATCAGGCGGCGGCCTTCGTAGAGCGTCATGCCGCGCCGCTGCCGCTTCTCGTACAAAATGGCTGCGTACTCGGCCCGCTTCTCGTCCTGCTTCAGAATGTTGATAATCTGGCAGCCCTCCAGGTCCAGGCTGTTGGCCCGGGCAATGGTTTCGATGGTTTCCTGCGGCCCCAGCAGAATGGGGATGGCAATGCCCTCGTCGCGCAGAATCTGAGCGGCTTTCAGGATTTTGTAGTTGTCAGCTTCCGCAAACACCACCCGCTTGGGGTTGGCCTTGGCGGCCGAGGTAATGCGGTTCATCAGTTTCTGGTTCACGCCCATGCGGGCGCGGAGCTGGTCTTCGTAGGCGGCCCAGTCCGAGATGGGCAGGCGGGCCACGCCGCTTTCCATGGCCGCCCGCGCCACGGCGGGGCTAATGGTGGTGATGAGACGCGGGTCGAGCGGCTTGGGAATAAGATAAGTAGGGCCAAAGGCCAGCGTGTTATCACCGTAGGCCTTGTTCACTATTTCGGGGACGGCCTCTTTGCTGAGCTGGGCCAGCGCGTGCACGGCGGCCAGCTTCATGGCCTCGTTGATTTCGGTGGCGCGCACGTCCATGGCGCCCCGGAAAATGTAGGGGAAACCCAGCACGTTGTTGACCTGGTTGGGATGGTCGGAGCGGCCGGTGGCCATAATCAGGTCGCCGCGGGTGCTGGTAGCCAGCTCGTAGCTGATTTCTGGCTCGGGGTTGGCCAGAGCAAACACAATGGGGCTATCGGCCATGTGCAGTAGCAGGCCAGCCGGCAGCACCTTGGCCGCCGAAAGGCCCAGGAACACGTCGGCGCCTTCCATGGCCTCGGCCAGCGTGGTAATGTTGCGGGTGGTGGCAAACTGCATCTGCAGGGGGTCGAGGTCGGTGCGGGCCTCGTTGATGATGCCGTCTTTGTCGAACACCACGACGTTTTCCTTGTTCAGGCCCAACGCCACGTACAGTCGCAGGCAGGAAATAGCCGCCGCGCCTGCCCCGCTCACCACCATTTTAATCTGGTCGATGCGCTTCGCTACCACTTCCAGGGCATTAAGCAGGGCCGCCGAGGAAATAATGGCCGTGCCGTGTTGGTCGTCGTGCATCAACGGGATGTTCATCTTATCCCGCAGTTCGGTTTCAATCCGGAAGCATTCGGGCGCCTTGATGTCCTCCAGGTTGATGCCGCCAAACGTGGGCTCCAGCGACTTCACGATGCGAATAAACTCGTCGGGGTCGGTGGCGTCAATTTCAATGTCGAAACAGTCGAGGCCCGCAAATTTTTTAAACAGCACGCCCTTGCCTTCCATTACCGGCTTGCTGGCAGCAGGGCCGATGTTGCCCAGGCCTAGCACGGCAGTACCGTTGGTAATCACAGCCACCAAATTGCCCTTGGCCGTGTACTTATACACGTCGTCGGGGTTGGCGGCAATCTCCTTGCAGGGCTCGGCTACGCCGGGCGAGTAGGCCAGCGCCAGGTCGAGCTGCGTGCTCATGGGCTTGGTAGGCACTACTTCCAGCTTGCCCGCCGGCTCCTGCGAGTGGTAATTGAGGGCGTCCTGTTTGTTTATTTTCAGCATCGGAATTATCAGAAATTGAAACGGCCGCGCGGGCAGCGCGGCCGTGTAGGGCGAAATTAGCGGGAAATACGCAGCATGGCCGCGTTTATTTTGTAGCTGCCGCTGAGCCAAGCTATTAAGCTTTTGTGTTGCGGAGAATGGCCAACGCCTTGGTCTTTAACCCAAGCAGCTATCACTGGCTTGGCCTCGGGGCGGGCTGCAGCCGGTTTGGAGAGCTCTAGCTTTGCGGCACCAGCAGCTTCTGGCCCAGCTTCACCTCATCCGAAGTAAGGTTGTTGAGCTCCCGCAGCACTTTCACGCTCACGCCAAAACGACGCGAAATGTTGAACAGCGTGTCGCCCCGCTGCACCATGTGAAACTTGGACGGCTCCAGCCGCTTGTTGAGGGCCGGACGGGCTGTTGAGACGGGGGCAGCCGCAATCTTAGCTACCAATTTAGCTGCCGATTTTGACTGCCTAACAGGAGTTTCTGCTGCCTCGTCTTCAACAGGTGCCCGCAGCACCAGGCGCTGGCCGGGCGTTACCGTTTCCGACTGCAACTCGTTCCACTCCACCAGTTGCGCCACCGTCACGTTGTGCTCGCGGGCCAGCTTGTTGAGGTAATCCCCTCTGCGCACCGTATAAGTCACGACGGCAGCAGTCTCTTCGGCAGGCGCGACTGCTTCTGGAGCAGCCTCCGGAGTTGCGGCTGCCAGTGCTTTGTCGTCGCCTTTCTTGGCCTCGGCAGCTTGGGCCTGCGCTAGGCGCCGGGCTTCGGCACGAGCTTCTGCCCGAACTTTCACTTCGGCGGCAGCTTGCTGAATGGCTTGCCGCTGCCGGATGGCTACAAGGCGTGCCTCCTGGGCTTTTTCCTGGCGGGCTACTTCCTGTAGCCGGGCCACCTCTCGGGCATTAGCGTCAGCCTGGGCTTGCCGGGCGGCGGCTATCTCCGGCGATACCACCGCACGACGCGCCACGGCAATAGCCTCGGGCACAGCCGCCGCTACCACTGGCGCGGCAGGCCTGCTGGGCGCCGCGGCCGGCACGGGCACAAATACAACCAGTTCCCGGCCCGGCTTTAGCGGCCGGCCCTTGGGCAGTTCGTTCCAGCGGCGCAACTGGGCCTGGCTCACCTCAAATCGTTCGGCCAGACTGGCCAGGGTTTCGCCCCGGCGCACTTTGTGCGGCACTTTGCGAAAGCGCGGCGCCGAGGTTTCGGTGTGGGCACGCGGCCCTTCAGTAGCCGCCAGCATTTGCCGGCTCACCCAGGGGTCTACGCCTTCAAGGCGAGGCGGCAGCACGGGCAGGGGTTGCGGCAATTCCGTGAGCGGCTGGCAATACGCGAGCAGCGTAGCCCGGTCTACCCCGCTTAGGTTGACGGAGGCCGCGGCGGGGTAGCGGATGATATAAGGCCGGTAGCCGGCGGGCAGCGCCGCCCGCCGCAGCTCCGGGTTGAACCGCGTGAGATACAAGGAATCCTCGAAGCCGCAGGCCTGGCTTAGCCGGCGCAAATCGAACGCTTGGCCGCGCAGGCCCAGCGTATCCACGGGCTCGGCGTATTGGTAGTTAAGGCTTTCGGTGCGTAAGCCGTGGGCTTCGGCGTATTTCATGCTGTACATGATGGCCGTGAAGGTGGGCACGTAGTTGCGCGTCTCGGCCGGCATGTGGGGGTATAGGTCCCAGAAGTTGGTTTTGCCGGTCCGGCGCATGGTGCGCTGCACGCTGCCCGCCCCCCAGTTGTAGGCGGCCAACACCAGCTCCCAGTCGTGGAAGATGCCATAGAGGTAGCGCAGGTGCTTGCAAGCTGCCTCGGTCGCTTTTTCGGGGTGCATGCGCTCGTCCACCCAATCGTCGCGCAGCAGGCGCAGGTCGCCGGCGGTGGGCCCCATGAATTGCCAGAGGCCGGTAGCACCCACGCGTGATTTGGCCGTCGGAATCAGAGCCGACTCTACCACAGCCAGGTACTTCAAATCGATGGGCAGGTTATACTGCGCCAAGTATTTCTCAAAAATCGGGAAGTAGAAGTTCTCACGTTCCAGCACGCGCTGCATGTAGCTGCGGTTGCGGGCTGTGAACAAAGTCACGAAGGCCATCACCGAATTATTGAACTGGTGCGGCACGTCGGTTTCAAAGCAGCTCACCCGGTCGCAAACAAGGTCGCGCAGGGTGGGCGGGGTGCGCAGCCACTCCAGGCGGGCCGAGTCGATGGTGGCAGGGTTAACGGGCACGGCCACCAGGGAGTCCGGCTGTAGCTCCAGGTTCACCTGCACGGTATCGCCCAGCAGAGCGGGCATTGTGGGGCTTACTGGTTCAACGGCGCGGTGCTTGCGCCCCCGCTGGGCCATCGTATCTGTTGTTTTCAACAATAGCCAAGGCAGCACCAGCATCAGCCACAGGTGGCTGCCTCGGATGGTTTTTGTTCGCTTAATCCCTTGCTTCATAGCACTAAGATAGGGCAAGGGTAAAGAACTTGTATAGGTAGCGCCCAACGTTTTTTTGTGGCAACCACTGAGGAAACCACCAGTCGGTATACCAAAACCGGCTCTGATTGCAAAGGGAGCCAACTACTTGCCCCAGGAGTGCAAACAGCCTGAGAAGTAAAAAACAAAGACCAGAACTGCACGAGCCATTGCGGCTGAGGCACCTGCTTTGTTGCTGGTTTCCGCCCCCTCCGCATGGTTGAAGGGAGTTTCTTACCCCAGCCCGGCAAAATTTTAAGTCAACCTGCCAAGTGTGTCAGCGGCGGTTTAGGCCTGGGGGTACAACTTTGGAAGCCCATAATCAGTTGAATGCAGTCACCATCTAAGTTCTCTTCCATGCAAATTACTCATGCCGTCCGGGGGCTACTCATAGCGGGCGGCGCATGGCTGGCGGCCTGCAATGGCCCGGCAGCCCAGTCGCCAGTAGAGGGCGATGCACCAGCGTCTGCTGCCACACCCACCGTAATGCCCGATAGCACCCGCAAGGGCCAGTCTTCGAGCGGCCCCGTTCCTTTCGTGAACCCGACGAAAGCAGGCCGGTTATTTGGCCCACAAACGCCCTCACCACCGGCAAGCCGCAACCGCTAACCAGCTCGCACCCTGCGGCACAGACAAAGCCCCTGTTCACGCCGGCCAATAGCGCACCTCGTGCTGAAGCCTAATCCAACTCTAGCACAAACCCGCCCCTGGCCTTCAGTGGCAATGTGAGCGTGGTGCCGCTGACGCGCCGGGTGCTGAAGTTGCGGGCAGTGCTCCCCTCCGTGATAAGCGTACCGCCGGTGGCTCCCAGCTTCGAAAGGTCCAGGGTTATGGTCTTGTCGACGGCGTTACCGTTGATGCCGGCCACGTACCATTTGCCCTTTGTCTGACGGGCCACCACGGCGAATTCCCCGGGGAAGCCATCCAGGAACTTCACGTCGTCCCAGCGGGCCGGCAGGTTACGCAGAAAGTTAACCACGTAGGGCGGCGGCTGGGCCATTCCTTCCGGCACTTCCACGTAGTGCTGAATTCCTGATTGAAACACCACCGAGAGCGCCAGCTCAAAGCCGTTGGTGGTAACGCGCTTGCGGTTGGGGATTTCTGAAAAGCAGACCGGCGTAAAATCCATGGGCCCTACGGCGTTGCGCGTAAACGGCAACACCGCACAGTGCGAGGGCTCTTGGTCGGTATTGGCTTGGTCGAAGGTCAGAAACTCAAAGCCGCGCACGGCTTCCATGGTCATCAGGTGGGGGTAGGTGCGCGTCCAGCCCCGGGGCAGGGTGGTGCCGTGAAAGTTCACCAGCAGCTTGGCCTGGGCCGCATCATCGAGCAGGTCTTGGTAATAGCCCATCATCGACTGACCGTCGCCGCCGAAGAAATCAATTTTGACTCCCTTGATGCCCATCTGCTGCAAGCGAGCGAATTCCTTTTTGCGGCTGACTGGGTCAAACAGCACATTCGTGGGAGTTTGGGGTGCTTTGTTCCAACTGCCGTTCGAGTTGTACCAGAGCAGCAAGTCCACGTTTTTAGTGCGGGCATAAGTCGCCAACTCAGCCACCCGCTCGTACCCTATTTGCGTGTCCCACAAGGCATCAATCAAGCAGTAGCGCCACTTCATATCCGCCGCATAGTTAATGAAGCGCTTCTGCACTTCGTACACAGTGGCCTTGTCTTGCAGCAGCGCCCAGCTCCAGGCCGCTTTGCCTGGCTGAACAAACGCCGTCTCACGAATTTTGGAGGGTGCACTCAGGTCCGTTGTCAACGTCGACTCGACGATAGTACCTAAGCTCTGGCCCAGCACAATGACCCGCCAAGGCGTCTGCAAAGGCCCCGTCGACTCAGGCAAGACCGGGGCAGTGGGCGTGGTGCCCTCCTGAGCCTGGGCCAGGGCTACGCCATATTCGCCATCGGGTGCCAGGTGCGCCAGGTGGGTGCCACAATAGCTCCGTCCCATGTCAGCCTCAGTCAGCAGCACCCAGTTTCCGCCCGCTTGGAAAAGAGCGGGAAACGACCAGCCCTGCCCCAACGTGGAGGGCGTGCCGGCGGCAATACCCAGTTGGTAATACTCCTCGTACGAAGGCTGCGTATTGGCCCAGCCCGTTTGGGCCACCGCGTGCGGATGCAACCAGCCCCGAGCAGCCACGGGCAAGTGAAAAGTCGTGCTCTCGCTCAGCACCCGCTGCATCTCTTTCGACTTGCCCGGTAACAGGTAGCGAAACGCCACCCCGTCGTTAGACACCTGAAAGACTATGGTGATTTTGCGCCCCCTGCTGCCAGCAAATGCCAGCTCACGCCGGTTGGCCTCATAGCGGCAGTTCGCCCGTTTGTCGTTCGTAAGGGTATAGGCATCGGTCAGAAGCCGGGCTTTGCCCGCGCTGGTCAGCGCAAGCCCCTGTGTATAATCAGCCCCAGCCAACTGCAGCCCCAGCCGGGAAGTTTGGATTACTTCCGCGTTGTTATAGGCAATGGAGTAAACCGGTGTGCCCTGGTCTGTGACGCTGACCGTCACCTTCACAGCCCCATCGGGGCTGTGAATAACGATGGGCGCCGATGGACCGGCCCAGGCCAACATACCAGTGAGAATGAAAATGAGGGTAAATGAAGCTTTCAGCATGAAAATAGAAGGCAGAAATTCTTAGTTAAGAACGAAAGTTTATTAGCCAAGCCATGAGACGGCATGTTCAGAACTTTCAGCGTGGGCTTTACTCAGTCAAGCTCACGCTTCTTACCAATCAACTCAGCGTTATATAGTGTAACAGAGAAAGCGAAAAGGCATTAAATTGGTTGATTATAAATCTATCAGCCATCAGACTACCCGTAAGCAACCAGAAATAGCGGTGAGGTAAATTATTATACCCTCCTCCTCAAACACAAGCCCCTGACCTATCTAAATGTGGAGCAACTACTCGCAAAGCAATTGCTGTTTTGTACACAAACGGTTGTGCATTTTATTCTAACCATTCCAATAAGGAACACAACAAACTCAGCCGGCTGCCAAGCGGTTGAAAACCATTTGGCAGCCGGCTGAAAAACTTCATACAAGCCGAATCCAAACAAATGAATCAGAGACGGACCGAAACCTAGAAACAAACTGTGCTGCGCTAGGCCAGCACTTCTTCGGTCAACACGCTGGCAAATGCCAACAGCTCCGCTTCGCGGAATTCCCCGGCCATTACCTGCAAGCCAATGGGCAAACCGTTAGCATCCTCTCCCACCGGCACCGAGATGGCGGGCACCCCGGCCAGTGAGGCCTGCACGGTGAAAATATCAGCCAAGTACATAGACACAGGGTCTTGCTTCTCCCCTATTTTGAAGGCCGTGGTGGGCGTGGTGGGCAGCACCAGGAAATCGAACTGGCGCAGCAACTCGTCGGTCTTGTCCTTAATCAGCCGGCGCACGCGCTGGGCTTTGGTGTAATAAGCGTCGTAGTAGTTAGCGCTGAGCACAAAGGTGCCCAGCAGGATGCGACGCTGCACTTCGGCTCCAAAGCCCTGCGAACGACTTTTTTTGTAGAGCGACTCTAGGTCCGTGGCATCCGGGGCACGGTAGCCATACTTCACCCCGTCGAAGCGGCCCAGGTTGGAGCTGGCTTCGGCCGTAGTGAGAATATAGTAGGTCGGAATCATGAAGTCGAGATAAGGGAACTCCACTGCTTCCACTACGTGGCCCTGGCCGCGCAAAATGTCCAGCTGGGTTTCCAGCGCTGACTTAATTTCCGGGTTCAGGCCCTCGTTGTTGATAGCGTCGGCAATGTAGCCGATGCGGTAGTGCGGGGCGGGCGTGAGTTGCTGGCTGTAGGCAGGCACTTCGCGCTGGCTGGCGGTGCTGTCCATGCCGTCGGGCCCGGCCATTACTTCCAGCAACAGGGCCGCGTCCTGCACCGAGCGGGTGATGGGCCCAATCTGGTCAAACGAGGAGGCGAAGGCCACCAGGCCGTAGCGCGAAATGCGCGAGTAGGTAGGCTTCAGGCCAATGACGCCGCAGAAAGCCGCTGGCTGCCGCACCGAGCCGCCCGTATCCGACCCTATAGAGGCCAAGCACATATCGGCCTGCACAGCCACCGCCGAGCCGCCCGACGAGCCGCCGGGTACCCGCTCTGGGTCGGCCGCATTGCGCGCCGGGCCGAAGAAGGACGTTTCGTTTGAGCCGCCCATGGCAAACTCGTCGCAGTTCTGACGACCAATAAGAATGGCGTCAGCATCAAGCAGGCGCTGCACGGCCGTGCCGGTAAACAGCGACTTAAATCCATCGAGCATCAGGCTGCTGCTTTGCAGCGAATGCCCGGCGTAGGCCAGCACGTCTTTCAGACCGATGACCATGCCGGCCAAAGGCCCCGCAGTGCCGGCCGCAAGTTTGGCGTCTACCGCATCGGCCTGGGCTCGGGCCTCGTCGGCCCACACTTCCAGAAAAGCATTGAGGTGCTGCTGGCGCTCGATGTTGCCCAGGTAATACTCAACGAGCTGACGGCAGGACGTGTTGCCCGCCGCCAGCTCGTTACGAACTTCGGATAAAGAATGAAAACGCTTCAAACTGTTCTGCAGATTAGGTGCCCGATTTGGCGTTATACGTTGGGATTGGGGGTAGCCGGAATATAGGGCTGGCGGGGCTGCGTGCCCTCGGGAGCTAAATTCGGCGGCAAGGTAGGGGCCACGGGCGGAGTCAGGTCCTCGCTCTTGTTCTCAAAAGAATAGTCGGCATCAGCCGTGGGCAGCACCGAAGCCGTTGCGGGTGCAGCCCAAGGGTCGAACCCGGAGCCGGTTTCGGCTACGGGAGGAGTCGACGCCGCTGGCGATGACAGCGAGGCCGAAGAGGGGTTCTGCGCATCGTACACCGGCGGTTGTTGCTGCGTGTAGCTGGGCGTCGAGGGCTGGCCGGCCTGCTCAAATTCTTTGCGAATTTCCGTGCTGGCGTCCTTGAACTCGCGGATGCCTTTGCCCAAGCCCCGGGCCAGCTCAGGAATTTTGTTGGCCCCAAAGAAAATGAGGATGACGACCATTATCAGCATGAGCTCGGAGCCGCCGATATCGCCTAAGAAGAGGATGAAAGGAGTTTGCATGGCTTGCGGAGCGCAGACTAGCGCGGCTGGTTGGTAGGGTCGTTAGGATTGTACACGGGCGGGGCCGGCTGCACGGGTGGGGCAGTGGGCTGGTCGCGGTACTGCGGCTGCTGCTTGTCGGCCTCTTTGGTGGCGTCTTTAAACTCACGCACGCCCTGGCCCATGCCTTTGAAGAGCTCGGGAATACGCTTGGCCCCAAACAGCAGAATAATTACAAATACGATGAGCAGAATTTCGGTTGTCCCGAAGCTACCGATTAGAAACAAGGAGTGAAGCATGAGGAGATGGGCCTCAGGGCCCGATTAGAGTGATAAAGGAGGATATACGAAGCCCAACACCTTTTGGAGTCTCAAAGATACCCGATGAGAAGGTTTCGGCAGATGCCTCGCCTACCTTAAGGGGTAATTTGCATCTATTGGCCGCGTTAGAACAACGGTTGGCCGGAAACCCTCCCTCAACACCTCTAACACCGGGTTAGCTTTGCTAAGCTTTTCACCTTGAGCTTTCTTGCCCCAATTGGGCACGGGCCATATTCTTATTACTTCCTACGCTGTGAAATCACATAAGCGCACCACGCAGCCCGACTCCACGCTACGACAAGTAAACGAGCCGGAGCGCTTGGAGGCCCTCCATAGTTATGAGGTGCTCGATACCGACCCGGAGCAGGTGTTCAACGATATTGCCCAGCTATCGGCGTTCATTTGCGGCACGCCCATGTCGCTGGTTTCGCTGATTGACGGGCATCGGCAGTGGTTTAAAGCTACGGTTGGGCTGGAAACGAAGGAAACGCCCCGCGAACACGCGTTCTGCCAGTACGCCATGCGCGCCCAGGACGTGTTTGAAGTATACGATGCCACCTCCGATGCGCGCTTCGCTGAAAACCCGCTGGTGACCGGCGACCCCAACATCCGCTTTTATGCCGGTGCGCCGCTGCTCTCGCCCGAAGGCCAGCCCCTAGGCACCCTGTGTGCGCTCGACACCGTGCCCCGCGAACTCTCCAACGACCAGCGCGAGGCCCTGCGCATTCTGGCCCGGCAGGTAATGGCCCACCTCGAGCTCCGCCGCATCCGCATTCAGCTCGAAGACGAACGCCAGAAACTCGACGGCGTGCTGCGCATGGCTAACAACGCTGGCGACACGCTGTACGCCAACAACCGCACCGAGATTTTTGTCAAACAGGACCAACGACTAGTCCGCATTGCCACGGCCGACCTGCAGTACGTGGAAGCCCTGGGCGACTACGTAAACCTTTACACTGCCCGCGAGCGGTTCACGGTGTACAGCACCATGAAGGACTTGGAAACGAAACTGCCCGTTCGGGACTTTGCCCGCGTGCACCGCAAATACATCGTCCGCCTCGACCGCATCATAACCATCGAGGCCGATTCGGCCCTGCTCGACGGCATACGCGACTCCAGCTTGTCGCGCACGCCGGTGCGGGTTCCCATTGGCAATTCCTACAAAGCGGGGTTGCTTGGGCGCCTGAACCTGGTGTAAGCACCACCAGCGGCGGCTCCGAAGTTGGACTTTGTAACCGGGCAAAACTGACGTTCACCGGGTGAATTTGACTACTCACCGAATTACAGAGGCGACAGCGTCGGCAATGCCCCACCTTTGCTTTGGTTATCGGTTGCGGCAGGCTAGTAGCCGCCGCGGCCGACGACTAAGTTTGTTTTCATAGCTCAGAAAGACCCGCACCCTTGGCGCGGGTTTTTTTTCGTGGTCTCCGGTCAGCCTTACCGGTGTCCCAGCCAGGTCTGCGGGTTCAGGTTTTGCGAGTTGTGCCACACCTGAAACTGCACTTCGGACGTGCCTTCGGAGTCTGTGGCTACCACCCCAATCACTTCTTTGGCGCTCACCCGCTGGCCCTCACGCACGCTCACGGACCGGAGCTTGGCATACACCGTAAAAAAGTCGCCGTGCTGAATCATGACAATGGTGTTCATGCCCGCGATGTTGGCAATGGTGAGCACTTTGCCGTCGAAGCAGGAGCGCACCGACTCGCCGGCGCCCGTCTGAATGTCGACGCCGCGGTTTTCCACGGTCACGTTTTTCAGTACCGGGTGCGCGTGCCGACCAAAGCGCTGGCTGATGAAACCCCTACTCACGGGCCAAGGCAGCCGGCCCTTGTTGCCCGCGAATGAAGACGAGAGCAGCGCTGATTCGGGGGTGAGGGCAATGCGCACGGCACGGCGGTCGGCGGCAGTTTCGGCTGCCGTCTCGGGAGCGTCAGACTCGGGGGCTGCGCTGGCATCGTCGTTGTCTGAGCGCGTGCGCCCGCCCCCAGCGGCACTGCGGGCGGCGGCGGCACGGCGGGCCGCAGCGGCAGCGGCCAGTTCGGCCTGGCGGCGGGCAGCCAGGCGGGCGGCCCGGGCAGCGCGGGCAATTTCTTCGCGCACACGCTGGGCAATCAGATTATCGAGCTGCACCACGGCGCGCCGACGTTCTTCTAGTTCCTGGCGCAGGCCCTGCTCCTGCTGGCTGAGCTGCTGCACCATCTGGTCTTCCTTGGTTTTCAGCGTCAGCAGGTTTTTGTTCTCATTGAGCTGGGTATTCAGCAAGCTGCTTTTGCGGCGCTGCTGCTGCGTAAGGCCCGTGAGCTGCTGGCTGAGCTGCTGCTGCGCGCCCATGATGCGGGCGGCTTGCCGCTGCCGTTCCTCGGTGTACTGCCGGATGTAGCGCAGCCGGAGCGCAAACTCGTTGAATGAGTCGGAAGCAAACAGGAACATCAGCCGGTTGAAGCCGTTGGCCGTTTTGGAAGCCGTGTACAGCAGCCGCGCGTATTCGGCTTTTAGCTCCCGCAGGGTCTGCTGGGTTTGCAGCACTTGCTTGGCCGTTTGGTGCACGTTGCTTTCGATGCCCTGCAGCTGGGTCGAAATCCCCTGAATCACTTGCTTTTTCTCCGTCAGTTTCACTTTGATGACGTTGAGCTGGCCGAGGCTCACCTTTTTCTTCTCTTGGGTTTGGTTCAGGGCCTGGCTGGTTTCCTGAATCTGGCGCAGGTTGGCCAGCCGCTCGCGCTCCAGCTGCGCCTTGCTTTTGGGGGCGGCCCGGCGGGAGGGTGTGCTTTTCGCTTTAGGCTTGGTAGTGCTGCGCTGAGCCGGCTTGGCGGGAGCCTTGGTTTTAGCGGGCTGTTTTTTTCTGGGCTGTTGCGCAGCGGCGGGCATTGCCAGCCACAAGCTTAGCAGGCACAGCAGCCACCACCGCCAGCGCGCTCGCGCACCCACGTGGTAGCCCCAGGGGGCCGTTTTCCTATCAACCGTTGTTGCCTGTTTGTTCAAAGTGTACCGTTCAAAAGCTGCTACTTATTTCTGCCGCTTGAAGCCTTTGGGCACGGTGAAGGGGAAGGACAGCCGCTCGCGCCCGGCGTTCACCTTAGTGTAGTTGATGGCGGCTGTCACTGCTCCTGCAGTGGGCTGCTGCGCCTGAATAAACGTGGCGTGGGCAAATGGCAGACTGGCCTGCTCGTCCAAGGTGCGGAAATCGGTGTAGTCCACAATGAGATTGCGCTTAGTAGCTGCGTCGCTCACCTTCAACTGCTGCACCCGGCCGGTGCCGCCTTGCAGCAGGCGCTCAATCAGCACCTCGGCCAAAGGGTAGGTGACACGCTGGCGACCGGCCTCCTCATTGGCCACAGTGGGTGTAGTGCCCGCCGGTGCGGGCATGTAGTCGCCCAGCAGCAGCGCCTGCATTTGCTCAAAGCTCACGGGCACGTTCAATAGTTTACTTAAGTAGTCGTACCCGCCCGAGAAATAGGTTTTCTCCAACCGATTCAGCACCCGCACCGAATCGCGGGTGAGCACGGCACGCACGCCTTCAATCCCAGCCAGCGAGGCCGACACCCAGATGATGCTATCGCGGCGCATGCGCAGGGCCAAATTGGCGCCCTGCTTGTTGCCGTTCATTGTGATTTGGGCCTTGCCTTTGGCGTTCAAAAATAAGAAGGTGGTGTTGGTGGCCTGCACCGTGGGCAGCGCGGGCTCTATGGCTTTGGACGTGGGCGCCGATGTTCCTGGGCCCCGGCCCGATTTAGTAGGTACGCCCTTGCGGTGGCAGCTGCCCAGTAGCAGCCCCAAGGCCAAGAGCAAAGTGAGTTTATTCATACAGTTTTCGGTCTTTCAATTTGCGCTCCAGCAGGTTCGAAGCCACACCGGCTTTTCGGGCCCGCTGCCACTCGGCCACAGCTTTGTCTTTTTCGCCGAGCTGGTAGAGCACATCGCCGTAATGTTCAATCACGGCAGCATCTTTGGTGGTTTGCAGGGCTTTTTCCAAGGCGGCTTTGGCTCCTGCGTAATCTTTCATTTTGTAGAGCACCCAGGCGTAGGTATCGAGGTAGGTATCGTTGTCAGGGAATTGCTTCACCACCTTGCCTGACATCTGTTTGGCCTTTTCCAGCTTCTCGCCGCGCAACGACAAAAAGTAGCTGTAATTGTTCAGCACCTGCACATTATTGGGGTCGCTCACCAGTGCAGCTTCGTAGGCCGCGTCCGATTTGATGTAGTCCTTCATCTCGTGGTAGGCGTCGCCGAGCTGGGCATCGAACTGCCCCAATAGCTCGGGGCTGGTCACAGCGAGCTTGCGGCCGTGTTCCAAAGCCTTTACGCCTTTCTGGGGCTGCTTCTTCAGCAAATGGGCCACGCCGTTGTAAAACCACAGCGATGCCTGGTTGGGAAATAGCTCCAGCGCCCGGTCGGTGTGCACCAGCAGCGAATCAGTTTGGTTAAGCTCAGCGTCAATCCACACCACTTGCTGCCAGATTTTAAACTGGGAGTTATCGTAGCGCAAAGCTTTAAGGTAGGTGTCGCGGGCGTCCTTCTTGCGGTCGGTCAGGGTTTGGATATCGCCCGCCACCGCATAGGACTTCGCCTCTTTGGGGTAGGTTCTGATGGTGGCAGCGGCCAAGTCGCGGGCCAGCTGGTTTACCGACTCTTTGGGGTTGGGCAGTTGCTTGATGTAGCTCACCAGGATGCGCACCCGCTCGTCGATGTCCAGGGCCGGGCTGGCAAAAGCCAGCTTCAGCTGCTCAGCGGCTTGGTCGGGCTGGTTTTGCTGGCGGTACACTTCCGCCAGAATCATGTGGGCCTGGGGGTTCTCGGGGTCGGCCCGCAACGCCTGTTCCGCTACCCGGGCTGCATCGGCCAGGCGGTTGTTGCTGGCGTACATCTCGGCCTGGGCCAGCACGTAGCGGCTTTCGTTGGGGTTGGCCCGAATAAGCTTTTCGCCTTCGGCCAGGGCCAAGTCTAGCTTGTTTTGCTTGAGGTAAATCTGCTGCTTCTTGAAGGAAACCTCATCCACCTGCCCAAACTCCTTTTCAGCGAGCTCAAGCGTACTCAGCGCTTCGGGCAGTTTGTTCTGGGCTAGGTACAGGTCGGCAAGATTGAACAGGTAGCTGCCGGAGTTCGGCACCTGCTTTATAAGCGACGCATATGTTTTTGCCGCTCCATCATACTGCTTCTGCCGCACCTGAATATCGGCCAGCAACAAGTAGTAGTACGCGTTTTTAGCATCAAGCCGGATGGCCGCATTCGCGTAGTTCGTGGCGTCGCGCAGGTTGCCGCTCAGCAGGTTGGCCTCGGCTATCTTGTAGTTAACGGCCGCGTTGTCGGGGTTTAGTGCATATGCCCTTTGCAGTTGCTCCAAGGCTTTGGTGTAATCCTCCAGCAGCACGTGCTTCACGCCTTCCACAAACAAAGCTTCGGTATGCTCCCGCTCCCGTTCCGACAATGGCGGGGCCGCCGCCCGCTTGGCACGGGCATCGGCTACCTTCTTATCCAGCTCACGCTGTTCTTTTTCCAGCGCCCGCCGCTCTTTGCGGGTCATTTTGGCGGGAGGGATATCGGCGCCATTGGTGGGCTGCGCATAGCCAAAGGCCGTCAGCCCCAACCAAAACAACAGACTAAGAACAACTTGACGCATATACAAAAAACCGGGCCTGGGGCCCGGCTCACGAATTTACGGGTAATAATGCCCAACGACGCGACCCTCCGCAGAAGGCCGCGTCGTTGTAACGCATTTACTCGCTAAAATGTCACACCCGAAGCTGGTTATAATCGCCGAGGCTCAGGTCGTCGGGCGTGCCGGTCACGGTAGCGAAGTTGCCAATCATTGAATTGGTGATGACGGCGTTGAGCACCGAAGCCGACTGCTGCACGATGGAGTTAGAAAGGCGCGAGTCGCGTACGTTGGCGTTCTCGCCCAGCGACACGTGCGGCCCCACCACCGAATCGGTAATGATGGCGTTTTCGCCGATGTACACCGGCTCCAGTATCACCGAGTTGGTGATGGTGGCCGAGGCTGCCACCAGTGACTCGCCACGCTCCTTTAGGTACTCCAGGTAGCGCTGGTTGGTGAACACCGTGGCGTCTTTGTTGCCGCAGTCCAGCCACTCGGTTACACGGCCCGGCACGAAGACCGTGCCCTTGTTTTTCATGTTTTCCAGAGCGTTGGTGAGTTGATACTCGCCTTTGTCTTTGATGTCGTTGTCGAGCAGGTACTGCAACTCATCGCGCAGGTACTCGCCATCCTGGAAATAATAGATGCCGATGATGGCCAGGTCGGATACGAAGTCCTGGGGCTTCTCGACAAACTCCGTAATCTGGCCCTGCTCGTTCAGCTTCACTACCCCAAAAGGACGGGGGTCTTCCACCTGCTGCACCCAGATGGTGCCGGGCACCGAGGAATCCAGGGTAAAGTCTGCCTTAAACAGTGTGTCGGCAAAAGCCACCACCAGGGGTCCAGTCAACGACTCTTTGGCGCACAGAATGGCATGGGCCGTGCCCAGCGGCTCGTCTTGATACACAATGGTGCCCTTGGCGCCCACCGACTCAGCAATTTTCACCAGGCTTTTCTCCACTGTATCGCCAAAGCGGCCAATGATGAAGGCCACTTCGTCCACGGGCTCGCCGCAAACTTTGGCAATGTCCTCCACGAGGCGCTGCACGATGGGTTTGCCCGCAATCGGAATCAAAGGCTTGGGAACGGTGAGAGTGTGGGGGCGCATGCGCTTGCCCATGCCGGCCATCGGTACGATGATTTTCATTCTGTGAAGGTTATCAGGTGTTTGTTGTTATTAAGTCAGGTCGAGCGCCAGCCTGTTGTGCTGGGCGCAGCATGATAGGCTGCGCTATTATTAGAAAATCAACTCTTTCCTGTGCTTCCATACCCGCCCGCGCCTCGTTGGGTTTCGCTTAACGCTTCGGCGGGCTGCCAGGCAATGACTTCGTGCTTCGCAACTATCAGCTGGGCAATGCGTTCGCCATCGTTCACGACGAAAGGCTCATTGGATAAATTCACCAGCAGCACTTTGACTTCGCCACGGTAATCAGCGTCAATCGTTCCGGGACTGTTCACCAGCCCGATGCCATGCTTGTAGGCCAAGCCACTGCGCGGGCGGATTTGTGCTTCATAGCCCACCGGAATTTCCAGGCTCAGTCCCGTCGGAATCAGGGCTCGCTCCAGGGGTCCCAGCGTGACGGGGGCTTCCAGACTAGCCCGCAAATCGAGGCCAGCTGCGTGCGGGGTCTGGTATTCCGGCAGCGGGTGGTGCGAGCGGTTAATTACGGGAATGTGCATGGAAAGGAAGGAGGCGGGTCGGGTGGGCAAAGATAGTAGCCAGGCTATCTTGGCAAAATCGGCTAAGCCACTACTGGCTTCGCTGGCTGGGGCCGCTCAATAAAGTAAAGTGCGAGTAGAAAAGCAGCCGTCAGGCCCGCGTGCCAAGCGCGGCGGACCCACCAATCCTCCGGCTGTATCCACCAGCCCAGCGCCACCAGTCCCGACGCCAGCAGCAGCCACAACCCCAGGCGCAGGGCCGGGTATGGCACTGGAAAGTGGCGCTCGCCCAAACGCCAGCAGATTACTGCCATCATAAAATAGCAAACCAAGGTGGCAATGGCGCAGCCCATGTAGCCCAGCACAGGTATGAGCAGAAAGTTGAGGGCAATAGTTAGCACGGCGCCGCCTGCTCCAATGTAGGTGCCATAGTAGGTTTTATCGGTGAGCTTAAACCACACCGATAAGTTGTAGTAGACACCCAGAAAGAGGTTGGCTAGCAGCAACACCGGCACCACCACCAAGCCCTGCAAGTATTCTGGCCGCCGCAGAAACAGCGGTCCAATGTCTTCCACGTTCAGGCTGATGCCTACGAAAATCACCGCGCAGCACAGTGTAAACCATTTCAAAATCATGGCAAATGTGGCAGGTGAATTTTTTTCGGTGATTTGGGCAAAAAAGAACGGTTCGGCCGCGTAACGAAATGCCTGAATCACGAGCGACATGAAGATGCTCAGTTTGTAGCAAGCCCCGTAAATGCCCACCGCCGTGAGGCTGCTTTGGCCGGGGTAGAAGTTATCGGGCAACCACTTGGGTAGCAGAATCCGGTCTAGGGTTTCGTTTACCATGCCAGCCAGACCCATGAGCATAAGCGGGTAAGCATACTTCAACAAGGACCGGAGCGGCTCCAGGCTCAGGCGGAAGCGGAAGTTAAACAGCTCGCGCCACAGCAGCAGCACCGTGAAGCCGCTGGCCACGAGATTGGAGAGGAAAACATAGCCCACGCCGATAGTCGGGTCATACATCCGCCCTACCAGCGGCTGCAGAGCGGGCAGATACTCGCCCTTCATCACATCGGCGCAGAACACAATAAAGAACAAGTTCAGGGCCACGTTCAGCACAATGTTAGCTAGCTTGATGGTAGCAAACCTGCGGGCTTTGTTCTCCAGCCGGAGGCGCGCAAAGGGAATGGCGGCAAGCGCATCAAGGCCCAGAATCAGCGCCACCCACACGGCATACCGCTCGTGACCGGCCGGAATATCCAGCAAGCCCAGCAAGGGCTCGGCCAGCAATACCAGCACGGCGGTTAGCCCAACGCTGCTCACTAGCAGCAGGCTCATCACGCGGCCGTACAGCTCTTGCCGGTCAACGCCTGCCTGGTTGGCGAAACGGAAAAACGTCGTCTCCATTCCGTAGGTAAATACGACATTAAGAAACGACACATAAGCATACAGCGCCGTAACAATGCCGTACTCCGCCGCCGCAAAATAGCCCGTGTACACAGGCACTAGCAGATAGGTGAGCACCCGGCCCACAATGCTGCTGATGCCATACACGGCAGTTTGCGACGCTAATTTTTTAACTACACTCATTCTCTTCTCTGAGGAAGGAGGACAAAGGATGAGGAATGAAACATCACCAAAACCGGCAATGCTTCATTCCTCTATTCTCATTCCCTATTTACTGAAAGGGTTATTTGCCCGTGAACACCGCCGCTCGCTTCTCCACAAACGCCTGGGTGCCCTCCTTGAAGTCATGAGTTTCGAAGGCCCGACCAAAGGCCTTTACTTCCGCTTCGTAACCATCGGCCTCTTTGGCGTAATGCGCATTCACGCACTCCAGCACCATGCCCACGGCCAGCGGAGCCTTGCCGAGAATCTTACCCAACAGCTGCTGGCAAAACGCGAGCAGCTCTGCCTGCGGCACCACGTGGTTCACTAAGCCGAGCCGCAGCGCTTCGTCGGCCTTCAGGAGGTCAGCCGTCAGAAGCAGCTCAATGGCCTTACCCTTGCCGATGAGCTGGGGCAAACGTTGCGTGCCGCCGTAACCCGGCAGCAGGCCCAGGTTCACTTCCGGCTGGCCAAAGCGGGCGTTCTCCGAAGCCACGCGCATGTGGCAGGCCATGGCCAGTTCGCAGCCGCCGCCCAGCGCAAAGCCGTTCACGGCCGCAATTACGGGCTTGGTGCTTTCCTCAATCCGGCAGAAGGCTTCCTGGCCGCGCTCGGAAGCGCGAGCAGCTTGGGCAGGAGTGAGGGCAGCCAGCTCGGCAATGTCGGCCCCGGCCACAAAAGCCTTTTCGCCACTGCCGGTCACGATGACACCCCTCACCCGGGGCTCGTCCAGTGCCTGCTGCATGGCGTTGGCAATGTCTTCAATAGTAGCTGCATTCAGCGCATTGAGCTTGCTGGGGCGGTTGATGGTGAGAGTGAGGATGCCGCTGGCGGCGTCCAGGTCGTAGAGCAGGTTTTCGTAAGAAGCAGACATGGCAAGAAGAGAGGCCTGAATGAATTAGTCTGGCCAAAGATAGCACCCGAGCACGGCGGGGATGGGCGGGCCAAATACCTGGCTTGTTGTCCGAGAGTTAGGCGAAGCCTGAAATAATGCCATTAAGCAAGGCCGATGCTTCGGCTTTGCACGCCACCGTGTAAGATATATGAATTTCTTTTCCTAGCTTCCACCCTTTCTCTTTTCAAATTTCATTTCTCAACCGGTTCCCATGGGCTTCGTTTCCGAGTTCAAAGAATTTATTTCCAAAGGCAACGTCCTTGATTTGGCCATCGGCGTCATTATAGGCGCTTCTTTTGGCAAAATCGTTACGTCCATGACCGATGACATACTTATGCCATTGCTCAGCGTTTTCACCCGAGGCATTGACTTCAAGAACATGTTCGTTACCCTCGACGGCAAGGCCTACAGCACGCTGGACGAAGCAAAAAAAGCCGGCTCGGCCGCCATTGCCTACGGCAACTTTATCAACGCCGTGATTTACTTTCTCATCATTGCCTTCGTTATTTTCTGGGTGGTAAAACTGGCCAACCGCATGAAGAAAGCACCCGTGGAAGTAGTGACCGTGCCCGCCCCTCCCACCACCGAGCAGCAGTTACTCATGGATATCCGCGACTCGTTGCGCGCCAATCGCACCTAAAAAAGTCATTTTATTCGACGTGAAAAAGCCACTGTCCACCGAGTTATGAGCGTCAGTTACGTGGTTTCAAGCTCAAGTATTAATTTAGCAGGGATAGATAAATTGCCGAATCGAAATAAGTTGCGACCTTAGAGCTAGGTTGTGCTAGATTCCGTCTTCCGGGTGCTGGCGTTGAACCACCGATAGCCCTCCTTCGTTAGGATGCTATCTTCTTCTCCTCTTCACTTACCGCGTAAATGAGAACCCTATTTGCTGCCACGCTCCTTTGCGGATTGGGCCTAATTGCCTCTTCGAATGCTAGTGCCCAAGTTGCTGGCCCTGCCTTCCCTACCCCCGGCCAAGGCGCCAGCGAAGCCGGTGCACGCCGCAACAATGGCAATAACGCCGAAGAACTGGCTCGCAACCAACGTCGGGCAGCCATGACGCCTGACCAGATTAAGCAAGACCAACAGCTGGAACTCCTGCAAGCCCGCTCTGGCAATACCAGCTTTGGCCGCAATGGCGCCCCCGACCGCCATTTTGATACCAACCGCAGCGGTGGTGGCTTCATTGTGCGCAAGTACAAAGCCAAAAAAGGCTTTTCTGAACTCAAGCGTGGCATGAGCCATTCCGTTGGCGGCTCCAACCCCAAGGGCAAGCCGCTGGTGCACAAGAGCAAGATGAGGAAGAAATTTCTCTTCTTCTAAATAAGAGTTCTTCCTAACTATTAGACACGAAAAAGCCCCGGCTGCGATGCAGCCGGGGCTTTTTGCTTTCACCTGCAAGCTTATGCTTACAGGGTACGCTTGATTTCCTTCTCTTCGAAGCCTTCAATGTTGTCGCCTTCTTGCAACTCGTTGAAGTTCTTGATGGAGATACCGCACTCGTAGCCTTGGCGAACTTCGTTCACGTCGTCCTTGAAGCGCTTGAGGTCCTGAATCTCGCCGGTGTGCAGCACGATGCCATTGCGTACCACCCGCACGCGGGTCTTGCGCTGGAACGTGCCTTCCGTCACCATGCAACCGGCAATGGAGCCGACCTTGGTAATGTTGAACACCATCCGTACTTCGGCGTTGGCGGTCACCACTTCCTGCACCGTGGGGGCCAGCATGCCTTCCATGGCATCCTTCACCTCGTTGATGGCATTATAGATAATGCTGTAGAGGCGCACGTCAATCTGCTCCTGCTCGGCCAGCTTGCGGGCACTCTGCGAGGGCCGCACCTGGAAACCGATGATGATGGCGTCGGAGGCCGAAGCCAGCAGCACGTCGCTTTCAGAGATGGCGCCCACCCCTTTCGAGAGGATGTTCACCTTCACTTCTGGCGTCGACAGCTTCAGCAAGGAGTCGGAGAGTGCTTCTACCGAACCGTCCACGTCGCCTTTCACCAGGATGTTGAGTTCCTTAAACGAACCGATAGCCAGACGGCGACCGATTTCGTCGAGGGTGATGTGCTTCTTGGTCCGGATGGTCTGCTCGCGGGCCAGTTGCAGGCGCTGCGTGGCTATTTCGCGGGCTTCGCGCTCGGTTTCCATTACTTGAATACGGTCACCGGCCTGCGGGGCCCCGGTAAGGCCGAGTACCTGCACCGGCGTAGCGGGCGGCGCCGACTTCATCTTCTTGCCGCGGTGGTCGGTCATGGCCTTCACGCGGCCGAAGTGCGGGCCGGCCAGAATCACGTCGCCCACGTTCAGGGTACCGGTTTGCACCAGCACGGTGGTTACGTAGCCACGGCCTTTGTCCAGCGAGGCTTCGATAACAGTACCGATGGCACCACGGTCGGGGTTCGCCTTCAGGTCGAGCAGTTCAGCCTCGAGCAACACCTTTTCCAGCAAGTCCTCAATACCAATGCCCGACTTGGCCGAAACCTCCTGGCTCTGGTATTTGCCACCCCACTCTTCCACCAGAATGTTAATCTGGGAAAGCTCCTCGCGGATTTTCTCGGGGTTAGCAGCAGGCTTGTCAATCTTGTTGAGGGCGATGATAATAGGTACCCCAGCCGCTTGCGCGTGGTTAATGGCTTCCTTGGTCTGCGGCATCACCGAGTCGTCGGCAGCTACCACAATGATGGCGATGTCCGTCACCTTGGCACCACGGGCACGCATGGCCGTAAAGGCTTCGTGACCAGGCGTGTCAAGGAAGGTGATGGGCTGACCGGATTTGGTCCGCACCTCGTAGGCACCAATGTGCTGTGTGATGCCGCCGGCCTCGCCCTTGGCTACACTTGCGTCGCGGATGTAGTCAAGCAGCGAAGTTTTGCCGTGGTCGACGTGGCCCATGATGGTCACGATGGGAGCCCGAGGCTTCAAATCTTCGTCGGCGTCGCCGGCGTCGATGCTAATTTCTTCCTCTTCTTTCGACAGGAACTCAACATCGAAGCCGAATTCATCGGCAATTACCGTAATGGCTTCGGCGTCGAGGCGTTGGTTGATGGACACGAACATGCCCATGCCCAAACATACCTTGATTACCTCGTTTACATTCACGTCCATCAGCGAGGCCAGGTCATGGGCCGAGATGAATTCGGTGAGCTTGAGGGTCTTGGCATCGAGCTCGTTCTGTGCGCGCAGGGCCTCGCGGTCCTCCGCCAACATGCTCCGCTTGTCGCGGCGATACTTGGCGCGGTTGGCCTGACCAGTGGCTTTGTTGCCGCCGAGCTTAGCCAGTGTGGCCTTAATCTGCTCCTGAATCTGCTTTTCAGCCTGCTCGGGAGTAAGCGCGGGTGCGGCAGGCTTAGGAGCCGACTGGCCGGGACGCTGACCAGGCCCACCGGGGCGCTGACCACCCTGACCGCCGCCAGCTGGACGGTTGCCTTGGTAGCCGCCACCGCCTTGGCCGGGAGCACCAGTCGGGCGGTTGCCCTGGTAACCGGGGCTAGGCGGTGAGGTAGTGCTGCCGGGAGGGCCGGGCAGGCGCGTGCGCTTCTTCTGACCAGGGCCAGCAGGCAAACCGCGCTTGCTCACATCCGACGAAGCAATGGGGCGGGGACCACGGCCACCAGGACCACGACGGTCGTTGTTGATGGACGACAAATCAATTTTGCCAAGAACCGTGAGGCCCTTCAGTGTGTCCGACTTGGCCACAATGGTGCTAGTGTCTTCAGGGGTAGCACTGCCTTCAGCAGGCACCGCAGGAGCAGCCGGAGCGGCTGGTGCTGGAACGGCTGGTGCTGGCACTACAGGGGCCTGAGCCACCGGAGCTGGCGCAGCCGGAGCCGGAGCCGGTGCAGCAACTGGAGGAGCAGCAGCAGCTTCTGGCTTGGCGATGGGCTGCGCTACGGGAGCGACTGGTGCCGGCGCAGCAGGCGCTTCTACTTTAGGAGCTGGCGCAACGGGGACAGGCGCTGGTGCTGCGGCAACAGGTGCCGGTGCAGCAGGAGCTGGTGCGGGCACCGCAGCAGCCGGCGCTTCCGCTGGCTTGGGCTTGGGGGCTACCACACGGCCGCGGCTGTCGAGTTCAATTTTACCCAACACCTTCAGGCCCGGCACGGATGGCGTAGCGGGAGTAGGTGTGGGCGCCGGCGCCGGTGCTGCCGCCACAGGAGCAGCAGGTGCCACCGGAGCGGGCACAGGGGCTGGAGCAGCAGCTACGGGAGCAGCTGGCGCAGCCGGCTTAGGTGCGGGAGTAGCAGCCTGCACTGGGCGCGGGGCCGGAGCAGCGGGCTTGGGAGCCGCGTCGAGGTCGCTCTGGCGCTTGTCCTGAATGACTCTCTGAGCCTCTTGCCGGTCTTGGGCATAGGCCGCGAATTCCTTCTCAAGCGAGGCCACTTGCTCACCGGTGAGCTTCGTGGTCGGCTTGTTTTCTACTTGTATACCTTTCTTGGCCAGGGCTTCAACCACCCTGTCCATTCCAATATTCAGGTCTTTGGCCGCCTGTTGTAGCCGTTTCGGGGTTGCTTCCGCCATTCTAATCTTTTCTCGCGTACGATACGCTTCTAAGTGCAAAGGTATTACATTAAATCTTGCCAGCAGGGCGCAAACCGCGCCAACTGGCACGATTTGTTACCCTTGCCGTACCGGCCGCGCGGCCGTCATTGGGCTGATTCGGCGGGAGAGCTTGCGCCCGCATCCTCAGCAGTTGCTTTGGGGTCTTCGGTCATTTCGGTCACCAAAGGGGTGTGTTCAATTGTTATTTCAGATTCAGAGGCATGATTTACAGCCACTTCCTCTCCCTGGCTATCAGCTTTTGCCTCGGGGGCAGCACTCACGGTTGCGCGCTTTTTAGCGGCGTCCAGAGAGTTTTCGTCGAGGTCTTCGTCGTCAGCAAATTCCTGGCGAATAATGCGGTATACATCGTCCACCATTTCTTCTTCCAACTCCGTGCGGCGCACAATGTCGTCCTTCTTGACGGCCAAGACGGCACGTCCTGTGTCCAAGCCTATTTTCCTCAGCTCGGCCAGTACCCAAGGCTCGATTTCGTCTTGGAACTCGTCTAGTGAAATATCCTCCTCGTAGTCGATGGCTTCGCGGAATACGTCGATTTCCATACCCACCAACCGGCTGGCCAACTTGATATTGGCACCACCGCGGCCGATGGCCAAGCTAACCTGGTCGGGCTTCATGAAAACAGAAACCCGCCCGCTTTCCTGATTTATTTTCATAGAACCCACTTTGGCCGGCGATAGTGCCCGGGCAATATAGAGTTCAAGGTTGTCGGTGTAGTTGATGATGTCGATGTTCTCGTTTTCGAGTTCACGCACCACCGGATGAATACGGCTGCCCTTCATGCCGACGCAGGCGCCCACTGGGTCAATCCGCTCGTCGTAGCTTTCAACGGCTACTTTGGCGCGCTCGCCGGGCTCACGCACCACGTTTTTGATAACAATGAGGCCGTCGTAAATCTCCGGCACTTCCAGCTCAAACAAACGCTCCAGAAAAGCCGGCGCGGCGCGGGAGAGAATGATTTTCGGGGTACCGTTAATTACTTCAACGCGGTGCACGACGGCCCGCACGGTGTCGCCCTTGCGGAAACGGTCCTTGGGGATTTGCTCGGCTTTGGGCATCACCAGTTCGTTGTCGTCCTTATCCATGATGAGGGCCTCACGGCTCCACACCTGATAGACTTCGCCGGTTACGATTTCACCTACCTGGTCTTTATACTTCTGGTAGAGGTTGTCGCGCTCCAAGTCTTTCACGCGCTGAATCAGCGTTTGGCGAGCCATCAGCACAGCGCGACGACCGAAGTCCTCCAGCTTCACGGCTTCGGCCACCGATTCGCCAACTTCAAAGTCAGGCTCGATTTTCTGGGCGTCGGCGAGCGGAATTTTATCGTGGTCCCAGATATCCTCGGAGTTGTCGTCCACGATTTCGCGGTTGCGCCAAATTTCCAAGTCCCCGTTATCAGGGTTGATGATAACGTCGAAGTTTTCGTCCTGGTCGTACTTTTTGCGAATCATCGTGCGGAACACGTCGTCCAAGATGCTCATCATCGTGGGCCGGTCAATGTTCTTGCTCCGGGCAAATTCGCTGAAGGACTCGATTAATTCGTGGCTGTTCATTGTAGTTGTCAGTTGTTGGTTGTCAGTTGTCAGGTTGTTCAATCATCAGTTTTGCACTGACAACTGCCAACGAGCAATTGACAACTGAAAAGCTTACTTAAAGGAGATAACCACTTTGGCTTCCTGAATATCCGTGAAGGGATAAAAGGCGGCGGGCAGTGTCGTTTTCTTGGTTTTCTGTTTGATTACTTCTTCAATTTCTATCCCTTCCGGAGTGGCAGTGGTGAGCACACCGGTTTTCTCGGTGCCGTCGGCGAGCTTAAGGGCTAGGGAGCGGCCGATGTGGCGGGTGTACTGGCGCGGGTCGGTGAGGGGCTGGTCGGCACCGGGACTGGTGACTTCCAGAGAATAGGCGGAATCCTCGCCGTAGTGCTCATCGATGCGGCGCGCCAGGCGGCGGCTGATGGTAGCGCACGCCTGGATGGCTAGGCCGGTGGGGCCATCGAGGGTCACGGTCACTTTCGGCATCACCGAATCGGACACGGTGAGGCCCACGATGAACAGCTCCTCGTCGCCGATGGCGTCCTGGAGCATCTCCAGCAGTAGGGTACGGTCAAAATGCATAACTCAAGAAAAAAGCGGGCAAAAAAAGAGGGGACTGCGCGTCCCCTCTTTGCTAAAGCGAATACCAACTTCGGGTGCAAAGATAGGACAATGGGCGGCGGAATGCAAGGATGGCCCATTTCCGGTGCACCGGCGTGCAGCGCATTGACGGGCCCTTGGCAACGGCGCATCGATGAGCACTACGGCGATAAATTACTGACTTTAAAACCCTAACTGCGCTCTTAGGGTTTCACGGCGCGGGCAACGGACCCAAACCATCACTCCATTTAATTTTAAGCTCTTCACACATGAAAACCATCCAACTCCTTCGCCGCTTCGCTTTCGGCCTAGCCACGTTGCTAACTGCCAGCACGGCCTACGCGCAAACCGAAGCGCCAAAGGAGAAACCCAGTCCCGCTGCTACGGCCAGCGGCAAAATTGGCGCAGCTGATGTAACTGTTAAGTACAGTAGCCCTGCTGTGAAAGGCCGCACCATCTGGGGCGGGCTCGAGCCTTATGGCAAAGTGTGGCGCGCAGGTGCCAACGAGGCCACTACTGTAGAATTCAGCAAGCCGGTGAAGGTGGAAGGCAAAGCCCTCCCCGCAGGCAAGTACAGCCTCTTCATGATTCCAACTGAAAAAGACTGGACTGTCATTTTTAACAAAACGGCCGAGCAGTGGGGAGCTTACAAATACGACGAAAAGCAGGATGCCCTGCGAGTTTCGGTAAAGCCCCGCAAAATCAACACCCTGACCGAACGCCTAGCCTATGAAGTAACACCAAAAGGCCTGGTGCTGCGCTGGGAGTACATGGAAGTACCCGTTGCAGTGAAATAAACGGCCGCCGCAGCCATCATTAGCGGTTTTTGTTGAAGAGGAATGCATGCCTGAGGCCAACTCGCCCGGCTTGCGTTCCTCTTTTTACGTTCAACCCTCTCGGAACTCTCGTTTGAGCTATCACTGCGACTTCAAAACCCTTTGCAGACTTTTGTGGTCCATACCTGGCGGGCCGGACCGGCTTTTTTCTGATTGATATGACTCCCACCACAGACTATAAACTGACTCAGTACAGCCACGGCGCGGGTTGCGGCTGCAAGATTGCGCCAGCCGTGCTCGACCAAATGCTGCACACCAGCATTGCCCAGCCCTACGACGAGCGGCTGCTGGTGGGCAATGCCAGCCGCGACGACGCAGCGGTGTATGACATCGGCGGCGGACAGGCGGTGATTTCGACCACCGATTTTTTCATGCCCATCGTGGACGATGCGTATGATTTTGGCCGCATTGCCTCGGCCAACGCTATCTCGGATGTGTACGCCATGGGCGGGCGGCCCATCATGGCCATTGCGGTGCTGGGCTGGCCCGTCGATAAGCTGCCGCCTGAGGTGGCGCGCCGCGTGCTGGAAGGAGCCCGCAGCATCTGCGCCGAAGCGGGAATTCCGCTGGCGGGTGGGCACAGCATCGACTCGCCCGAGCCGATTTTCGGATTGGCCGTGACGGGCCTGGTCAACATCATCGACCTGAAGCAGAACGACACCGCTACGGCGGGCTCGGAACTGTATTTGACTAAGCCATTGGGCGTGGGCATCCTTACTACGGCCCAGAAAAAGGGCATTTTGCGGGATGAGGACGCGGCGATTGCGCCAGCCCAAATGATGCAGCTCAACAAAATTGGCGCAGAGCTGAGCAAGCTGGGTGCGGTAACGGCCTTGACCGATGTGACGGGTTTCGGCCTGCTCGGCCACCTTTCTGAAGTGTGCGAGGGCAGTGGTCTGACGGCTGAAATCGAGTTTTCGAAAGTACCCCGCCTTTTGGCTGCGGAATCTTATTTGAAGCAAGGGAGCGTGCCAGGGGGCACGGGCCGCAACTGGGCCAGCTACGGTCATAAAGTAGGCCCCATCAGCGACGAGCAGCGAACCTGGCTTTGCGACCCACAAACCTCCGGGGGCTTGCTAGTATGCGTGGCTCCCCAGGGCCGCGAGGCGGTGCTGGAAGTATTTGCCAAGCATGGATTGGCCCTGGAAAGCTTTGGGCACCTGCGGGCGCACCGGGAAAACGAAGCCTGGGTGCAGGTCGGCGCGTAGCGCGGGGCTGGCTTCAACCCATGAAATCTTCTATTCTTCGGCCGCTGCTGGAAGTGGCGATGGTATTGCTCGTGGTTCTGGGCGCGGTGCGCTGGGTAACGGGCCTGTTTTCTAAGCGAACTGCGGTTTACCGCATTACGGCGGCGCGGCAGATGCGCCTGCTATTTTGGCCACTGCTGGCGCTGGGGGCCGGGCTAAGCGTGCTGCCAGCGGTGGCGCTAAGCGGCCAAAGAACCACCTTATTTGAATGGCTGCTGGCCGTTGGTTTTTTGCTGTTTACGCTGGTATTGAGTGGGCCGGCACTGGTGTTATTTCTGCGCTATTGGGCAGTAAACCAAGAGACCGTGTTGCTGTTTCAGCCCACTGAAAATGAGTTCGAGGTGTACGAAGCAGGCCAGCGCGTTGCATTTGAGCGGCGCGACCTCACCCACGTGGAGCGCGTGACATGCAGTGCCCGCCGCACCTTTTGGGCCAAGTACGACTACCTGCGCCTGCACCTGGCCGACGGACGCATCGTTGTGCTCACCTCGCTCCTGACTGACCTCGAGCCCTTGGCGCTATTTCTGCGGAACTTGCCCTTGGAGCGACGCAGCCGGTATTGGTGCTGGGTATAGTGCCTGCCTTGGTTTGTGCTTACTGCTTTACCTGGCGCCGGTAGAGGCCGGGCATGCCGGTAGGCTCGTACGGAGCAAACAGGCCGGGCAGCAGCTGTTTTAAGCGGGGCACTATAGCGGCTTGGTCGAGGAGGTAGTCGGGGGGAGTAGTGCCGATGCGTTGTGCTATTCGCACTACGGCGGCGTATTCGGTCAGGTGCCCAAAATCAACCTGGGAAAGGGCCCAGTCGAGGTAAGGGGTAGCAGGCCGGTTATGGAAATAGGCGCGGTCGTCCTGCCCCAGAATAAGCAAGGTCTGGTTGCGTATGGAAGCATAACGCGGGTCGGGGTGGAGGCCGAAGCGGCTTTCGGCCGGCATTTGCAGTACGGCCTCAAGCCCCGGCACGTGGGCCCGGTAGCGGAGCACAACTGCCGCGTTGAGGATGAGCAAAAGCCCCAGTTCCAGCAGCCACATATGCTGGTAGCGCTGCCACAAAAACAAGCTGAAATACGCCAAGGGTGGCAAAAGCAGCACCAACACGCCTGGGGCAGCGCCCTGCTCCACAGCGGCCGTGGCCATGGCTACCACCAGCCATACTAACATCATCTGCCGAAATTTCACCTGGAAAACCAAGCCCAGGGAAGTACCCAGCGACCGCAGCAAGCCCAGCACCAGCACCAAGCCAGGCACTATCAGGAGCCGTAGCTGCAGGCCGGCGGGCAGGCCGCTGGCAATCAGGTCAGTGAGGCCAGGCTGTAGATGAAACTGTACAAACCCGGGCATGGCCCCGATGTAGAAAAAGAATGTAGCGACCAGCGCATACGGAAAGAAGAATCCGCACAGGAGCAGCAAGGAGCTTCGAAAGGAATTGGCCGCAAAAATGACCACTGCAAACAGGCCCACTATCACAAACAAGCTAAGTGGCAGGTAGCAAAGCGCGCCAAGGCCAATCAGGAAGCCCGCTCGGAACAGCCGGCGGTTGTCGTAGCCTTCGCGCGAAGTGGGCAGCAGCGCGCTCAAGGAAAATACCACAAACGTGTGGCCCAGCAGCAGCGGCGACAGCGTGTCGAGGTCGGTACTGACGCTGCCTACCAGCAGGTAGGTCAGGGTCACTACGTAGCCGCGCTCGGGGTGCACATCGTAGCGGTTCAGAACCATGTTCAACCGAAAGGCCTGCGCCAGCAGTAGTACCAGGGCAAACACCCGGTAGAGCCACACAGGCCGCGAAAGCAGGGCATCGAGCACGGCAAACGTGGCCGCGGCCAGCGGTGCGGTGCCGTCGAACAAGTCCCGATAGGGCATGGCTCCATCGTGCAGCCGCTCGCCCACCAGCAACGCCCGCAGCTCGGCGGCCGTCACGGGCAGGCCCAGCCAGAGCAGAGGCAGGCGCAGGGCCAGCACCAGGATAAGTAAGGCCAGGAGCTGCGCAGGAAGGGAGCTTTTAAAAAAGCGAAGCACCAGTTTGGGGACGAGAGTAAGCCGACAGAGCCGGGATTGAGGGCAAAGGTATTGTTCACCAGCGGGCGCGGCCTGTCCCAAAAAGCTGCTTCCGGCATTTTCCTTTTTGTGCTCGCCCTCGTACCTCTTCTGCCCTACTCTCGCAACCCGTACCTTTGCAGCTTATTATGGAAAGCAAACGACAACAAAAAATGGCGAGCCTGCTCCAACAGGAGCTCGCCCAAGTGCTACAGCGCGACCTGCCGCACCTCTTCGGTGGCGGCCTAGCGCCCGGCATTAGCCTGGTGCGCGTGACACCCGACCTGGGCCAGGCCCGCGTGTACCTGAGCCTGCTTCTGGGCTCCGATGCCAACGACCGCCTCGAAATCATTCGCGAAAACAGCAAGGCTATCCGTCAGGCCTTGGCTAAGCGCATCCGCCAAACGGCCCGGGTAGTGCCGGAGCTCATCTTCTTCCACGACGATAGCGCCGCCTACGCCGCCCACATGGACCAGGTGCTCGGCACCCTGGAGATTCCGCCAGCGCCCAAAGACGACGCCCCCGACGAAGACGAAAAGCCCTCCCGGCCGCGCCTCTTCAAAGGAGAGTAACGGAACGGCGGTGTGACGAAGTGAGCCTTCAGTCACTCCGTCGCCCGGCCTTCTCTCTCCCTACGTTATTCCGCTACTCAGTCATTCCCTTGTATTACGACCCGATTAAGAAGACGCTCGGCCAGGTATTTAACCGCACGCCGTGGTTGCGCCGACTGTTTTATCATTTGCTTGACCTGCTGCTGCTGCGCACCTGGCACGTGCACCGGGAGCTGCGCCAGTGGGCCAAAGGCCGCACCCAGGAGCCGCTCAACATTCTCGATGCGGGTTCCGGCTATGGGCAGTACACGTACTGGCTGAGTGGGCTTAGTTCTAAATGGAATATTCTGGCCGTGGACGTGAAAGACGACCAAGTGGCCGACTCCAATAAGTTCTTCCGGCAGATTGGGCGGCGCAACGTGCAGTTTGCCGTGCAAGATTTGGTGCTCTACCAAGAGCCTAACTCCTTCGATTTGGCCCTGTCAGTAGATGTGATGGAGCACATTCTGGAAGACGTGGAAGTGTTCCGCAACATCCACGCCTCGCTCAAGGACGGGGGCATGCTGCTCATCTCCACGCCCAGCGACCAGGGCGGCTCCGATGTGCACGACGACGGCGAAACCAGCTTCATTGAAGAGCACGTGCGCGACGGCTATAACATCCGCGAGATTCAGCAGAAGCTCAGCACGGCTGGTTTTGAGCGCATCGAGGCCCGCTACGCCTACGGCGAGCCCGGCCAGATTTCGTGGCGCCTCAGCATGAAATACCCCATTCTGATGCTGGGCAAGTCGCGGCTGTTCTTTATTCTGCTGCCATTCTACTACGCTGTCACGTTCCCGTTCTGCTTGCTGTTGAACTGGCTCGATGCCCGCACCGTTCACGATTCGGGCACTGGCCTGATTGTGAAGGCCTGGAAGTAGCAGTTGACGAGTTGAGCAAAGCCAATGGTGAGAGTTGGGTAGCTTTACCTGGAATTGATTGACTCTAACCTGCCCACCTTCTACCCTCCCCCTTCTTTTAGGTGAACGTTCCTCTCCTCATAGCGCGGCGCTATTTCCGTTCCAAGAATAAGCGCAACATCATCACCATCATCTCGAACATCTCGATGATTGGCGTGGCGGTGGGTACTATGGCGTTGATTATTGTGCTGTCGGTTTTCAACGGGCTGGAAGACCTGGTGCGCACGCTCTACGGCAAATCGGACCCCAATCTGGTCATTTCCGCCACCAAGGGCAAGGCTTTCGATGTGGACCGCACCTTCCTGATGAGCTTGGAAAGAATGCCGGGCGTGGCCCTGGTCACGGAGGTTATCGAAGACAATGCCCTGCTGCAGTACCACGACCGCCAGATGGTGGTGAAGATGCGGGGCCTTTCCGACAACTACTTTGGCCAAAGCCAGATAGATGCCAACATCCGCGAGGGCGACCACCGCCTCCGCCGCGACAGCTTAGAGCTTGCCCTGGTGGGCGCCGGCGTGCAGCACGAGCTCAGCATCACCCTGAACAACCGCCTGTCGCCCATGCGCCTGCTGTACCCACGCAACACGCCGGGCAGCAAAACGCTAAGCATGAACCCGGAGAAGGCCTTCAACGAGGAAAATCTGATTGCCGGCGGCGTGTTCCTTATTGAGCAGCACATCGACGACAGCTACATTTTCGTGCCCATCAGCTTTGCGCAGCGGCTGCTGGGCTACACTACCCGCCGCACCGCGCTCTACGTGAAGGTGGGCGGCAGCTTCGAGATTGAGCAGGTGAAGGAGCAGCTCCGCAAGCAGCTCGGCCCCAATTTTAAGGTACAGGACTCGGACGAGCAGCACGTGAGCTTGTTCAAGGCCATCAAGGTGGAGAAGCTGTTTGTGTTCATCACGTTCACGCTCATTCTGCTCATTGCCTCGCTCAATATCTTTTTCTCGTTGTCGATGCTGGTAATTGACAAGAAGAAAGATATTTCGGTACTGCTTGCCATGGGCGCCACCGAACAAACCGTGCGGCGCACCTTCCTGCTGGTGGGCGCCATTGTGGCGCTGGTGGGGGCAGCAACTGGCTTGGTGCTGGGCGTGGCCTTGTGCTGGGCGCAGCAGCAGTTTGGCTTTGTGAGCATGGGCATGGCCACGAGCGTAGTGGATGCTTACCCGGTGAAGATGCAGCTTTCTGATTTGATTTTTACCTGTGCCTCCATCATCTTCATCACCTTAGCAGTAAGCATACGCCCTGCCCTGAATGCGAGCAAGTTGGATTTGCGGGAGAATTTATAACGCGGCATGCATCCTTGAGTGCTGAGGGCCGTAAGCGCGTAACTACCCTCTACCGCTGTAAAGCTCTACAATGCTCGTTTCCGCTTTCAGCCCTACCTTGCGCTCCACGCGTGTCCGGCTATGAAAGTATCTACCTCAGAACCGTTTCAGATTGTTTACTCGCTCTTCGAGCACGAGTTCCTCGGCCATTTGTTTGCGGCTTTCGTAGTGCAGTTGGGTCCCCGTGACCAATTAACGCTTCTGCATCAGACGGTTTCGGGCAAAAATGCGCACGAGTTTGAGGCGGGCCTCGATGCCACCGACTTCGAGCTGGTGGAGCTCTGCGACCAGATTCAGCAGGAAGCAGTGGTGAAAGAGTTCTGGCCCCGCAAAATCGCGACGGCCGAATTTTTCCTTAAAACCTACAACGCCGAAAAGGGCGACAAGCCTCTGCAGGATGCCATTTCGCGGCATGTGCAAACACGCATGGCGGCCATTCTGGCCAAGCTGGCGGGGAAGCGCGTATTTATCATGGGCCGCGATGGTGAGCCGACGTGGAAAGAAATTGGGCTGGCGCCTTCCAAAGCGTCCATCCTGTTCCACTTCCGCCGCAACGAGGACGGTACGCACTATTTCCCCACCATTCAGTACCAGAATCAGCGCCTCGACTTTCAGTACAAGGACGCGCTATTGGTGTGCCTGCAGCCGGCCTGGCTGTTGCTGGGCGACTTGCTTTATTCCTTCCGCACGGAAGTGGACGGGCGCAAATTGCTGCCGTTTCTGAAGAAGAAGTTTATTGTAGTGCCCCGCAACGTGGAGGAAAGCTACTTTCAGAAATTTGTGGCGCCGCTCATGGAATCGTTTGAGGTGCACGCCCGCGGCTTCGATATCCGGTCGGAGCGCTATGTGGCGCGGCCCCGGCTTACGTTCAGCGATGCCATTCCGGCAGCGCCCGCGCCTGAAGCGCCAGTTCGCCCGCCCGGACCACCGCGCCGCGGTCGCATTCCGCTGCCCAAGCCCGTAGCGCCCGTGCTCACGGGCCCCGAAACCGAGCAGATTCACTTCGAATTGAGCTTCCGCTACGGGCCGCACCTCATGCCGCTGGGTACCGATAAGCCGGTGAGCGTGCGGTTAGAAAAAACCGCCGACAGCTACGTGTTCCACCGCCTGCTGCGCAACCCGGAGCAAGAGCAAGCAACAGTGGCCGAACTGCGCGAGCGCCAGCTCACGGTAGAAAACGGCCAGGCCGTGTTACCGAAGAGCGAAGCCTTCAAGTGGCTGCACGAGAATACCATGGTCTTGGCCGAGCTGGGCTACACGGTGGAAGCGGCTTCGACTGCTACCAAGAGCTACTTCATAGGGCCCACCAGCGTGCACGTCGGGATTCAGGAGTCTGGCGACTGGTTTGACGTGCGCGGCACGGTGCACTTCGGTGATATTGAAATACCGTTTATCCGGCTGCGCGGGCACATTTTGCAGCGACGCCGGGAGTTCAAGCTGCCCAACGGTCAGATTGCCATCATCCCCGAGGAGTGGTTTACGGACTACCTCGAGCTGTTTGCCTTCGGCGAAGAAACCCCGGAAGGCCTCAACCTACGCCGCCACCACCTGGCGTTGGTAGCCGATTTGCAGAGCAATGAGCTGGCCACCGTGCGCATGGGCCGCAAGCTGGCCAAGCTGCGCGATTTCGCCGAAGTAGAAGACCACCCCCTGCCCACGGGCTTCCTGGGCGAGCTGCGGCCCTACCAAAAGGCTGGCTACAATTGGCTGCGTTTTGTGCAGGACTACCATTTTGGCGGCTGCCTGGCCGACGACATGGGCCTGGGTAAAACCGTCCAAACGCTGGCCATGCTGCAGCACCGCCGCGAAAGTGGGGAGGCCCAGGGCGCGGCGTCGCTACTGGTATTACCTACTTCTTTGGTATTTAATTGGCTGGCTGAGGCGGAGAAGTTTACGCCCGACCTGCGCATTCTGGCTTACACCGGCACTTACCGCGACAAAAACCCCGACCGCTTTGCCGACTACGACGTGGTGCTGACCAGCTACGGCATCGTGCGTCTGGACACGGAACTGCTGGCCGGCTACAAGTTCGACTACGTTATTCTGGATGAGTCGCAGGCCATCAAAAATCCGTCGTCGACTACCTCGCAGGCCGTGCGGCAACTGCGCTCCAAACACCGGCTGATTCTGACGGGTACGCCTGTAGAAAACAGCACCATGGATTTGTGGTCGCAGATGTCGTTCATCAACCCGGGCTTGCTGGGCACGCAGGCATTTTTCCGCAAGGAGTTCCTGAAACCCATTGAGAAGCACCAGGACGAAGGCCGCACCCGGCGCCTGCACGCCCTCATTAAGCCGTTTATTCTGCGGCGGCACAAAGCCCAAGTGGCTAAGGAGTTGCCTGAGAAAACTGAACAGCTCAGCTACTGCCCCATGACGGAGGAGCAGGCCCACGCCTACGAAGAAACCAAGAGCTTCTACCGCAATAAAATCCTGCGCAACCTCGACGAGAACGGGCCGGCAAATACGCAGTTTCTGCTGCTGCAAGGCCTGACGCGCCTGCGCCAGATTGCCAACCATCCGCGCCTGGCCGATGAAAACTACACCCACGAATCGGGCAAACTGCGCGAGGTGCTGCGAATGATTCGCAACGTGGTGGCTGAGGGGCACAAGGTATTGGTGTTTAGTCAGTTTGTACAGCACCTGGCTTTGGTGCGGGCAGCGCTGGATGAGCGTCAGCTCGACTACGCCTACCTTGACGGTGCCACCCGCGACCGGCCAAAAGAAGTGGCGCGCTTCCAGGAAAACGAGGACTTAAAAATCTTCCTCATCAGCCTGAAAGCCGGCGGCGTGGGCCTCAACCTCACCGCAGCTGACTACGTCTTCATTCTTGACCCCTGGTGGAACCCTGCCGTGGAGGCCCAGGCCGTGGACCGCGCCCACCGCATTGGCCAGCAGCGGCCGGTGTTTACCTACAAGTTCATCACCCAAGGCACGGTGGAAGAGAAAATCCTGGCCCTGCAACGCCGCAAGCTGGCGCTAGTGAGCGAGCTGATTGCCACCGACGAGGCCGTTATCAAGCACTTGACACGGGCCGACATCGAGGAACTGCTGGGGTAAATTTTGAATGGCTTACCAGTGGCATTAGGGTCGTTGGCAGGCCACTCTTAGCCCAGGCTTTGAGACTGGGAGTAAACGGGCAGTATGTTTTTCGCGGGAAACGGCGTTTCTTTACTTGTGATGTGATTTTATCTATCTCAAACAGTATTGTTAACGTCCGAGCTATTTTTGATGAAGGTTTTTCTGTTGCTGGTGCTGCTCTTAAGCCCGGCGGCGCTTTATGCGCAGCAGGAGGCAGCGCCGCCCCCCACGGTATTCACCGATGCCAAAGGCCGTTACCAAATTGCTTACCCCACCTCTTGGCAAGTGCGCAAAGGCATCGACGGTGCTGAAGCGACGTTCTACGCCACCGCTGCCCGCCCTGCTCCCGCCTACGTAACCCTTACCACCCAACTGCTCCCCATCCAGCAGAAAGACCTGAAGCTCACGTTACGCGGGGGCCAAGACTCCGTATGGCGCATCATTCAGCGGCTGCCCCGTTCCCAGGTGCTGGGCCTCGACCAGCAGGATTTAGGCAGCTACGAGGAGATACGCTACGAGTATCTGTACACTCATTCGTCGGCTGTACCAACGCGCCTGCACGTGGTGGGGCGCCGGGTGTGGCGAGGGGGCTACCAATTTCAAATTGAATACCGCGGGGAGGTCAGTCAAGATGCCCAGTACCTGGCCGAGGGCAAGGAGCTAGTAGATTCTTTTGCTTTCACTGAAAAAGCCTGGCCCAGCCTCCGCTACGCTGCCCAGGTGTGCGACAATAAGTTTTATGGCATTGCCGCCACGGGCTTCTACAACGGCCGGTGGGAAGACGACTGCCGCACCATCCACGAGTTTCCGGCCAACGACTTGACGGCGGCGCCCAAAGTTCACCGCCGGGTGCTGCCCTTCCAGTCGTACGCGCTGGCTAAGGGCTTCGACAACTGCCTGTACTCCGTAACGAAAGCGCCCACCGATGCGCCCGAATACGTGTACCGCTACGACCCCGTGACCCGCAAGGGCGCCTATACCACCTGGCAACTCCCAGCCCAAGGCTCGGAGAACGTATGGATTTCGGCTGCAACCGACGACCGGGGCGACCTCTACTTCAACAGCTCCGACGGCAACCTGCTCGTGAAGGTGACGCCTTCCACCGGCAAGGTGACGGTGGTCTGGTTCAACGACCCCATGCAGAAAGCGCCATTTTATTACGAAATAACCTTTCCCGGCGCGGGCACGCACGGCAACTTCTGTCTCGATGATGCCAACACCATGTACCGGGTGTACAGCACCGACGGCTCCTTGCTCAAAGTCAACCTAAAAACCGCCCGAGCCCACCCCGAGCGCATGAAGTTAGAGGGCCTGCCCAAGCGCGGCGGCTACAGCGACCTGCTGATGCAAAACGATGCCGGCGGTCGCCGCCGGCTCTACCTGGCCGGCCCCAAAGCCGTGTATCAGGTCGACATGGCCCGCCGCCGGGCTACCCTAGTACGCAAAGGCACCTATACCGACTTGGCGGGCTGCAACCTGTTTCAGGTGCCGCCCCGCATGGCGCCGGCCCCACCGCCGCCCGCCGCCGCCACTTGGCGGGGACGCGTGCTGAATGCCGCCACCTACCAGCCCTTGTCCGAAGCACAATTGCGTCTAGGGCTGGGCGGCTTCGGCAACGTGGTGCGGCTTAACCCCAATGGCACTTTTTCTTACCAGGGCAAGCCCGGCACCACTTATACCTACCATGCCCAGCTCACGGGCTACATTGCCACCGACAGCACCTGGACGGCCGGCCCAGGGCCCTACGTGCGCGATATTCTGCTGCAGCCCCTGAGTGTGGGCACCACCGTGGCGCTCGACAACGTGAAGTTTGAGCAGGGCCAGGCGGTGCTGCTGCCCACCTCGTTTCCGGCGCTTAACAAACTCGTGAGCCTGCTCACCGACAACCCCGGCATGACCATTGAGCTGCGCGGCCACACTGACAACGTGGGCCCGCCCGAGAAAAATGTAGTGCTCAGCGAGCAGCGCGTGGGCACCGTAAAGGCCTACCTCGTGGAGCGGGGCATTGCCGAGGCGCGCATCACCGGCATTGGTTTTGGCGGGGCCGAGCCCATGGCCAGCAACAACCAGGAAAACACCCGCAGGCTCAACCGGCGGGTAGAATTCCGCATAACCGGCGTGCAGTAGGCAGCTGCCCTGCAAGCCGCTGCAAACAAAGCCTGGCTGGTACCGTTGTGATGACTACTTATGCACGTCACCCTCCGAACCGCCGTAGCTCAGCCGCCCGCTAAGGTGATGGCCGGCTTTACCCGCGCACTTTTTGTAGCCTTGGCGCCCCCGTTTCCCAAGCTTCGGGTGCTACGGTTTGATGGCTGCGCAACCGGCGACCAGGTCGAAATCGAGCTCAACACCTTGGTGAAGCGCTTGAAATGGACCTCCTTGATTGTTGACCACGGCCAACTGCCCGATGGCACGCACTTTTTCATCGACGAAGGCCAGGTGATGCCCCCGCCCCTGCGCTACTGGCGCCACCGCCACCTCATTGAGCCCGGCCCCCACGGCGGCAGCGTGATTGTGGATGCGCTGGAATACCGCACGGCCTCGCCTCTGCTCGATGCGGTGCTGTACCCGGCCATGTGGGCGCAGTTTGCCTGGCGCAAGCCCATCTACCGGCGTTGGTTCAGCTAGGCCGGCTATAGGTCGAGTGCCATCTTCACATCGGTGCGCTGGTACGACGTGGGCGGCACCGGCACGTGCCGGAACCCTAGCTTCTCGTACAGTCTGAGGGCCGGACCGAGCCGCGAGTTGGATAGAAGCTCGACGCGGTGGGCACCCAGTTGGCGGGCTTTCTCAATAATGGCTTGGCCCAAAGCCCAGCCAATGCCCAGGCCCTGTGCCCGGGGCGACACAGCCATTTTAGCCAATTCATACACGCCGTCGTGCTCCTTGATGAGAGCGCAGGTACCCATAATTTCTCCGCCGTGCCGGGCCATGAAGATGTGGCCGCCGGGCGCCAGAATGTAGCCTTCGGGGTTGTCCAGCATTTCATTGTCGATGGGCTCGATGCTGAAGTAGTGTGAAATCCACTCGTGGTTGAGGGCGCGAAAAGTGGGCTGGTGAGCCGGTTCGTAGTCGAGAATGGTGAGGTCGTTGGTCATAGCGCAGCAGGTGCTAAAAGTCGAACGCAAAGTTCGTACAACGGGCACCGTACCTTTGCAGACCTATGCTGAACCCCGCCACCATCGTCCTCAAAAACGGAAAAGACCACTCCCTGCGCCGCCGCCACCCCTGGGTATTCTCGGGCGCCATTGCCCGCGTGAAGGGCGACACCCACGAGGGCGACCCCGTGCGTGTAGAAGCCATTGACGGCGAGCTGCTGGGCGTGGGCCACTTTTCGGGTGGCGGCTCCATTGCCGTGCGCATGCTCGATTTCGGCGTGAACGCCAACCTGCCATCACCCGAATTCTGGGAGAAGAAGCTGCGCGAAGCCTACCAGCTGCGCCAGCGTCTGGGTCTCACCGGCACGGCCGATACCAACGTGTTCCGCCTCGTGCACGCCGAAGGCGACGGCCTGCCCGGCCTGATTATCGACGTGTACGGCGACGTGGCCGTGGTGCAGGCTCACAGCGTGGGCATGTACCGCGCCCGCCCCGAGATTGCGGCGGCCCTGCAAGCCGTGTTCGGTGATAAGCTGCGCGCCATTTACGACAAGAGCGCCGAAACCGTGCCCGGCAACGCCGTGCCCGACGCCCAAAACGGCTACCTCATGGGCGAGAGCACCGGCGCCGAGCACCTGGTGAGCGAAAACGGCCACCAGTTCGCCGTGGACTGGGAAACCGGCCAGAAAACCGGCTTTTTCATCGACCAGCGCGACAACCGTGCCCTGCTGGCCCGCTACTCACCCGGCCGCAAGGTGCTCAACACCTTCTGCTACACCGGTGGCTTCTCGGTATATGCCCTGGAGGCCGGTGCCGAGCTGGTGCACTCCGTCGATTCGAGCAAGAAAGCCATTGCCCTCACCGAGCGCAACGCCGAGCTCTCGAACCACGCCGAGCGCCACGCCGCCTATCCCGACGACGTGCTGGGCTTCCTTAAAAACCACTCGGCCCAATACGACCTGCTAGTGCTCGACCCGCCCGCTTTTGCCAAGCACATGGGCGCCCGCCACGCCGCCCTTATGGGCTACAAGCGCCTAAACGCGGCCGGCATTGCGCACCTGGCTCCCGGCGGGCTGCTGTTCACGTTCAGCTGCTCGCAGGTAGTGAGCCCGGAGCTGTTCGAAGGAGCCGTATTGGCTGCGGCCATCGAGGCAGGCCGCCCGGCGCGCATCCTGCACCGCCTCACGCAGCCGGCCGACCATCCAGTGAGCTTATTTCACCCGGAGGGAGCTTATTTGAAAGGGCTGGTGCTAGCGGTGGAGTAGTATAGAGCCCACAAGGATGGACACATTGCATACTCCTTGGGACTTCAATGTTGGAACTCAGCAATTTGTCGCGCATGACCACAGCCAGTCCCTTCGTTATCAATTTGATTGCTTAAACGAAATAGGTATGGGCGGGCCTCTGCGTGGGCCTTGCTTATGGGTAATGCCTGACGGCAAAGAAGTGCAGATACATGCCAATTGCGGCGGGCCTCCGGTTTGGCAGCAGCAGGGGAATTACGTGGCCATTTCTATTTGGAAATTTTCTTGGCTTACTAGCTGGACCACCCAAATAGGCGTTTTGGAACCAGCGAGCAAACAATTGATTTTATTTAAAAAATCATTTAAGGCACTGCATTTAAAGCAGTTCGATGGGTGCCTGATAACTGGTGTTGACAGCCCAATTTATTTGCCTGAAGCGCTACAGTTTGACACATCCGTCGCTACAATAGAGCGCATAATTCAACTATAGTGCTCACACTTTGCCGCATTAACTTGTTTACGGTAAGATGAAAAAAAGTAGTGCGTCCAGGCAGAAGAGTACTTCCAAACAACCCGTCGCCATTATCGGCGCGGGCATAGCCGGGCTGGCTACGGCAGTGCGCTTGGCGGTGGCTGGCCACGCCGTTACGGTGTTCGAGGCCAGCAGCACGTTTGGGGGCAAGATGCACCAGTTCAGCATGCCGGGTGGCTATCGTTTCGATGCCGGGCCGTCGCTTTTCACGCTGCCTCAGCTGGTGGATGATATTTTCCGGCTGGCTCTCCGCGAGCCGAGCGAATACTTCCGCTACGAGCGGCTTGACCCTATCACCAACTACTTCTTTGCCGATGGCACGCGGCTCACGGCCTGGGCCGACTCCCAGAAATTCGCGGCCGAAGTCGAGGAAAAGCTGGGCACGCCCGCCGCGGACGTGACGCAGTTTCTGGCCCGCGGCGGCAAGGCTTACGACGCCACGGCCGGCACCTTCTTGCACAAGTCGCTGCACAAGGCCAAAACCTACCTCAGCACCGAAACATTAAAGGCCCTGGCGGCCCTTCCCGCTCTGGGCCTGCTGGGCACCATGCACCAGCGTCACGAAAAAGCATTTTCCGACCCGCGCTTGGTGCAGCTCTTCGACCGATACGCGACCTACAACGGCTCGGACCCCTACCAGGCGCCGGCTACGCTGAGCATGATTCCGCACCTGGAGCACGGCATTGGCGCTTTTTATCCCGAGGGCGGCATCTACGCCATTGCCGAAAGCCTGGCGAAGCTGGCCGCCGAGTTCGGCGTAAAATTCCGGTACAACGAACCCGTGGAGGAGATTGTGACTGCCGAAGGCCGCGTGACTTGCGTGCGCACCGCGCAGGATGTCTACGACTATGGCCGGGTGGTGAGCAACATGGACGTGGTGCCCACCTACCGCCGCCTGCTGCCCCGCGAGCCCGCGCCGGAGCGCACGCTCAGTCAGCCTCGCTCTTCCTCGGCCCTTATTTTCTACTGGGGCATCAGCCACGAGTTTCCGGAGCTGGACCTGCACAACATCTTCTTCTCGGCCGACTACCAAATTGAATTTCAGGCCATTTTTCAAGACAGAACCGTGGCCGACGACGTGACCGTTTACGTCAACATCACCGCCAAAAAAACGCCTGCCGACGCCCCAGCCGGTCACGAAAACTGGTTTGTGATGGTGAACGTGCCCCACGACCAAGGCCAGGACTGGGAAGCGCTGACTGCCAAAACCCGGGGCGTGGTCCTCCGTAAGCTGAGCCAAGCCCTGGGCACCGACCTTGAGCCCCTGATAGCTGCCGAGAGAGTATGGACGCCCCCAGGCATTGCCGCCGACACTTCATCGTTTGGCGGCGCGCTTTACGGCAGCTCTTCAAACAACGCGCTAGCGGCATTTCTACGGCACCCCAACTTTTCGGGTCGGCTGGAAGGATTGTACTTTTGCGGTGGCTCGGTGCACCCAGGTGGCGGCATTCCGTTATGCTTGCTGTCAGCCAAAATTGTTTCGTCTCTTATCAATGAAGAATAAAGAAGGAGCTAAGAAGTAAATCAATCACGATTCTTTGTTCCTCGCGCTTCGTTCCTCATTCTTCCATATGGTTGATTACACCGAGCCGCTACCGGCCGTGAATACCCGCCGGCTGCGCGTGGCCCAAGGCCTGGTGCTGCTGTTCCACATCACGGGCTTTGTGGGGCTGGCCTTTGCCGACGACCCCAGTTTCTACCTGCGTTTTACGCCCCTCACGCTGTTGCTCACGGCGGGTCTGCTGTTCTCGTTTCAGCCGGGCCGCGGTGCCGCCTTCTGGAGCTTCTGCATCGTGGCGGCCTTGCTAGGCTTTACTGCCGAGGTGATTGGGGTGCACTTGAGCTGGTTTTTTGGTCACTACCGCTACGGCGACACACTGGGCTACAAAGTGTTCGATGTGCCGTTGGCCATTGGCCTCAACTGGCTGGTGCTGACTTATAGCTGCGGCATTCTGGCGCGCTACATTCCCCTACCCGAGCTCCCGCGCACCATTCTGGCGGCCTTACTCATGCTGGGCCTTGATATGTGCATGGAACCAGTGGCCAGCACCTACGACTTCTGGCACTGGACCGCCAACGTGATTCCTTTTCAGAACTTCCGCGACTGGTTCATTTTGGCCTGCATACTGCAAATGCTGTTCAACCGAGCTAATTTTACCAAAGCCAACCCCCTGGTGCCACTGGTCTATCTAACACAATTGCTGTTTTTCTTCCTGTTGGGCGCTTTACAATAAGCTATTTTTCAACAACCTATCTAGTTTTTGAGGCGTAGCGAACTAACTAAGTCATTATTTAGTTAGACCGTTTCTTAGTCCTTTTCGTCTATGCCCAATGCTACTCCCGTGACCGTTTCTCTGGAACCGGCCATGCCTGTTTTTTACAAATACGGGCTTCTTAAGGCTCCCGAGAGCCTACTAGCCCAAGCTCTTTCCATTTCAGTCGACGACCTTAAGGTATACTATCCTGACCGAGCCAAGCTGGTGCACAGCACCGTGCTAGCCGATATGGAACGCCAAAAGCGCGAGCACACTGCTCTCTATGCGCAGTATCCGTCGGCTGTAGAGCGCCTATACGGCCTGCTGCAATTAGGTCTGCGCGATTTGAACACGATTCCGGGTGGCTTTTACAGCGACCTCCAATCTGACTTCCCGCAGGCTTGGGAGGCTATGCTCGAGCACCTGAATACCTATTCGGCCCCACAGCTGCAGCAGCTGCTCAACGACGGCATCCGCAACAAGGTGTTCCGTTCCGACATCAATATCAATCTGGTGACCAAGATATTGATGGAGCAGCTCAACATGATGCTCAACCCCAACGTGTTTTCTCCCGAGCGCTACAACATGGCGGAGGTTTTTCGCAGCATTTTCCTCTATTACATTCGCGGCATTTGCACCGACGAGGGGGCTCGTATCGCGGCTGAGCATTTCACTCGCCTCTAGCCAAGGGCCGTTCACAACAGCTACCTAGGAGGTGATAGCGGCCGCAATTTCAAATCAGGGCAACGCTGCCTATCAAGCCTGGGGCCGGTATGCAAGTAAGCATACTGGCCCCAGGCTTTTACGCTTGAGCTTATAGCTGAGCAACGCCATTTGCCATTCTTCGTGTCTCCCAGAAAAGTGGCTCCGGACCGGCGTGCGCCTAAAAATCTGCTTCGGAAAGTACGGATTTTCAATTACGTATTTTTCGCGCTGTCGCTGAGGCTGAATATTGTTTCAAACCTTTAACATTCTGCCTAATAACACAATATAGATAAGTCATAGAAAATGGTACCCCTCTCAGGAAGCATGGCTATAACGGCCAGCTGCTACCCCAGTGGCAGCCTTAACGTAGAGAAAGCTAGCATAATCTAACCCGCTCTTGGGCTGGTTATTAGTACCCTCTCATTTTTTCCCACCTAATTACTCCTGTTATGTTCTTCGACAAAATGGAAACCCTCGACGACTTGTTTGAGATGCAACTCAAAGACTTGTACAGCGCCGAGACTCAGTTGGTGAAGGCCCTGCCCATGATGGCTGAAAAAGCCAAAGATGGTCGTCTTCGCGCCGGTTTCGAGCGGCATTTGCGCGAAACAGAGAAGCAGGTAGAGCGCCTGGAGCGCATTGGTAAAAACCTGAACGTGGACCTCGACGGCCATACTTGCAAAGCCATGGCCGGCCTGATTGCGGAGGGCCAGGAAACAATGTCGGAGCGTGCCACCGATGAAGTAATGGATGCCGCCCTGATTGCCGCCTCGCAGCGCATCGAGCACTACGAAATTTCGGGTTACGGCACGGCTGCTCACTTCGCCGAGCGCCTGGGCCACAACGAAGCCGCCGACCTTCTGCGCCAGACCCTGGAAGAAGAACAACTAACTGATACTAAGCTCAATGAGCTTGCAAAAAACTACCTGAACGCCAAGGCGATGTAATACTGAGCATTAACACAAAGCGCCCCCACGGCCTGTGCGTCCACTTACAAGGACACAACTGGCGGTGGGGGCGCTTTGCGTTATGAAAAGCGCTGCAGGCAGGGCTTATTGGTGTTGAAGCACCCCAAACTCTTGAGGCTGCAGTGCAAAATGGTCGACCATGCGGCCAATGGCCTGGCCCAGAGTAGCGTCCCCGGCAACGTAGTTCTGCAAATGCGCAATAATGGCGTCATCGAGCGGCTGGGCTTTATTGGCCAGAAACGTAACGGCACATTCCGCTACGTACTTACGACGATTCCAGGCCCCGTGCTGCTCGGGGCTAAGATTAAGGGGCTGGGGCAAAAAGGAAGAAGACATAGCGCAGGTGAAAAGTTGTATAGAACAGTGAAGAAGGGTGCGGGTGAGGTAGAAAGACCGGCTAAGTCAGGGCCGTTTCTTTCAGTAGTTTAGTTTGTCTACTGGCAAAAAGGCTACTAAAGGAAGTTTTTCGGAGCAATCAAATCGGCGTTTGGAAAGGTCCTTGGCACTTGCCCAAGTACTAGCCGTCAGGCTAATGTGTTTGAGTCGCTACGATAGCGACATTAACCATATGCTAAAACCGCGCCAAAAGGCTGTTTTCGCGAGCCTGCAAGGGCCTGCGCAGCATAAAGTAGCGGCGTTGCTGCGAGCTACCGGGAGCAGCAACGCTCCGTCAAGGAAGCAATTAGGGCCCACTGGAATACAACTTGTTCCTGTACTATTTTCGTGGCATCTGTCTTCGGTATCGGCGGCAGGTTGCCGTGAAGCATTTTGCCCCGCGGCAGGCCCTTCCGGTCCCCGACCGGCTATCCTCTTCTTTATTGATGCGCTTATTTCAACTACGCAACTGGCTGGCTCCTGCCACGGCAGTCGTGCTGCTGGCAGGCTGCCAGGGCCAATCGTCGTCGAACACCGCCGACACTGAAAAAGACTCAGTTGCTGCCTCCACCGACACGGCCAGTGTGGCCACACCGCCCGACGGCATCACAGCCGCCCTTATTGGGCAGCACATCAAAATCTTGGCTTCCGACGAATTTCAGGGCCGGCGGCCGTTTACGGTGGGCGAGGAAAAAACCACTAGCTACCTGGCTTCCGAATTTAAAAAGATTGGCCTGCAGCCCGGCCCCAACGGCACCTACTTTCAGCCCGTGCCGCTGGTGGAGATAACTGGCACTCCTGCTCCCACCGCCACGGTAGCTGGCAACGGCAAAACCCTGACGCTGAACTACCGCACCGACTACATGGTGCTCACCGAGCGGGAGCAGCCCTCGGTTGCCGTCACCAACTCGCCCCTGGTATTTGCCGGCCATGGCGTGGTAGCACCCGAATATAACTGGGACGACTACGCCGGCCTGGATGTGAAGGGCAAAACCGTGGTAGTGTTAATAAATGACCCCGGCAATGCCGGCAACGACACCGCCCTCTTCAAGGGCAAGGAAATGACCTACTATGGCCGCTGGGGCTACAAATACGAAGAAGCCGCTCGCCATGGTGCCACTGGCATCCTCATCATCCATGATACCAAGCCGGCCTCCTACCCCTGGACGGTGGTGCAGAGCAGCAACGGCGGCTCGAAGCTGCACCCCCAAACGCCTGACGAGGGCGCCAGCAAAGTGGCCATGGAAGGCTGGATAACGCTCGATGCTGCTAAGCGCCTGTTTGCCGCCGCCGGCCAGAACTACGACGAGGCCTACGCCGCCGCCAACAAGCAAGGCTTCCGGCCTCGGCCCATGGGCCTGAACTTCAGCACCTCGCTCCGCAATAAAATCACGCGCAAGGCTTCGAAAAACGTAGTGGCCGTGCTGCCTGGCACCACCCGCCCCAACGAGTACATCATCTACACCGCGCACTGGGACCACCTGGGCATCGGGCCAGCCATTGCCGGCGACTCAATTTACAACGGAGCCTTGGACAATGCCAGCGGCTGCGCCGGCCTGCTGGCCATTGCCAACGGCTTTGCCCAAACCAAGGAGAAGCCGGCCCGCAGCATCGTGTTTCTGGCCGTAACTGGCGAGGAGCAAGGCCTGCTGGGCTCGGCTTACTACGCCGAGCACCCACTGTTTCAGGTAGCTACCACGGTGGCCAACATTAACATGGACGGCCTGCTGGGCTTCGGGCCCATGCGCGACTTTACCATCACGGGTTATGGACAATCGGAGCTAGACGACTACGCCCGGGTGGCGGCTAAGGAACAGAGCCGCTATGTAATGCCCACCCAGCACCCCGAAACCGGCAGCTTCTACCGCTCCGACCACTTCAACTTCGCCAAAGTGGGCGTGCCGGCACTCTATGCCAAAGGGGAGTTTGACAGCCGCCTTCACGGCAAGGCCTTCGCGCGGGAGCAGGCCGAGATTTTTGAAGCCAAACACTACCACCAGCCTTCCGACGAGTACATCCCCCAGGCCGACCTCCGCGGGGCCGAGCAAGACGCGCGCCTGCTTTTCCGCATTGGCCAGCGCCTGGCAGGCGAAACCACCTTCCCCAAGTGGAAGGAAGGCTCAGAGTTTAAAGCAACCCGCGAGAAGAGCCGCCCAAAGCTATAAGGTGCCTTTTCTTGCTGGTCGGGATGGGGCAGGCAGTTAGCGGCCTTGGGCTCTGGAATCAGTGTCTGCCTGACGGAACCATCCGTAGCTACCGCAACGGAATAGGGAAAACTACGGGATTTGGGCTGGAAAACACCCAAATAAGGGCTTAGAAGTCGTTTACTGGCAACGCTGCCGGTGACTAGGGTGTTATAAGCGAATCAGAATCTAATACGCACCCGAAGCGGTTTTCTTCGGGCTGCTGCTATTCTTTTTTGCTATGATAATTCCATCGATTCTACACGCTAACTGGTGGATAATGGCGCTGCGCGGGCTGGCAGCTGCCATCGTGGGTCTGCTCACCTTCCTGAAACCGGGCCTCACGCTCCTGATGCTGGTGGTGTTGTTCGGGGTCTATTGCCTTATCAACGGCGCCTTGACCCTAATATCGGCCTTTCGGCGGGGCCGGGAGAGGCCTCGCTGGTGGTCGCTGGTGCTGGAGGGCTCATTCAACGTGCTGGTGGGGGTGCTGACCCTGGTTTGGCCCGGCATTACCCTGATGGGGCTGCTGTTGGCAGTGGGCATTTGGTCCATCATCACAGGTGGGCTTCAAATCGCAACGGCCATCCGTTTGCGCAAAGAAATCGACGGGGAGTGGCTTATGATGCTGGGCGGCCTCCTTTCCGTTCTGTTCGGAAGCGTGGTGCTTTTGTGGCCCGATGCCGGAGCCCTGGCCATTTCGTGGTGGGTTGGCTCCTACATTTTTGTGATGGGGATAGTGATGGGAATACTCGCGTTTCGGCTGCGGCGGCATTCGACCGGCGCCGAAGACGAGTCCTCCTCTTCTATGGCAGAAGCGGCTGGTTAGCCATCTGGTTCTCAGAACTACCCTGCCTGGCGGGCTGAGCGCGCCGGGGCGGGTGCCGCGCTTAAATCCACTGCTACTCATTAAGCCACTTCACTGGGTGCGCGGGGTCGAGGTGGCCTTGTTTTGCCAGCAGCACTGCGGCAGCCGTGAGCTGCGCCGGGTCGTGCACATTCACTAAGATTATTGGGCTATTCGGGCCAGTCGCGCTCAGCAGAAAGCTCTTCTCCGGTCGTAGGCGCTGCCCGCGTAGCGCCGGCAGGTTTTGGCTTAAGTAACGCAGGGTAGCCTTGTGCTCCCGCGTAACGAGTATCATCGGCAGGAACTCGCCGTTTTGAGCGATGCGCAGGGCTGCGGCCGATTGCAGAATGGACGTGGCCGACTGGGTAAACGTGCTGCCGAACCGGTCAATAAAGGGCCGTACTGTTGCTTGAAAATCATCGGCATTGGACCAGTACAGTACGTTGCGAAACAAGTTGACGTAGTTGGCAGCAGCTCGCGGGAAGGTTTGATCGAAGATGCTGATGGCTTGGCTAACGAAGAGGCTGTCGATGGCTTGACTGCGTTCGACGTAGCCCGCCATCACGGGGTAGAGGGCCTTTGCGTAGCGGTCGATGTATTCATCATTATACCACTCTCCGGCTTCAAGCTGGCCGGTTTGCTGGGCAAACACCCACTGCCCGGCCACAGTGGCCAAGGCTTCTTCCATGAAGTTGTAGGCGAAGCGGCGGTTGGGCGACGCATGGTGCAGGTACCAGCCTTCCAACTGCCGCTGCAAGACCAAGCGCTGCTGAACCGAGAGCGAATGACACATTTCATGCACTACCACGGCTGTGCCCGCCACAAAATCGCGCGTGGACGGATGACAGTTGAGCAGCACCAGATTCCCGCTCGCCGAGGCTTTGTTCGTGAAGTCCGTGCCGTTATCAAGTTGCGGGTTGAGCAATATGCGGTAGGGCACGGCATCGGGCCACACGCTGCCGTAGAAGGTGCGCAGCTGCCCAAACTGGAGCATTACGCGGCTTTGGGCCAAGAACTGTGCGTAGGGGTCCCGCAAGCGAGTTAGCTCGGTGGCGTGGGGCTGCCAGGCCAGCGCATCGAAAGCGGGCTCAAAGTAGCGCTATACGCTGTCGAGGCTGACTTATACCTCGTTAGGCAACAAGCCCACAGTGCGGCGCTGCAAGTCAGCCAGGTCGCGGGCGTCGGCGCTGGCGGCCAGGTAACTCGGAGTGATGGACCCCATGCTGCCAAGCCGGCCGGCTGGGTAGCCGTCGCGGCCGAATTCGGGCTCGTGGTCCAGGCTTTGATAGCGGCGCAGCCAGCGTTGAGCGGCTGGCGTGTTGAAGCGGCTCGTTTCGAACACCCGCCGTGAGCCGCGGTGCCCGCTCCTGCCGCCGGCCAGGGTTTCCACAAACTGCACCAGGCAGTGGGTTCGGTTGACTTCAACGGTAACGGCTGGCCCTGGGGCAGGGCTTGCGGTTTGGGCCTGCGTGGGCGCGCTTATCAACAAGATGCACAGGTAGATAAGCTGCTTCATGCCGTTAAAAGTAACGGCAGTGCTCTGTTTCGCAACGGCGAGATTGCCCTTTCTACCGCGCCAGCAGCCAGCCCAGCAGCCCGGCCCGAGCCGTCCAGAGCACGGTACGAAACCAGTTGGTGCGGATAAGGCCATCAATGGCAATGTAGTCGTAGCCTGCGGCCAGGCGGTTGTGAAATGGCACCGATATGAAAAAGGTGGCCGCCCACACCAGCACCACCAGCGCCAGGCTCCACCAGCCGCTGCCGCTGGGCAGTGCTGCCCGCCCCGCCCACGCCAGCCAAATGGCCAGCCCCAATTCCAGCACCATAGGCACCAGCACCACGTAGCTCATGCGGCGGGTGTGCGCCGCATGGAAGGCCGCCCACGCTGCCTTGGGCACCTGCCCGAAGCTGGGATAATGCACCACCTGCACCGTCCAGATAAGGCCGGTGAGGTAGGCAGCGGCGGCGAAATTGAGTAAAACCAGGAGATGTAGCGGCATAGCGGGAAAAATAATTTTGGCCTGAACATACGGCTTTCCAGCACGTGCGCGGTACGCAAACGTTCCCGTAAATTATGGTCTGACGGCATCCCAAGGGCCGACACTTCCCTCAGCAGGTACTAGTGCGTAGGTTCGCACCGCACAATGTTCTTTTGACCATGTCCGTAACCACCGAAAGCCTGACCCTACTTTTCCCGCCCGACGAGGCGGCTATACCCGAAGCCTGGCGCCGGCCCACGCCGCTGCACCAGCGCCAGTACCTGCTCGACGGCGAGCTGCGCGAGTGGAGCGGCCCTACGCAGGAGGTGCTCTCCCCCATTCAGCTGCGTCAGCCCGATGGCACCCTGCAACCCGTCGTTATCGGCTCCTACCCTCTGCTCGACGAGGCGGAAAGCCTCAAGGCCCTCGATGCGGCTGTGCGCGCCTACGACCACGGCCGTGGCGAATGGCCCACCATGAGCGTGGCCGAGCGCATTGCGGCGGTAGAGAAATTCACTCGCCTCATCATCGCCCAAAAGAAGGAAATCGTGCAACTGCTGTTGTGGGAAATCGGGAAGTCGGCGGCTGATTCGGAGAAGGAGTTTGACCGCACCGTTGACTACATCCGCAACACGATTGACGCCCTTAAGGACCTGGACCGCGATTCGTCGCGCTTCACCATTGAAGAAGGCATCATCGGTCAGATTCGGCGCTCGCCGCTGGGTGTGGTGCTGTGCATGGGGCCCTTCAACTATCCCCTGAACGAAACGTTCTGCATGCTCATTCCGGCCCTGATTATGGGCAATACCGTGCTGTTCAAGCCTCCGAAACACGGCGCGCTGCTGCACTTCCCGTTGCTGCAAGCCTTCACCGAAGCCTTTCCTAAAGGCGTGGTGAACACAGTCTACGGGCGCGGCAACACCATTGTGCCGGCGCTGATGTCGTCGGGTAAAATTGATGTGCTGGGCCTTATCGGGAGCAGCCGCGTGGCCGACTCGCTCAAGAAGCTGCACCCCAAATCCAACCGCCTACGGGCCATTCTGGGGCTCGATGCCAAGAATGTGGCCATCGTGATGCCCGATGCCGACCTGGACGTGGCCGTGAAAGAGTCGGTGCTGGGCGCGCTCAGCTTCAACGGGCAGCGCTGCACCGCGCTCAAGCTGTTCTTCGTGCATGAAACCATTGCCGAAGAGTTTGTGCAGCGCCTCGGCGATGAAATTAACAAGCTCAAGCCCGGCATGCCCTGGGACGAGAAAGTGAACATCACGCCCCTGCCCGAGCCTCAAAAGCCTAGCTACCTGGCCGAGTGCCTCGCCGATGCACAGGCCAAGGGCGCCCGCATCATGAACGAAGGCGGCGGCACCGCGGCGGGTCCACTGGTGTACCCGGCCTTGGTGTACCCCGTGCAGGAAGGCATGAAGATGTGGCGTGAAGAACAATTCGGCCCCATCGTGCCCGTGGCCTCGTTCTCCCACGTCGACGAGGCCATTCAGTACATCATCGACTCCGACCACGGCCAGCAGGTGAGCATCTTCGGCAGCGAGTCGCAGGAAGTAGCAAACCTGGTCGACCAGCTCGTGAACCAGGTGAGCCGCGTAAACATCAACGCCCAGTGCCAGCGCGGGCCCGACACCTTCCCCTTCACCGGCCGCAAGGACTCGGCCGAGGGCACGCTGTCGGTGAACGATGCCCTACGCTCGTTCAGCATCCGCACGGTGGTAGCCACCAAGCAGACCGATGCCAACAAGCAGATTCTGAATGAGATTGTGGATGGTCAGGAAAGCAGCTTCCTGAGCACACGGTTTATTCTCTAGAATTCTGAGGACAGGCTAAGCCCCAACTTCTTGTAATAAGACGCTTAATTCTGGCAATAAGCCTGACGTTAACGGATGCCGCATAGCGGCTTTAACAGCACCGAAAAAAGCCCGTGCCTTACAAGGACGGGCTTTTTTCGGTCTTTACCACCTTATGCGCGGCCGGCGTTGCCGGGGCTGCGGGCAGGCTCACCGTCACGTTGGTGCCAGCGCCGGGGCGGCTCTGAATGACGAGGGTGCCGCCGTGCCGGTGCACGAAAGCGCGGCACAGCGCCAAGCCCAGGCCCAAACCCGTGGCGTGGGGTGTGGAGGCAGGCTCGGGCAGTGCCGGGCTGCTCATGAGTGCTGCCACATTGCCCGCGCTCATGCCCGGGCCCGTGTCGGTGCAGCTGAGCAGTATCATTTGCGGGTCGTCGGGGTCGAGGGCCGCCTCCAAATGCACGTGCCCGCCCGCAGGCATAAACTTTAGGGCGTTGCCCACCAAGTTGCGCAAAATGGTGCGCACCATGTTGTGGTCGACCATTAAGCGCAGGCCGGCGGGGGCCGACATGGTGATGGTTTGCCAACTGGCTGCCGCCGTGGTCTGGTACAGGGTTTGGCATTCGGCAAATAGCTCCGACACCAGCAGGGGTGCGGGGCGACACTCTAGCTCCCCCGTTTGGCTCACGGCCCAGTTCAGCACGTTATCGAGCAAATGGTTGAGGCTGTCGGCTGCCTGGCGAACCAGCGCGGGCAAGCGGGCCAGGCCCGCCTGGTCGTTTTGGGCAATGTAGGAGTCTATGAGGCTGGTGACACCGGCAAACGCCGTGACCGGGCCGCGCAGGTCGTGGGCCACAATGGCGTAGAGCTTGTCTTTAAAAACAGCCACGCGGCGCAATTCTTCCGATGCTTTTTCCAGGGCCTGGTTGTTGGCTGCAAGGGCCGCGCGATTGCGGCGCAGGTTGCGGTAGAGGTACACTGTTACTAGGAGGCCAATGGCGAGCACGGCAACCGCTACTGCCAGTATTCGGCTGTTCCAGACCTGCTGCCGATTCTGCTCCGTAAGAAAGCGGAGGCGACGGGCGCGCTCCTGGGTTTCGTAGTTTACCTGGGCAGTAGCCAGGGTTTGCATCGTTTGACGGCTATTTAGGGTGTCGTTGAGCGCCAAATACCGCTGATTCCACTCATATGCCTGCCGGTAGCGGCCCTGCTCGGCCGCCTCTGAGGAAAGAATGCTGTAAGCATCGAGCACCCGCTCCAGGTAGTCACTCTGGCGGGCCACCTTCAGGGCCTCCCGGGCCGAAGCTTCGGCCCGTTCGGGCTGCTCGGTTTCGACGTAATACATCGAAAACATTATCAGCTGGTTGGCTTGATTGCGTGCCGCATGTTGGCGGCGACTGATGGCCAGCGCTTGCGTGAGCAGACGCTTCACCCGGCCCATGTTTCCGACCTGCATCTGATAGGTGGCCAAGCTGGAGAGGTAGTTCGACTGGGCCGTCGAGTCGCCGGCGCGCCGGGCCAGGGCCAGGGCCAGCGAGTCGTAGTGCATGGCCCGCTGGTATTGCTGGCGATAAAAGAACAGGCCGCCCACGTTGCCCAGCAGCCGCATGCGGGTGCGGGACGACACGCCGGCCTGCGAGGTCAGTTCTAGGGCGCGGCGGTAGTACCGCCAGGCCGTGGTGGAATCCCGCCGCTCGTGGTAAATGCTGCCTTGCGAAGTGTAGGAACGGGCCAGGGCATCGTTGTCCTGCAGGCGACGGGCAAGGGACTGGGCTTCAGAAAGCAGGGTCAAGGCCTCGGGTCCGTTCGACAGGTTGGCATAGCAGCTGGCCAGGCATAGCAGGCTGCGCAATAAGGCGGCACTCTGCTCCGTGATGGGCAGGGACCGGGCCAGAGATACGGCCGACTCACCATAAGGCAGCGCCTGCGCAGGCTGCTCGGTGTGCAGCGCCGCACACATGGCGGTCAGCAATCGCAGTCGGATGGTGTCGGGCAGCTGCGTTTCCAGCTTCTGGCGTATTTCCTCCACTGCGGCCGGGAGGGGCTGTTCGGCTGCTGCCAGTGCTGCTGCTGGTGCCGAAAAGGCGGGCAGCAAGCCAATGGCCATCAACCACATCAGCAAAAATCCGAGCCGGGCCATAGGTGGGTGCATAGTGCTAGTCAAAGATAAGCACTGTGCAGCAATGCTTCACGCTTTAATACTATTCCAAACAATCCGTCTCACCCTTCTTTCGCTCGGGCCCTACCCCCAAAAGACACCTAACTGTTTCTCAGTAGTTTATTTTGGATACTCTATTTTGGTGCCTCCCCCCTTCAAAATCTGTTTTGAGGAAGGTCGATACAATTTCCTGCGCTTGCTCTTCGCTCACGTAGCGGGCCGGCACGCAGAGCACGTTGGCGTTGTTGTGCTGCCGGGCCAAGCTGGCAAGCTCAGGCAGCCAGGCAATGGCCGCACGCACTCCGGCGTGTTTGTTGGCCGTGATGCACACGCCATTGGCCGAGCCGCACAACAGGATGCCTTCTTCGTATTCGCCAGCGGCTACTGCCGCCGACAAGGGATGGGCAACGTCGGGATAGTCCATCGAATCGGCTGAGAAGGTGCCAAAATCGTGCACTTCGTGGCCTTGGTCGCTTAGCCAGGTGCGAAGCATTTCCTTTTGAACAAAGCCAGCATGGTCGGAGCCGAGAGCAAGTTTCATGTGTATTGAATGGAGAAGACGGAAGAATTAAAGCGCCAGTGCCACTATGCGTATGATGAATGGAAAAGCAGGACAGAAGCTCGGCCATAGCCCTGAGCTTAATAGCTCAGCACATCCCCGCCTCGCTACTTGTTAATCTCGCTGTTGAGGCGGGCTGTATCGTTGCGCCGCACGGCCCGGGCTATGTTGATGCTTAGCTCGTAAAGCAGCAGAATGGGAATGGTGACGATAATTTGAGACGAAATGTCGGGTGGCGTGATGATGGCCGACAGAATCAGAATAACCACAATGGCGTGCTTGCGGTACATCTGCATGATTTCGGGGGTGATGAGCCCGGCTTTGGCCAGGAAGAACACGACCATGGGCAACTCGAACACGAAGGCGCACGAGAGGGTCATGGTTGTGAGCGTGGAGATGTAGCTCTGCATGTCAATCTGGTTTTCGATGGTGGGGTCCACCGTGTAAGAAGCCAGAAAGTTGATGCTGAGCGGTGCCGCCACGTAGTAGCCAAACAGCAGCCCCAATATGAAAAGCACCGAGACAAAGAACACCGCGCCCTGCGAGTTCTTGCGTTCGTGCGGGTACAGGCCCGGCTTCACAAAGCGCCACAGTTCCCAGAACAAGTAGGGAAAAGCCAGCACAATGCCCACGATGAACGAGGTGCTGATGTGCATGGCCAGCTGGCCGCTCATCTCGCGGTTCTGAATCACAAAATTGACGCTGTTGCTGCACGGCTCCGTCGACCCCATCCACTTACCTAGTTGGCAGAAGGCGCGGTAAGTCCAGAAATCGTTGCGCGAAGGCCCCAGAATCAGGTCGTGAAACAGAAATTCTTTGGCAAAGAAAGCCCCGGTGGCAAACACCACCACCGAAATAGCCGCTCGAATAACGTGCCAGCGCAACGCCTCCAAGTGGTCGATGAAGGACATTTCGTGCTGTTCGCCCAGCGGAAGTTGTTGTTGCGATTTAGATTGCACGGAAAGCTATAAGTGAAATGGTGAGTAAGGGAAATGGTGAGCTGGCAGAGTGGCGTGAACCAACCCAGCTTTCCTAAGCGGCAAAACCGCAACAGAAGCCCAGGCGTGCCCTGTTCACCATTTTACTGACGCCCATTTCGCCCCTTAAGCAAAAAGCGGGTAGCCCTGCAGCCAGGTGTTCACCTGCTGCCGCACTTGCCCGATGCGGGTGTCGTTGTCGTGGTGAGTCAGGGTTTCGTCGATTAGCTCCACGATTCGGCCCATGTCGGATTCGCCCAGCCCGCGGGTAGTTACGGCAGCCGAGCCAATGCGGATGCCACTGGTAACAAACGGGGACTTATCGTCGAAGGGCACCATGTTCTTGTTGATGGTGATATCGGCCTTTACCAGCGTGTTTTCGGCCAACTTTCCGCTGATACCTTTCGAGCGCAGGTCAATCAGCATGAGGTGGTTGTCGGTGCCGCCTGAGATAATGTCGTAGCCCAGGCCCACAAAGCCGGCAGCCAACGCCTGAGCGTTGCGCGCTACCTGCTGGGTATAAGCCTTGAAGTCGGCATTCAGAGCTTCGCCAAAAGCCACGGCCTTGGCCGCAATGACGTGCTCCAGCGGCCCGCCCTGCGTGCCGGGGAACACGGCGCCGTCGAGCACGGCCGACATCTGGCGAATTTCGCCTTTTGGGGTTTTCAGGCCGAAAGGGTTTTCAAAATCTTGGCCCAGCATGATGAGGCCGCCGCGGGGGCCGCGCAGGGTTTTGTGGGTGGTGGTGGTCACAATGTGGCAGTGCTGGAACGGCGAGTTCAGCAGGCCCGTGGCGATAAGAGCCGAGGGGTGCGAAATGTCGGCCAGCAGCAGGGCGCCTACCTCGTCGGCAGCTTCGCGCAAGGCGGCGTAGTCCCAATCGCGGGAATACGCCGAAGCGCCACAGATTATCATCTTGGGCTGCTCGCGGCGGGCAATGTCCTTGATTTTCGACCAGTCGATGAGACCGGTTTCCTTCTCGACGCCGTAGAAGCTGGGCTGGTAGAGCTTGCCGGAGAAGTTAACCGGCGAGCCGTGGGTAAGGTGGCCACCGTGGCTCAGGTCAAAACCCAGGATTTTGTCGCCGGGCTGCAGGCAGGCCAGCATCACGGCCGCGTTGGCCTGGGCACCGGAGTGAGGCTGCACGTTGGCCCAGGCCACGCCAAACAGCTCTTTCACGCGGTCGATGGCGAGCTGCTCTACCTGGTCAACAATTTCGCAGCCGCCGTAGTAGCGCTTGCCGGGCAGGCCCTCGGCGTACTTATTGGTGAGCACGGAGCCTTGGGCGGCCATTACTTGTTCGGAAACGTAGTTCTCCGAGGCAATGAGTTCGAGGCCGTGGGTTTGGCGGGTTTTCTCCTGCGCAATGAGGTCGAAAACGGCGGTATCGAGGAGGCGGGCTGGGGCGACTGTTTGCATAACGCCAAAGGTAACAGGTGAGACGATGAGATAGCAGGGGAATGGAATGAATGCCGACCAACAAACTCCCTTCCTCAAAATAAGCAGGGCGGTTTGTTGTGCATTTGCCCATTACCTCGTCCTTTCCCAAGCATTTCCGTTGTTACTTGCCAGTGCCATTGCCCCACCACCATGTCTGCGCCTCTCGCCGAAACCCTTACCCAGCTGCGCGTCGGCAATCAGAAGTTTCTGATTGACTTTTACCAGCGCAGCCGGCACCTGTTTGCCCGTTGGGCCCAGCGCAAGCACCGGCTGACCGCTCCTCAGGCCCACGAACTGCTGCAAGACACGCTACTTGATTTTTACGACCAAGTAGCCGACGGCCGCCTTACCCTACTGCCCAACGACTTGCGAGCCCACGTCTACGGCATGGCCCAGCAGCGGCTGGCGGCGCAAGTGCCCACAGACATGCCCCTGCCGGCCGCCGAGGCCAGCCGGCGCCAGCGTTTGCTGGCCCAGTTTAACCAGCTTGGCCACGATTGCCAGCAGGTGCTGACCTACTTTTACTTCCGCGGCTACAACTTCGAGAAGATGGGCGGCAAAATGGGCTTTCCCAACGCGACCGTGGCCCGTCGCCAGAAAGGCAACTGCCTGCGCAAACTTTACGAGCTGCTGAAATGAGTCCGTTGACTCCGTCGCCCGACCTCCGCCCCTATTTCGATGAGCTGGAACGCTTCGCCGACGGTCAGATGACCCCGGACGAACAGGAAGCGTTTGAATTGCGCCTCGAAAAGGAAGATGCCCTGGCCGAAGCCTATGCTACCTACGAGCAGTTCACCGCCGACCTGCGCTGGGCTGCTGGCCACAACACCCTACGCCAGCGCCTGCAGTCCCTGGACGAGCGCATGAACGAGCGCGGCGATGCCTTGGCCCGGGCCCAAAGCCTAGCCAAAGGCCGCCAGCGCCGCGTAGCCCTTCTAAGTACCCTGGGAGCGGTAGTGCTGGTAATTGCGGCCGCAGCGGCCTGGTATTTCAGCCGCCCCAGCCCCGCCCGGCCTGCCCGCAACTGGGAAGCCTACTACCAGCCCGACCCGGGACCCGCCGTGACCACAGGCCTGCTGCACACCCGCCCCCTGCTCAGCGAAGCCCTCGACCAGTACCAGGCCGGGCACTACCCGGCGGCCCTGCACTCGCTGGGCCGGGTGTCGCCTACCAGCGTGGGGGCCGATACCTTGCTGTACCTGCGCGGCCTTATCCTGCTGCGTCAGGGCCAGGGCAATGCCGCCCAATTGTACCTCCGCCGCATCGGTGAGCAGGACAGCCTGACTGAGTTGGCGCGCCGTGCCCGCTACCACCTGGGCATGGCCTACTGGCAGGCCCGGGAGCTAACGCAAGCACGCGCTACACTGAACACGGTTGCGGCCGACTCGCTCAATCCGTACCGGGCCTCGGCCCAACGGGTCATAGCGGCAGGCGTTCTGGAAGCCCAGTAATACAAGAAGTTGCCGCGGTTAAAGGAACTCCTTGCCCAAAGCATTTCCACGAAAAAGCCCCAGCTGCGAACAGCTGGGGCTTTTTCAATAATGCAGCGCATAGGCTGAGCAGGCCAATAGCCCGGTGTAGGTGGATTATTCTTTCACCACGCGCTGGCGCAGCACCTGCCCGGCCACGGTAGCCGTGAGGACATAGCTGCCAGTGGCGCAGGCGGGCTGCACGCGCAGCGGAGCCGCGCCAGGGGCCACGTCCTGCTGCCATACCACGCGGCCCATTGCATCAACCAAGCTCAGGGTGGCAAGAGTGGCCGTGGGGCTGGTGAGCTCCACCGTCAGGTCGGGACCGAACTGCGTGGGGTAGGCGACGAAAGTGGCGAGTGCCGCGTCGAAGTTCAGCAGTTGAGGGCTGTAGTAAGTGGCTTTCCCGTCGTGGTCCTCCTGGCGGAGGCGGTAGTAGCGCAGGCCGGTTTTGCCCTCGGCAGCGTCCACAAACCGGTAGGTACGGGCCGAGGCGCTGGTGCTGTTGCCCTCGGGGGCAACGAAGCCAATTTCACGGAAGGTTTTGCCATCCAGCGACACTTCTACGCCAAAGCCGCGGTTGTTCTGCTCGGTGGCAGTGGCCCAGGTGAGCACGGCATTGCGGCCCTGGCGCTCGGCCCGGAAGGCGGTGAGGCCCACGGGCAACGGATTGGTAACGTCGCCCAGGGTCCAGCGGCCAAGGTCGTTGACTCCGTTGCTTTGCACGGCAAAACCAGCGCCGGAGGTGCCAATGCTTTTGTTCTGCCAAGAGGCGCCGCCGTTGGCCGACCGGAAGAAGCGGAGATTGGAGGGAGCAATGCCGTTTAGCTCGTGCTGGAAGTAGTTGATGGTCATCGTCAGGTTCAGGCCCGAACTGGTCGGAGCCGAAATATCGAAGTAGCGCAGGATGCCCTGGCGGCCGGCTACGCCCACTGGCGCGGTGCCAGTCGTGCGTATCACGGTAGTGGTGCCCGGCGATGTGGACCCGGCGGCGGAGTGCAGCACCAGACCTGCCCCGCCAAATACTTGCGCAACCCCGGCCATCATAGAGCGGCGCACTTCCACCCGGCCCAGCACATAGCTGGTTTCGGTTTCGTTGAGGTTGGCCAGCGCGCCCAGTCGCATACGGTAGGCATCCGTGGTTAACACCCCGTTCAGCATCTGCACGCCGTTGAAAATCTCGGCGTCATCCGTAAAGGTTTTGGTGCCGGAACCATTCACCTCCAGGTTGAAGTAATTACCGCCGCTCACCAGCTGCGGACCGTTGCCGGTCAGAATTACTTTGCCGGTAGAGCAGTTGAAGAGGCCGCTGTTCAGCATGTCGCCCTTGATTTCGGTATCGCCCTGGGTTTGTGCAAAAAAGCCGCTGTTTATAAAATCACCACTGATGAGGATGTCGCCGCCCGTGTGATTAAGAATGCCCGCGTTGGTTAGGCTGCCTTCTATTACGGTCAGTCCGTTTTCCACCACCATTAGCTGGCCGGTGCTCACGCTGAAATCGCCGAGCACGGTGGTTGCCCGGCTTACCAGGGTATTGACACCGCCCGTACCGGCATTGGTGACGTTTGCCAATGCATTGCCATTCACCTCGCTGCGGCCCGTCTCGATGGTCAGGGCAGTGAGGGCGGCCGAGCCCCCGCCCGTTAGGCTCACGTTGCTCACGGTGTTGCCCAACACTTCGTTCGTAAGGGTGGGGCTGTTGCCGGTGTTCATCACAATGCCGCGGAAGCTTTGCGAACCGGCATTTTCCCAAAAGCCACCCGTGGCACCGGCAGACTGCCCCCCGATGAAGTTATTGGCGATGGTTGCATCGTTGGCATTGGCACCGGGGCGAAAGTCGATGCCGGTTTGGGCAGTGGTGGGGATGCTGGTCAGGTTGTAGAAAATACTGTTGCCGCTGATGTTCCACTGGTCACCATTGCCGGCAGCGACCAGCACGCCGGTCCCGGTGAAGTTAAAAAGCTCGTTCTGGGTTAGCTGGAACGCATCGTTGGTACCACCGCCTGTATTGGCCGCGTACACCAGGTTCACGGGCAGTGCCAAAGGGCTGGCATTGGCCACGAAGCTTTGCGTGATGGAGTTGTGGTCGTTGCCGGTTGTCACGCCGTTGCCTATCACCACTACTCCACTAGTGGCGGAGCTGGCAGAACCCAGCACAACCACTTCACTCACGACATCGTGCAAAGCATCGCCACTAAACACGAGGGTAGCGGCGCTGGCGTCGTTCTGCCGCAGCGTAAGGGCGCGGGATGCAGTACCGTTGTTTCCACTCAAAAAGGTATAGGCGCTGCCGGACCCAAAAGTGACGGTGCCCGAGATGACCGTAGTTACCCCGGCGTCTGGCCGAATGGTGAGGCGGTTGGCGGCCGAGCCCCTTTTGTTAAGCACCACATTCTCCGAAAACGAAGTACCCACCAGACGCAACTCGTAGGGCTCGTTCAGAGTAGCCGGAACCTCTTTAAGCGCATTTGCAATGGTTGGGTTGCCAGTACCTGGCCCCACCCTGATGATGACCGTGGCCTGCGCGCGGCTGCCTAGTAATAGGAGCAGCGTGAGAACACCAGCCATCTGTGGCCAGCGCAAGCGCTTCCACCCCAAAGTAGTTGTCGGGGCTCCATAAGTGTTGGTTGAAAAAGGTAATGCGTGTTTCATATGGTAGAAAAAATTGATTAAAACAGAACCGGTTAAACGATAAGAGTCGGGCTCGCCAACAGCGTATTCAACGCTAAGCCTGGGCTGAAATAATAGCGTATAATTATATTTAATAGACATGCAAACGAGAACCTTTCTCCAATCTCATCGCTGCGGTTAGCTTATTGAATAATAGTATTTATCAAACTTATATTCCACTAAACCGACACACAACAGGCAAGCTAATTGGAGAGTAATAAAATACAATTATTTCGAACGAATATTAACAAAGTTCAATTATATAAGCTTTAATCCACCAATTTCTTTTTAATACTGCAATTTTTTTATTCTTCATTTTCGAATTGATTGATACAAAAACAAACCACTCAAACTTCCCAACCAGCCAACCGCAATTTGCATTAATCAACCAAAGCACTTCTCTCAACATCGTACTTTATTTACAAAAAGCAGTGCGAGAGCATGAATTGAAATAGTCATATAATACAAAACCCGTCTCTGCCGTAAAGGCGAAGACGGGCTCAAGATGATGGGCGTAGACGCAGTGCTTTAGCGCTTGCCAATGGTGTAGGCGGGCTCACGGTTAGCAACCAGCGTCAATTCCCAGGTGTCGAGGTTGAGAGCTGCTAGGTGGGCCAGCTCGGGGTTGTGGCGATACACGCAGCCGGTGTCCAGGCCCAGGGCACCGGGGCGGGCAGTAGCCCAGCTGCGCACCTGGGCCGTGGGGGTGGGCACGTGGCCATGCAACAGGCGCCTGCCTCCGAGCCGCGAAGGGTCAAAAACAAACTTTTTGATATTGAGCATGGTGGTGTAGTCGCGCCGCATCTCGGCCGGGGGAAGGGCGAAATCATAACCGGCGTGCACCAGCAGAAAATCGGGCAACTCGATTTCATAGGGCAACGCGGCCAGCCAGTTTAAGTAGCGCGGGGGGATATCGGCCATGCGCTGCACGCCAAAGCTGCGAAGGGTGGGCAGGCGACCACGCGGGCCCAGCCAGTCCCAGCGCCACCGATGGCGGGAGGCATCGAGCAGGGCTTGGTCGTGGTTGCCGCGCAGGCAGTGCACCTGGTAGCCGGTGGCCTGCAATTGCATGAGGTAATCGAGCACCCCGCGGCTGTCAGGGCCCTTGTTCACATAATCGCCCAGCAGGTAAAGCTCGTCGGCAAGAGTTAGGCGCAGTTTCTCCTCTACCAAGTGGCGGAAGGTTTGCAGGCAGCCGTGCAGGTCGGTGGTGGCGTAGCGTCGCACGGTGAATCAGACCATTGGTTTAAACAAAAGAACGTCATGCCGAGCAACACTCAGCATGACGTTCTTAAATAAGGTAAGGACGGGCTAGTGGCCCCCGCCGTAAGCCGGCTTGTCGAGTTCGGGCTTGTCGAGGTTGCGGTTGGGGTTCGACTTGGGCGCGTCGAGGGCCGCCTGCTCGAGGCGGGCCTGGGTTTCGGCATCGTGCTCAATTGCCGGCAAATCGCCAGTGCCTTTGGGTAGGCCGTCGCCAGCGGGTGCGCCTTTGTTTTCGCCAGACTGCTGGTTGGTGTTATTGCTCTTGTAAGGCATAATAAAAGAAATTAAGAGGTGGAAATGTGGAAGGACTGTTTTCTTTTGTCTTAATCCGGCAACTACCGTGTGCTACTGGTCAATGGCAGAGTCGGTAGCGTTGGGGTCATTCAGTTCGGCATTGGTATCAGTGCCGGTGATGGGCTGAATGGGGCGGGGCTCCATTTGGCCCATGCCCACGCGGGAGTTGGGGTTGCGCATTTCGTCGAGGCCGGGGCGGCGGTCATGCGCGTCGACTTCATCGACGGGGCCCACTGGGCGTATGGTAGCGTCGTAGTCTTCTTCCGGCAGGTCCTGGTTGGGGCGGTCAGGACGGCCTTCTTCCGAATTGCGCATGTTGTCTTTGGGGTGGCCTACCTGGTCGGCATCGGCGTTCACGCTCACGGCCGTGATGCCGTCTTCGCTGTCGGTGCCATAGCCTTCTTTGCCGTCGCGATTGCCAAAGCCACCGCGGGCCGCCTCGTTCTTGGGCGGGTCGGCGTTGGGGATGCGGTGGCCGTCCTCCATTTCTTCATTAGTGGTATCGTCGTTGATGACGCGAATGGGGCGATTATTGGGGTCGATGGCCATTAGTTTAGCGAGAGAGTTAGTAATGCGATTGGGAGTAAGGTGTACTTTAGTTTAGCCGTTTAGGTTGTACCCAAAGGCTTTCCTGCGAATCACCTAACTACACTAACTTTATGACAACCATGTGGATAGAAACCGATAACAGCCTCTGCCGCAGCTTTCGCTTTGCGGATTTCAAAACCGCTTTCGCCTTCCTCACCGCAGTAGCCGCCGAAGCCGAACGGCTCGACCACCACCCGTGGTTCAGCAATGAGTACAACGTGGTTGAATTTCGCCTGCGCACCCACGACGCCGGCAACACCGTAACCAAACGCGACCACCGACTAGCCGAAGCAATAGATGCTGTGGCAGCGCGCTTTGAGACAGCAGTGTAAGGAGAACCAGAGCGTCATGCAGAGCGCAGTCGAAGCATGACGCTGTGTTTAGCATTGCGTTCCTTCTCGCCCGTCTTCAACAAGCGCAGCGTCTACCTTTGCCCCATGCCCAACACGGTCCTTTACCTCGTGCCCACGCCCATTGGCAATCTGGAAGATATTACCCTGCGGGCCATCCGCATTCTGGGCGAAGTAGGCACAGTGCTCTGCGAGGACACCCGCACCAGCGGCCGCCTCATGCAGCACCTAGGCTTAAAAAAGTCCCTCCTTTCCTACCATCTGCACAACGAGCACCAGCAAGTGCCGCGCCTGCTCGAGCGGCTGGCCAAGGGCGAAACCATGGCCCTGATTTCGGATGCTGGCACGCCCGGAATTTCCGACCCGGGGTTTCTGTTGGTGCGGGAGTGCCTGGCGCAGGGCCTGGGCGTGGAGTGCCTGCCTGGGCCCACAGCCTTTGTGCCGGCGCTGCTCAAGTCCGGTTTCGGAGCCGAGCGGTTCACATTTGAAGGGTTTTTGCCAGTGAAGAAAGGCCGGCAGACCCGCTTGAAAGAGCTAGCCTCGGAAACCCGGACCATGATTTTTTACGAGTCCCCGCACCGCATCGTGAAGACGCTGGGCCAGTTGGCCGAGGTGCTGGGCCCCGAGCGGCCGGCGTCAGTTAGCCGCGAATTGACCAAATTGTTTGAAGAAACCGTAACCGGGACGCTGGCCAGCCTGGAGGCTGACTTTGCCGCTCGTTCCACTATCAAAGGAGAAATTGTCGTTGTCGTCGAAGGAAACCTTGCCCCGCCCCCTCGCGAGCCCCGCCCCGGCCGCGAAGACCGATACCGCCACGACGACGACGTCGACGGCCAGGACTAGCCTGCTACAGCAGCCCGCAGTGCAGGCGGTGCTGGGCGCCCTGCTGCTTTGGGGTGGCTGGGCGCCGCACCCATCGGCGCCGCTGTCGCTGCTGCTGTTTGTGGGCTGGGTGCCGTATTTGGTGCTGGAGCGGCAGCTCACGCTGCAAGGTGCCCGCAAGCGGCGCGTGTTTGCTTACACCTACCTGTTTCTGGTGCTCTGGAATGCCTTCACTACTTGGTGGGTAAGCTATGCGGAGCTCGGCGCTGGCATTGCTGCCGTGGTGCTCAATGCCCTGCTGATGTGTCTGCCGCTGATGGCCTTTCGCCAAACCAAGAAGCGGCTGGGCAACCGCGTCGGCTACCTGTCGCTGCCCATATTCTGGATTGCCTTCGAGCAGCTGCACCTAAGCTGGGACCTTACCTGGCCTTGGCTCACGCTGGGCAATGGCTTTGCCGCCGCGCCCCAGTGGGTGCAGTGGTACGAGTACACGGGTTTTCTGGGCGGCTCGGTGTGGGTGTGGGTGGTGAATTTGTTGTTTTTTAATGAGCTGCTGAAGCGTATTCCATCGCTGAGCGTGTCAGCGATGGAATACGCTTCAGCAGCTGATCCGATTATTGCCAAGCCGGCAAAACCGGGGCGCCTTGCTTTGGCACTTCCATTTCTGGCCCTCCTCCTGCCGGTCCTTCTTTCTTATGTGATTGGTGCCAATTACCAGGAGAAAGGTCCCCCAGCAGAAGTGGTAGTGGTGCAGCCCAACCTCGACCCCTACGTGGAGAAGTTCGAAGGCGGAGCCAAGTTCGTTCCCTACGAGGAGCAGCTGACCCGCCTGCTTGCCCTATCCGAGCAAAAGCTCACACCTCAAACCCGCCTCGTGCTGTGGCCCGAAACCGCGCTGGAAGAATCGTACTGGCAGAACACGATTGAGAGCAACCCCAAGATTCGCCGCATTCGGGAGTGGCTGGCGCGGCACCCCGGCGTGGCCCTGCTCACGGGCATCACCACCATCGACTCTTACCCCAATAAGGAAGCAGCCAGCGAAACGGCCCGTTTCCGCGACGACCTTGGCTATTACGACATCTTTAACACTGGCGCTTACTTCGCCAACGCCACGGCTCCCATTTCCTTCTACCACAAGTCGCGCCTCGTGCCTGGCGTAGAGAAGATTCCGCCCGTGCTTGCCTCCGTTATTTCCCACATCGACCTTGGCGGCACGGTGGGCAGCGTGGGCAGCCAGCCCGACCGCACCGTGTACCCCGCGCCCGACAACGCCCCAGACCTGCGTGTGGCCCCCATCATTTGCTACGAATCTATCTACGGCGACTTTGTGGCCGAATACGTTAAAAATGGCGCCACGCTGCTCGGCGTCATTACCAACGATGCCTGGTGGCACGACTCACCCGGCTACCGTCAGCTCTTTAGCTATGGCACCCTGCGCTGCATCGAAACCCGCCGCGACCTGGCTCGCTCAGCCAATACCGGCTTCACCGGTTTCATCAACCAAAAAGGCGAAGTCATTCAGCGCGAGCAGGCCTGGATTCCCACTGCCAGCCGCGGCACGGTTCACCTCAATGATGAAGTGACGTTCTACGTCCGATACGGCGAGCTGATTGGGCGAGGCACGCAGATTTTGGCTGTCCTGCTCTTGGTAATTGCCATAGTGCAGGGCCAACGTAAAAAGCACTTAGCCCGTTGAATACCCCCTCCCCGCTTCAGCTGAAGCGGGGAGTTTTCGTTCTTACAATCACCTCATGACCAGAAACTTCACCCAACTATCCTTAGACCTGGCGGCTTTGTGCCGCAATACGGCCCTGTTCATCCGCCAGGAAGCGGCTTCCTTCGACCGCAGCAAAATCGAGCAGAAAGGGTTGCACGACCTAGTGAGCTACGTAGACCAGGAAACCGAGCGCCGGCTGGTAGCCGGCCTGCGTGAGTTGCTGCCCGAAGCCGGCTTTATCACCGAAGAAGGCACCGCTGGTCCCGATAGCCACACCGAAGATTTCACCTGGATAATTGACCCGCTCGACGGCACCACCAACTTCGTGCACAGCCTGCCGGTGTACTCCATCAGTGTGGCGCTGCTGTATCAAAAAGAATTGGTGGTGGGAGTGGTGCACGAAGTAAACCGCGAAGAGAGCTTCCGGGCCGTGCGCGGCGGCGGCGCTTTTTGCAACGACCTGCCCATCCGGGTGACTGACATTGCAGACCTGGGCAGCAGCCTCATTGCCACCGGCTTCCCCTACAAGGATTTCGGCAAAATGAGTGCTTACCTGCAAGTGCTCGGCGCCTTCATGAGCCGCAGCCACGGCGTGCGTCGCCTCGGCTCTGCCGCCGTGGATTTGGCGTATGTAGCAGCGGGCCGCTGCGAAGGCTTCTTCGAGTTCAACCTAAATTCTTACGACGTAGCGGCCGGCATTCTGCTGGTGCGCGAAGCAGGCGGCCACGTCACTCAGTTTCTGGAAGATGGCGACCCGCTGTTCGGGCGTGAAGTGGTAGCCAGCAACGGCCACGTGCACGCCGAGATGCAACAGGCCATTGGCGAGTTCTGGCAGTAGGCCTGCCCTGAAGGCCCGCCGGTCCGCTTTGCTGAAGGCTGCGTAGCAAAGCTGGCAAGGTCGTAAATTCGCAAACTATTCTTTTCCGCCCGCGGTTTGTCACACATGCTCCTGCTCGCCCTCACCTCCGTCGAAATACAGTATTGCCTGATTGGTGCCCTGTTTATAGCGGCAGCCTTTTATGTGGGCCGAATTTTCTGGCGAGCCTTCTTTAGCAAAACGGCTGCGGGCTGCGCCAAAGGGTGCGGCGGCGCCTGCGGGAGCATTGATGTCGACCAGCTGCAGCGCACCATTGAGGCCCGCGCGACGGCCCAGTCCAGCCGCTAACGGCGCCCGCATTTTTCTACTGGTTCAGATAACCCGCCCCTGCCTCGGCTGCGTATAGCCGACGCGGGGGCGGGCTGCGTTTGCACCTTCCCGCTTCGCTTTACTACTCCAAAACACCACCGCTATGCAGGACAAAGAAGAAGAACGCTCCCTTGTGAACGTCGAAAACAAGCTTAAAAAGGATGGCTTCACCCAGGACTTCACCGTCGTGAACGGCCGCCTGCAAACCATTGGCCACACCTCGGAAAAGAGCTACGCGCCCAATGAAATCACTATTGTCGATTTTTACCGCTTCGAAGGCGAGAGCAACCCCGACGATATGTCCATCCTCTACGCCCTTGAAGCCAACGACGGCGTGCGCGGCACCATCTCCTCCGCCTATGGCACCTACGGCGACAGCGACGCGCTTGAGTTTCTCACGCAGGTAGAAACCCTGGGCAAGAACCTGGTTAAAAAGCACAAGTAAGGCTCTTTTAACTATTGCCCCTAAATCATTCAGGCAATAAGGAAGAATGTCATGCTGAGCGGAGCCGAAGCATCTCACTCGGGTTAGTATTCCATATCGTGAAAACGGTTTTGGTTACTACTGCACGCGAGATGCTTCAGCTCCATTCAGCATGACGTTATTTTTAGGTTTGGTTGCTTTTGCACAAGCACTTAGGTAACCAAAGCTAGCAGTTCCTGCCTGCTGAGTTCCTTGAAAAAAGCCGCGTCGGTTTTCACCAAATCGTGGGCTAAGGCGCGCTTGGTTTCCTGCAGCTTCATGATTTTCTCCTCAATTGTATCTGGGCAAATGAGGCGCACGGCAACTACTTTCTTGGTCTGGCCGATGCGGTGGCTGCGGTCAATTGCTTGGTTTTCTACGGCCGGGTTCCACCACGGGTCCACGAGGTACACGTAGTCAGCGGCGGGCAGGTTGATGCCCGTGCCACCGGCTTTCAGGCTGATGAGAAACACGCGCACGCTGGCATCTTCCTGAAAAGCAGTAACGGCCGCGGCCCGGTTGCGGGTCTGGCCCGTCAGGTACTGGTAGGCAACGCCGCGCTGGTCCAGCTCCCCCCGGATGAGGTTAAGCATGGCCACGAACTGCGAGAAAATTAGAATCTTGTGCTGCGGCGACTTGGTGCTGATTTCCTCCAGCAACACTTTTAGTTTGGCCGAAGCCGGGCCATAGTATTCTTCGTCGGGCAGCAGAGCCGGCGAGTTGCAAATCTGGCGCAGCTTGGTTAGGCCCTGCAGAATGTGCAGGCTGCTTTTGCCCGGTGTTTCCTCGTGCAGGCCCATCAGCTTGGCCCGGAATTCCTGCCGGCAAGCTTCGTACACTTGGCGCTGCTCGGTGCCCATTTCGCAGTAGAGCACCATTTCGGTTTTATCGGGCAGCTCGGTAGCCACCTGGGCCTTGGTGCGGCGCAGCACGAAAGGGTTGACTTTCTGGCGAAGCACCTGCGCCACCCGGGCATCCTTAAATTTGTCGATGCGCGCGGCGTACTGGTCCTGAAAATGTTGCCGGCTGCCCAGCAAACCCGGGCAAGCAAAGGAAAGCTGCCCGTACAGGTCGTAAGTGTTGTTCTCGACGGGTGTGCCCGTGATTACCACCCGGTTGCGGGCCTGCAGCAGGCAGGCGGCTTGGTAGCGCAACGAATCAGGGTTTTTGATGGCCTGAGACTCGTCGAGAAAAACGTAGTTGAAGCAGTAGTCTTTCAGCCACTGGATGTCCGACACCACCGTGTTGTAGGTCGTTAGCACAATGTCGTAGGCGTAGAACTCGCGGCTGCTCTGGCGGCGGCTGGCCCCGTGCAGCACGTGCACCCGCAATGACGGGGCAAACTTGGCTACCTCAGCCTGCCAGTTGAACACCAGCGAAGTGGGCACCACCACCAGGTTGGCCACAGCCAACCCTTTTTCGCGCTGCAGCAGAATGAAGGCCAGCACCTGCAGGGTTTTGCCCAGGCCCATGTCATCGGCCAGGCAGCCACCGAAGTTGAAGGTATCGAGAAAATTCAGCCAGTTGAGGCCCTGCTGCTGGTACTCGCGCAGCGTGGCGCGCAGGGCTTTGGGCACGGCCACTGGGGCAATGCCGGTGAAGTCGGCCGCAGCGGCCTGGTAGCGGGCCAGCTCAGCTTGGGTGGCGGGCGTCAGGTCGGCCGGGGCGTAGAGTGCAGCCAAGGTAACGAAGCTGATTTTGGGAGTTCGAATCCGTTCTTCTACCACTTCGCCCGCTTCGAAATAAGCTGCAAACTTTTCCATCCATTCCTGCGGCAGAATTCCGCGGGTGCCGTCGTCGAGGTGCACATAGCGGCTCTTGTTGCGCACGGCTTTGTGCAGGTTCTGCAGCGAGGCCTGCTGCCGGCCAAATTTCACTCGTAGTGTTGTATCAAACCAGTTTGTTTCGCCCGTCACCCGAATTTTCACCCGTGCCTTATGAGAGTTGAGGACATTATTCTTGAGCTGGTTGAATCCCAGAACGGTAATGCCATGGCTACGCCAGTCCTCAAAAGCTTCCAGAAACCATTCTTCGCTTAGAAAAAGGGTTTTGGGCACATACAGTGAGTCCTGGTTGAGTTGTTCCTGGAAATCAGGATAGTGCCGGAGCAGGGCCGCTAGCAGGCGCGCTTCGGCCGCAGCATCTCGGGTTAGCAAAAATGGGCGCCCCAGCTCGTCGGTGGCGTAAAGCTGGCGGCGCGAGAGCACGGGCACTTCCTTTGGGCCGTAGCGCAGCACTGGCAGCAGCTCTACGTGGGCTCCGGCATCGGTGAGGTACAGCAGTGGCTCGGGTGCCTGGCCGAAGCCGCCTTCAACCCGTTGCTCAGGCGTGGCCGGCCGCACATAGCCGTAATTTATGTGCAGCCTGTCTTCCAGATTTGCCAGCACATCGCGCTGAAATTCAGCAAACTTGTTGTGGTGAATGAGCAGGGTATTGTTGCGCTTCTGGAAAAACTCCACCACCCGCCACACGTCCAGGTCATCGAGCAAGTACAGTGATTCACGCACCGCTAAAAAGTATTCGTAGCGAACGGCTAGCGTGGTCAGGTCGAAGGGTTCGTCATCCAGCAGTAGCTCGCCGCGGACTTCGTAATACTCGCCCTGCTGCGTCACGCGTAGCCGCAGGTCGGTTTTGGCACTGCGCAGCTGCACCGGCAGCAAGGATTTGGCCGTGGGCTTGTCAGATACCCCGGGCTTGTGCGCATACACCGGCAGCTGGTGCGGATTGCGCACAATGGCGCGCAGGGCAGCTATGCCCACGGCAGAGCGGGCCTCATCGTAATTGTGCTGGAAGCGGCCCAGGGCGGTATAAAACTTTACCTCGTCGGGGTCCTGCAACTGCCAGATGCCGTCCAGGGGATTGATCAAGGCTACGGGGCTCTTGAGCTTCCCGGCTGCGGTGGTACCCGCCTCGGCCAGGTGAATGGTCAGGTGTCCGTAGTAGCGGTGACGGTCCAGTATCAGCAGGCGGGAGCCGGCGGGTAGTGGCAGGGCAAGCGGACGTTTTGCGGGCATGAGTTGCTCCAGCATCTCCTGCTTCGCTGCGGCGGTCACGGGGTAGAGGTCGGCGCGCTTGGGCGTCGCGGCTACTGCTGCCGGTCGGCTGTAGGTAAGGTCGAAGTAGGCGTCAAGGTCTTCGCTCTCGTTTATCCCGAAGTCGCGAGCCGAAGCCAGCAAGTATTGCTGCCGCAAGACCTTATCGAAAAATAGGCGTAGCTCTTTGCGCTGCACTATACTTAGCAACACTACCGCCTGGTGCTCGCATAGCGCGCTTTTTGGTCCTGCACAAGCGCAGAACACCAGTAAGCCCGACTCTTGTTGTTGCACTACCACAGTGGGGAAACGCAGCGGTCCGGACATCGTGCTGGTAAATACTCCGTAGTTCAGCGCCAGCGTTTCGGGCTGAATGGCGGCCAGCGCCCGGGCATCGGTCGTGGGCCAGACATTGCAGTGCTTGCCAATAATTGCGCTGCTCAGCTCCGTCAGCGCCCGCCCTGGAAACTCGTACTTGTGCGGATGGGAGCCGGCCGGGTAGTGTGCCGCTGATTCCAATTCAGACATGTGTGAGCAGTTATTTCCCTAAAGCCACAATAAGTTGCTGCCGATTCCTAGCCCCACACCTGGGTGCCTTCCGAACAGTTGCGGCACATCTCAATCTGGTCGCGCCCTTTGAGCAGGCTGCCCCGAAACTGCTGGTACTTGGAACCACGCCAGAGCTGGCCGAAGGTTTCAGTTTTGAGGTCCCCTTGCCGGTATTCGGCGTCCTTGTCGAAGCAGCAGGGCACCACCAGGCCGTCCCAGGTAATCACGCAGGAATGCCACATTTTCCAGCAATGGTTGACCAGCTTGTTCTTCAGGCTCCAGGTGCCGTTTTGGTTGTTCTGGTACCGTGAGTAATAATCGATGGTGGGAATGAGCGGGGAGCCGTGCTGGTGGTCATAAATCTGCGCGGTCTTGAACCACACATCGTCCACGCCCATGGCCTCGGCCAGCCGTTTGGCATCGTCAATCTGGTGTTCGTTGGGCCGCACCACCAGAAACTGAAAGATGATGCGCGGCGTGCTCGATTTCAGTTCTTTGCGCCACTTCACAATGTTGCGGGTGCCTTCCAGCACCTTCTCCAGCTTGCCTCCCACGCGGTACTGCTGGTACACCTCCTGGGTAGTGCCGTCGAGGGAAATGATGAGGCGGTCAAGCCCGCTTTCCACGGTGCGACGGGCGTTCTGGTCGTTGAGGTAATGGGCATTGGTGCTGGTAGCGGTATAAATACCCTTATCAGCCGCGTACTTCACCAATTCCAGAAATTTCGGGTGCAAATACGGCTCGCCTTGGAAGTAGAAAATCAGGTACCAGAGCCGGCTGGCCACTTCGTCAATTGTCTTTTTGAATAAGTCCTCAGGCAGCATGCCCGTGGGCCGCGTGAATGAGCGCAGCCCACTTGGGCACTCCGGGCAGCGCAGGTTGCAGCTAGTGGTGGGCTCGAAGCTGAGGGCCATGGGCATCCCCGCCAGCCGCGCCTTGCCCGTAAGCTTGCTCATAATATAAGAGCCAACGATTTGCACCGTATTCCAGACGCGAAGCGGCGTGGCTTTTGACAAAACGTTCAGGCTATCGGTAAGCACGGACATGGGAGCGGAATAAAGCAGTAGCGCGAACTTTGTAGTTCGCGTCCCCGCGCCAGTGGACGAGACCAAGTGGCGCGGGGACGCGAACTACAAAGTTCGCGCTACTTCGGTTGTATTACTGCCGGTTACTTTTTGGTTGCCGGAAAATCAATGGCACTAGTATAAGTACTGGCTTTGCCAAAAGACTGATTGATTTCGTCGATGGCAGCACGGCTGCTCAGGCGCTTGGGCTTGGTGTTGAGGAAGGTACCGTCTTCACCCACCAGCATGTAGGTGGGCACCTCCTGCAAGGCGTAGTCACTGGCTAGCTGCGAGCGCAAGCCGCCCCCGGGCACGCGCACTTGCACGCCGGGCAGCTTTTTCACGGTGACGAGCTGTCGCCAGGCCTGCTCGTTTTCATCGAGGGCGATGTTGATGAAGGTGATGTTCTTGCCTTCAAACTTCTTAATCAACTCCTGAGCATAGGCCAAGTCGCGCAGGCACAAGCCGTTGGTGCTCTTCCAAAAGTTGAGGTACACCAGCTTACCAGCGAAATCGTGCAGGTTCACGGTATCACCTTCGGCCGTGGCCAGCCTGAAATCGGGTGCAGGGGCCCCGATGGCAAACTCCTTGTGCTGGTCGAAATCAGCTTGCAGGGTAGGATAGAACTGGTTCTTGGGGTCGTAGGTGCGATAGTCGGCCAGCATGGCGGCCGACTGCTTCACGTGCCCGAAACGGAACGACTCCTGCAGGATGCGGCCTAGAATGATGGCCCGGACGGGGCCGGTGAGCTTCTTGCTGGCCAGGGCGTACGAAGCCGGATAAAAGTCCGGGTCGGAGCGCTGGCGCTTGTCTTGGGCTACGGCAAAGTGGATGTAGTTCAGCAAAAACTCGTGGTAGAGCTCGCTCTGAATGGCGTTAGGCTCATTAAGCAGACCGGGCTCGCGCAGGAAGTTGTAGTAGTCCGGGGCCATTTTAAGGCGACCTTCGGTATTCACTACTTGCTCCCGCAGGTCCTGGAACGTCAGCCGGTCATTGGCGTAGGCGTACACCACTTCGGCGCGGGCGTAGTTGTAGAAATCTTGGGTAAACGATTGCTTGGCAGCGTGGTCTTCCAAGAAGTTGAACTGGTGCTTGCGGCGGTACTCCAAAAACGACAGGAACGGCGCCTCGTAAAGCTGAATGTTATCGGGCAATACCTGGAAGCCGTCGTTCTCCACAAACTGGGCGTCGGCCTCTACGAGGTAATTGTTGGCATTGGCGGCCTGCTGGCGGTGGCGCTGCTCCTCGTTTAGGTTGGCGCGGTTGCGCAGCTTGGTAGCCAAGCCGGTCGGCACATCGTTGGGCTTAAATTTGAGTGTCCCCGACATGTCGCTGCCTTTGAAGCGCACGTCCATGTCGGTGCCCGCGTCCAGGAACAGGGGCGCTACGTCATCGCCGTACACCAGGTCGGCTTTGGTAGAGCCGTACACGGGAACTACCAGCTTAAACTCGCCTTTGTCATTCAGTGGAACGCGGATGAGCTTTTCCTTGGGGTCAAGGGGATTCTCGCGCAGCGTAACCCCCACCGAGTCGGTAGTGGGGCCGGTGATGCGACCGGTGAGCACGGCAGTGCCCGTCGGCTTTGCCACAGCAGAAGCTACTTGAACTGCCTTTGCTGGCGCCGGAGCCGTCGTAGCAGGGGCTGCGGCAGGGGCTACGGCCGTGGTGGTTTCCACTTCATCAGCGGCGGCCGCAGGAGCCGCCGTTTTAGTTTGCGCGGGTTTGGCAGCAGGAGCCTTTTTGCCGTTTGCCACACTGGACGTGGGCTTCGAGTGGCTGCCTGCGCCCGTGGCGGAAGCCGGCTTACGCGGGCTTGCGCTCGAGGTAGGCACTGGCTTTGGCTGGACTGTACTCTTTGCTGGAACAGGCTTGCTTTGCCCATAGCTCAGCAAGGGAGCCGCAAGCAGCGCCGTTCCCAGCAGGCGACGCGCACAAGTGATGAAAGCAGACATCATATCACAAAAAAACTAGCAGAAGACGACCACCGTCGACCGCCGATAACCGAATACAAAACGACAATACCGACCAGCTTTACATATGAATTCGCGGTAAAAGCCTATCAGTCCTCCGAAGATAAGGCTTTTTAGTTTATAAAATCCAAATTAGCTCTTCAGTAATTTTTCACTTTATCTGGTAAAAGCCTATTTGGTGGCTGCTAGCTACGGCAGCCACCAACTGATTATCAGTGCAATTTTGCCCTAACCGAATAGGCCATTGAGCACTTCATCGAGTCGGCTCACGGCGTGCACTTTTAAGCCAAACCGCGCCAGGTCAAGTCCCTTGCCATTAAACTGCGAAACGTACATCTCCCGAAATCCTAATTTTTCGGCTTCGGCCAAGCGCTGGTCGAGTCGCGACACCGCTCGAATCTCTCCACTAAGTCCGACCTCAGCCGCGAGGCAGACATCGCCGGGAATGGGCAAATCATTTAGCGAAGAAACCACGGCCGCGCACACGGCCATGTCCAGGGCGGGGTCGTCGAGGCGCAGTCCTCCGGCAATGTTCAAAAACACATCGTGCTGACCCAGACGCAGGCCGGCGCGCTTCTCGAGCACGGCCAGCAGCATTTGCAGGCGCTTGGCGTCGAATCCGGTGCTGCTGCGCTGGGGCGTGCCGTAGGTGGAAGGCGTAACCAGGGCCTGCACTTCCACCAGCAGCGGCCGGTTGCCTTCCAGCGTGGCGCCAATGGCCATGCCGCTCAAGCTTTCGCCGCGCTGCGAAAGCAGGATTTCGGAGGGGTTGCTCACCTGGCGCAGGCCGTCGCCCTGCATCTCATAAATCCCCAGCTCGGAGGTGCTGCCGAAACGGTTTTTGGTGGTGCGCAAAATACGGTAGCTCATGTGCCGGTCGCCCTCGAACTGCAGCACAGTGTCGACCATATGCTCGAGAATTTTGGGGCCGGCAATGCTGCCGTCTTTCGTGATATGGCCGATGAGCAGCACCGGCGTGCTGGTTTCTTTGGCAAATTTCAGAAACTCGGCGGTGCACTCGCGCACCTGACTCACACTGCCCGCGCCGCTCTCTACCAGCGTAGAGTGCATGGTTTGGATGGAGTCGATGACGAGGATGTTGGGCTGCACCTGGTCAATCTGCCGGAAGATGTTCTGGGTGTTGGTTTCGGTGAGAATGAAGCAGCCGGAATGCTGGCCGTCGGCCATGCGCTCGGCCCGCATCTTAATCTGAGCTTCGCTTTCCTCACCGCTCACGTAGAGCACCTTCATCTTGCGCAGGCTCAAGGCAATCTGGAGCATGAGCGTGCTCTTGCCAATGCCGGGCTCACCGCCAATGAGAACAATGGAGCCGGGCACAATACCGCCACCCAGCACGCGGTTCAGCTCGCCGTCGGGGGTGATGATGCGGGGCTCGTCTTCGGCCAGAATATCGCCGAGCGGCACCGACTTGGCTGCTTTGGTGAGGTTGCCGCCGGGCACGGTGCTGGCGGGCTTCCACTGGCCGGTGGTGGTAGCCACTGTTTCTTTTTGAATGACTTCTTCGACGTAGGTATTCCACTCGCCGCACGCCGGGCAGCGCCCTATCCATTTTGCCGATTGAGCGCCGCAGGATTGGCAGAAAAAAACAGTTCTTGCTTTGGCCATATATTGAAAACTGACGCATTATTTAAGGCCAGCTTTAGATAAGCTTTTTGTTACACTAAAAGTGCCTCTAAAATGGAATTTGGAATGTGACACGGCTTACTTTATGCCCGGCCATCTAATATGCCCTTACCTCTACTGTCCCGCTACTATGGCGTTGTACTGGCTTACCAGTTCGGGAGCGTTATCAAGCCGATAGCGCGGTTTGGTGTCCCCACTGCCTTTGGCCAACTGCTGCAATTCGGCTGCCAGCGCGGGGGCCTTGCCGCACATCTTGCCCATGAACTCTACAAAGGCTTTATGACCCCGGGGCACCTCCTGCAACTCGCTACCAGCTGTCCGCACGTACCAATAATATTTCTCGTGCGTGCCGGTAGAAATAAGCAACGCTCCAGCAGGCAATAGCGGAATAGGTATCAGCATGTCGTTTTTGGTTTTTGCATAGCCAAAAATTTCCATGGGGCCGGGAGTGGCGAGGTTCTCGGCCAGCACCTTGAGGGGCTTGCCCCGCATGTATAGCGCTTCCAGTGTGTGGCCGTCCACGGTCATGCTCTTCAGGCGCTCGATACTAATGGCTTTGATGGGGGAGTTGGCAGGCGGTCAGGGGGCACTTCATAGCACTGCACTTGGTCGAGCAGGCAGGTGTAGTAGCCGTCGACGTAGCCGCGCACCTGCTTCCCGCTGACGAAGGTGAACATTGCCGTAGAATAAACGGGCTTGCCGTCCCGAGCAGCCCGCAGCGAATCGACCCGATTGGCCATGCGCACAGCCTGCTGCCCGTTAGCCGCTGGGCTGACGGCCAGACAGGCTACCCCCAGCAAAGCCACTCGGGCCCTATTTGCTTTCATGGCGTGCTCTTTCAGTAAAAGTCTTACATTCATAAAGCATTAAAACTATTTGTCCGTTTGTAATACAACTACAAAGTACGCCTGCTTAGGGCTCACTATGTTCCATTTTTTGTCCCTTATTGGGCTGCTTCCCAATGTCCGATACGCTTGCCCTGACCATTGCCGAATTAGCTACTGTCACCGCCTTTACGGGCCTTCCAGATAACGTGCTGGAGTGGCTACTAGCCCACGGCGAACGGCGTGACCTGGACGAAGGCGGCTCCATTGCCCAGCCCGGCGATGCGGCCGTGTACCTCATGGCTATTCTAAAAGGCGGCATCCAGTTCTATACCCTGCAAAATGGCACCCGAGAACCCCGGTTTCGAGTCGAGAAGAGCCAGGTGACCGGCGTGCTGCCTTACTCCCGGCTGCGCATCATCAACGGCCTCGGTCTGGCCGCGGGGCACACCGTGCTGTACCTGCTGCACCGCGACCACTTCCCGGCCCTCGAGCAAGTCAGCCCCGAGCTGATACAACGCCTGGTGGCTCTAATGAGCGACCGCGCCCGCGACGAGGCCCGCGGCCAGGAGCGCGACGACAAGCTGCGGGCGCTGGGCAAGCTCTCGGCTGGGCTGGCGCACGAGTTGAACAACCCTGCTGCAGCCATCGCCCGCGCCTCCCAAGCCCTGGCTGACCGGGCCGCCATCAAGCCGCAGCTGCTGCAGAAGCTCATTGAGCAGTGCCCCAATCCACAGGCTCTCTGCGCCTTCACAGCCCTGGCAGTGCCCATGCTCAAAAGCGCCACATCACCGCTGCAACTCTCGCCCATGCAGCGTTCAGAGCGCGAAGATGAACTGGCCGACTGGCTGACCGATCAAGGCGTACCCGATGGGTATCAACTGGCCCCGGGCTTGCTCGAAACTGGCTTGACCGCGGACATACTGGCCACTGCGGCGAAAGTCCTGCCTATGTCGGCTCGCCCCGCTGCTTTTGCCTGGCTGGAGTGCCAGCAGAGCACCATGCAGCTCATCCGCGACGTGCAGGAGGCTGGCAGCCGCATCAGCAAGCTGGTAGCCGACGTGAAAACGTACTCGCACATGGACCGCGCCGGCGGCTTCGAACTGCTCGACGTTACCGCCGGTCTTGATAGCACACTTAATATGGTCGGATTCGAGCTGCGCCAAAAGAACGTGCACCTCACCCGCGACTACGCCCCTGGCCTACCGCAGATTCGGGGCCAGGTAAGTAGCCTGAACCAAGTATGGACTAACCTCATCGACAACGCCATCTACGCGCTGCCGGCCCAGGGCGGAGAACTCACCCTTCGGACCCGCGTGGAAGGAGCCTTTGTGCGCGTTTTTCTAATTGATAATGGTGCGGGCATCCCCGGCGACGTACTGCCGCACATCTTTGAGCCGTTTTATACCACTAAGCAAGCCGGCGCGGGCTCGGGCCTGGGGCTAGACATTGCCCAGCGCATCATCAGGCAGCACGATGGACGCCTGGAAGCCAGCTCCCGACCCGGTCACACCGAGTTTTGCGCGTGGCTGCCGATAGCCGTTCCATTGGGTTAATGAAGCATGTCTTGCTACCCAGAGTCGACGAATCAGTTTAATCATTCCCATTTTACTTGTCAAAATTTCCCATGCGGCAACGATGATAGGCTGTCGCCCCACTGACGTGCTTTGCCTTAATTCAACTAAAACATGGCCTCCAATAAGCCCTTCATCTTAGCTGTCGACGACGACCCGCAAGTGCTGGCCGCCATTACCCGCGACCTGCGGCAGGAGTTCAGCAAAAATTACTGCATTTTGCGTGTCGGCTCCGGCCTCGAGGCTCTGACGACGCTGCAGGAGCTTCGCGTGAAGGGAGAGTCGCTGGCCCTCATCGTTGCCGACCAGCGCATGCCCGATTTGGAGGGCGTGGAGCTGCTCACCGCTTCGCGCTACCTGTTTCCGGACGCCAAGCGAGTGTTGCTGACGGCTTATGCCGATACCGAAGCGGCCATTCGGGCCATCAACTCCGCCCGGCTCGACCACTACCTGATGAAGCCTTGGGACCCGCCAGAGCAGCTGCTGTTCCCGACCCTGCACGACCTGCTGAATGCCTGGCAGGCCGCCCACAAGCCCAGGTACGACGGCATCCGGCTCATCGGCTTTCAGTGGTCGCCGCTCTCGCACGAGCTCAAGAATTTTCTCAGCGGCTACATGGTGGGCTACCAGTGGCTGGATTTTGAAACTCAACCTGAAGCTCAGGAGCTGCTAAGAGCTAGCGGGTATGATTCCGCTGACCTACCGCTGGTCATTTGTGCCGATGGCACCGCCGTGCCCAATCCAACGAAGGCCTCGCTGGCCCAGCACTTGGGCATCAACAGCAAGGCCACGCAGGAGATGTACGACGTGGTAGTGGTAGGCGCCGGCCCCAGCGGGCTGGCCGCTGCCGTCTACGGGGCCAGCGAAGGTCTAAAGACGCTCATCATTGAGCGGCAGACGCCCGGCGGCCAAGCCGGCACCAGTTCGCGCATCGAAAACTATCTGGGTTTCCCCACCGGCCTCAGCGGTGCCGAGCTTGCGCACCGCGCTTGGTCGCAGGCCGTGCGCCTCGGGGCCGAGTTCCTGGCCCCACAGGAAGTAAGCCAGCTATGTGTGCAGGATGGCTACAAAGTGCTCACCCTTGGCGACGGCAGCGAAATCAGCACCCGGGCCGTGGTGCTGACCACCGGCGTAAGCTACCGCACGCTCGACGTGCCCGGCATGGACCGCCTCAGTGGCGCCGGCGTATACTACGGTGCCGCCCGCACCGAGGCCCGAAGCTGCGAGGCCCAGGACGTGTACATCGTCGGCGGCGGTAATTCGGCTGGGCAGGCGGCCATGTTTTTGGCTACATATGCCCGACAGGTGTTCATTGTCATCCGCGGGGCCGACCTAGCTGCTAGCATGTCAGCCTACCTAATCGAGCAGATTCGCACCACGCCCAACATCGAGCTGCTGCCCTTTTCGCAAGTGAAGGAAGTGTGCGGCCAAGACCACCTCGAAGCCGTGATGGTCGACCTAAACGGAACAGTGGAGAAAAGGCCAGCCCGGGCCCTATTCGTCTTTATTGGTGCGAAACCCAGCACCGAGTGGGTCAACGACCAGATTTTTTGCGATGGCAAAGGCTTCCTGCTCACCGGCCGCGACCTAGTAGCTGACTCCCGCTTTGCTGCCACTTGGAAAAAGCAGCGCGAGCCGTTTCTGCTGGAAACCTGCGTGCCTGGCATTTTTGCGGCCGGCGACAGCCGGGCTGGCGCCATGGCCCGCGTGGCCTCGGCCGTGGGCGAAGGCAGCATGGCCATTAAGTTCGTGCACCTGTATTTAGATGAGTAGCATCACCAATTATTGAAATCAAATGAACACAAAAGCGCTCCGTAACATCGTTACGGAGCGCTTTTGTGTTCATTTGATTTCGGTTTTTTAGTCAGCCATCACCAACTGCTCAGGCAGGTGCATGAGGTAGTCACCGTAACCGCTTTTGCGCAGCGGTGCAGCGATGGCACGGAGCTGGTCGGCATCGATATAGCCTTGGCGATAAGCAATTTCCTCAATGGCGCCGACCTTCAAGCCCTGGCGCTGCTCAATCACACGCACAAATTCGCCGGCCTGCATCAGGCTTTCGAAGGTGCCAGTGTCGAGCCAGGCGGTGCCCCGACCGAGGATGCCGACTTTCAGCGTACCGCGGCGCAAGTACTCGCGGTTCACGTCGGTTATTTCGTACTCGCCGCGGGAGCTGGGCTCTAGGTTGCGCGCTATTTCGATAACGTCATTATCATAGAAATACAGGCCAGGAACAGCGTAGTTGCTCTTGGGCTCGGCAGGCTTTTCCTCGATGCTGAGAGCATTTTTATCGCCATCGAACTCTACCACACCGTAGCGCTCGGGGTCGTGTACGTGGTAGGCGAAAACCACGCCCCCCGTCGGGTTACTGTTCGACTTCAGTAGTTCTTCCAGCCCCGCGCCGTAGAAAATGTTGTCGCCGAGCACCAGCGCCACCTTGTCATCACCAATGAAATCGGCGCCAATAACGAAGGCCTGGGCCAAGCCGTTAGGCACTTCCTGCACCGCGTACTGAAAGTTGCAGCCCAGGCTCTTGCCGTCGCCGAGCAGCTTCTGGAATTGTGCTTGGTCGTGGGGCGTGGTGATAATCAGCACTTCCCGGATACCTGCCATGAGAAGAATCGACAGCGGATAATAAATCATCGGCTTGTCGTATACGGGCATGAGCTGCTTGGATACGGCCAGGGTGAGCGGGTGCAGGCGGGTGCCGGAGCCGCCGGCAAGGATAATTCCTTTCATGGGGTATGGGTGTACGATTGAAAACCAGAACGTCATGCTGAGCGCAGCCGAAGCTTCTCGCGTGCAGCAGTAAAATCATTTATATTCGTGAGCGAGATGCTTCGGCTGCGCTCAGCATGACGTTTATTTTGCTTAAATGCTAGTTACGAGCCTGAATGAACTCCTGATTAGCTTTGAACCACTCCAACGTCTGGCGCAGGCCCTCGCGGATGCGAATCTTGGGGTCGTAGCCGAGCAGGTTATTGGCTTTTGAGATATCCGCCAGCGAGTCACGAATATCCCCTGCCCGGTCGGGGCCAAACTTAGGCGCCAGGTCCGAATTGGCCTCCTCCCGCAGGATGTCGTACATCTCCACCAGCGAAGTGCGGTCGCCCACGGCAATGTTGTAAACCTGATTCAGGGCCGCCGGATTCTGCACCAGCGCAGCGCGAATATTAGCCTGCACGCAGTTCTCCACGAAGGTAAAGTCGCGGGTCTGCCCGCCGTCGCCGTTGAGCGTAGGCGGCTGGTTTTGCAGAATGGCGTCGATGAACAGCGGAATCACGGCCGCATAAGCTCCGCCTGGGTCCTGGCGTGGGCCGAAGATGTTGAAGTAGCGCAAGCCGATGATTTTCATGCCGTAAGTGCGGCCGAATACATCAGCATACAACTCGTTGGCATACTTGGTGACAGCGTAAGGCGAGAGCGGCTTGCCGATGCGGTCTTCCACTTTGGGCAGGCCGGGATGGTCGCCGTAGGTCGATGAAGAAGCGGCGTAAACGAAACGTTTCACGCCGGCGTCTTTGGCGGCGGTCAGCATCTGCACAAAGCCGCCTACGTTCACATCGTTGGTCAGCACCGGGTCTTTAATGGAGCGGGGCACCGAGCCCAGCGCGGCCTCGTGCAGCACCACGTCTACTCCGGCGCAGGCGGCGGCGCACACCGCAGCGTCGCGGATGTCGCCGTCCATAATTTCCAGCCGGGAATCGCCGGCAAATAGCGCCAGGTTCTTGCGGAAGCCGTTGGAATAGTTATCCAAGGTGCGCACCTTTTTAACGCCGTATTTCAACAAGTACTCCACGATGTTTGAACCAATGAAGCCCGCGCCGCCCGTAACGAGAAACGTAAGGTTATCGAGCGGCTGCTCGTGGAAAGGGGTATCGTACATTCTTTTTAGTTAATCAGCTTAACGCTTTTTGCCTAGCGGCCAGCGTACTGCTTCTGGTTATAATCCTGGTAGGCGCCACTGGTCACGTGGTTCAGCCACTCCTCGTTTTCGAGGTACCAGTCTACGGTCTGGGCCAAGCCCTGCTCAAAAGTCACGCTTGGCTTCCAGCCCAATTCGTTCATGATTTTACTGGAATCAATGGCGTAGCGCATGTCGTGGCCGGCGCGGTCGGTTACGAACTTGATGAGCTTGCGCGAAGTGCCTTGCTCCTGGCCGGTTTTCTGGTCTACCACGTCGCAGAGCAGTTCGATGAGCTTCAGGTTCTGCCACTCGTTCACGCCGCCGATGTTGTAGGTATCGCCGTTTTTGCCTTTGTGGAACACCGCGTCGATGGCCGTTGCGTGGTCTTTTACAAACAGCCAGTCGCGCACATTTTCGCCCTTGCCGTACACCGGCACCGGCTGGCCGGTGCGCAGGCGATGGATAGCCAGCGGAATCAGCTTTTCGGGGAAATGATTAGGGCCGTAGTTGTTCGAGCAGTTGCTCAGCTTGATGGGCAGGCCGTAGGTGTGGTGCCAAGCCCGCACAAAATGGTCGGAGCTGGCCTTGGACGCCGAGTAAGGCGAGCGAGGGTCATAAGAAGTCTCCTCCGTGAACATCTCGGGGCCGAAGTCCAGCGAGCCGTACACTTCGTCGGTGCTCACGTGGTAGAACACGTGGCCGTCGTAGCCACCAGGCTGCCACAGGTGGCGGGCGGCGTTCAGCAGGTTCACTGTGCCAATGACGTTGGTTTTCACAAATGCCATGGGGTCCGTGATAGAACGGTCCACGTGCGACTCGGCTGCCAAGTGAATAACCGCGTCGGGTTCCTCGTGGGCAAACAGCTGGTCAACAAAAGCCTGGTCAGAAATATCGCCTTTGATGAAGCGGTAATTCGGTGCGTTCTCAATGTCGCGCAGGTTCTCTAGGTTGCCCGCGTAAGTCAGTGCGTCAAGATTGAGAATCTGGTACTCCGGATACTTCGTTACGAACAAGCGCACGACATGGGAACCAATAAAGCCGGCGCCGCCGGTGACGAGGATTTTCATGATTTGGAAGGGTTAGTCAGACTCAGTTTACCTCAGATTTTGCTACTGCAGCTACCAGTTTGTGCAGTTGCAATCCTTCGGTAAGGGCAGTATGACATTCTTTTTTATTTGTTGCGGAGCTGCTCCTGCCATTTCCAGGCACTGGCCAGTGAATCAGCCAAGGAGCTTTCGGTTTTAAAGCCGAGAACTTGCTCAGCTTTCGTGGCATCGGCGTAGATGGCGGGCACATCGCCGGGACGGCGCGGGCCAATAACGTAGTTCAGCTTCTGACCGCTGGCTTTCTCGAAGGTTTGCACTACTTCCAGCACCGTGTTGCCATTGCCCGTGCCCACGTTAAACGTCTCAACGATTTCATCGGCTTTGTGGTCGAGCAAGCGCTGCACGGCCACAATGTGGGCTTTGGCTAAATCTACCACGTGGATGTAATCCCGAATGTTGGTGCCATCGGGCGTGTCGTAGTCGTTGCCGAAAATGGTCAGCTTCTCGCGAATGCCGGCGGCCGTTTGGGTGATGAACGGAACGAGGTTGTTGGGCACGCCCAAGGGCAATTCGCCAATCTTGGCCGACTCGTGGGCTCCAATGGGGTTGAAGTAGCGCAGTAAAATGGTGCGCAGCTTGTTGTTCGGCGCGCCCGACACGTCGTGGATGATTTCCTCGCACATCTGCTTGGTGCGCCCATAGGGCGACGAAGCTGGCTTGGTGGGGGTGGCCTCCGTCACGGGCAGTGCATCGGGAATGCCATACACGGTGCAGGACGACGAAAACACCAGGTTTTCAACGCCAAACTCGGGCATCACAGCCAAGAGCGTGAGCAAAGAACCTACGTTGTTCTGGAAATAGGCCAGCGGCTTCTGCACCGACTCGCCCACAGCCTTGAAGGCTGCAAAGTGAATGACGCCCGCAATGTTCGGCTCGGCTTCAAACACGCCCCGCAGCGCGGTCTCATCGGCACAATCGATGCGGTGAGTAGGCACAGCAACACCCAAAATGGATTCGATACCCGCCAGCGCTGACTCTTCGGAATTACTGAAATTATCAACGATAACCGGCTGATAGCCGGCTTGATATAGTTCTACCACGGCGTGCGAGCCAATGTAGCCGGCGCCTCCCGTAACGAGTATTTTGGTGCGTTGTGAAGTCATAGCAAAAGGGGTCGAGTTGTGCTTAGCGGTAGTAGCACGAAGCTTTTAAGTGGGTGAAATACTACAGGCTCCAGTACTGCAGCTCCTTCATTTTGCCACGGTACAGGCCTTTGATATCGACCAGTACGGCATTGTCGGAGGTAATGGACTGAAAATAGGCTTCGTCCTTTGCAGCGTAAGGCAAGTGACTCACGGCTACGATAACGGCGTCGTAATCGGTACGCACGTCGTCGTTGGGCGTGAGGCGGAAACCGTACTCGTGGTGCAGTTCATCCGAATCAGCATGGGGGTCAACAATATCGACGTTCACCGAAAAGTTTTTCAGTTCCTGAATCACATCGGCCACCTTGGAATTGCGTATGTCCTCCACGTTTTCCTTAAAGGTGGCCCCCATCACGAGCACGCGGCTACGGGCCACGTCCTTGCCTTTTTTAATCATCATCTGCACCGTCTTACGGGCAATGTAGGCGCCCATGTTGTCGTTGGTGGTGCGGCCACTTAGGATAACCTTGGCGTCGTAGCCCAGCTCTTTGGCTTTGTAGGTCAGGTAATAAGGGTCAACACCAATGCAGTGCCCGCCTACCAGGCCGGGCGAGAACTTCAGGAAGTTCCACTTGGTGCCGGCGGCTTCCAGCACCTCGTAGGTGTTGATGCTCATGCGGTCGAAAATCATCGACAGCTCATTCATCAGGGCGATGTTGACGTCGCGCTGCGTGTTTTCGATGATTTTTGCCGCTTCAGCTACGCGGATGCTGCTGGCGCGGTGCACGCCAGCGTCGACCACCAGTTCGTACACTTTGGCTACGGTTTCGAGGGCTTCCTCGTCGTTGCCCGACACCACTTTCACGATGCGGCGCAGGGTGTGCTCCTTATCGCCGGGGTTGATGCGCTCGGGCGAGTACCCGACCTTGAAATCGTTCGGGAACTTCAGGCCCGAGAGTTTTTCCATCACCGGAATACAGTCTTCCTCGGTGCAGCCAGGGTATACCGTGCTCTCGAACACCACGTAGTCGCCCTTTTTCAACACCTTACCCACCGACGACGAAGCGCCGAGCAGCGGCTTAAGGTCGGGCTGGGCGTGCTCATCAATGGGCGTGGGCACGGCCACAATGTAGAACTGCGCCTGCCGTAGCACCTCCAGCGAGTCGGTGAAGGTGATATCGCAGCCCTCAAAATCCTTTTTTTCCAGTTCGCCGCTGGGGTCAATGCCCTGCTTCATCTGGGCCACGCGGCCGGCATTGATGTCGAAACCAATGACCTTGAGTTGTTTCGCGAATTCGAGTGCGATGGGCAAGCCCACGTAGCCGAGGCCGATGACGGCCAGGGTGGCCTCTTTGCGCAATAGTTTGTCGTACACTTGAGTAATTGTCAGTTGCTAATTTTTAATTGTTAGTTGCTGATTTTCGGCAACTTATTCATAACCCGAGCCACTGGCTGAACCGAGTTACCATCGGCACTCAGCTCGTACACCTCCCCGCTTTCGGAGCAGGTGGCGCGGCGGTTGGCATTAAAGGTTAGGCGGTGGCCATAGGCACTCATCCAGCCCTGCGGCCGGGCGGGCGTGCCGTAGACCAGGGCATAGGCGGGCACGTCGTGCGTGACCACGCTGCCCGCACCCACAAAAGCATAGCGCCCCAGGCGCACCCCGCAGACAATGGTAGCGTTGGCCCCAATGGTCACGCCCTGTTCTAGGTAGGTGGTTTGGTACTGCCCGGCTCCCTTGCGCGGTACGGCACTACGCGGATTTTTTACGTTGGTGAACACCACAGAAGGCCCCAGAAAAACGTCGTCCTCGCAGACAACGCCGCCGTAGAGGCTCACGTTGTTCTGCACCTTCACGTTGCGGCCCAGGGTCACGCCGTCGGCCACAAACACGTTCTGCCCCAGATTGCACTGCTCCCCTAAGTCGGCGCCGGCGCAAATGTGGCAAAAGTGCCAGATGCGGCTGCCTGAGCCTATCTGGCAGCCCTCATCGAGGACGGCCGTGGGATGGGCATAATAATCAGAGGCAGGGTGGGGCATGCAAGCAGGCAGGTGGTTCAGCCCGCAAAGGTAAGCGGCAGGGCGGGGTTAGAATTACGATTCGCTTAATTAAGTAACCTAACCCGCCGATGCTTAGAACTTCACGCATACATTCTGCGCCTCAGTAAAGAAGCGCAGTGCTTCCAATCCGCCTTCCCGCCCCACACCGGAGTTTTTCATGCCGCCGAAGGGCGTGCGTAGGTCGCGGTGCAGCCAGGTGTTCACCCACACAATGCCGCTGTGCAGGGTTTGGGCCACGCGGTGCGCCCGGTTGAGGTTTGCGGTCCAGATGGTGGCCGACAGTCCGTAGTCGGTGGAATTGGCCCAGGTGATGGCTTCTTCCTCGGCATCGAAGGGCGTGAGCGTGACTACGGGGCCGAAAATCTCTTCTTGGTTGGTGCGGCAGTCGTGCGGCAGGTTTTCGAACACGGTGGGCTCTAGGAAATACCCATCGGCGCAACGCCCGGGCACAGTGGCACGCTGGCCGCCCGCCAATAGCACGCCGCCCTCCTCATGGGCTAGCTTGATGTAATCCAGCACCTTATTCAGGTGCGCTTCGCTCACAAGTGCTCCCTGCTTGGTCGTGGCGTCCAGTGGGTCGCCAATCTTCTGGGCCTCGAGTTGCTTTAGAAACTCGAATTTGAAAGCCTCATAAATCGGCCGCTCGATAAAAATACGGGAGCCGCACAGGCAAATTTGACCCTGGTTGGCAAAGCTGCTGCGGACGCTGGTAGCCACGGCAGCGGCCAAGTCGCAGTCGGCAAATACGAGGTTGGGGTTTTTGCCACCTAGCTCTAGGCTGAGTTTTTTAAACATGGGCGCCGCTGTGCGCGCCAGGTGACGTCCCGTGGCCGTGCCGCCCGTGAAGCTGATGGCCTTGATGCCCGGGTGCTCTACCATGGCCTGCCCACAACTGGGGCCCGTGCCATGAACGATGTTGAGCACGCCCGGCGGCAAGCCTGCTTCCATGCACAGCTCGCCCAGCAAAAAAGCCGTGGCTGGCGTGATTTCCGAGGGCTTGGCCACCACGCAGCACCCCACCGCCAGGGCCGGCGCAATCTTCCAGGTAAACAGGTACAGCGGCAGGTTCCAGGGCGAGATACATCCCACTACACCTATGGGATGGCGCACCGTGTAATTTAGGGCCACCCCCTCCTGCATGTGGGCCTCACTGGCAAAATGCTCGGCTGCAGTGCCAAAGAAGTGAAAATTGGAAGCGGCCCGTGGAATGTCCATCACCCGCGCCAAGCTCAGGGGCTTGCCGTTGTCTTGGCTTTCGGCGTGGGCCAAGCGTTCTAGGTTGGCGTCTATCAGGGCGGCAATGCGCACCAACAGGCGGCCGCGCTCCTCAGCCGAGCGGGCCCGCCAAGCGGGAAGGGCAGCTTCGGCGGCCATCACGGCGGCGGCTACATCAGCGGCTCCAGAATCCGGGATTTCGCCATAGACCCGGCCGGTGGCGGGCTCGATGTTATCCAGGTAGTGGCCGGATTGGGGCGGCACCAGTTGGCCGTTGATGTAATTCTGGATGCGTAGCATGGGCAGTGAATGAATAAGCGGCGCCAAAAATAGGTCCTGAGAGAAAAGCATTCCCCTCGGCTGAGCTTTGCCCTAATCGGCACGAGGCAGGGCAGCAGGATGAACCGGCGACTTAAAGCTACCTTTATGTAAGACAATATCTTACGGCTCGCTTTGCCTTAACGTTGGTCTTGACTGAAGTAGCATAAGCAAACCATATAGCCTTAAAACGCGCCGGCGCTACACCGTAGCTTGACGGGCAATCAACGGCAGCCCGCGGCAAAAGACACTAAGTTTACGTGCTTGTCACTACTCTTATGGATTTAAAAGAACTTGAGAACGGCGTCAATCCTGACGTACACTGGTACTACCAAAGCAAAAAGCTACCCCTGTTCAACTACGCCAAGGAGCTAGTGAAGCATGGCAAGCCTTTGACAATTGTGGACGTTGGCGCCGGCTCGGGTTTTTTTGCGTTGGAGTTGGAAAAGCACTACGGCGCTGGCATTTCCAAGGTATACCTGGTTGACATTGGTTATTCAGAGTCCGAAATTGCGGCTACTCGTGGACAGAAAATTGAGAAGGTCCTGGCCATTCCGCCCATCATCGAGAACGGCCTGGTACTGCTGATGGACGTACTCGAGCACCTCCCCGATGACCTGGCGATGCTAAAATCCATCAAGCAAGCCTGTGTTGGAGATAATAACCACTTTTTTATCACGGTGCCGGCTTTTCGGTCGCTTTGGAGCGGGCACGATGTATTTCTGGGCCATTATCGCCGCTACCGCATTCCAATGCTGCGCGAGGTACTGGAAAAAGCCAGCTTCCGTCAAATCAAGAATTACTACCTCTACGGCACCTTGTTTCCGCTAATCTGGACTGTACGCCGCCTCAACAACCTTCGCCAAAAAGTAGCAGCTTCAAACATGCAGCCTGCTCATCCGGTCGTCAACCGAGTGCTCCTGGGCTTAACTAGCGCCGAAATGAAGCTAGCTTCTGCCAATAAGTTGTTTGGTGTAACCTGCGTGGGGGAAGGCCGAATTTAAGCTTTCCATGCCGCACCGGCATTGGGCAACGTTTCAGGATAGAAGGGCTTCGTCGCCCTTCGCTTTTGTGGCTATTGCGCAGCAGGAAGCATTTGATAAAAGCAGCTAGTTACGCAGCCATAGCTACTAATTACCATACGCCGCAATCGTCCTTTAAGTAGCAGACAAACCCGCTTAGACTTCATCAGCAGTTGACAGCGGTCTATTATTTTCACGGTTTTAAACGCACTCGCAGTTAGCTGGCGATTAACCTTTCCTCCCTTGCACGTTCTATCCTTTGTCATTCCAGCATACAATGAGGCAGCGCGGCTAGGCAATACTCTTAAACTGGTGCTCGCCTATCTTCATGCTCAGCCTTATAGCAGTGAGGTAATTGTCGTTAACGACGGGTCTACCGATGACACGGCCTTGGTCGTCGAGTCTGTTTTTGCCTCCTATTCGTTGGGCATTCCTACTCGCTTGCTGAGCTATACCCCTAACCGGGGCAAGGGCTATGCTGTGCGCCAAGGCCTGCTGGCCGCTACGGGCACCGTTGCGCTATTTTCCGACGCCGACTTGTCGACGCCAATAACCGACCTTCCCCTGTTGCTCGACCCAATTCTGGCGGGCGATTTTGATGTAGTGTTTGGGTCCCGGGCCATGGACCGTAGCCTCATTGGGGTGCACCAGCCGTGGCTGCGGGAGCAAAGCGGCCGTTTCTTCAATCTGATAATGCAACTGGCCACCGGCCTGCCCTACTCAGACACCCAGTGCGGCTTTAAGGCGTTCCGGCTCGAGGCTTGCCGGCCCATTGTGGCCGGTGCCACCCTGGACCGCTTTGGGTTCGACGTGGAACTGCTGTACCTGGCTCACCGCGCCGGGCTGCGCCTCCGTGAGCAACCCGTACACTGGAACGATGCCACCGGCAGCAAAGTAGGCATTCTCAACGGCCTGGATGGCTTTCGGGAACTTCGACAGCTCCGCCGCCGTGCCCAGCGTGGTCTCTACGATGAAGCGCTGCGCAACACACGAGAGGGAGTGACTCCATCCAGCCGCAACTTGAAATGATAGCCTTTACTCGAATCAGGCTACGTGTACTAAGTTATGCATACGCCAAGATAGGCACTGCCCTCGCACACGTTGCTCTACGGGGCAAATAATAAAAGGTGGTGCGATAATCCTTTTAGTTTATGCCATAAAGGGCCACCGCAGGTCTGCGAAAGCTGCCTTTAGATTTAACAAATCCATGCCTGACTTTTCGCGTTCTTCCCCTATTCAGCGATGGGTAGTGCCGGCCTTTTTCACAGTGGTGCTGGCGATGGGGCTGTTGATTTTTCGCGACTATGGCTTTTCGATTGACGAGAACCAGCAGCGCGATACAGGCATGGTTTCACTAAAGCACGTGGCCCAAAAAATCGCGCCGGCCTGGGTTGCAGCAGACCGTGATTTTGACCCTTACCAAACACCGCTAGCGGAGTACTTTGATGCCGACTATGGGGTAGCATTTGAAACTCCCGTTGCGCTTCTGGAGCGCTTGCTTGGCTACAATGACATCCGGGAAAAGTTTCACCTGCGGCACTTATGCACCTTCCTGGTATGCTTTGGGGGCATCATTGCCCTTTATCAGTTAGCTGCCCGGCGTTTTCGTGATTGGCGTTTGGGGTTATTGGCGGCTGTGTGGTTGCTGCTGTCGCCCAGGCTTTTTGCCGACTTTTTCTACAACGACAAGGATGCGGTATTCATGGCTCTTTTTGTTATCGCCACGAATACCGGTGTTCGACTACTGGTTCGCCCAACCCCTGGCCGCGTCTTCTGGCACGCTTTGGCATGCGCTATTACCATTGATGTACGCATCATGGGCATTCTGCTACCAATGGCTACGCTGGGTGTGTTGGTTTGGCGCGGCGTAACAGGCGAATTGAAATGGCCGCGGGTGCTGGGCGTAAGTTTAGCTTATGGAGCTCTGACAAGTGCGCTTATCGTTCTCTTTTGGCCGTACTTATGGCCTAGCCCGCTCGAAAACTTCTTGGCCGCCTATCATAACATGAGCACTTTTCGGTGGGGCGGCACGGTGCTTTACCGAGGGAATATGACCATGGCGACCGAGTTGCCGTGGCACTATGCTCCAGTATGGATTGCCATTACCACCCCGCTCTTGTATTTGGGCTCAGGACTGCTGGGTATTGGGTTAGTGCTGCGCCAAATGGTTCGCCAGCGCTGGCGCTTATGGGCAAATGAGCAACAACTGCAAGATGTACTATTCCTCGCCCTTTGCACTGGGCCGCTGGTAGCAGTCATCGTCCTGAAATCTGTTCTCTATGATGGCTGGCGGCAGCTTTACTTTATTTACCCGCTTTTTTTATTGCTAGCCGTGCGCGGATGGGTAGCGGCACTGCACTGGAAACCCAAGTGGGCTCATTGGCCCGTGGCACTGCGCGCCGCTACCATGCTTAGTGTGGTGGTCACAGCCGCTCAAATGGTGCGCGACCATCCGTTGCAGAACGTGTACTTCAACTTATTGGCTGGCACCAATGTCGCCCAACGATTTGAAATGGATTATTGGGGGCTGGGCTACAAAGAGTCTTTGCTTTACATCACGGCCCACGATGCGCGGCCAAGCATTACGGTGTATTCGCCGCCCCCTACACCGGTGGTGATGACCCGACTTATGCTGCCCGATGGACAGCGCGAACGGCTAAAAATCGTGGATACTCCGGATGAAGCGGACTACTTCATTACGAACTACCGCTGGCACCCCGAACCGTACTCCTACCCCAATGAAATCCATCAGGTATGGGCTGATGGTCGACGCGTGCATTCGGTATTTCGGCTGCGATGGTAACGCTGCTTTTATAGCAGCAGAGCCTGCCAAGACCGTGTTTAAGTGTAATCAGTTAATTTCGGCTTTAATATCCTTACTCTCTTTTCTTTCATTCAGTTAAATGTTACCATCTCTACTTTTCTTGGCAGAACGCCGCTTTCTCCGTCTCGTAGCATCTTGCACGCTTGTGCTAGGGGCCGTGGCCTGCTCTTCTTCTAAGAAAGAGGATGTTACTCCGGAAAACCTAATTACAAAAAACGATTTTGAATCGATGGAAGGCTGGGGAGTTGTCTCCTCCTCTTTAACCACTGCGAAAGCTCACTCTGGCCGGTACTCGGTTAAAGTAGACCCCGAGACGGAATACAGCATTGGGTACACCAATAACTTGATTCGGGTATCTGACCGTAAAATCAACAAAATACACGTACATGGCTGGGTGCTTTTGAGTGGCCCCAAAGCCAAGGCCGTGATGGTTGTGCAGATTACGGACCCTGCCAAAGGCGGCCCCCCGATTTATTGGGAGGCCATGAACATCAGAGCCGAAGTCAAAACGCTCAATCACTGGACCGAAATTGATAAGGATTTTGATTTGCCCAGCACCATCAATTCCAACCAGGAACTTAAGGTGTACATGTGGCGGAACGGCCCGGAGCAGACAACTTATCTCGATGACTTGGAAATCACAAAAGGCTAAGCGCCTGGCCTCCCTCTCATCCCACCTATTGCAGCTGCGGACACGCAACACAATACTGAGTTTGCGTGTCCGCAGGATGTTAAGCGCATGGTCTTATGCCTGGTATGTTAACCCAAAAGAACAGCTCTTCCCAGCGTAGTCTGAAATGGCTGGTGCTTGCATTGGTTATACTGGAGGCTGTTCAAGTCGTATTTTTTCTCAACAGGCTTGGCGACGATGCTAGTCCGGTAGTACTGTACCTAACGGCAGTGGCGTTGTGTGTAGCGGCTGCCAAGGCGGTTCGGCATCAGCCCTGGCCAAATCTGACGCCGGTGGCAGTGCGTGGTTGGACGTGGTGGCCGGCAGCACTGGCTCTGGGCATCGGCTTGCTCTTTTGCATCCCCCTGCTCAACAGGTTATTACGCGGCACTCTTCCGCAGGACTACTCCGATATTATTCCAGCAATTACGGTCTATTGCCAGCGGTTTCTGGCGGGGGAAATGGTGCATCGCCCTCTCACCGAAAACATCGGCTACTTTCTGGAGCCGGGGTATTTACCGGCGACGTGGTTCCCTTTTATAGTGCCGGAGTACTTCCGGTTTGACTACCGCTGGATGAGCAGCTTCGTACTGCTGCTGGGGATACTTGGGTACATGGTTGTAGTGGTGCGCTTGCGCCGCTCGGCGCTCGTCACCTTCGGGCTGAGCGCACTGCCGTTGCTTTTCACCTACTGCCTGTTCGTCAAAAACTCCGAGGTTTTCACGCTTACCGTTGAGCCCCTCATCGTTGGCTATTATCTACTCTTGGTGGCTGGCATCTTGTTACCCGCGCGCCCTTTATTGGTTGCGGCCCTGATACTGTGTTTACTTTCCAGGTTTTCGTTGGTGTTTTGGGCACCTCTTTACGTGGGACTAGTGTACGTAAGCGAATCCCGGCGTTGGGCCTGGTCCATCACGGGTCTGGCGGCCGCTGGAGTGCTGGTCTTTTACGTGGTTCCGGTGCTGTCGCACGATTGGGGCCTATTCATGCGGGTGCAGAAGGTTTATACTGAAACAACGCTGGGCGAATGGAACCACTTGGACGGGCGAGGTCTGCCGATGCATCTGTTTAATGGCATTGGCCTCACTCATTTTTTCTATCAGTTCGGCCAAGGTGACTTGCTAGCGAAGCTAAACCTAGCTAAACTGGTGCATCTGGTCGCTATTGCAATCATAGTAGCCGGCGCAGCGCTGGTGTATTGGCGCCAGCAGGTGCCCCGGACAAGCTACCGGCCTTATGCCGTGATTGCCCTGAAGCTGTACCTCACCACCTTCTACGCGTTGCTGCAAGTGCCATACCTGTATCTGGCCGTAGTTGGTTTTTTCTTGTCGTTTTACTTGGTAGTGCTGGCAGTGGGTGTGGTGGAAGCGCCTGACGGCAAACCCTCGTCAATCAGTCCTACAGTGTAATGAGTACAGCTGCTTTGCAAACCGGTCGGCCTTTGGCAGAAATGGCCCATCCCAATCGGCAGTTGACCGGCAGCTATTCATTGCTGGCTTTGCTTATCATGTTCGTGCTCATGGTGCAGGCCCGGCTGTGGGCGCCGTACTGGGACACCCGCAACGTGCAAGCCATCCTTACCTGGGATGCAATGGGCTACTATCTCTATTTGCCCGCTCAATTTATCTACCACGACCTCGGGCGGCTGACCTTTATTCCCGACATCATGCGCGAATACGCGCCCAGCGGGTCGTTTTACCAAGCATTCCAAGTACCAGGCGGGCCCGAGGGCCAGCTGGTGATGAAATATGCTTGCGGGCTGGCAGTTCTGTGGACCCCTTTTTTCTGGCTGGGACACTGGGCCGCCGGTTGGTTGAGCTACCCGCAAGATGGCTTTTCAGCCCCTTATCAAATAGCCATTGCGTTTGGTGGCCTCTTGTACGGACTCATGGGCCTAGGCTTATTGCGTCGGGTACTGCTCTGGTATTTCTCTGATGCTATTACGACGGTGGTACTTGTACTGCTTGTTCTGGGTAGCAATTACTTTCAGTACGCCGTGTTTGATGCGGCCATGACGCACAGCCCGCTTTTTTCGCTATATGCATTGTTATTGTGGCTTACGGGGCTCTGGCACACAAAACCTAGTCGAATCAAAGCCGCAGGCATTGGGCTTACGCTTGGCCTCCTGGTGCTCATCAGGCCATCGGAAGTGGTGGCAGTGGTGATTCCGCTCTTGTGGGGAGTGACCGGTCTGGCTACGGCCCGTGCCAAGCTAGCCTTGGCATTGCAACGGTGGCCAGACTTGGCTCTGCTGGTGGTAGCCGGTATTGTTGGCCTTCTTCCCCAGCTACTGTATTGGAAATGGGCCACTGGCCATTTTCTTTTCTACAGCTACGGTGAACAAAAATTCAGTTTTTTGCAACCGCATGTGTACCAGGTTCTATTTAGCTACCGAAAGGGCTGGCTGATTTACTCTCCCCTCCTGCTGATGCCGCTGATAGGCTTTGTCTTTCTTTGGCGGAAGCAACGGTCCATCGCAGTCCCGATACTAACGTATTTCGTGTTGAACTTTTGGGTGGTATCGGCGTGGGATATCTGGTGGTACGGAGGCAGCTTTGGTCAACGCGCTTTGGTGCAGTCCTACGCCGCGCTAGCCTTGCCTTGGGGGGCTGCTGTGGCGTGGCTGGCAGGGCAACGCCTGCGGCTTCACATAGCGGTGGCAGTGGGCGTATTGTTGATTACGCTTAATCTGTTTCAACATTGGCAATACATGCGCTCCATCATCGACCCGGAGGAAATGAACCGACGCTACTATTGGGCAGTATTCAACAAGACAATGCCAACGCAGCTGGACTACACGCTGCTGGACGTCAAAACCCATTTGCCAAAATCAGAGCGGCACTACACCCCCCGGGTATTGAGTAAACTGGATTTTGAAAATCAGGCATCGGATTCCACAACCCATGTTTCAGCCGACCTGGGCTATTTTAGTCGCCAGTCGTATCACGCCGATGCCGCTTACGTTTATAGCCCAACCATAAGTCTTAGGCTGGCCGATGCGGGCCTCACGGCAGGCCAGTATATCCGGGCGTCATGCCGGGTCTTTTCCGATTATGGCGCCTGGGGCAATAAGTTGGTAATGACGTTGGAAAGAGATAACAAACCAGTGGTTTGGAACGGGGTTCGCCTACAAAACAACTTGAGCATCAGCCGTGCCTGGAATCACATCTACTTCGATGCCCCCCTACCCGACGACGCCCAACCCAATGATATTCTTAAAGTGTATGTGCTAAGCGAAAACAGCTCGAGCTGTTACATTGATGATATCCAGGCCGAGCTATTTGAGCCAAAGACCCAGTGGTAAGCTGCCGAAGCCAATCTGTTCTTTGCTACCTATGAATAAGCTCCTTGTGCTTGGAAATTAGGTTGCAATTAGAGGTAAGTGCTGGTAGTGACAATGGTATACATGTAGACCAACCCATTGACAGCGCTCAGGGCAACAGCTACAATTAGAGCACCCTGTCGTAACCGTTCCGATTTGGTGACGGGTTGCCAATTCAAGATGTCGAAAGCTATAACCCAGTACAAAAGGTGGTTTGCGGCTATTACCTGCCATGTGAAATTACCGTGCCCTGCCCGTTCGCCGGTTTCATACACCAGCATAAACTGTATGAATGCCAAGACGGTGCACCCAAGGGCCAGCCGATGTGCAGGGTATTGCAGCCAAACCGGGCGCAGCATGTAGGCCAACAGTGGCAAAGCAAATGAACCCACTGCTAGCATGAAGCTTTTCCAGGCAGTCAACTCCGGTAAGAACTGTTTCCATCCGGCCGGAAAGCCCAGTGCAAATTCTGCTTTTCCGTAAATCATCACCTCCGGATGCGCGCTAAGCCACCAAGCTTGTCCAATGATGAGCAGCAATACAGGAGCCAGCGCTATTAGTAAGCTCACTACCGTTTTGCCGTAAGATTTACGATTGATTTGCAGCAGTTTCAACAATCCGTATGCAGGCACAAATGCAAAAGCATAGCTGGGCTTACACAATGCGCCGCCTACCAGCACCCACCCCAGCAATACATCAATCCATAGGCTACTGGCCATACCCGCTCGCAATTGCCGCAGCCCTAAGCCAAACGCTGCGACCGAAAAGGGCATTGCGCTAATCAAGGTTGAGTTGTGATAGACATTGGGTGGCAACAAGCCCACATAGTTATCAGGCGAGCCGATAAGGGAGCTTACTGTTGGGGGGAATAAAAAACAGGCTACTACTGCCGCCCCAATGGCTGCTGGGGCTCCAATTCGCCCGCTAGAAGCAGAAGGCATAACAGATGAAGTACTGTGCCAGTCTATTAAGCAGTTTCCGACCCAGACAGTCAGATAAACAGATGCCCCCCAGCAGCCTCCCAATACCACGGTTGCTGCACGCAACAGGCGCTCACTATCACAACTCCGACCTGATAGTAGCCAAGTCAGCCAATGAAACCCTGGATTCGCTGGCCAGGCAAAGGCCTTAGCACACACATTACCAATAAATTCAATATGCCCCTGTACATCTGTCTCGACCCGTGCATCGAGCAGCAGCCACGAGTAGTAACGGGTCATTGCAATGGCCACCAAAACTCCGATGGCAAACCACAGCCAATGCCATCGGGCACGGGACACGGAGATATGAGCAGCTGGCAAAACAACTTCTTGCACTGGAAAGACGGTAGATGGAAAGTAAATTATTTAAACAATAGGAAGCTAGCTGTAAGAGGCACCTTTCTAAAGCACTTACTTTAGAACTAGCAATGCTAAGCTACTGTCCCAGAAGCCCGTACTTAATGATGCAGTAGATGGCCCGGAAGCCATCGCGCCAGCCAATCTTCTTGCCCTCAGCATAGGTGCGGCCGTAGTAGCTGATGCCCACTTCGTACACGCGCACGTCTTTCACCCGGGCTACTTTAGCGGTTACTTCGGGCTCGAAGCCGAAGCGCTTCTCTTCCAGCGTCAGGCCCTGAATGATGTCGCGCCGGAATAATTTGTAGCACGTCTCCATGTCGGTCAGGTTCAGGTCCGTCACCATGTTCGAAAGAAAGGTGAGGATGTTGTTGCCGATGCTGTGCCAAAAGAACAAGATGCGATGCGGATTGCCACCCATGAAACGGGAGCCATAAACAACGTCGGCAAAGCCTTTCAAAATGGGCTTAATCAGCAGGTTGTATTCGTCGGGGTCGTATTCGAGGTCGGCGTCCTGAATGATGACGTAGTTGCCGGTGGCCTCACGAATGCCGGTGTGCAGCGCGGCGCCTTTGCCTTGGTTCACGGCGTGCTCGAGCAGGCGCAAACCCATTTCGGGGTGGCGCGCGGCATACGCCCGAATGGTATCGCCCGAGCCGTCGGTCGAGCAGTCATTCACCAGGATAATCTCCTTGCCGATATTATTTACCAGTTTTAGCTCGCGCAGCAAATCCAGAATCTGGTGGATGGTGCGGGCCTCGTTATAAACCGGTATGACAATGGAGAGCGTATCGAATTTTACCACAAGTGAAAAGCTGGGCGCTGCTACAAAGCAACAAAAGTAATTTTATTGCCGCATGAATGGTCGATTCCGTTCCCTCCTCAAAGAGCTCCCGTGCGGCCGCCATCGACAGGCACGCTGGTTCCGTTGATGTAGCCCGCGGCCGGCGAGGCCAGAAAGGCCACCGCCGCCGCTACTTCCTCGGCCAACCCGAAGCGCCGCGCCGGAATCAGCTTCAGCATGTCGGCTTCGATGGCCTCAGCCGATTGCCCTGTCTGGGCTGTTTTCTTTTTGATGAGCGAGGTGTGGCGCTGGGTGAGGGTGGCGCCTGGTAGCACGTTGTTTACCGTGATGCCGAGCGGGCCCAACTCGTTGGCCAGGGTTTTGGCCCAGCTGGCCACAGCTCCGCGGATGGTGTTGCTCACGCCTAGGCCCGGCAACGGCACTTTAACCGAGGTGCTCACGATGTTGATGATGCGCCCGAAACCGGCCGCCTGCATGCCCGGCACCACGGCTTGAGCCAGGAGATGGTTGGCAATAAGGTGCTGCTCGAAAGCCGCTCGGAAATCGGCGGGCGTAGCCGAAAGCAAGGGGCCGCCGGGAGGGCCGCCCGTGTTGTTGACCAAAATATCGAAGCCCACGCCTGCCTTGCTCAGGTACTCGCGCACGGTGGCGGCCAGGGCTTCGGGCGCGGTAAAGTCGGCCACCAAGTAATTGTGGTGGGCGTTGCCGGGGGTAGGCAGGGCAGTGACGGCTTCGCGCAGGCGCTCTTCGTTGCGGGCCAGCAGCGTAACGGCGCATCCACGCTCAGCCAGCAACTGGGCCACGGCGCGGCCGATGCCTTGGGTAGAGCCGCCTATTAGGGCTCGGTAGGGGGCAAGGTATGTTGCGGTATGCATACGAAAAAGAGGAGCAGAGAATGAAGAGATAATCGACCGACCCACGCGGGCACCGAGCGACTTGCGCGCAAAAGTGCGAAATTGGCACTCCATTTCCAGTCCGGCCGCAAAACAAACACCCCGCTGCCTATTCCTTCTACCGGCCTGCGCTCCAATCGCTACATCTCGTTCTAATGCTTACTGCGCTCTCAACTCCGGCACCCCTGCTTCAGCTGAAAGAAACCCACGTGCCGTTCACCTTTGGGCAATGCTTGGCGGGCGTGGTGGCGTGGTGCGGCTTGCTGGTGGGAGCAGTATTAGCCCTAAACGCCGTATTTCCTGCTAGCTGGCACCTGACACAAAGCGCCTTCAGCAACTGGGACGCGGAACATTATCTATATATCAGGCTGCACGGCTACGATGAAATGCGGACCGCATTTTTTCCGCTTTTCCCCTATCTGTGGCGTTGGCTGAACGTTTCGCCCGTGGCCATGGGGCTGCTCAATCTGGCCTTGTTCGCGGTGAGCTTTGCCGCGTTGGCTTGGCAGTTTCAATGGCCTTGGCGCACGCAGCTGGTGTTGCTCAGCGTACCGTCGCTCATGTTTATGGCCCTGCCCTTTAGCGAGGCGGTATTCTTTGCTAGCGGGACGGCATTGCTGCTCGGGCTGCGCCGACAGCTGCCGTGGCTGTATTGCCTGGGCCTGCTGCTGAGTTGCACGTGCCGGGCGGCCGCGTTCGTAATACTGCCGGCAGTGGCCGCAACTTTTTTGCTGGCCCATCCGCCCCGCCTACGGCATGTTGGCACAGCACTGACCGCGACCGCAGCGACCTTGTTGGGCCTGGGCATCAGCATGCTGGTGCATAAGTCCTACACCGGGCAATGGCTTTCGGTATTCAAGGCACAACGTTTCTGGGACAATCATCTGCAGTGGCCCACGCTACCCCTCCGCAACTGGGCCGGCTCCTTTCCCACCCGTTTCGAAGCGCCCCCGTTTCTGATTGGCCTGGGCTGCGCAGTAGGCTTGGTCTGGCTGGCATGGCGCCACTGGCGCCAGCCACTACCAACAGTGGCCCAACCGATTATATTCGCGCTGGCCTATCTAGGCGGGGTGACGTTTATTACCGTGGCTACCCGGGGGGGCGTACTGGTGAGCCTGAGTCGTTACATCTACGCGACGCCCTATTTTTTGCTACTGCTGGCAGAGTTCAAGGGCCGGGTCCGGCTGTCGAGCCGTCAGCTTGTCATCTTGTTTTTGCTGATGGAAGCCGCGTGGCTGGCGTTGTTTGGGGCCTATATGCACATTCGTAGCGTGCTAGGGTACACGGCCGTCAGTGCCGTAGTGATGCTATGGCTGCTCAATGCTCATCAGCAGCCACTGGTGCGTCGGTGGGCGTCGTTGCCCACGATGCTGGTCGGCACGGGGCTGTTGCTTTACCTGCTGATGCGCTTCTTAGCGCACGAGTGGGTGGCTTAAATCATGCCGCTCGTCCGGCCCCGATTCCTTACCTGCAAGTGAATTTTATCCCACCACTCTTCTAACCTCAATCGTCTTACGCCATGCCCATCACTCGCCCTTTCAACATCCAGGCCTGGATTGACGAACACCGCCATTTGTTGAAGCCCCCGGTGGGCAACCAGCAGGTGTTCAAGGGCAACAAAGATTTTATCGTGATGGTGGTAGGTGGCCCCAACGCCCGCAAGGACTACCACGTCGACGCGGGCGAGGAGCTATTCTGGCAGATTGAGGGTACAATGACCGTCAAAATCATTGAGGACGGCCAGCCGGTAGACATCACCATTGGCCCGGGTGAGATGTTTTTGCTGCCACCCAACGTGCCCCACTCCCCACGCCGCCCGGCCGGCACCGTGGGTCTGGTACTGGAGCGCTACCGCGACGCCGGCGAGGCCGACGGCTTTCAGTGGTACTGCGAAAACTGTGGCAACAAGCTCTACGAAGAGTTCGCTGCAATCACAGACATCGTGGCCCAGCTACCGCCCATCATGAACGCCTTTTGGCAGGACGATGAGAAGCGCACCTGCAAACAGTGCGGCACCTACATGGAGGCGCCGGCGCCCCCCGTGGCCAGCTAGGGTTTATGCGTGCTACATTATGCATGAGACTCTTGGCTAGCCGTCGTGTTTTCTGGGCGCCTACGTGCACGGCGGCCCGGCCAATGGGTCTTTGCGGCTCCGCCAGCAAATAACAGGGACAAATGGTCCGCCCTCGGCGTTCTGCACTTGCCTGAACCACTGGCAAACCTGCCAGTATGCAGACGGCATTTTGCCTTACGAGCGCAATACCGCCGAGCTTTACTGGCGAAACTCCTTCCATACCTCGCTCTAGCGCTAGCGGTGCTTGCTTCCAATACGCCCTAAAACGTAACAGCAGCTACAGCCCGCGCAACGCCCACCCCGCATCCCACCCTGTGCTTTCCATCGACATCCACACCCACATTCTGCCCGAGCGCTGGCCCGACTTAGCGGACCGCTACGGTTACGGGGGCTTCATTCGGCTGGAGCACCACAAGCCATGTTGCGCCCGCATGATGCAAGACGACAAGTTCTTCCGGGAAGTGCAGGACAATTGCTGGGACCCGGCCGTGCGGCTGCGCGAGTACGACCAGTTTGGCGTGCAAGTGCAGGTGCTGAGCACCGTGCCGGTCATGTTCAGCTACTGGGCCAAGCCTGCCGACTGCCTCGACCTGAGCCAGCTGCTCAACGACCACATTGCGGGCGTGGTGCAGCGCTACCCAACCCGCTACGTGGGCCTGGGCACCCTGCCCATGCAGGCACCGGCCCTGGCCATCAAGGAGCTAGAGCGCTGCATGAAAATTGGCTTGGCGGGCGTACAGATCGGTTCCCACATCAACGATTGGAACCTCGACCAGCCCGAGCTGTTTGAGGTCTTCGCCGCGGCGGCCGAGTTGGGCGCCTGCGTGTTTGTGCACCCCTGGGACATGATGGCCCAGCAGAAAATGCCCAAATACTGGCTGCCCTGGCTGGTGGGCATGCCCGCCGAAAGCACCCTGGCCCTGTGCTCGCTGATATTTGGCGGCGTGCTGGAGCGCCTGCCCAAGCTGCGCGTGGCCGTGGCGCACGGCGGGGGCTCGTTTGCCAGCACCATTGGCCGCATCGAGCACGGCTGGCACGTGCGCCCCGACCTTTGCGCCATCGACAACCCCCACAACCCGCGCACTTACCTGGGCAAGTTTTGGGTCGACTCGCTGGTGCACGACCCGCTGATGCTCGATTACCTGGTGAAAACCTTGGGCGCTGATAAAATCACGCTGGGCACCGACTATCCGTTCCCGCTGGGCGAGCTGGAACCGGGCCAGCTCATCAGGTCCATGCCGTTTTCCGACGAACTCAAGGCCCAAATGCTGGGCCAGAATGCCCTCGACTGGCTGGGTCTGGCCAAGGAGCGGTTTGCCAGCGCCCCTTCACTACTAACGGGCTATTAGCCGCAGCAGGCCCGAATCTTTCCGGCGAACTAGAACTGAGCCCGCTGCCTACCGCCGATATTTGCGATTCATGAACGACGTTTCTCCCACTCTTTCTGCGGCCCAGCTCGATGCGGCCGACCCGCTGGCTGCTTTCCGCCAAGAGTTCCACATTCCTCCGGGGCCCGACGGCCAGCCGTGCACTTACCTCTGCGGCAACTCGCTGGGCCTGCAGCCCAAAGCTGCTCGTGCGGCCGTAGAGCAGGAGTTCGACGCTTGGGAGCGGCTGGGCGTGGAAGGCCACTTCCACGGCACCTCGCCCTGGATGCACTACCACGAAACCCTCGCCGCAGGCTCGGCGGCTTTGGTGGGTGCCCGGTCCCTCGAAGTGGTGGTAATGAACAACCTAACCGTGAACCTGCACCTGCTGCTGGTTTCGTTTTACCGCCCCACGGCCTCGCGCTACAAGATTTTGATGGAAGGCGGTGCGTTTCCTTCTGACCAGTACGCCATTGAGAGCCAGGCCCGTCTGCACGGCCTGGACCCCGCCGAGGTGATTGTGGAGCTGGTGCCGCGCCCCGGCGAGCACACCCTGCGCACCGAAGACATTGAGGCCACCATTCAGGAACTGGGCGACTCGCTGGCCACCGTTCTCATCGGCGGCGTAAACTACTACACGGGGCAGGCATTCGACATGGCCGCCATCACGCGGGCGGGCCATGCGGTGGGCGCCCTGGTTGGCTTCGACCTAGCCCACGCGGCCGGCAACCTCGAAATGCACCTGCACGACTGGGACGTGGACTTCGCCTGCTGGTGCTCCTATAAATACCTTAACTCCGGGCCCGGCGGTGCCTCGGGCGTGTTTGTGCACGAGCGGTTTGCTCACCGCCCCGACCTTGTGCGGTTGGCCGGCTGGTGGGGGCACGACCCTTCCGACCGATTTCAAATGAAAAAAGGCTTCCGGCCCATGGCCGGAGCAGCCGGCTGGCAGCTGTCGAACGCCCAGATTTTCCCCATGGCCATTCACCGCGCCAGCCTCGACCTAGTGGAGCGGGCCGGCGGCATGGCCGCCCTGCGCCGCAAGAGCGAACAGCTGACGGGCTACCTCGAAGCCCTCATCAACGAGCTAGCACTGCCCACCTCGCAGCTGGAAATCATTACCCCTGCCGACCCCGCCCAGCGCGGCTGCCAGCTCTCCATCCTGGTGCACCAGCGGGGGCGCGAGCTGTTCGACTACCTAGCCAGCCGCGGCATCATTGCCGACTGGCGGGAACCCAACGTCATTCGCCTGGCACCCGTACCGCTTTATAATTCGTTTGAGGACGTGTGGCGGGTAACCGAGGCGATACAGAAATTTACGGCGACCAGTACGCACTGAATAGCACCTCGTTGACGCCCTCTCCCCCCAATACTCCCTGATAACTGCTAACTGTCAACTGAAACCCATGGAAGATTACGCCGCCAAGATGCTGCTCAAGTCCGACGCGGCCCTGCGCGAATACGTGACCGGCCATGCCCAGTACCGCGAGGCTGCCGTGCTCGCGGCTCTCGATGAGCTGCGCCGCCGCGGTCAGCCGGCCCCCGAAGAAGCGGCCCTGCGCCCCAGCCTGGAAGAAGCTGCAGCTGCCCAGCTGGCCCTTGAGAAAGCCGCCGCTGCCGAACGCGAGCAAGCGGCCATTGCAGCCGACCCAGTTGCCGCCGAGGCTACGGGTCCGGCACTCTACTCGCCCATCACCATCGTGCTGTTCTCGATACCGTTTACGTTCATCGCCGGGGGCATTTTGTTGGGCCTGAACCTGTGGCGGCTTGACCGCAAACGCGCACTGCTCGGGCTGGTGTTGTTTCTACTAGCCTACATCGTGTTGGGAGCAGTGGCCCTGAACTGGGCCCTGCCGCGCTACGGCATGAGCCAGTGGTATGGTCCGCTGTTTAACCTGCCTGCTATTCTGGTATATGTGCTTTGGTTCTGGCCCCGGAACGTGGGCTCCCTCAACTACCGCAGTCGGAGCTGGCTGCCGCCGCTGCTAGTGTGCTTCGCGCTGGTGTTTGGTCTCCAGAAGCTAAGCAACTACCTCATACAGAAGCAACCCAAGGAAGTGCGCGAGCAAATGGAAAAGATGATGCCCAAGTAGCGGTGGGCGCAGGCGACCGGGCTTATTCTTTGTAGCGAATAGAGAGCACCTCTATCCCGAAGGCCCTTACCACGTGCACTTCTTTGCCCAAGCTGGCAGGGTAAGGGCCCGAATGCGTTCGGTAGACCCCTAAGAAGTACTGCCCTTCTCCGCTGCCACCTATCCGAAAACGGGCCCGGTCGGCGGGCTTCATGATGGTGAGATTGTTGTGAATAAGGCCATTTATATTGCTCGTCACGTTGAGTTGCGGGGACGCGTCGTGTTGCGCAATCCATTTTAAGCCCTCGCGATAAGACAGGCCCCAGTAGTCTCGCTCAAATAGCCGGGCAACGGTAGCTGCATTTGCTGTAAACAGCCGGTCAGGGGTTGTCCCTGATGCGCACCCCTCCTGCCATGGCCCTCGACCCACTATACCTTCCGCAAGCCGATTTGCTTTTTGACCCGGCGTTCCTATCCGCAACCGAAGCCGAGGAACTACTGGTCGTGCTCACGACCAAGGTCGTCTGGGAGCAGCGCAACATTCGCATTTTTGGCCAGGAAATGCCGCAACCCCGCCTTACCGCCTGGTACGGCGACCCAGCGGCCCGCTACACCTACTCGGGCCTGACCTGGAATCCGCTGCCGTGGCCGCAGCCCTTGCTCACCCTTCGCCAGCGTGTTGAAGCGGCTACCCAAACATCCTTCAATAGCGCGCTGCTGAACTATTACCGCGACGGCCGCGACAGCATGGGCTGGCACGCCGACCATGAGCCCGAGCTGGGCACGGCTCCCACCATCGCCTCCCTCAGCCTGGGTGCGACGCGCCGCTTCCGCCTGCGCCCCAAGGCCGGGTTAGCGCACTCGCCCCTGGGCGTGGAGCTGCCCTCCGGCAGCTTGCTCCTGATGCGGGCCCCCACCCAGCAGCACTGGCAGCACGCCCTGCCCAAAACCGCTCGTTCCGTTGGCCCGCGGCTAAACCTGACCTTCCGTTGGGTAGGGCCCCGACCCTAGGCTCGCCCAGCAATCAAAAACCCCAGCCTTGTGCAGGCTGGGGTTTTCTTTATCGAGCTTCGTTTCGCCTATTTGATGTCGAATAGCAATCCGAAGTAGCCAATGCGGCCAATGCTGGGGGCCCCGTATACCTGCAGGTTTTGTGCATTCAGCAGGTTGGTGCCGCCCACTTGCAGGGTAGTGTGCAGGTTCTTGAGCGTGTAGCCCACCTGCCCGTCGAGGGTCTGGGCCACGGGCACGGTGCCAATGGCGAAGGTCGACTCATAAAGGAAGGCTTCGGCCCAGCGGTAGTTCACGTTGTAGCTCAGCTTGCGCTCCAAAGTTTGGCCGTCAATGCCCAGGTTGAACTTGTGGCGGGGCGTGTTGAAGAACGACTGCGTGCCTTCCTTAAACTCCTTCGTGAGGAGGTCGTTGAAGCTGTAGTTGCTAGTCACGGTCAGGGCGGGAGCAAAGGCGTAGGTAGCGGTGATGCCCGCACCATGGCTTTGCACGCGCTGGTCTACGTTGGCCGCAATCTGAATGACGCGGGTAGAGAAGGCCGGGTTCTGGAAGCGGCTGCCAGCGGCAGCGCCAATTTCCGCATTGGTAGGCTTGCTGCCGTCAATGTTGCCGATAAAGTTTTGGGTAGCAATGAAGTTATTGTAGGCACTGTAGAAGTAGTCTACGTCGATGTACAACTTCTTCACCAGCTGGGCACGGTAGCCGACCTCGTAGCTGTTCACCTCTTCCAGTTTTAGGGCTGGAGCGCTGTAGTCGTAGGTGGCCAATTCGGCGCTGCGGGCCGGCGACAAAACGCCGGGGTCGGTGGAGAGTTTACCCCCCAGGGCGGTGGTGTAGCCGCGGAAACCGCCGCGCACGTTGCCCAGCAAAATGGCCCGGCTCACGTCGAGGCGGATGTACTGGTCGTTTTGCGTGGGAGCCCGGAAAGCGCGGCTAAAGCTGGCGCGGAAGTTATGTTGCTTATCAGCACCAGCCGAGTACACGGCCGAGAAACGAGGCGAAAACGCGTTGCCAAAGTTCTGGAAACGGTCGACGCGGCCAGCCGCAGCCAGCTTCAGGTGGTCGTCAAGCAAGGTTTTGCTGGCCTGGGCGTAGGCACCGTACTCGTAGTTGAGGATGCGGTCGCCGTCTCTTCTGTCTTCAAACAAACTGCCGTCGGAGCCCAACAGAAACTGGCGGTAGGCCGCGCCCATGGTTACATCGGCAAAGTTGTTCCGGTAGGTATACTGGCCGCTGCCTTCGTTCAGCACCGAGCGAATGACGAGGCGGGCGCCCTTGCCCGGCGTCGGGTCGTGAATAATCTGGTTGCGAGCGGTGGTAAATTCTTCCGTGCCGGGGCGAAGCAGAGGGGCATTGGTATTGGCGAAGGAGCGCGCCGCCTGGGCAGCAGCTTCCGCGTTGTTACCGTTAGCAGCAAAAGCTTGGTTGTAGGCGGCCGCGTATGTACCAAAATAGCGCTCGGCGTAGGTGCCGGGGCGCGTGCCGCCGCTGCCATTGGGTACGTTAAAGCCGGGGGCAACCTGCGTTTGCAGGAAGGCGCCCAAGAAGCCCAGGTTGTAGGAACCGTCGGTCTGCGGGTCGCGGCCAGCCGAGAAGTCGCGCGTTGTGAAGGCCCGCACAAACCAGTTGCGACCCTCTAGCTGCACGCGGCCCTGGTGGGCGCCGCTATTCAAGAAGCGGTAGCGGCTGGCGCTTTGGTAGGTGGTGCTTGCCTCGGTGAACTTGTAATCGACAGTGGCTTTGATGCGATTGGTCAACAGCACCGCCAAGCTGGGCGCTACCTTAAAAGAGCTGGTTCTATCGTCACCAGCCAGCAGCTCGGCTTCGCTGTAGCCGGGCAGGAACACTGTTTTGCCCGCCAGGGCGCCACCGGAAGCGGTAAAGGTGTTGCCGATATCGCCGTAGCGGCTCACGGCATCGTAGCCCAAGTTGGAGCCGACAGGGTTGTTGCCGGGCTCAATCAGTGACGACGTAGCCGCTTCGTTATTGGGCAGAAATTCTTTGGCACGCACGGCACCGCCTGAAATTTTGAAGGCCACTCGCTCGCCGAATTTTACGGCGTAGCGCAGTTGGCCATCCAGCAGGTCGCGGGTGCCGCCACGCAGGCGCATGGTCAGGCCCTGGTCGCGGAAGGGGTCTTTGGAGTTGGTGAGCAACACGCCGTTGAAGGCGTTGGCGCCGTAGAGGGCCGAGGCTGGGCCGTGCACAATTTCCACGCTGGCCACGTCGAGCACCGGCGTGCCCAACAGGTTGCCGAAGTTGCTGCTGAGGCTAGGAACCTGGGTGTCCATGTAGTCGGCCAGCTGAATTACGCGCTCCGAACGCGAGGAGTTGAAGCCACGCGTGCTGAAGCTGGTGGTGAGCATGCTCGAGCTGCTGATGTCGATGCCCTTGAACCGGGCCAGACCGGCCACCAAGTCGGGCGTAGTGATTTGCTCCACCTGACGCTGGTTGAGCTTTTCTACTGTCACCGGCACCTGCCCAATGTTTTCTTCTACACGGGAAGCTGCTACCACCACTTGGTCGAGCATGGCACTGGGCCGAAGCGTGACGATGAGAGCATTATCGGGCTCGCTTAGCGGCACTTCCTGGCTTTCAAAGCCAACGAAAGACACATACAGGACTACGGGCGCCTTGGAAAAATCCGATTTTACCTGAAACTGCCCTTCCTCGTTGGTACCTCCCCCGGTGTAGGTTCCCTTAATGAAAACGGTAGCGCCCGGCAGGGGCGTACCTGCCTCGGTTTGCACCGTCCCGCTGATGGCTTGAGTGGCTTGTGCCCAAGCTCCCAGAGGGAACAAGAAGCATAAAATAAAAAGAAAGTAATGTTGCCGCATACGTGAAAAATTAAAAAACTAGGCTGCAAACCTACCATTTATATTTCACAACAAGCCAATAAGATTTAACAACAGGAAATATATTTTATGTAATTACTTGTTTTTAAGAGCGTTAATACATAATGCCCGGATGTCCCAGAAGCTGTGGGTCGCCATGTTCACCTACCATAAAACCACCTATGTGCAGCACCTTGGTTACTGGCGGTAATTGAATGATTGCGGGAGCAGCATAACGCCAGGCAGCCGCGTTTGTAGTTTGATGAGCAAACCCGTCCAAGGGTAGCACCACTGACAACGCGCGTCGGCTAGCCGCGCGATACCGCCACCGAACAGAGCCCGTCCGTTGGTGCCGGAATCGAAATTGCATCATGGCTAAAAGTGGTTTTGTTATAATCCATTCAAAGGTCACGTAATGAGGTCCTCAATTATATATTCCGGTGAAACTGGGTTTCGGCTCGGCAAACATCCGCCTTCACCCGACGAATCAATTTGGGAAAGTCATTCCTAGAACTGGAATGCCCAATTGAACTGCATTTCACCGTTCGAGCGTCTGGTGCGTAGTAGCTTCGCTGCTTCACTTTTTTAGTCTATGAGCACCACACCTGCCTCGCCTATGCCCGCTGCCGAATCCCTTACCGTGATGGGTGCAGGCCTGGTGGGGTCTTTACTGTCGTTGTACCTCGCTCGGCGCGGGCATCTGGTGCAAGTGTATGAGCGCCGGGCCGACCCTCGCCGGGCTGGGTTTCAGGAAGGCCGTTCCATCAACCTGGCGCTGTCGGACCGTGGCTGGCGGGCTCTGGAAGGCGTGGGCGTAGCCGATGACATCCGCCAAGTGGGCATTCCGATGACTGGCCGGGTAATGCACGACCCGCAGGGCAACCTCACGCGCCAACCCTACGGGCAAGCCGGCCAAGCCATTTACTCCGTCAACCGCGGCCACCTCAACCGACGCCTGCTCGACCTGGCCGATGCCCACCCCAATGTGCAGCTGAGCTTTAGCCAGCAGTGCCTGCACATCGACCTGAAAAAGCAGAACCTTCACCTCCTCGACACCGCCACCCAGCAGGAGCACACCGAGCATTATACTCGCCTGTTCGGCACAGATGGTGCTTTCTCGGCGGTGCGCGGCGCCCTGCAGAAAACCGACCGCTACGACTACTCGCAGGACTACCTGGAGTACGGCTACAAGGAGCTCACCATTGCGGCCGGCCCCGATGGCGCCTGGCAAATGGAGAAAAATGCCTTGCACATCTGGCCCCGTGGGCAGTACCTGATGATTGCGCTGCCCAATCTCGACGGTTCCTTTAACTGTACGCTTTTTTTTCCTTATGAAGGCGTCGAGAGCTTCGCGGCTCTGCAAACCCCGGCGGACGTCAGCGCTTTCTTCGACCGAGTGTTTCCCGATGCCGTGCCGCTGATGCCCGCGCTCACGCAGGAGTTTTTTGAACATCCCACCGGCTCGCTGGTCACGATTCGCTGCTACCCGTGGAAGTACAACGACGACGTGCTGCTGCTCGGCGATGCCTCGCACGCCATTGTGCCCTTTTATGGGCAGGGCATGAACGCCGGCTTTGAAGACTGCAGCGTGCTCAACGACCTGCTCGAGCAGCACGGCGATGCCAACTGGGCCACCATTTTCAACGAGTTTCAAACCCAGCGCAAGCCCAATGCCGATGCCATGGCCGACCTGGCCCTCTACAACTTCGCCGAAATGCGCGACCGAGTAGCCGACCCGCGCTTTCTGCTGCAAAAGAAAATTGAGGCCAAAATAGCCAGTCAGTACCCCGGGCGCTGGACGCCGCTGTACTCGCAGGTCACGTTTTCGCACACCCCCTACGCCGAGGCCTGGGCCGCGGGCCAACGGCAGGATGCCATCATGGCCCGCCTCATGGCCCACATTCAAACCGAAGCCGATTTTGACCAGCCCGCGGTGCAGGAGCTGGTGCAACAGGAAATGGGAGCGCAGTAAAACAGCTACTTATTGGCTCGTCATTGCCCTAGCTTAAGCTAAGTGGTGGTGGCCGGCCTAAGGGAAGGGCGCGGGCTTGCGGTAAATTTTTGGAGAGCAAATGGTTAATTTATAGCGGCGGGCGATTTAACCTGACCGTCGCCATATTTGTGCCTAACACTCGCTTCTGCCATTGCTATGCTAACATGCGCTATCATCGACGACGATGAAATCAATCGTCTTACCCTCGAGCACTACATTGAGCTAGCGCCCCACCTGAAGCTGGAAGCCTCGCTTGCTGATGGCATTGCCGGGCTCACTTTTTTCCGCGAGGGCAACAAGGTCGATGTGCTGTTCCTCGATATCGAGATGCCCCACCTGAACGGGCTGGAACTGCTGCGCGTGCTCACCGACCCGCCCGAAGTCATCATCACTACTTCGCGTCAAGACTTTGCCGTCGATGCATTTGAGCTTCGGGTTACCGACTACCTAGTAAAGCCCTTCGACTTCGCTCGCTTCTCGCAGGCCGTGCAGCGGGTGCAGTCGCGTAAAATTGCGGCGGCCCCCGCGCCCCAGCCCGCGGCCGAGAGCCCAGCCAACACCGACCTGTTTGTGAAGGTGAACAGCCGCATGGTGCGCATCAATTTTGACGACGTGCTCTACGTCGAAGCGCTGTCGGACTATGTCAACATCGTCACAGCCAAGCAGAAGTACATTGTGTACACCACGCTGAAAGCCCTGGAAACGCGGCTTAGCACGTTTCCCAATTTTATGCGGGTGCACCGCAGCTACCTGCTGAATACTCAGCACATCGAGTCGATTGAGGACAACATGGCCAACCTGCGCGGCGGCCACTTCGTGCCCATCGGCAAGTCGTATCAGGACGGGTTCTACAAGAGCCTACAGCGTATCTAAGCTCCTTCGCTCTTTTCGTTGAGCTGCTTGTACACGGGCAGTTCGTAGAACGGCCGCAACAGGCGTACCACGTCGAGGGCGTCGGCGAGGGCTTCGTGGGCTACTTCGTGGTCGTCGAACTGGGCGCGGGCCTTGCAGATGCTCATGCTGGGCAGGCGCGAATCTTTGTGCCAGTTGAGGTAGAACGCAGCGGGGTCGAGCATGGCGGGGTCGGCGCGCACTAGGGTGCCCCAGCCGGGCAGCTCTTTGAGGAAGCCGAGGTCGTAGGAGGCCACGTTTTTGCCGGCCATGGTCACGTTGAGGCAGTCTTTGGGGTTGGGCCGGAAGCCGTGGGCCAGCAGAAACTCGCGCAGCTGGGGCAGAAGCTCGTCGGGCGTGCAGAGTTCGGGGTTCGGCTTTTTTTCGGCCAGCTCCACCAGCAGCCTGGCGTTGAGGGCCAGCGCGCCGGCCGTGCCCACGTACTCGGGGTGGCGCACCACGCGCCGAAATGCGGGTAGCTCGGCAAGAGGCCGCAGGTGGCGGGTGTCTTCCACCACGGCGGCCAGTTCGAGCACTTGGTGGCGCTGGGGGTTGGGCCCGGAGGTTTCAAGGTCGAGGGAAATGTAGCGCATGGGCGGGTGTACGCAAGAAGGGGCAGGTGGGGAACGCCTCTTATTAGCGGAAACGGCGATGCCACCGCATGCTGAAACTGTCAGCGACCGTAACTGTTGAAAAATACTTCGCCGACCCGACTGTGCGGCGCTTATTGCCGTACCATAGCCCACCCGTACTTTCGCCTGCTATGACCGATACCGCTGCTCCCACCGCTCCCAAGAAGCTTTTCCTGCTCGACGCCTTTGCCCTGATTTACCGCTCGCACTTTGCGTTCAGCAAAAACCCGCGCGTCAATTCCAAAGGCATGAACACCGGGGCCGTGCTCGGCTTCACCAACACGCTGGTGGAGGTGCTGCAAAAGGAGAAGCCTACGCACATTGGTGTGTGCTTTGATGCGGCCAAAAAGACGTTTCGCCACGAGCAGTTTGCCGAGTACAAGGCCCAGCGCCAAGCCATGCCCGAAGACATTGGCATTGCCATTCCATACATCAAGAAAATCATTGAGGCCTTCCACATCCCCATCCTGATGATGCCGGGCTACGAGGCCGACGACGTAATTGGTACGCTGGCGCAAAACGCGGAGAAGGAAGGCTTCGAGGTGTTTATGATGACGCCCGACAAAGACTACTGCCAACTAGTTACCAAGAACATTAAGATTTACCGCCCGGCCTTCATGGGCAACGCGGCCGAAATTTTAGATGTGGACCACGTGCTGGCGCGCTTTGAGATTGAACGCGTGGAGCAGGTAATTGATATCCTGGGCCTGCAGGGCGACGCCAGCGACAACATTCCCGGCATCCCCGGCATTGGTGAGAAGACGGCGAAGACCCTGATTAAGCAGTACGGCTCGGTAGAAAACCTCATTGCCAACTCCGACCAGCTCAAGGGCAAGCAGCAGGAGAACGTGCGCAACTTTGCCGAGCAAGGCCTGATGAGTAAGGAGTTGGCCACCATCCACGTGAACGTGCCCCTGCCCTTCGAGCCCAACATGCTGGTGCTGGATGCTCCCGACGAAGCCAAGCTGCGCGAATTATTCGACGAGCTGGAATTCCGGCAGTTAGCGGCCCGCGTGCTCGGGGGCGGTCCGGCGCGCACCCCCGCCAGCGTGGCCAAGCCCGGCACCACCGGGGCTCGGCGGCCCAAAGCCGCAGCCGATGGCCAATCTTCCCTATTTGGCAACCCTGGCGATGGAGCCATTGCCACCGGGGCCGAGGAAGGCGAAACCGGCAGCTACGGCGCGCCCAGCGGGCCCCGCAAGCGCCTAGAAGACGTGCCCTACCAGTACCATTTGATTGACACGCTGGAGCTGCGCCAGTCGCTGCTAGGCTTCCTGCTGCAGCAAACCGAAGTCAGCTTTGACACCGAAACCACGGGACTGGACATCATGACGGCGCGGCTCGTGGGCCTGAGCTTCTGCTGGCTGCCGGGCGAGGCGTACTACGTGCCCGTGCCGGTGGAAGACCCAGAGGCAGTGCAGGCCATTGTAGACGAGTTTTGCCCATTTTTTGAGGCCGAGCACATTCTGAAAATTGGGCAGAACGTGAAGTACGACCTCACCATTCTGCGGCACTACGGGGTGGAAGTGAGCGGGAAGCTGTTCGACACGATGCTGGCTCACTACCTCATCGAGCCCGACATGCGCCACAACATGGACGTGCTGGCCGAAACCTACCTGCACTACTCGCCGGTATCGATTACCGACCTTATCGGCCCCAAGGGCAAGAAGCAGAAAACCATGGCCGACATCCCGCCCGCCGAGGTGAAGGACTACGCCTGCGAAGACGCCGACGTGACCCTGCAGCTCAAGCACGTGTTCGAGCCCATGCTCAAAGACCTCGGCCTGCTGGGCTTGCTGAACGATGTAGAAAACCCGCTGGTGCCGGTGCTTTCCAGCATCGAGTACGAAGGCGTGCGGATTGACTCCAACGCCATGAACGAGTATTCGGCCGAACTGCAAGGCTACATTCAGGAGCTGGAAACGCAGATTTTTGCCGAGTCCGGTGGGCCCTTCAACATCGGTTCGCCCAAGCAGCTGGGCGAGGTCCTGTTCGACAAAATGGACATCGGCAAGGGGAAAATCAAGAAGACCAAAACCGGCCAGTACGCCACCGGCGAGGAAATTCTGAGCCTCCTAGCCGCCGATAACCCCATCGTGGCGCTCATCTTGGAATACCGCCAGCTCACCAAGCTGCGCTCGACCTACGTGGAGGCCCTACCTCAGCTGGTGAACAAGGCCGATGGCCGCGTGCATACCAACTTCAACCAGGCCGTGACCGCCACAGGCCGCCTCAGCAGCACCAACCCCAACCTGCAGAACATCCCCATCCGCACGGAAAAGGGCCGGGAAATCCGTAAAGCCTTCGTGCCGCGCGACGACCAACACGTTCTGCTCGCGGCCGACTACTCGCAGGTGGAGCTGCGCATCATGGCCGACTTCTCGGGCGACCAAACCATGATTGAAGCCTTTCGCCAGGGCATAGACGTGCACGCCAGCACCGCTAGCAAGGTGTTCAAAGTGCCCATCGAAGAAGTCGACTCAGAGATGCGCCGCAAGGCCAAAACGGTCAATTTCGGTATCATCTACGGCATTTCGGCGTTTGGTCTGGCCCAGCGCATCGGCATCAGCCGCAAGGAAGCGACCGACATCATCGAGACTTATTTTCAGGAATTCCCTTCGGTGAAGCAATTCATGGACGAGAGCATCAATAAGGCCCGGGAGCTGGAATACGCTGAAACGCTGCTCAAGCGCCGCCGCTACCTGCGCGACATTAACTCGCGCAACGCCACGCTGCGCGGCTACACCGAACGCAACGCCATCAACGCCCCCATCCAGGGCACGGCCGCCGACATCATCAAGATGGCCATGATTAACATCTACCACTGGCTGCGCGAGGAAAAGCTCCAGACCCGCATGATTCTGCAGGTGCACGACGAATTGGTGTTCGACGCCGTGAAAGAAGAAGTAGAGTTCATCACGCCCAAAATTAAGGAGTTGATGACCAAGGCACTGCTGCTGCCGCGCGGCGTGCCGCTTGAGGTAGAAGTGGGCACCGGCAACAACTGGCTGCAAGCCCATTAAGAACTTATACGAACAGTACGTCTTGCACAACCGGATAGAATTGTGGCTCGGCCCCTCCTTAACATCCGCCGCCGGGTAGACCGATGCCAAGCAAATGGGTCGGTTGTTTTTCAGCCCGTGTTGATAGGGTGGACGCTGCAATCTACCGGAGCGCGGAATGCCTTGCATCTTTCAAACCCCGGACTGGGGACAGCAACCTGATTGGAAGTAAACTCATGATAACAAGCAACATACCTCCAATGGATAGGCCCAACCAAAAAGGCCTCGTGGCCGAGCTAACCAGCCTGCTCACGAAGGGCAATGCCCACGCCACGTTTGAGGAGGCCTGCGCTAACCTGACACCAAAAATCTGGAACCAGCATGTGCCCGATGTGCCCTACACTATCTGGCAGTTGGTTGAGCACGTGCGCATTGCGCAGTGGGATATTGTAGAATTCTGCCTCGAACCCAAGCACGAATCGCCCAAATGGCCGGAAGGCTACTGGCCTTCCTCAGATACCACCGCCGATGAAGACCAGTGGCAGGACACCATAGACCACATTCGGCAGGACCGGCAGCGCTTTCTTCATTTGCTGCACGCCCCCGGCACCAACTTGTTGGCGCCCCTGCCCCATGGTACCGGCCAAACCATTTTGCGGGAAGCCCTGCTGATTGGCGACCATGCCGCCTATCACACCGGCGAAATCATCCTGGTGCGGCGCCTGCTTCACGCTTGGAAATAAGCAGCGCTGCTTCATAACTGAAAAGGGAACAACGCAAAAGAGCCCGGAACGTCAGACGCTCCGGGCTCTTTTGGTGTTTTGGTGTTTTGGAGAAGCTATTTCTTTTGAGTCTTGATGGTCTTGCCCGAGGGCTTGTCCTTCACCTCCACTTCGTTTTTCTTTTCCTTGCTCTTGGTAGCAGGGTCGGTGTGCTGGGGCGTGGTCGTCGTGTTGGCCATGATAAGTGGTTGATTGGTGCAAAGTAAGCCGGTGTACGGCTGACGTCCGTCGGCGACCATAGCTCAACCGTTATTTCTTGGCGTAGGCAATGCGGTAGATGATGCCGTTGTCGTCATCGGTCATCAGCAAAGAACCATCAGTGGCTTGCACTAGCGCACAGGGCCGGCCGAAGTGCGACTTGTCGTTTTCCACCAGAAAACCGGTAATAAAATCTTCGAATTTCTCGGGCTTGCCTTGGGCGTCGAAGTGCACGCGCACGATTTTGTAGCCCGAGGGCTGGGCGCGGTTCCAGGAGCCGTGCATGGTTACGAAGGCATCGTTTTTATAAGTAGCTGGGAACTGGGCGCCGCGGTAAAACACAAGAGCCAACGGGGCCGAGTGGGCCTTGTAGAGCAAGGCTGGACGCACAGCTTTGGCATCGAATTGGGCATAAGTTTCGCCACTCTTGGGCTTGTTGGCGGGGTAGGGCTTGCCGTCGGCGATGATGGAGGGCCAGCCGTAGTTGGCGCCTTGCTTGAGTTGGTTGAGTTCTTCCATCTGGCTTTCATCGCCGAGCCAATCAATGCCGTGGTCCATGCCGAAGAGTTGGCCGGTGGTGGGGTGCCAGTCGAAGCCAATGGTGTTGCGCAAGCCCGTAACGAAGATGCTGCGCCCCGAGCCGTCGGTTTTGATTTGCAGCATGGTGGCGTTTTCGGGGTTGTCCTCATCGCAGGCGTTACAGGTGCTGCCCACGGAGAGATAGAGTTGGCCATCGGGGCCGAAGGCGAGGGTGCGGTTGGCGTGCTGGCCAGCATCGGCGAGGTCTTTGTACAACACTTTGATCTCGCCCAGCCCGCCGTCGGGCTGCACGTCGGCCACGTACACCTCCCGAATGGCGCTTATATATAGCTTGTCATCCTTCAGGGCTACTCCGTGTAGGTTGGGCTTTTGCGCTACTTGGCGCATCACTTCGGCCTTGCCGTCTTTGTTGGCGTCGCGCACCAGTGTGATGGTGCCGGCCACGCGGTTCGAGACGTAGACGTCGCCGTTGGGTGCCACGGCCATCATGCGGGGCTTGTCGAGTCCCTCGGCATACTTCGTGATGGCGAAGCCGGCGGGCACTTTCAGGCTGGCCACGCGGGCATCGGTGGCGGGCAGCTTTTTGGGCAGGTAAATGTTGCCCGTCATTTTGAACGGCGTGGCCTCGGGCGGCACGTTTTGGGCAATGACGGGGCACGCGGCGAGCAAGGCTGCTACCGCGGCGAGGGGTTGAAGGAAGCGCATCAGGAACGGGGAATGTGGAGCTTGTTCAACTTCGATTTACCCCTGGAGGTTGCGCGCTGCAGAAAGCGAAGCTCTTTCATTCCCTTGCGGATTTCACTGAATCAGCCTGCTCTTACCCCAAATTATAAAGAATGTCCGTCATGCTGAGCGCAGCCGAATCATCTCGCCCGTAGCAATAATCCATTCGTTTAATTTTACTACTCCACGCGAGATGCTTCGGCTGCGCTCAGCATGACGGGCATTCTTGTTTCCAGAGGGTTTCCTGTTGGCAAGTCTCTACACCATTTACGCACCAGCGCTGGCCACCTCAAGGTTTCCAGCGGAACGACTGTTGGTCGATGGCGCGCATCGTGCAGAGCACGCCATCCAGGTGGTCGCACTCGTGCTGGAGCAGTTCCGACAGGGCGTCCTGCACCGGCCATACCTGCGGCTGCCAGTGCTCATCGCGGTACCGGACCGTCACAGCCGAATGGCGCTGCACACGTACCAGCAGGTTGGGGAAGCTCATGCAGTCGTCCCACAGCTCAAACATCTCCGCGCTTTGGTCGGTGAGCTCGGGGTTGAGGAGCACCATGGGCCTGTCGAGGTTGAGGTAGACCAAGCGTTTCATGATGCCCAGCTGCGGCGCGGCAATGCCCCGCCCAAAGTGGTACTTGGCCCGCACCTCGCTCATCACGTTGTGTAAGTCGGCCACCCAGCCGGCGAGCTGGGGCAGGTCTGCTTCGGTCACGGCTTCACAGGTTTCGTACAGGCGCGGGTCACCGAGCAGTACCATGTCAGCTAACGTTTTCATCGAAAGGGGATATTAAGTGCATGCAGACTCAAAGTAACTCCCGCAGCAAGTGTCGCCCGCCTCACTACCGGTAATATTTTACAGACCATTTATTACATAAATAAAGCCCCGGCTCTAGTTAGAGGCGAGGCTTATTACTTTAAAAGCAAGTCACTGAGACAAGAACGAATTGCTTCGCTCTGCTCACAATGACAGCCTTCCGCGCTTACTGGTACTGAATGTACAGCGGTGCGGGGTTGAGAGCGATGACCTCCTGGGGCGTCATGATGTGGTGGGGCTTAGGCCGAGCGTCGTACTCGTAAAAAAGCTTAAACCCAGTGTACTGCACGGGCTCGTTCACGATGTAGTGCTGGTAGGAATCCTTCTTCAGGGTGGGGTCGCCGTGGCCATCCATGTGCATCACAATCTGCACACGTGGGTCGAGCTTGATGTTTTTGTAGTTGGAAATCATCTTGCGCGTGAAGCGGTGCACGGTGAGCACCTTGGGCGGCAGCTTGTTCTCGCTCACAATGCGAGCTAGGAAGTTCACCGTGAAATTCACGTCCTTCGCGTCGAGGGTGCCGATGCGCTGATTGGGGCGCACGCCGGGCATGGTAGAAAGCGAAAACTCAGGGTCGATGCCGAGGTGAACGATGGGGTCTTTGAGGTACTGCTCCAGCTTGGGCAGTTCGGTTTGCAGGGTGCTGTGACCGGGCTGCACGTCCAGAAACAGAATGCAGTTGTGCTCCTTGGCCCAGCTAAGCACCTCCTCAATGGTGGCTTTGGAATTCATCAGGCGCCACTTACCGTCTTTGCCGGGCGTGCCCTGGGCCGTGATGGTAACGTTGTGCAGGGCCGGCTGCACGCCCCGGCTGGGGTCGGCAGCGCGCCACTCGGCCAGCACCTTCTCAAACTTGCGGAACATCTGCTCCTTGGGCTCGCGGCCCAAAATGCCCATGCCCTTTGAGCGAATGTTGCCGTAAAACGCCACAATGCGCTTGCCAGGCAGGATGGCGCCCGGCAGTTGCCCGCTTTTCTTCATGATGGAGTCAGCCAGCAGCGAGTCGCGACGTACGACCTGAGCCCGCAATTGGGCGCTGTCGATAACGGCAGGCTTAGCAGCAGCGCCAGAGCCATCGGCAGCGATGCCGTTGGCGGTTTCGCCTTCAACGGGGCGGGTTTGGCAAGCGGGCAGGCTAGCGGCGGCAAGCAAGCTCAAAGAAGCGGCCACTACAGCGTGACGGGGCAGGAGGGAAAAAAACACTGAATAAAGCTAAATGAAAGGCCAATACTACCCGCAAGTTAACCTATTTTGACCGGTTGCTGTCGAGTCAAACGCAGAAAAGCCCAAGCCTATGGCGGAGCTTTTCGGCGGTTTCTCTAAGCAGCAGGCTACAGAGCACCCGGGACCGAAGTCCCGACCTCTGGGCAGGCCATCACTTTTCTTTGCAGCAAGAACTTACCGCGTAAACTCGACGGGCACGGTGAAGGTGACGGATACTGGCTTATTGTTCTGCGTGCCGGGCGTGAAACGGGGCAATTTCTCCACGGCCACCACCACTGCCGCGTCGTATATCGGGTCCAGCCCTTTCACGACTTTACCTTGTTGGATTCGGCCATCGCTATCGACGTAAAAAGAGGCAAATACGCGGCCTGATTTTCGGTTAGCGGAGGCTACATCAGGATAAACCAGCTTGCTCTGGATATATTCTGCGATGGGCATGTTGCTACCCCCACCGGGTAATTGGGGCAGGTTTTCGACACAAGTGCAAAGCTTCTCAGGAGGTAGAGGTGGCGCAAGGCAACCTGTAGCGCAACTTAACTTTTGGTCGTTGCCCCTAGCCTGCTAAGCAGTGATTCTTAGCTGCTGGTCGAGATAATTATGACCAGGTAAATTCCGAGTGCTTCCCAGGCAAATGGTTTGGCACGGTTTTGTAATACAGCCTTGCATCGGCCGGTAGCCGGGCACTGAGCCCGATGCCACACGGGCCGGCTTCATTCACTCCTCCAACCTTTTTGGTCATGAAAATTTCACGCCTTTCGGGCGGCCTGGCCGCGGCTTGCCTTTTTATTTCTGCTTTTGCCGGTTCGGCGTCGGCCCAGGGCGCCCGCGATGCTTACGGCAACCCCAAAGCCGCTCCGTCGCCCCGTCCTAACTCCGCGCCGGTGCGCCGCGCCCCTGTTCGCACGCAGCCATCGTACTCGGCTCCGGCCAGCACTGGCGGCAACTCCAGCGTCCGCTTCGGCTTGCGCGGCGGCCTCAATCTGGCCGATGTGCAGGGCGATGCCGTGAAGAGCTTCACCGACCTGACCAGCTACGCTCCAGAAGGCTCCATCAGCCGGCAGATGCGTCCGGGCTTCTATGCGGGCCTCTACGCCACGCTGCCCCTTGGCCCTAGTTTTGCTATTGAGCCCGGCATCACGTATTCCGAAAAAGGCACCGTGCTGCGAGGCCGGGTACCCGTACCGGCCCTCGATTTCCTGAACACCCAGCTTACCGGCACGGCCCGCCTCGCCTACATCGATGTGCCGGTGCTTGCCAAAGTTTTCGTGACTCCTGGCTTCTACCTCTACGCCGGTCCGCAGGCCTCGTTCTTAGTTAGCGGCAAGGCCCGCGTGGAAGCTGGCGCCCTCGGCTTTAACGCCTACCGCCAGGACTTTGACCTCTCAAATCAGCTTCGCAAGATTGATTTCGCCGCCGTGGGTGGCCTGGGCTACCAGTTCGAAAGCGGCCTCGGCCTGAGCGCGGGCTACGACTACGGCCTTTCCTCCCTCGACTCCGGCAACCGTTTCGACGCCCAGAACCGCGTGGTGAAAGTGGGCCTGAACTACTCCTTTTAACCCCATTGCTGATTATCAGCCATCCTATTTCAATTATCTAAGTTCACTTATTGCTCGGGTCAGTATCCGAAATAGCTTATTGAAAAGGCCCCACCGCTGCAACGGCGGGGCCTTTCTGGTTTTAGGAGAACGGTCATGCAGAGCGCAGCGAACCGAAGGTCGGCGTAGCCAAGCATCTCGCTCGCTCCATCTGCCCCGCGTCTGTCATGCTGAGCCACGAAGCATCTTATCATCACAGCCCAAATCGTTCAGCAGCGCACTTGAGAAGCGGCTTGCTCCAGCCGCATTCTTGACCTGACACTGCCCCACCTGCGAGAGAAAACAACTCTACCCAGCCTGTTCACAAGCCCGAACAGACCAGGTGCTGCCCAGATGCGGCAGATACCAAAAGGTCTCTTTTCAGTGTGAAAAAAGATTACCGATTCGCCATAGTATAGAGGCTAAAATCGTCCACAAAATCACCTTGTGGCACGGAGGCTCATAATTGGTACGATTCCTGCAAAACAGCTTATTACCAACCAACCGCAGGGGTAATTGGCCCTCAAAACTGTGGCTGCCGCTGCGCCTTGGTACCCGAGAGCTGGCTACTTTTTAGAACCTTGAACGCTACAGCAGTTCGGTCGCGCATTACAAATCGGTTTTCAACTGAAATTTTTCTTAGGTTGGGTCACTTCGCTGTATACATTTGCTTTTAATTGCTTTTTCACATTTTCATATAAATCCCACCATGACCAAACGTTTTCTAGGATTCGTCCTGCTCCTTAGCCTAGTAATGGCTGCCTTCTCGGCCCAGGCCGCTACCAATCCCGACGACGTGCTCGGGGTATGGAAAAACGGTGAGGGTACCGGCATGATTCAGATATTCAAGAAGGGTGATAAGTACTTTGGCCGCCTGGTGTGGCTGAAAGTGCCTAACAACCCCGATGGCACGCCCCGCACCGACGTGAACAACCCAGACGAGAGCAAGCGCAAAGTTTCTCTCAAAGGCCTGGAGAACATGCGGGACTTTAAGTACGCCGGCGACAACAAATGGGACAACGGCAAAATCTACGACCCCAAGAACGGCAACGACTACAGCTGCGAAATGACCTTGGTTGACCCCAACACGCTGGAAGTGCGTGGCTATATCGGCGTCTCGCTCTTCGGACGGACCGACGTATGGAAGCGCCAGGTGAAGAAGTAGCTCCTGCGTGCTGCTAAGCAAGCTCCCGAGTTATTGCCCCCAACGGGCAGTGGCTCGGGACAATGCTTTTTAGCTGTATCTTCCCACCCCATACCATCCCACCTGCTGCATGAAATATAGCTACTACGCACTTGCTGCCTGCCTGCTGGCCCTGACACCCGCAGCGGCACAGGTCACCGACACTACCCGCACTTCGGCTCCGGCCGGCGACGACAACTTCGATGAGTTTGGCGATGCCGGCACGGGTGGCGGCAACTACAACACCCAAAAGGTGCTCTACCTCACCCCCACCAAGCTGATTTCGGTGGGCTATGAGGCCCAGCTTCCTTTCAACCTGACTTCATCCGGCCCCTTGCCAGCCAACACGACGTCGGCCGAAACCCGCGTCAACTCGGCCCGGGGCATGCGCCTGGCCTTCAACGCGCCGGTTATTTCGCGCAACGACTTCATCTTCAACGTAGGCCTCACTTACTGGAACACCGGCCTGAACCTAGCCAACGCCGAAGGTTCGCAGTATTTCGACAAGCTGAAGGATGGCCTGCGCACCACGGGCATCAACACCACCGTTTTCAACCCCTTCGACAACAAGCACTTCTTCATCCTGCAGTTCAACCTCGACGCCAACGGCAACTACCGTAGTTTCAGCGATGTGCAGAGTGAGGCCTTCACCTTTAGCGGCACCGGCATTTACGGCTGGAAGCCCAACGACAACCTACAGTGGGGCCTGGGCCTGAGCCGCACGTACCGCGCCGGGCAGCTGCTCTACATCCCAGTGTTGCTCTACAATCGCACCTTCTCGCCGCAGTGGGGCTGCGAAGTCATCTTCCCGGCCCGCGCCGAGATTCGCCGCAACTTCGGCACTAATTCCTTGCTGAAATTTGGCTACGAGCTTGAAGGCAACACCTATTACCTGGGCAAAGTTGGCGCCGATGAAGTGTACCTGCGCCGCGGCGAGCTGAAGCCCCGCTTCACCTACGAGCGCCAGTTGTCGGGCTTTGTGTGGCTGTCGGCCCAGGCCGGCCTGCGCTACAATTACCGCAACGACGCTTTCCGCAACCAAAACGTAACCGGCGAACGCTCCAGTCCGCTGGGCTCGGAGCCGGAGCTGTTCAAGAACACGCTCACCAACCCGCTGTATTTCAACCTCAGCCTGAACTTGGTTAGCCCGTAGTTTACCCCATTTTGAAGAATCAAAAAGACCCCGCCGTGGAAACAGCGGGGCCTTTTTTTGGCTGTCATAGCCAAAACATGAGTAATTGCTCAGACAATATTCTTTGGCGGATGCCTTGCTACCGCTTTCCGACGGTTTTGCTGCTGCTGAGGCCTTCGGCCAGGCGCACGAGGCGCACCAGCTCGGCGCGGTAGCCGTCGGCATTGGTGCCGCGGGCACTGTTGGCCAGCTCCTCGGTGGTGGCCCAGGTGGCGGTGCCGCATTGGGTGCTCTGGCGCAGCAGCATCCCGAACTGCGCTACGGCAGCGGCAAAGCGGAAGTCAGGCGATGCGGTGGCAATGGCAGCCGGCGCACCGGTGAGGGACTGGGTAAGTAGCTTGCTGCTGAGGCCTTGTGGCTGTTTGTAGCGCAGCTTCACGGTCAGCACCTCCGCGGTAGAGAGCTGCCCGGCTGTGGACGTGGCGCTTTCAGTCTGGTACTTCAGCTTGTCGACCAAGGGCTGGGAGCTGCCCACGGGCACAATTTCATAGAGCGCCGTCACGGTGTGGCCGGCGCCGAGCTCGCCGGCGTCTTTGCGGTCGTTGTTAAAATCCTCGGCTTCCAGCATTCGGTTTTCGTAGCCCACGAGGCGGTAGTTGGCCACGCGGGCGGGGTTGAACTCGATTTGCAGCTTCACGTCTTTGGCCACCGTGAAGAGCGTGCCGCCAAACTGCGCCACCAACACCCGGGCGGCTTCGTCGAGGTTGTCGAGGTAGGCGTAATTGCCGTTGCCCTTGTCGGCCAGGGCCTCCATTCGGGAGTCGCGCAGATTGCCGCGGCCGCAGCCGAGCACCGTGAGAAACACACCGCTTTCGCGCTGCTCTACGATGAGTTGCTCCATGGCCCGGTCGCTGCTTTCGCCCACGTTGAAATCGCCATCGGTAGCGAGGATGACGCGGTTGTTGCCTTCTTTGTTGAAGTACTGCTTGGCGGTGGCGTAAGCCAAGCGCAGGCCCGCGCTGCCCGCGGTGGAGCCCCCGGCCTGCAGGCGGTCAATGGCGTCGAGGATAACCTGAGGCTGCGAGCCGGGCGTGGGCGGCAGCACCAGCCCTGCGGCTCCGGCATAGACCACCAGCGCCACCCGGTCTTGGGGCCGTAGCTGCTTCACCAGCAGCTTCAGGCCGGCTTGAACGAGGGGCAGGCGGTCGGGGCCGTACATGGAGCCCGACACGTCGACCAAAAAAACCAGGTTGGCGGGCGGCAGCTTGGCAGTTTCTATTTTCTTGGCCTGAATGCCGATGCGGACCAGCTGGTGGGCGGTGTTCCAGGGGCACACCGCCAGCTCGGTGCTGATGCGCACAGGGTCGGGCGAGGCGGCAGCCGGCGCGGTGTAGTCGTAGCGGAAGTAGTTCAGCATTTCTTCTACCCGCACGGCATCGCGTGGGGGCAGCTGGCCTTCGTTCAGGAAGCGCCGCACGTTGGCGTAGCTGGCATTATCCACATCGAGCGAGAAGGTGCTGAGTGGAGCTTTCTTCACATCAAAAAAGGTGTTCTCTTTGATTGCAGCGTAGGTATCTCCGGCCCCGGCTTCTTCGCGCGCAGGGTAAGACAGGCTGGGTGAGGGGCGGCCATTACGCCTGCTTTTGTCAGTTATCCTGACTCCTGCCACCTTGCCGGCTAGCGCGCTTACGCTACCAGTAATTACCTGAGCCGCGCCGCGCACATTATAGCCCGTCACCACTACTTCATTTAGCTGTCGGGCGTCTTGTGCCAGGGCCACATCCACCACGCGCGCTTGGTTTACCGGCCGCTCTGCCGTCACATACCCCACACTGGAAAACACCAACGTAGCCTGCGTCGCCAGCGGTACCGTCAGCGCATAAGTGCCCTTTACATCGGTGGAAACGCCGTTGGTGGTGCCCTTCACCAGCACCGTTACGCCGGGCAGGAGTTGGCCGGTGGCTTTATCCCGCACCGTGCCACGCACCATACGGTTACGCAAGGTGTCCTGGGCCGCGGAGGCAGATTGGGGTGTTTGGGCCGAAGCGGTTTGGGCCGAAACCAGCAGCGCGAGCAGCGCCGGAAGCAAGAGGGTTTTCATGGCAGCAGGGTTTGGTGATGAACTATGGCTAGCTGATGCGACCCGGCCACCGATTGCACATCGGCGAGCGAAAAAAATTAGCGGCGGCGCTATCTTCCCTCCCCCATGTTCTTCCGTCGCTCTTCGCCCGCTGCTGCCGCGCCGCTCTCCGACCAGGAGTTGCTGGCCCGCTACCGTCTGCACGGCGAGGTGACGGACCTGGGCCTGCTCTACGACCGCTACCTGCCCGAGGCATTTGCCGTGTGCCGACGCTACCTCGCCCCGCCCGACGAAGACGCCCAAGATGCCGTGATGCAGCTATTTGAGCACTTGGTGAAGGCCCTGCGCACCCACGCGCCTGACAACTTCCCTGCCTGGCTGCATACCACCGCCCGCAACCATTGCCTGATGCAGCTGCGCGCCCGCAAACGCGCCGGCCCCAGTGCTGGGCCGCTCATCCTCACCTTTCCCGATGCCGCCGATGTGGAAACCGCCGGCGCCCGGCATCTGGTAGACGAAGATGCTGCCACGCAGGACGCCCAAGCTACCGAAGCCCGCCTCCAAAGCATGGAGGCAGCCTTGGCTCAACTTCCGGCAGCCCAGCGCAGGTGCTTAGAATTATTTTACCTCGAAAAGAAGTGCTACCGCGACATCGCCTCCGAAACCGGCCTGGAACTGAACCTGGTGCGTAGCCACTTACAAAACGGCAAGCGCATGCTGCGCCGCCAGCTAGAGCCGCCAGCCCCCGCCAGGGCTGCCGCTTCAAGTTCTCCTTCACCCGCGTCCACCCACAACCCGCTTCATGTCGCCCGCTGACTCGCCTTTTGCTCCGCTGCCCGCTCCTGGCCCACACCCGGCCACGGAGGAGCTGCGCGCCTACGCGGCCGGCACGCTGCCCCCTGCCCAGCAGCACCGCATTGAGGCGCACACCCTAGACTGCGAGCGGTGCGCCGATTTGGTGGACGGCTTCTCCATGAGCGACGCCGCCACTACCGACCAGTCCGTGGCGGCTTTGCGTACTCGCCTGCAGGAGCGCATCGGTGTCCCCCAGCCGGTGCCGGTTGCCACCCGCTGGGCCTGGCCGCGGCTGGCCGCGGCAGCGGCTTTGCTAGGGGTAGTAGCCACCGGCGTCTGGACCTGGGACCACCGCGACGACGCCAGCACCGCTGCCCGCACCGAGGCAGTGCAGCCAATGGCATCGAGGGAGCCCGCCCCCTTAACCAAAACAGCACCCACGCCGCCAACCACGCCAGAAGCAGTTTCCTCAAGCCCCCCCCAGAAACCGCCAGCATCTGATTATGCGGTTACTACGCCACCCAAGTCTACTCCCCTGGGTGCCCAGCAAGCAGCACGGCGAGGCAGGCCCACCAGCAAAAATGGCCCCAAGCGTGTCGTGATAGCAGATATGGAGAGCTTGGCCGATAAAGTCACAACTCAGGAAGCGGTGGCCGTGCAGGAAGAAGCCTTGGCGCCACCCACCATGGCCCATCCAGTGGCTGCGCCCTCAGAGAGCGCGCTGTCCGAGAAACCGACAGTTGCCGATACCCTCTCCGCTGGCCGGCAAGAGGCGGTGGCCGGCCGCGCGGCCATGGCTAAATCCTCGCTGCTCGCTACTGCCGACAAAGCTGCCTGGGTGACGGCTGCCCCCATGCTCGCCTCGCCCAGCATAAAGCCTGCGCCCGTGGGGGGCTCGCCGGCACTTCGCAATTACATCCGTCGCGAGGCGGCGGCGTTTGAGCCAGAGAATGGCGCCCGGCGCATCCCAGGCACCGTTCGCGTCAGTTTCGTGGTGGAAGCCGATGGGAAGCTCAGCAATCTGAAAGTGACCCGTGGCCTGCGCGAGGACTATGACGCTGAGGCCTTGCGTATCGTGTGCGAGGGGCCGACATGGCAACCAGGCATTTCAGGCGGCCGGCGCTCTCCGCTACCGGCAGAGGTAACGGTGCCATTCTAGCCGGCAGCTGCATTTACACTCGCTATGCCACCCATTGCCTTTAGCGTGGGTGGCTTTTTTACATGCCTCCCACCTGCCTTTCATTAAAGGCAAAAGTTGTTTTATCTAAAATTCTAAAAATACATTTCCTATGTATTAGCACAATCAGTCTGAAAGATTGGGCAGCTTGTAATTGCACTTTAATAACTATCGATAATAACCTTCGACAAAATCATCTTCATTATCCAGCTAAAGGAATTATTCTAATAACCTGCAAGTTGCGCGACCACTGCTATTGCTTAGGTTTGAAAAGCAAGCTTATTCCTTTCTCTCAGATTTTTCATACCCGCATATTTCCGGTGTAGAATATAAATTTTTGGGTTCAGCAGAGCATACATACCGGCTTTGGGGGGCCTTGCTTTTTCAAGGCTGCGTTTTAATTTGTTTAGTTTCCTATAGTTCACGTAATGCAAAAACGCTTTTTGAACATCCGCCTCGCTTCATGGCTCTTGAGTGGCTCGCTAGTGGCAAGCACTTCTGTCTTTATGGGTTGTTCCCGCGAAACGGTGTCGCCGACGAGTTCGGTTGATGTAGCACCTGCCGCCGCCGATTCGCGAGCCGATGATGCGATTCCTGGCCAATACATTGTGGTGTTGAAAGAGGCCGCCGTAGCTACCTCGCCGACAGACACCTACGACGACAAAGTGAGGAAGGTGAAAGCTGCTGCCCAGGGCTTGCTGCGCGGCCGCGGCCTGCGTGCCGAAGCGGTAGGCGTTGCCTATGGCCATGTTTTGAAAGGCTTTGCGGCCAAGCTGACGCCACAAGAAGCCGCCGCACTTGCCAAAGACGGGCAGGTAAGCTACGTGGAAGCGGACCGCATTATATCGCTGGGCAAACCAGTGAAATCTCCTAAAGAGCCAGTTTCTGAACCAGCGCCAGTCCCCACAACCAGCACCCAAACCGTGCCTTACGGCATCACCCGGGTGGGCTACGGCGATGGCACTGGCAAAACTGCCTGGGTTATCGACTCGGGCATTGACCTCAACCACCCCGACCTGAACGTGGACGTGGCCCGCAGCCGCTCGTTCCTAAGTTCCAGCACCTCGGCTGAAGACGGCCACGGCCACGGCACGCACGTGGCCGGCACCATCGCGGCTAAGAACAATACCTACGGCGTGGTAGGCGTAGCGGCCAATGCGACCGTGGTAGCGGTACGCGTGCTCGACGCGGCCGGCAGTGGTACCTCCTCAGGCGTAATTGCCGGCATCGACTACGTAGGCGCTACGGCCAAGGACGGCGATGTGGCCAATATGAGCCTGGGCGGCGGCGCATCGCAAGCCCTCGACGACGCGGTGCTAAATGCTTCAAACAAAGGTATTCTGTTTGCCCTGGCAGCGGGCAACAACGGCGGTAATGCGGCTCTCAACTCCCCAGCTCGGGTGAACGGCGCCAACATTTTCACCGTCTCGGCCATGGATAGCAACGACAACTGGGCTTCGTTCTCCAACTTCGGCAACCCGCCCGTGGACTACTGCATGCCCGGCGTATACATTAACTCCACCTGGATTAACGACGGCTATAGCACCAGCAGCGGCACTTCTATGGCCACGCCCCACATGGCGGGCGTTCTTTTGCTGCGCGGCAAGGCCTTCACCCTTAGCGGCAGCGTAAAGAACGACCCCGACGGCGTTGCCGACCGTATTGCACATTTGTAAGCGCCTGTGCTTGAATAGAAAAAGGCAGCCCAAATGGGCTGCCTTTTTTGTGGGGTAATAGGCCTTCGGTTCGCTGCGCTCTGCCTGACCGTCTCAACTGCTACTCTTTATAGCGTCGTGCCGCCGCGGAACGAGCCGTCGTCCACCGACTTCAGGAATTTGATGAGGCCGGTGAAATACGTTTGTTGGTCATCGTAGAGGCTCATATGGCTGCCGTTGGGGCAGATAAGGGCGTTGCCGTTCTTCACCTTCTGGGCCACCATGCGCATGTGCTCGGGGTCCATGGTGTCGTGCTGGCCGCCGATGGAGAGGACCGGCACCGTGAGCTTGGGCAGGTCGGGGACACGGTTCCAGTTGGCCAGTTTGCCGGCGATGCCAAACTCGCTGGGGCCCTGCATGGTGACATAGAGCGACTGGTTGGTTTTAGCCATTGCGCGGCTCACGGGCTCGGGCCACTTATCGAGGGGCAGGCGGAGGACGTGCTCGGCGTAGAAATTCGGCATGAGCAGCTCCATGTAGCGCGGGTTGCCGAAGTCTTTGCGGGCCTCAATCTTTCGGATTTCGGCCAGTACTTCGGGCTTCATTTGCTTGGCCAGCACCTCTTGGGCGTAGCGGCCGTAGTCGGGGCAACTCATCATCATGTTGGAAATGATGAGGCCCTTGAGGTTTTGCTGGTATTTGAAGGCATACTCGGCCGCCAGTATGCCGCCCCAAGAGTGACCGAGCAGGAAGAAGTTGGTCTTGTCGAGGTTCAGGGCTTGGCGCACCTGCTCTACTTCTTCCACGTAGCGCGGCAGGCTCCACATGGCGGTGTCCTTGGGGTCGTCGGAGCGGCCGCAGCCGAGCTGGTCGTAGTAAATAAACTCGATGCCTTCCTTGGGCAGAAAGCTCTCCATGCACTCGAAGTACTCGTGCGTGGCGCCGGGGCCGCCGTTAAGCAGCAGCACTTTCACCTTAGGATTATTGCCGAAGCGTTTGGTCCAGATATTGAATTTGCCTTTGGGCGTGGTGATGGGAATAATTTGCACGCCGCCATCCTGCACGCCGGTTTCGGTGGGGGAGAAGTAGGTGGCAGGAACCGCTGAAGTGGCGGCAGTACCTGTAGTATCGGCTGTACTATCGGCCTTGTTACAACCTGTGAGCATCATTCCAAGCAGCGTAGTGGTCAGAAATAGGCAGGACAAATTTTTCATTGACGTGCAGAATGAGTGATATAAAAATAAAAGGCCGTCATGCTGAGCGCAGCCGAGGCATCTCGCGTGTGGTAGCAAACCCATTCGTTCGCTGCGGTGACCATTGATTCAACGATGCGAGCGAGATGCTTCGGCTGCGCTCAGCATGACGGCCTCCTTGGCAGCAAGAATAGCTTTGTTATTCTTGCTGCCAACTGTTAATTGACTATGCCTTTGGTGTTGATGTAGCGCTCAAAAAACTCGTAGGTGCGCAGCATCTGGTCGATGCGCTGGCGGTTGTCGCCGGAGCGGGTGAGTTCGTGGGTGCCGCCGGGGTGGCGCACGTACTCCACCGGGCGGCCCAGCACCTTGAGGCTGCGATACATCATTTCGCTCTGCACAAAGCCTGTGCGGCGGTCGTTTTCGCCGTGGAAGAGGATGTAGGGCGTGTTGATATTGTTCACGTAGGTGAAGGGCGACTCGCGAGTGAGCACGGCCCGCACCTCGGGCTCCCAGGGGTAGCCGCCGAAGTAGTTGGGCACGAGGCGCCAGGCATTGCCTTCACCAAAAAAGGTCGCCAAGTCATACACGCCGCGTTGCGAGCAGGCGGCTTTGAAGCGCTGGTCGTGGCTGATAATCCAGGCCACGAGGTAACCAGCGTAGGAGCCGCCGGTCACGGTGAGCTTGGCGGGGTCGGCCCAGCCTTCGGCCACGGTTTTGTCGAGGGCCGTGAGCACGTCGCTGCTCGGGCCAGTGCCCCAGTCCTTGATGTTGGCGCGCAGGAAGTCCTGGCCGTAGCCGCCCGAGCCACGGGGGTTGCTGTACACCACACCGTAGCCCTGGGCGGCGTAGTACTGAAATTCGTGCCACATGCTGGCTTCGCCCGGGCCCCACATGGCCGAGGGCCCGCCGTGGATTTCGAGCACCACCGGGTACTTGCGGCCGGGCTGGTAGCCAGTTGGTTTCATCACCCAATATTCCACCGTGAGGCCTTTGTCGTTAACGAAGGTGTGCTTCTCGGGAAGCGAGAGGCGGCGGGTTTTCACCCAGTCGTTGAAGTCGCCGGCGCGCTGGGCCTTTTTCAGGCTGGCATCGGCCACAAACAAATCGGAGGGGTTGGAGATGCCGGTTTGGGCGTATACCACCTTGTTTTTGGCCACAGCAAAGCTCAGAATACCGGTATCGGCTGCCGAGAGCTTTTCCACTTTCCGGGTCTTGATGTTGGCGCGGTAGAGCGGGGCACCGCCGTTGCTTTGGGCGACGAAATACACGTACTTCTCGTCGTCGCTCCAAGTCAGGTTGCTCTTGTTGCGGTCGAAGGGAATAGTGATGATGTCCTTGGCGGTACCGTTGAGCGGCATTACGGCGAGCTCAGGCACGTTCACGCCGTTGGTGGGCGTCATCTGGAAGGCCAGCCATTTGCCGGAGGGCGAAATCTCGGGGTTGGTGTAGATGGTGTTGTCCTGGCCCAGCAGTAGGCGCGGGCGGCGGCCGTCGCGGTCGGCCAGGTAGATTTCGTTTTCCAGCGAGCGGTCGGGGTGCTGCAGCGAGTCAATGTCGGCTGAGAGCAGCAGGTGTTTGCCATCCGGCGTAAAGTCGACCTGATTAAAACGGTAGAACCCGTTGGTGATGGCCACCGGTCTGGCATCGGGCAGGGCAGCGTCAATCAGAAAAAACTGCGAGAACGTCTGCTCAGCCGTCACGTCTCGCTCATCCTGAAAGTTGAGCTTGGTGAGCACCTTGGCTTTTTTATCGACTTCGTTTTTGTCGAGGTAAGCCCGGATTTCGGCCAGGCTGCCGTCGGCGTTGGGCTTGGCAGTTGTAGCAGCCAGCTGGTCATTTTTATCGAAACCGGGCTTTTCAAAAGGCCAGCGCGGCAGGGACTTGGCGGCGTTCAGCAGCGAATCTTTCAGCAGCTCGCGCAGCGGAATGGCCGACGAAAACAGCACCTGCTTGCCATCGGGCGACCACTTGGGGTTTGAGGCGCCGTGCTTGTACTTGGTGAGTTGCCGCCCCTCGCCGCCATCGGCTGCCATCACAAACACCTGGGGCTTCTCGTCCACCGTCCGCACAAAGGCCAGCTGCTGGCCGTTCGGACTCCAGGCGGGCTGCGTAGCTCCCTCTCTGGCCGAAGTGAGCTGCCGTGGCTTGGAGCCGGCTTCCGTGCCCAAGAGGTAGAGCTGACTCACATTTTTGTAGTCGGCTTTGTTCTTCTCATCGGGCTCAATGCCCAGAACGGTGAAGGCAGCTTTGCGGCCGTCGCGTGTGAGAGTGATGCCGCCGACTTGCTTAATTTTCAACAAATCGGTGATTTTGATTGGCTCGGCGCCTTGCTGGGCGCTGGCGGAATTTGCCGCCAAGCAGCAGAGCAAGCCAAGGACTATGGTTTTCATGGAGAACGGTTTGTTTTTGATTCAATTATGTAATTCTGTCATGCTGACGAAGGAAGCATCTTCTCCCGCCGAACGCATCGTTGTAGCGTGATAAGATGCTTCCTTCGTCAGCATGACAGGCGAATCTAATCTTTAGGAAGCCACTAGCGCTACTGCGTCGGTGGCGGGCTAGCCACGGCCGCCGCCCTACTCACCTGTCCCGCAAAACGCTCCACGGCTGCCGCCGTGCGCTTAATCTGCTCGTCGGCCTCAGCCCACTTGCGCTCTTCCACGGCTTCGCGAATGCCGGGCAGAGTCTTCACACCGTAGCCGGTGTAGAAGCCGGGCGCGTAAATCTGGTGCCGGTACCAGGGGCGGCGGGGAAGGCCTTCGGTGCTGAGAAGCTGCTGTTCGGCTTGGTGGAGCAGCTGGTCAAGCTCTTTCTTGCGGGCGGCGGTGAGGCTGGGATTCCCCTTGCGCACCAAGGCGTAGGTCTGGGCGCTTTGCTCGAGCTTCAGCAACGCGTTGTCGAGGGGCGAGAAGTTGAGGTAGGGCACGGCTTCGCGGGCTTTGGGCGGAAGCAGGGTTTCGGTGGGGTCGGCCACGGCTTCGTAGCGCTTTTCGGCCAGGAGGCGGGTCTGCTTCTCGGTTTCGGTGCGCATGTTGTCGGCCAGCTGCTTCACCTCGGTGCCGTACTTGGCCACGGTGTTGGAGAAATTCTGGAACTCGAAGGGCAGCACGTCGGCATTGACCAGACGCAGGGCAGCGCGGCCCATGGTTTGGGCCAGCACCTTGCAGTAGGCAAAATTGGGGTCCTTGAAGCGGGTGAAGTGGTCGAAGGAATCATAGATGGAATGGTACTCGCCGCCTTCTCCCTCGCCGCCAAAGCCCACGTTCATAGCCGGAATGCCCAGGTGCTGAATGTAGGGCGAGTAGTCCGAGCCGGCGCCCAGCGCGCCAATGCGGAGGTCGGCGCGGTCGCGGGCATCTTTCTGGGCTTCGGGGCTTCCGTTTATCAGGTCGTAGGCCCGGCGGCGGTCGCTGATGGAAATGTTCTTCTGCGGGTCCGTCACGTCGCGGGCTACTTGGTTGAAGAACTTTTCCAGCGTGTGCGAGCCGGCTGCGAAAAGGAAGCCACGCTCGCTGTTGTCGGTGTTCAGGTAGGCCACCACGTTTTTTTGCAGCTGCTTGGCGTTGGTTTCGGCCCATTCGGTGGAGCCCAGCAGGCCGGGCTCTTCGCCGTCCCAGGCGCAAAACATGAGCGTGCGCTTAGGGCGCCAGCCGGATTTCACGAGCTCGCCGGCGACGCGGGCTTCTTCCATCAGCGCCACCAGTCCGGAGAGTGGGTCGCTGGCGCCGTTCACCCAGGCGTCGTGGTGGTTGCCGCGCATCACCCACTGGTCGGGATAAAGGCTCCCTTTCATGCTGGCGATGACGTTGTAAACAGGCTCGGTCTTCCAATTGAAAGCCAGCTGCAGGTGAACCTTGGCCGGGCCGGGGCCGAGGTGGTAGGGGATGGGCAGGGCGCCGCGCCAGGCCTCCGGGGCCATGAGGCCGGCCAGGGCGGCGAGCAGGGGCTGAGCATCGCCATACGAAATGGGCAATACCGGGATTTGCGTCAGCGTGGGGGCCTTTTTGTAGTCGAGGCGCTTGGCGTTTTTAGTGGAGCCGTAGCCGGGCGTGAGTGGGTCGCCGGGATAGGTGGGCATGTCGAGCACGGAGCCGCGCTGGGCCCCGCTTTCGGGCTTGAAGGCGCCTTTGGGGTACACGTCGCCCTGCCAGTAGCCGTCATCCTTGGGGTCAGAGTAAATCAGGCAGCCAATGGCTCCTTTTTCGGCGGCCACCTTGGGCTTGATGCCGCGCCAGGAACCACCATATTTGGCAATGACGATTTTGCCTTTTACGTCGATGCCGCGGCGCTCTAATTCTTCGTAATCGCGGGGAACGCCGTAGTTCACGAACACCAGCTCGGCCGTGACGTCGCCATCCTTCGAGAAGCAGTTGTAGGTAGGCAGCTGCTCGGCGGTTAGGCCTGATGTGGCGTCCTCGCTCAGTGACTTTTCGGTGAGGCTGGCCTTGAATTGCGTGGGCGCCACCATTTCCAGCACCCGCAGCTTGGGCGTGGGAAACAGCACGTACGACACATCGATGCGTGTATCGTAGCCCCAGGACTTGAACAGCCCGGCCATGAACTCGGCGTTGTCCTTGCCGTGCGGCGAGCCCACGTGGTGCGGGTGGGACGCCATGCGCTTCATCCAATCCCGCAGGTTGTCGGTTTTCAGTTGGGCGTCGAACCGGGTTTCAAGCTCGTATTGGGTAGCGGCCCCGGGGATATCAAACCCCAGCAGCGGCTTGGGTTCGGCAGTAGGGGTTTGGGCGGTGGCCAGGTGGCTGGCCAGCAGCGCGGCGGCCAGCAGCAAAGAGTAGCGTTTCAGCATATGTAGTCCTTGCAGTAAATAGGAGGGAGGCTGGTAAAACCTGCATCCAGTTGAGTCTGCGAAAGGTAGCGGAAACTGGGGGTTGTTTGGAAATTAAATTCTGGTCAGGTGAGGCACCTCACCTGGGGAACCTCACCCCTGCCGGGCACGGCCCCGGCCCCTCTCCATAAGAGAGGGGAGCGACGGCACAAGGGTGCCAATACTAATAAAGCAGAAAACCCCACAGCAATGAGCAGTAGGGCTTTCTGTTACTTTGAATTTCGCCAGGCTCCCCATCTCCGCGGGAGAGGGAGCCGAGGGTGAGGTCACCCGATGGGTGCGGTTGCGCAGGCTATCCGCTGTACCCGCCGCCGCTCTCCGGCTCGGTGGCGCTGCCGCCGGGCTTGGTAGGCGTGGGCAGGTCACTTTCTGTCTTGATGTCGACATCGGTATAATCGGGGGTGCCATCGCCCTGCACGGGTACGGGCGGCTCGTTCTGCGGGTCGGGGCTGGGAGTGGGCTGATTCATAAAACAAACTATGTGGATAGACTTGGTGTACGACTTTGAGCGGCTAATGGCTGCGTTGTGCCGCTCCGGGCCGGCCGGCCGGTGTACTTTTGCCTTCGGCCACGGCCGGACCGGCTCTTCCTGAGCCCACAGCATTTTCACTTCATCACTTCACCTCAAGCATGGATTTCCGCACCGAAAAGGACACCATGGGCACCGTGCAGGTGCCTGCTACCGCGTACTGGGGCGCTCAAACGCAGCGTTCCATCGAAAATTTCCCCATTGCCCAGGACATCAACAAGATGCCCAAGGAAATCATCGCGGCCTTCGCTTACCTGAAAAAAGCCGCCGCCTTCACCAACCGCGACGCCGGCGTGCTGTCGGCCGAAAAGGCGGAGCTGATTGGCAAAGTGTGCGACGAAATTCTGACCGGGGAGCTGGCCGATTCCTTCCCGCTGGTGGTGTGGCAAACGGGCTCCGGCACGCAGAGCAACATGAACATGAACGAGGTGATTGCCTACCGCGGCCACGTGCTGCAGGGCGGCCAGCTCGCCGATGAAAAGAAGGCCCTGGCCCCCAACGACGACGTCAACAAGAGCCAGAGCTCGAACGACACCTTCCCGACGGCCATGCACATTGCGGCCTACAAAATCCTGAAGGAAACCACCATCCCCGGCATCGAAAAGCTGCGCGACGCGCTGAAAGCCAAATCGGAGGAGTTCATGGACATCGTGAAAATTGGCCGCACCCACTTCATGGACGCCACACCGCTCACACTTGGCCAGGAATTTTCGGGCTACGTGTCGCAGCTCGACCACGGCCTGCGCGCCATCAACAACACGTTTGCGCACCTGAGCGAGCTGGCCCTGGGCGGCACGGCCGTGGGCACGGGCATCAACACCCCGCCCAACTACTCGAAGAACGTGGCCAAGCACATTGCCGAGCTCACCGACCTGCCCTTCGTGACGGCTGAAAACAAGTTTGAGGCCCTGGCCGCGCACGACGCCATCGTGGAAGCCCATGGCGCTCTGAAAACGGTGGCCGTGAGCCTGATGAAAATCGCCAACGACATCCGCATGCTCAGCTCGGGCCCGCGCGCTGGCATTGGCGAAATCCACATCCCCGACAACGAGCCCGGCTCCAGCATCATGCCCGGCAAGGTGAACCCCACCCAGGCCGAAGCCATGACCATGGTGGCCGCTCAGGTAATGGGCAACGACGTGGCCATCACCGTCGGTGGCTCCATGGGCCACTTCGAGCTGAACGTGTTCAAGCCGATGATGATTTACAACTTTCTGCACTCGGCTCGCCTCATTGGCGATGTGTGCGTGAGCTTCACCGACAAGTGTGCCGTGGGCATCGAGCCCATCAAGGCCAACATCGACAAGCACGTGAACTCTTCGCTGATGTTGGTGACCGCCCTCAACCCGCACATCGGCTACTACAAGGCGGCCGAGATTGCTCAAACGGCCCACAAAAACGGCTCGACGCTGAAGGAAACCGCCCTGCAACTCGGCTACGTGACCGAGGAGCAGTTCGATGAGTGGCTGAAGCCCGAGGAAATGGTGGGGCGGTAGATAACCAGCCCTATTAAGGCCGCCCTTCATTATTGGAGGGCGGCTTTTCTTTTTTCCCAGCATCTTTGCGCCACCATGAATTTCTCCGCTCCCATAGTTCTCGAAAACAGTCGCGTTCGCCTGCGGCCGCTGGAAATCGGCGACTTTGATGCTCTCAAAGCTGTGGCTTTCGATGCCGAGCTGTGGCGCTACACCCTCACCCGTGGCGATGACGCCGTGAGCTTGGCCGCCTACGTACGCCAGGCCGTGGAAGCCCGCGAACAGGGCTTGCGCTACCCTTTTGCCATCATCGACCGAGCCAGTGGCCAGATAATCGGCAGCACCAGCTACTACAACGTGAGTGAAACCGACCAGCGCATAAGCATCGGCTACACCTGGGTAGGCGCAAAATTCCAGCGCACCGGCCTCAACCGCGCGGCCAAACACTTGCTGCTCAGCCACGCCTTCGGCCAGCTGAGCTGCGAGCGGGTAGAATTGGAAACCGATTCGCGCAACAACAAGTCGCGTGAGGCCATGCTCCGCATGGGCGCCACCGAGGAAGGCACGCTACGTAGCCACCGCCCCACGCAGGGAGGAATCCGGCGCGACACCGTGATTTTCAGCGTTATCAAGCCGGAATGGTCCGAGCTGCGGCAGTCGGTGTTTCAAGAGTTTGAAGTCCGTGGCTGAGCCCACACCGACCGCTTCCGACCGCCTGCGTCCGCCCGATGGGCTGTGGCGACGCCGTGTGGCCAGCTTTGGGCACGCCATTCGCGGCGTGTGGGCCGCGCTGCGCTCCGAAGTGCACCTTCAGTTTCACGCGGTAGCTACCGTAGTTGTTATTGGCCTGGGCTTTTATTTCGGCATCAGCCGCCTCGAGTGGGCCCTCGTGGCCCTGGCCGTAGCGTGCGTGTGGGCCGCCGAGTTGGTGAATACCGCCATTGAAGCCCTCACCGATTTAGTTTCGCCAGGCTACCACCCGCTGGCGGGCAAGGCCAAAGACGTGGCCGCAGGCGCGGTGCTGCTGGCCGCGCTGGGTGCGTTGCTGGTAGGAGCACTGGTGTTTGGCCCCTACGTTCTTGCAGTCGCCAGGTAGGCATTGCCATCGAGGCCGAGAGTACGCAAAGGTCAAACGAGCGAAAAGACGCGCAAAAACCAACTCATTGCCTAAGCCCGGCGTAAGGAAAGCTGAAGTGCGGAGCGGCCTGACTATTGAATAAGCCTAAACCTGTTACATGAACAAACTGCTCGCCTTAGCCATTTTCGCGTTGCTGGCTGCCTCCTGTGCGCCCAAGCAAGTGAGCGTGACCACGCCCGCCACGCCCCAAACCCAGCAGGTGAACAGCCCCGTAACGCCAGCCCCCATTGGGAACAGCACGGTGGTTCCGGCCCCCACCCGCGTGGCCATTTCCGACACCGCGGCTCGCCCGGCCTGGCTCAAAAATCGGATTTCGGCCGTGCTCGCCGAGCGCAAGCGCAACCCCATTATCCGCATCCTGAGCTACGACTACCGGGGCCAAACTGTGTACTACCAGTCGGCGCCGTGCTGCGACCAATATTCTCAGGTATTCGACTCGCAGGGCCGCCTGGTGTGCCAACCCGAAGGCGGCATCACGGGCAAAGGCGATGGCAAATGCCCCGACTTCGACAAAAACAAAACCAACGAAAAACTGGTCTGGCAAGACCCTCGGTAGAGTTATCGGCTTTGAGTTAAAGTTCATGAGTTGTCGGTTTAGCAATTCCTGATTTTCAACTCATAACTCTTAACCCAAAACATATAATCAAACTATGAATACACTAGAAAAACTCGGTGCTTTCAACGTGTGGGCCAATACCACCGTGCTCAAGCGTCTCGACGAAGTGGCCGCTTCCGGCCAAGAAGTTCCACCCGTGGCGCTGCGCCTGTTCAGCCACGTGCTCAATGCCCAAGCCATCTGGATTTCGCGCATTGGCGGCACGTCCAGCCCCGTGAAAGTATGGCAGGAGCACGACCTGACCGGTTGCCACGCCCTGCACCAGCAAACCTCCGAGCCCCTGCACCAGCTCATGGTGAATGCCGATGAAACAGAGCTGCAGCGCCTTATTTCCTACACCAATTCATTGGGCGACAGCTACGAAAGCATGGTGCACGACATCCTAACCCACGCCGTGGTGCACGCCAGCTACCACCGCGCCCAAGTGGCCACCCGCCTACGCGACCACGGTTTCGAACCCGTCAATTCCGACTTTATCACTTATTGCCGCGAGCTCTCGGCAGCGGCTAGGCAGGCCTCGCCAAGTTTGTAGCTCAAGCCGTTTTCCGATTTTCAAAAACCCTTCCCCACCCGGAAGGGTTTTTTAGTGACTTCCCCAAACCAAGCCTTTCTTCTCCATGTCTGAAACACTTTCTTCTAAGCCAATTATTACAGCCGACCAGCTCAGCCGCGCTTATTCCTATGCCGGTTATCGCCAGCTCATCGACGAGCTGATGTTGCAGAACCGCACCACGGGCACTGTCCAAACCGAGCAACTCGTGCAATATGCCCGCCTGAACATCAAACGCATGCAGCGCGTGGACAAGACCGTGCAGCTGCTGCCCGAGTTGCAGACGGCCCTGGAGCAGCTACCGCGTCGCTACGCGTGGCTGGTTATCACCGAAGGCTGGTGCGGCGACGCGGCCCAACTGGTGCCTGTGCTCGAAGCCATTGCCCGAGCTAGCCACGGCAAACTGACGACCCACTATGTGTTGCGTGACGAAAACCTCGACCTCATGGACCGCTACCTCACCAATGGCGGCCGCTCCATTCCCAAGCTCATCGTGCTCCACGCCGACACCCTAACAGAAGCGGCCACCTGGGGCCCGCGCCCCATGCCCGCCCAGGAGTTGTTTGTGCGTCTAAAGCAGGAGCAAGTGCCCTACGAAGAGTTTGTGACGCAGCTGCACGGCTGGTACGCCAAAGACCGCACCCTGAGCACACAGCGCGAGCTGCTGGCCCTACTGCAGAGCCTATAGGGCCAAGCTACCAGCAAAGGATAAGGCTGGCCTCTGCCTGACAGCTCTCCACAGTGGGCTGGCTGAATTGTCAAAAATAAAAAAAGCCCCTGCCTCGTATGAGGCAGGGGCTTTTCAGCTGCTTACGCTTTGCTGCTTAGTTCAGCGAGGTAGTGCCCATATTGGTTACGTTGTCGTTAGTTACCACCACGCCGGTGCGGGTCACGTTGCGGTAGGCGGGCTGCCCGGTGGGCGCGCTGGTGCTCGGGAAAAACTCCACGCGGTAGGTGCCCGCGGGCAGGGCACCCAGCTGAAATGCGCCGGAGGCATCGGCCGAGGTACTCACCGTGTCGGGTCCGAGAATGGTGCTGCGAATGGCCAGAACCTGAGGCCGTGCCGCCGCTGGGGTTACGGTGCCACTCAGGCCGCCTCGCACTTCCTGGGTCATTACCCGGATAACGGGCTTCAGCAGGTAACGCTCTTTGCGGTCGTTGCCGGTGCGCCAGGTGCCGCGCTCCACCACCGACTTGGCCACGTCGAAATCAAGCAGCAACTGGTAGGTTTCGCCGTCGCGCAGGGTGGTTTTGTCCAGCTTCAGCTTCACGCCCGACGTTTGCCCGCTGGGGGTTTTGAGGTCGTAGCGCTGGTCGTCGCGGCCAATGACATAGCTGTCGGGGCCGAGCACCAAGCGGATTTCCTTGAGGTCACCGGGGGCGAAGTCTTGCTTCACCAACAGGGCCGACTTCCCATTCACGTACTCCAGAATGTTAAGTGTCTGGGGCGTGAAGCTCAGGTTCTTCCACCCATCCTTGTCTTGTTCTTCATTTGAATGTACTTCAATCTGGCGCACGTCGAGCACCACTTGGTGGAAGTCGCCGGGGGCGTCGGTCATGCGCACCTCTAGCTTGGCGGTGTTGCCATCAGAATCCTTGGAACAGCTGGCAAGGCTCAAAGCCGCAAGGCAAGCCAAAGGGAATAAACGAGTAGGGTTCATGTGAAGGAATGGATAAGATTAGTTTATTGGTCGTAAAACGGCGCCGCACATCGACGAGTTGGCTGCTGTTCACAATAATACTGCCAACCTTCTATACTTCCTTCCTCAATTGTCTTATTTCGTGCTATCAGCTGGCGCTGGGTCAGCTGCCTTTGGCCGGGGCTTGGGCTTGCCGAACAGCGTGTTTAGCCCCTGGCCAACCTGATTTTTCAGCCGGGCTTGCGCTTCCAAACGCGCCTTCTCGGCCGTTATACGCGCTTTTTCTTCCGCCGTATGCTCAGCCGCTGCATCCGTGCGGTTGGTGCTATCCTGCGCTGCCTGCTTCTTTTGCGTGAGGCCAATAAGGGCGTCGGCAAGTTTGGTTTTTACCACGTTCGTCACGATGGCTTTACCCTGGTCTTTCACGCTGCCGCTGGTTAGTTGCACCACGGGGCTGGTCATGGTGCCGCCGATGTTCAGGCCCAGCGTCACGCGGTCGGTGCCCTGAATGTCCTTCACGCCCGTCAGCTGCGTGAGCTTGCTCGTCACGGCGTTGCCTAGCTTGCCCGTGGGCACGTTCAGGGCCGTGACGTAGGCCAGCGCACCGGCCAAGCTGTTCGAGCCGCCAAAGGTCATCTTCACGTCGCCCACGGTCAGGTCGAAAGGCTGCACCACGAGGTTGCCGTTCACAATGTTGGCCTGAATTGCCTTGTTCACCACCACCAGGGTTTTCAGTTCGGGCAACGTGGTGAGGCTGGCAATCTTGCTCATCACTTCCGACTGGTTGATGGCCGCCTTCACCACGTCCACCACGCCCTTACCCGTGAGCGTGGCCAGGTTGGGCATCATGTCGGGTCTCATTTCGCCGCTCATGCTGAAGTTGGTGCCGAACACGCCCTCCACCTGCGCAGCCAGCGGCACCAGCCTTTTCAGTGTCGTGAAGGCCGAGAAAGCATTCTGAATGTCCAGGTTCTTGATATTCAACCCAAAATCAAACGTGGGGTGAGCCAGGTTTTTGCTGCTGTAGCTGCCGGTGGTGCCGAAGTTGCCACCCAGCGTGTTGAAGGTCATGTTGCTGAGCCGGGCCGTTTCGTCGCGCACCGTCACCGTGCCCGCCACGTTGGTCAGCTTTAGGTTGTCGTAGGTCACGTTGTCGACGCGGCTGTTCAGCACCAGGTCAAAGTATTTGGGAATCTGCAATACGCCTTCTGCTTTGGTCGGGGCCTTGCCGCTGGCCACCGTGGCGGTAGGCTTGGCCGATACCTCGTCCACCATCCACTCGTTCACGTTGAAGTTGCGCGAGTTCACGGTCATCGTGCCCTTCAGCGACTGGCCCGGCGTGAACAGGTAACCCAGGTAGTTGCTCACCGTGCCCGAAGCCGCGAAGTCGGAGCTCCCGGCCGTGCCGTTCAGACTTTGCAGGTTAATCTGGTTGTTGTTGAAGGTGGCCGTGCCGCTGCTGATGCGCACGCCCTGCGGCAGGTCTTTGCTCTTGTAGGTTACGTTGGTGGCCTTCACGGTGCCGCTAGCTACCACGTTCTGGTAGCGGCCGGCTTCCACGTCGGCCATGTTGCCTTTGGCGGCAATGTCGCCGGCCACGCGGCCCGTCACGGTCATGTCCTTGAGCGGAAAAATCTTCGTGATTTTGGTTAAGTCCACTGTGCCGCGCACGTTCGTATCAAACACCGGCTTGTCGATGTTATGGGCCGTGAGGCGGCCTTCCAGCGGCTCGCCCTCCAGCACCATCCGGAACTGTGGCAGGTTGATTTGGGTGTCGTTGACTTGGCCCGTGGTGTTCACCACCGTGCCGTTGAGGTTGATGTTCTCAATGGGCGCCGGAAACTGGGCCGATTTCACGAAGCCATTGGTCAGTCGAATGGCAGCGTTCACTACCGGCATCTGCGTCTTGGAATAAATGCCCTTGGCCGTACCGTCCACAAACAGCTGCCCGCGCATGGCTAGGTCCTTCACCGGGTACACTTTCAGGGCTTCGGCCAGGTTCACGTTGGCCTTCACGCGGCCGTCCACGCGCATGGGCTCCAGGCCGTCGATGGCAATGTTGCCGTCCACCGGGTTGGGCCCGAGGTCGAGGTGAAACTGCGGAATGTTCACCTTCACGTTGTTGGTGTAGCCAGATGGGTTATCCACCTGCATTTTCAGGTTGATGTTCTTGGCAGCCTGGGGCAGGTCGGGGTAGTGGAACTGCCCGTTGGTCACGGCCAGGTTCACGCCGTAGCCGGGCATCTTCAACTCGTTCTGGGTGCCTTTGTAATAGCCATCGAAGGACACCTTCCCGCTGGTTTCAATGTTCTTAAACTTGTCGGTATACACCCCGGGCACCAGGCTAAGCAAGGTTTTGAAATCCGTTTCCAGGGCTTTAAAGGTCAGGTCGTAGGTAATATCCTTTTCGTTGGGCAGCCCGATGGCACCCGCAAAGCTGAACGGGAAATCATTGAGCTTGATTTTGTTGTCTTTGAACGTGTAGAGGCTTTTCTCCAGGTCCATGTTCATGGTCACGTCGGCGGTGAGCTGCTTGTTGCTCACGTAAGCCACGCCGTTGTAGGTCATGTCGAGGTCGGTGGCAGTGGTCTGCGACTTCATGTCGAACACGTTACTGGCAAAGTCGCCGCTGCCGGTGTGGTTCACGCCGGCAGCCTGCATCGAGAAGGGGAGGGTCAGGTCTTCGTAGCGCAGGCGGCCATCAGTCATTTTCCAGCCCTTAATGGCGAGGTGCACTTGGCTGGTGTCCTGGCCCTGGGCTGCTGCGGCCGAGTCCGAAATCATGATGTCCCAGTTGGCCAAGCCGCTTTTCAGCACGCGCAAGCTTAGGTCGGGACGTTCCAGGTCAATGGATTTGATGTCGACGGCGCCGCCGCGTATCACGCTCATCACGTCCAGGCCCACCCGCAGGTTGGGCAGGTACGCCAGCGTATCGCGGCTAAATGAATCGAGACCTATCACGCGCAGCTCCCGAATGTTCACCGTCATGTCCGGGAACGAGCGCAACAGGCTCACGTCAATATTGGCAGGGTCATACAGCACTTTGGCCCGCACGCGCTGCGCAATCTGTGCGTCGGCCAGCGCCCGCAGCTTGTCCTTGAACAGCACCGGAGCCAGGGCCAGCGCCACGACCAACAACACGAAAAAAACAACGACACCCAACAAAATTTTCCGCATGGCAGGAGACAATTAGTTATTCGAACAAAGGTAGAGCCCAGATACTACCATGATTTTTCAATAGAGAGTTCAAAATCAGGCCAAACGTTGCGGCGCGGGCTTTCGCAGCCTGTCCAACCCTCAACAGGGTGCCGGGACCAGCCGTGCATATATTCAACCACAACGGGACTTCAACACTGCCACCGCTCAATCTAAGTCTACTGTTCGGGTTTCGAACAACAACAGTCTCTCCAAAAAGGCTCATTCCCATTTGCCATTCTGCCTGTCACTATTCAAATCAGTCTTTTAACGAAAGCTATTAACCAAGTATTACCATCCTATAGTAAGTAGTCTGCTCGGGCTTAATCCAAAGCCTTTCCTAATCATCGCGCTTAGCTCAACAGATACATCACCAGCACCGGTCCCTGCTTGGCCCGAATGCACAACGGCGCTATGCTTGTGCCTCACTTCCTGCTCCCTACGCGGAACTGTTTGGCCTGGCCTCACTGTATCAGGCCATACATTTGCGTGGCCGGTCGCACTAAACTGTGTTTCGGTGGCGTTACCTCGGTCCCTATGCCAGTGCTTTGTCCCCTATTGCTTGCCAGACTACGGCTCGGCCTTGCTGCCGGGGCGTTGCTGGCCACCGCTTCGGGGGCGCAGGCGCAGGATGTTTTTTTCTCGCAGCCGTTTGCCACCCGCCTGCACACCAACCCTGCCTTCACGGGTTTGCTCGACGATTATAGTGTCACGCTGAGTTTCCGCAATCAATTTCCAACCTTGGCGGGCTCCTTCGTTAGCACGCAGGCCGCCGCCGATGTGCGCCTCGACCGACCCGGCCAGCACCACGCGCTGGGTGTGCTCTTCAATCAGGACCGGACGGGCTCGGTCGGTTACACCCGCCTGGAAGCCGGTGCGCTCTACGCCTACCACATGCGCCTAACCCAAAAATTGGCCCTCAGCGGCGGCATGCGGGCCAGCTACGGCCGCCAGCGCGTAGGATATGACAATTTCGTGTTTGGCGACCAAATTCTGGAAGATGGCACCGTAGTGGGACCCAGCGCCGAATCGTTGGACTTTCAGCCCGTTAACTACCTCAGCCTGGGCACCGGGGCCGTGCTGTATTCTGAGCAAGCCTGGCTTAGCCTGGCAGGGCAGCATCTCAATCAGCCCAGCCTTGGTTTTCAGCGCCAAAGCCAGCTTCCCATGCTGCTTAGCCTCTCCGGCGGGTACAAATTTTTTATAATTAAACCCTCCAGCGGGGTGGCTACCCGCGAGGTTAGCGTGACGCCGGTGGGGGCCTACAGCCGGCAAGGTGGTTCGCAGCGCACCGAAACCGGGATGTACGTGACCGCTGCGCCCGTTACGCTAGGGGCGATTTATCGCAATATTTTTTCACCCAGCAACGTTGGTTCCCAGCACGTCCTCGCCGTAGTGGCAGGCATTCAGGCGGGAGACCTCCGCCTGGGCTACAGCTACGATGTAGGCCTAAGTCAGCTTAGTGCCGATTTGGGTGGTGCACACGAGATAACCTTGGCTTTGCGCGCATTTGACCGGTTCGAAAATGCCCACCGCCGACTAAAAAGACGCGTTTACCCAACAGCCCCTTGTCCGGCATTCTAATTTTTTGTACTATTGTGTCCTAATTGCCCCTGCTAAACCCTCCTTTCTCATAGTCATTTTAACTTTGTTATGAACTTACCTAATTATTTACGCTTGGCTGTAGTGGGCCTTGTGACCTTGGCCAGCTGTGGCAAAGGAGGTCCTCCCACTGCTACAAAACCAGGTAAATATTCCTCTACAACAAATATCGAGTACAATACTGAGAAGGGCATGGCTGTGGCCAACTTCAAGAAAGTACCCGAGGGCCCGGGCCTTATTTTTATCGAAGGTGGCCGCACCGTATTGGGCTCGCAGTCGGAAGACGTGACCATGACGCACGATAACATCGAGCGCACGGTGACCATCGCATCGTTCTATATGGACGAAGCCGAAGTTGCCAACATTCACTGGTTGGAATACCTGCACTTCATCCGCACCGACTCAACCGAGGAATTTTATCGTTCCGCGCTGCCCGACACCACCGTGTGGGCCCGCGACCTTTCCTTCAACGACCCTTACGTAACCTATTACCTGCGTTACCCCGGTTTCCGCTACTTCCCCGTGGTGGGCGTGAGCTGGCTGCAGGCCGACGACTATTGCACCTGGCGTACTGCCAAAGTGAACGAAGGCCTTGCAAATAGCAATGCTAAGAGTTCCAGCGGTGGCGGCTTGTTTGGTAGAAAGAAAAAGAAAGAAGGCGATGCAGCCGCAGGTGCTGAAGGCACCAACAGCTCGGCTGGCAACACCGTTTCTATCGAGAAAGGCAACGTACTGCCTAACTACCGCCTCCCCACCGAGGCCGAGTGGGAATACGCCGCTCAAGCCCTCGTAGGCACCCAGGAAGTGGGCAACGAGAACCAGGAGGAGAAGCGCATCTACCCTTGGGATGGCAAAACCACCCGCAACGCTTACGGTCGCAAGCAGGGCCAGTTCCTGGCTAACTTCAAGCGTGGCCGTGGCGACTACGCTGGCATTGCCGGCAGCCTCAACGATGGTGCTATGATTACCGAGTACATCTACTCGTACCCTCCTAACGACTACGGGCTCTACAACATGGCCGGCAACGTGAACGAGTGGGTGCAGGACGTATACCGTCCCCTCTCGTACCAGGACGTAGAAGACCTGAACCCCTTCCGTCGTAACGGCGTGGCTGACCCCGCCGACAAGTACGATAAGAAAGGCTACCAGTCGCTGATTGACGACCACGTGCGCGTGTACAAAGGTGGCTCGTGGCGCGATGTGGCCTATTGGCTGTCGCCCGGCACCCGCCGCTTCATGGCTGAAGATTCGGCCACGGCAACCATTGGTTTCCGTTGCGCAATGATTAATGCCGGCTCAAACAAGTAATCGACCTCAATAAGTAAAAGGGCCGCTCCTGAATCAGGAGCGGCCCTTTTTTATGCCGTTTGTCTTTGGTCTTTCTCCATTTATCGGTCGGCACAGGCGATGGCAGCTATGCTGATTTCGGCCGCGCCAGCCGCGAGCAAAGCCGCCCCGCAGGCTTCGAGCGTAGCGCCCGTGGTCAGCACGTCGTCGACAACGAGGATGCGCTGACCAATAATCGCTGCGGGATTTTCCACTTCGAAGACATTAGCAACGTTTTCCCAGCGTTGGGCACGGTTCTTTTTGGTTTGGGTTTGGGTGTTAGTGGTGCGGCGGAGGGCAGTATTGTTAGCGGGCAGTTGCAGGCCATGCGAAAGGCCGGTGGCAAAAGCAGCGGCTTGGTTGTAGCCGCGCTTGGCCAGCTTGCGCGGGTGCAGTGGCACGGGCACGATGAGGTCGAAATCAGCAGCCAAGCCGGCCGTGTGCAACTCCGAGCCATAAAGCTGGCCTAGGGCCGTGCCCACGTCGCGCTGGCCCTGGTACTTAAGCTCGTGCAGTAGGTTTTGAACACGGCCGTGGCGCACGAAGCGCAAGTAACTCAGGGCGTGGCGGATGGGCAGCTTACCCCAAAAGCGGCGGCCCAGCGGGTTCTGGTCAGCCGGCAGCAGGTGAAAATCGGTGTAGGGCAGTTCGGCACGGCAGCCGGTGCAGAGGTGGTTTTCGCCCGTCATCAGTGGTTCGCGACAGGCCAGGCACAAACGTGGGAAAATCAAACCAATGAAATCGGCGGCCAGGGAGCGGAACACGGTAGAAGGAAGGGCGAGGTTTTGGGCAGTAATTTTGGAGGAGCAATGTACACTGTACCCCACAAGAACGTCATGCTGAGCCTGTCGAAGCTTGATGTTCCTAATTATTTGATTTATGTCCCAAGTAACCGAATTCAACGAGTACCGCCAGCGGATGAACGAAACCATTATGGCGGCGGATAACAAGGTCATCAAGCGGTTCTTCAACCTCGACACTAACACTTACGCGCCCGGCGCCATCGACGTCAAGACCAAGGAAATGCTGGGCCTGGCCTGCTCCATGGTGCTGCGCTGCGACGACTGCATCAAGTACCACCTCGGCAAGTGCTTCGAGGAGAAAATCAACGATGAAGAGATTTACGAGGTGTTTGCTATCGCCAACATCATTGGCGGCAGCATCGTGATTCCGCACTTCCGCCGTGCTGTGGAGTACTGGGAAATTCTGAAGACGGAAGCCGTTGCTCCTGCGCCACCCCACGCCGAGCACGCGGTATGAGCGAGGACCTAAACCCCACCGAGCACCCCGAATCCGAGGCCGACTTTGAGTCCCGTTGGGAAACCCTGATGCAGGAAATGGAGGCCCGATTCCATAAGCGGCCCGACCTGAACGCGCTGCTGCTGCTCATCGGCATCCAAGAGTTGAACCAGGGCATCACCACGTTCACCAAAGAGCAAAAGCAGGACCTGATGCACATTGCTACCTGCCGGCTCTTCAGCCTCAGCGGGCACTACGAGCTAGAGCGCGTGGACGAGGACGGCTGGCCGCACTACAAGCTGCTGCGCCCCGTGCCCTTCGCTAACCTGAAGGAACAGGAGCGCATGCTGAAGTGGCACGTGCTGGAGTATTTCTCGTTGGACCCGGGTGATAGTTTGTAACCCAATAAGGCCGTCATGCCATATTGATAGCACGTCATGCTGAGCTTGCCGAAGCATCTCTACCGCGTAAGTAATCTAATTTACTACTGAGGTAGAGATGCTTCGGCAAGCTCAGCATGACGTTCTTTTTCTTGAAATCAAGAACCATGAAAATAATCTCTTACAACGTCAACGGCTTACGCTCTGCGCTCAGCAAAGGGCTGCTGGACTGGGTAGCTACCGCGGCGCCCGACGTCCTGTGCCTGCAGGAAATCAAGGCGGGTCGCGATGCTATGGACGTTTCGGGCTTTGAAGCGCTAGGCTACCGCGCCTACCTGCACCCGGCTCAAAAGCCGGGCTACAGTGGCGTGGCAACCTTCTCCAAAATTGAACCCACTGCCGTGGTGCACGGCTGCGGCCAAAGCTGCTACGACGACGAAGGCCGGGTGCTGCGGCTGGATTTCGACAACGTGTCGGTGCTGAACACCTACATGCCCTCGGGCACCAGTGGGCCGGAGCGGCAGGCCTTCAAGGTGGAGTGGCTGCACTTTTTTCGGCGATACGTAGCCGGCCTGCGGACTGACCAGGTGCCGCCGCTGCTCATTGGCGGCGATTTCAACTGCTGCCAAACGCCCATCGACCTTCACAACCCGAAGGCCAACCAGAACAGCCCCGGCTACACGCCCGAGGAACGGCAGTGGTTCAAGGACCTCCTGGCCGATGGGTTTGTGGACACGTTCCGTCACCACCACGGCGAGGCCGTAGGGCACTACTCGTGGTGGAGCTACCGGGCCGGCTCGCGCCAGCGCAACGTGGGCTGGCGCCTCGACCACTGGTTGGCCGATGGAACGCTGCAACCGCGTCTGACCGGGGGCGGTCTTTTGCCCGATGTGGTGCATTCGGACCACTGCCCGGCCTGGGTAGAGCTGCAGTAGTAGCGCTGACTTTTAGTCCGCGAGTAAGCTGCTTTGTAAGGAACTGCTACTCGCGAACTAAAAGTCCGCGCTACATCCTCGAACCATGCACCCCGTCTTGATGTATCTTTCCTTAACAAGACCTTATTTATGGCGATGCAGATAGAGCGCGGCGCTGCGGCGGCCGAGTACCCGGCCCTGGCGCGGGTCCGGACGGAGCTGGAAGCCTTCAAGCGCAAGTTTTACCTGAACCTGCTGGTGCGTGGGCTGCTGGTAGCCGTCGGGCTACTGCTCACGCTATTTGTGGTGTTCAACGTGTTAGAGTACTTCCTGTACTTGCCCACGGTGGTGCGGGCCGGGCTGCTGTTTGGGTTTCTGGGCCTTACGGCTTACAGCTTCATGCGGTGGATTTGGACGCCGCTGGCGGCCCTCACCAACCTGCGCAAGCTGCTCGACGACGAGCAAGCGGCCCGCCGGGTAGGGGAGTTGTTCCCGGAAGTGCAGGACCGGCTGCTGAACGCTTTGCAGCTGCAGGGCCAAGCCCGCGACAACGCTCTAATTGCGGCCAGCCTTGAGCAGCGCGCCGCCCAAATGGGCAACATTTCGTTTGCCCAGGGCATCGACATAAAGCAGCAGAGCAAGCCGCTTTGGAAATATGCTGCCGTGCCAGTGGCCGTGCTGCTGGTGTTGTTGGCGTTTTATCCAGCCTTTTTGGTGCAGGGCACGGAGCGCATCTGGCACTACCGGCGGGCGTACTCACCGCCAGCTCCGTTTCAGTTTGTTATCAAAAACCCGAAGCTGACGGCTTTTCGGGGCGAAGACTTCACGCTGGATGTGGGCGTGGCGGGCGCCGCGGTTCCGGCCGATGTGAGCATCAATTACAGCGGCGGCGAGCGGCGTCTGAGCAAGGTGGCGGGCCGCGGCGACCAGTTCCGCTACACGTTTGAGCAGCCCCAGGGCGACGTGACTTTCCAGCTGGCAGGCGCTGGGTTCAACTCGCCCGAGTACAAGCTAACCGTATTGGAGCGGCCCAACCTGCGCGACTTCAAAGTCAACATTACCTACCCAGCCTACACTGGCAAAGCGGCCGAAACCATAGCAAACGGCGGCAACCTCACGGTGCCCGAGGGCAGCACAGTTCGCTGGGAATTTGCCACGGCTGCCACCGATGAGCTGGCGCTAATGTTTCAAAACCCTGACGAAACGGTTGCCGCCAACGGCACTGATAAAGCCAACGGCACTTTCGTGGCCACGCGGCGGGTGCTGCGCTCGCAGCCCTACCTGCTACGCCTGAAAAACCCGGCCAGCCTGAACCGCGACCCCATTTCTTACCAATTGACGGCTGTGCCCGACCAAGCGCCCATGCTCACGCTGGAAGCGTTTTCGGACACGGTGACGCAGCGCTACTTGGCGCTGGGTGGCACCGTGCGCGACGACTATGGCCTGACGCGGCTGGTGCTGCACTACGAGGTGAAGCGCAACAACCAGAAGCAAGGCGCCCGCAGCCAAAAGCTCCTGGCGTTGCCCACTGAAAGCGCCGGCACCTACGCCTACACCTGGAACCTGAACGCGCTGAACCTGCAGCCCGGCGACCGCCTCGAATACTACGTGGAAGCCTGGGACAACGACGGCGTGCACGGCCCCAAGGCCAGCCGCACGCGGCCAGCAGAATTTCGCCTGCCTGGCCGGCGCGAAATGCGCCAGGAGCTGAACGCCCAGGCCCAGTCGGTGGCCAGCCAGATGAGCCAGGCCGCCAAGCAAAGCGAGAAGCTGAAGCGCGAGTTGGCTAAGGCCCAGGACAAGCTCAAGACCAAGCGGGAAATTAGCTTCCAGGACCGCAAGCAGCTGGAAAACATGCTCGACCAGAAGCAGCAGATGAACCAGCAGCTGGAGCAGATGCAGCGCATGTTTGAGCAGCTGCAGCAGAAGCAGGACCAGCTCAACCCCAAAAGCGAGGAGCTGGCCAAAAAAGCCGAAGAGTTGAAAAAGCTCATGAACGACCTGCTCGACCCCGAAACCAAGAAGCTCTACGACAAGCTGCAGAAGCTGCTCGAACAGCAGAAGCAGCCCGACGCCGAAATGCAAAAGCTGCTGCAGCAGCTTGAAAACAAAGAAGACGTGCTGCAAAAAGAGTTGGACCGGGCGCTGGAGATGTTCAAGCAGATGCAACTGGAGCAGAAGGCTGAGGAAGTAGCCGACAAGCTGGAAGAGCTGGCCAAGCAGGAAGAGCAGCTCGCCGACAAAACCGAGAAAAACGACAAAGACAACCCCGATAACAAGGCCTCGAACCAGGAGCAAAAGGCCAAGCAAGAGCAGCTGAAGCAGGAGCAAGCCCAAGCTCAAAAGGAATTCGAAGACTTGAAAAAGGAGCTTCAGGAATTGAAGCAGATGGACAAGGAAACAGGCAACCAGAACGACATCGACGAGCAGAAGCCCGAGCAGGAGCAGACCGACCAGGACATGCAGGAAAGCCAGCAGCAGCTAAGCAAAAACCAGAACTCCAAGGCTGCTGCCAAGCAGAAAAGCGCCGCCGCGCGCATGAAGCAGATGGCTAAAAAGATGCGCGACCAGATGAGCGACCAGGAAAGCGACCAGGCCCAGCAGAACATCGACGACCTGCGCGACATTCTGGAAAACCTGCTCACTCTTAGCTTCGACCAGGAGGGCCTGATGAAGGATTTCCGCAAGGTGAATCAGAGCGACCCGCGCTTCGTGCAGTTGGGCCAAACCCAGCGCAAGCTGCGCGACGATGCCAAGATTATCCAGGATTCGCTCTACGCCCTGGCCAAGAAAGAGCCAAAAATCCAAAGCTTCGTGACCCGCGAAGTAGGCGAGATGAACGGCCGCATGGACGAGTCGCTCACCCACATTCAGCAGCGCGACCCGGGCCGGGCCACAGCCACCCAGCAGCAGGCCATGACCAGCATCAATAACCTGGCCCTGATGCTGCAAAGCTCCCTCAACCAGATGCAACAGGAAGCGCAGGCCGGCAAAGGCCAGCCCCAGGACGGCCAAGGCAAGCCCGGCAAGAAAAAAGGCAAGGGCAAAGGCCAGGGGCAAGGCAACAAGCCTGGACCCGGCAACATGGGCAAAATGCAGCAGCAGCTCAACGAGCAGATTCAGAAGCTCTCGCAGAGTGGCAAGTCGGGCCGGGAGATGTCGCAGGAGCTGGCCAAGCTGGCCGGGCAGCAGCAGATGTTGCGCCAGGCCATGCAGCAGCTCGATAAAATGCAGCAGGGCGGCAAGCCCGGCGGCAAAGAAGGCCAGAGCAAGGAAGGCGGCTCCAATGGCAAAGACGGCAAAGACGGCAAAGACGGCAAAGGTGAGGAAGGCGGTGGTGGCACCGGCGACATCAAGAAGCTAATGGAGCAAACCGAAACCGACCTTGTGAACAAGCGGCTGTCCGAGGAAACCATCATGCGCCAGCAGCAAATCCTCACCCGGCTGCTAGAAGTGGAGAAGTCGGCGCGGGAGCGGGACCAGGACACGAAGCGCGAAGCGCAGGCCGCACAGGTAAAACCACCTATTTTTCCGCCCGCTTTCGACAAATACCGAGCAAACAAGGAACGCCAGACGGAATTACTACGTAGTACACCCCCGAGCCTCACCCCGTATTACCAACGCGAAGTAGGGGAGTACTTTCAGAAGATTAAGTAAACGTAGCCTTACTTGCCGTACGGTTGCTCCGCTTCCCCACCTGGTAAGCGGAACTCTACCGCACAATACACTATTTTTGCCGCCCCTAACCCGCTGCCGCCCTTCCTATCAAACCGCCTTATGAAGCAGGTAAAAATTCAGATTCCGTCGCTCGTCGAAAACATCCGTGTGGTGGAGAGTTTTATCGATAATTCCAAGGATACCTTTCAGATTGAGGACGATATCTACGGCAACATCATGGTTGCTGTGACTGAGGCGGTGAACAACGCCATCCGCCATGGCAATAAGTTCGATAAGGACAAGAACGTCTACTTGTCGTTGTATGTAGAGCCTCAACAGCTGAAATTTGAAATTGAAGACGAAGGCTCTGGCTTCAATTTCGACAACCTGGAGGACCCCACAGCTCCCGAAAACCTGGAAAATCCTGGGGGCCGGGGCATCTTTCTCATCCGTCACTTGGCCGATGAGGTCCAATTTAGCAAAGAAGGCCGCCGCGTGCAGCTCACCTTCCAGCTAACCCAAGCGCCCGCCGACGAAACATCTGCTGCCGACCACATCGCCGCCTAAAGCCGCATGATTAATCACCCGCCGGTGGGGCCTCCCCACCACGACAACTTCCCTCCCGGCGAGCTGCACCACGAGGCCCCCGGCATCGAATTTATGGTGGAGGACGTGCCCGAGTTCGAACTGTCGGACGCCGAAGGGCTGGTGGAATGGATTGAGCGCATCGCGGCCGTGCACGAGCACCGCATTGTGCAGCTGACCTACATTTTCTGTTCCGACGACTACCTGCATCAGCTCAACGTAGAGTACCTGGACCACGACACCCTCACCGATGTTATCACGTTCGATAATTCCGACGATGCCGACATCATCGAGGGCGATGTATTCATCAGCGTAGAGCGCGTGCGCGACAACGCCCGCGACTTGGGCGTAAGCTTCCGCGACGAGCTGCACCGCGTCATGATTCACGGCGTGCTGCACCTGCTCGGCTACCACGACAAAGACCTGCTGAGCCAAACGGCTATGCGCGCCAAAGAGGACCACTGCTTGTCCTTGCGTACCTTCTAAGGCACCCTTATTTTTGCTGAAACCATCCGGCGCCCGCTTCTAGCGGGCGTTGGCATTTCTAATTCTCGCGGGGCGCAGTTGCCGTTTCTTTAGTAGTTCGTCACCCTTTTATGTCCGCCTCTTCTTCTGCTTTACGCTTCATTCGGGGCGAAGCCTTGGACTTTTACTTGGGCCAGGGCTACTATCGGATGCAACAGGATTTGTTTACCTGCCAGTTTGTGCCTTTTAATGGGCGCCTTTACACTGCCCACTGGCTGCGTCTGGCGCTGGCCAACGTAGAGTGGGGGCCCGAACAGCGCCGCCTGCAGCGGCGCAATGCCCGGTTTGCGGCCACCGTCCAGCCGTTTCGCCTCACTACCGAATACGAAGAGCTGTACACTCGCTACCGCAATTCCATCTCATTCGACGCGGCCCCGACGGTAGAAGCTGTGTTGCTGGGTGGCGAAGAGCACAACGTGTTCAACACGTACATTATCGAGCTGCGCGATGGCGAGCGCTTGGTTGCGGCTGGCATTTTCGACCGTGGCGACCGCAGCCTGGCCGGTATCCTCAATTACTACGACCCTGATTATCGGCAATACAGCTTGGGCAAGTACTTGCTGCTGCTAAAAACCGATTATGCCCGCCGCCTGCAACTCGACTACTATTACCCCGGCTACGTGGTGCACGATTATCCCAAATTTGACTATAAGTTGTTCCTCAGCCCGGCGGCAACCGAAGTTTTTGATAGCATTAGCGGCCGTTGGCTACCTTTTTCTAAAGAGATAGTTGCTGCTCATTCTGCCGATTTGCTGGCCGATTGGCTACCGGAGGAATTGCGTGGAGTTGTGGAATAAAACACAGCGAAGCACTTCACTAAGGCTCTGATTACACCCAAAAGTCCAATGCCACAACTCGTTTCACGTAAAACTGGCTGCGGGTTTTTGATTTCGTAATTTTGTAGTTAATACCGCTGGAACGCACGAGGTCGCGTTCCACGTTGGACTGTTTCTATTGCCGCTCCTAATGGCGGTTCGTTATACCGCAGGCGCACTGGCGCTTCCCCGATTATGTTTCAGCAAGAAGATTACGACGTCATTGTAGTAGGAGCGGGCCATGCCGGCTGCGAAGCGGCGGCCGCGGCAGCCAACCTCGGCTCGAAGGTGCTGCTGGTGACGATGAACATGAACACCATCGCACAGATGTCGTGCAACCCGGCCATGGGCGGCGTGGCCAAGGGCCAGATTGTGCGCGAAATCGACGCGCTGGGGGGCCAGTCGGGCATCATCACCGACCAGACCATGATTCAATTTCGGATGCTGAACCGCTCGAAAGGCCCCGCCATGTGGAGCCCCCGTGCCCAAAGCGACCGGATGCGCTTCGCCGAAGCTTGGCGCCTGACGCTGGAGGGCATTGCTAACGTGGACTTCTGGCAGGAAGCCGTGACCGGCCTAGTGGTGGAAAACGACAACGTGGTGGGCGTGAAAACCCAGCTCGGCATTGAGTTCCGGGGCAAGTCGGTGGTGCTCACCAACGGCACCTTTCTGAACGGTCTCATTCATATCGGCGAAAAGAACTTTGGCGGAGGCCGGGCCGCCGAAAAAGGCAGCCGCGGCATCACCGAGCAGCTGGTGGAGTTGGGCTTTGAAGCCGGTCGTATGAAAACCGGCACCCCGCCCCGCGTGGACGGCCGCAGCCTTGACTACTCCAAAATGGAAGTGCAGGGCGGCGACGACGTACCTAGCAAATTTTCCTACCTCGACACGCCCCGCTTGACGCAGCAGCGCCCCTGCTACATCACTTACACCAACGAGCGGGTGCATGATATCCTGCGCGAAGGCTTTGAGAAGTCGCCCATGTTCCAGGGCCGCATCAAGGGCCTGGGGCCGCGCTACTGTCCCAGCGTGGAGGATAAAATTAACCGCTTTGCCGACAAGGACCGGCACCAGATTTTTGTGGAGCCCGAGGGTTGGAGCACCGTGGAATGCTACATCAATGGTTTCTCGAGCAGTTTGCCCGAAGACGTGCAGTACCGCGCCCTGCGCGAAATCGCCGGCTTCGAAAAGGCCAAGATGTTCCGGCCCGGCTACGCCATTGAGTACGACTTCTTCCCACCCACCCAGCTCAGCCTGACGTTGGAAACCAAGCGCGTCCAGAACCTGTACTTCGCGGGCCAAATCAACGGCACCACGGGCTACGAGGAAGCGGCTTGCCAGGGCCTGATGGCCGGCATCAACGCCCACAACAAAGTGCATGGCAAGGCGCCGTTCGTCCTAAAAAGGAGCGAAGCCTACATTGGCGTGCTCATCGATGACCTCGTGAACAAGGGCACCGACGAGCCTTACCGCATGTTTACGAGCCGCGCTGAGCACCGCATTCTGCTGCGCCAGGACAATGCCGATTTGCGCCTCACACCGCTAGGGCACGGACTTGGCCTGGCCTCGGATGAGCGCTTGGCCCGTGTGCGAATGAAAGAAACGCATGCTGCGGAAGTAGCCGAGCTGCTGCAGAAGTTCGCCATCGAAACCGCTGAAATAAACCCGCTGCTGGTGGAGCTGGGCTCGGCCGAAATCCACGAAAAGACCCGGGCAGTAAACCTGCTGCGCCGGCCCAACCTGGAGCTGGCCGACCTGCGCCGCGCCCTACCGGCCCTGGATGCCGCGCTGGCTGCTTTCGATGCCGAAGCCCTGGAGCAGGCCATCATCAACATCAAGTACGAAACCTACCTGGCCAAGGAGCACCAGCAGGCTGCCCGGCAGCAGGAGCTGGAAAACTTCGTCATTCAAGGCCGGCTCGATTACCGGGCCATGCCTGCGCTCAGCCACGAAGCCCGCGAAAAGCTGCTCAAGATTCAGCCCGAAACCATTGGACAGGCCTCGCGCATCAGCGGCATCTCGCCAGCCGATGTGTCGGTGCTGATGGTGTATTTGGGGCGGTAGCTTGTAGCGTGGTCTTTTAGTCCGCGAGAGGGTTTGGTTCGCTCGCGGACTAAAAGTCCGCGCTACTTAAAATCTTGCGAACTTTGCCGGGCTATGAAATCTGCCGTGCCGTTTCAAAACGGCCGGTTCTGCCATTTAGAAGTATCCGTGTCCTACGAACGATTAGAAAGCTGCCCGGTGTGCGGCAAAACCGAGTTTCGCAACAAGCTGGTGGTAGAAGACCGAACGGTGAGCCACGAAAGCTTTGCCATTGTGCAGTGCTCGGCGTGCAGCTTCCAGTTCACTAACCCACGACCAGGCGCGGCCGATATTGGCCGGTATTACGAGTCCGACGACTACGTATCGCACAACAGCGGCGCGGCAGGATTGGTAAACCAGGCCTACAAAGTGGCCAGGTTTTTCACCATGCGCCGCAAGGTGGCCCTGCTGAATAAGTACTCGGCCCGCCGCGGCAAGCTGTTGGATTATGGCTGTGGCACGGGCCATTTTCTGGCCGCGGCGAAGGCGGGGGGATGGAAAGTGGCAGGACTCGAGCCCAACCAACGAGCCCGTGAAGAAGCCAGCCAGCGCCTTGGCCAACCGGTAGGAGAGGAGAGCTTGGCCACATTTGAGCCCGGCACTTTCGACGCCATTACGCTCTGGCACGTGCTCGAGCACGTGCACACCCTCAACGAAACCCTGGCCCGGCTCACAACTCTGCTCAAGCCCGATGGCGTGCTGCTGATTGCCGTGCCCAACGTGGAAAGCCTCGATGCCCAGCACTACCGCGAATTGTGGGCGGCCTACGATGTGCCCCGCCACCTCTACCATTTCGCTCCCAAAACCATGGCCCAGCTGCTGAAAAAGCACAAGCTTGCTATGCGCGACACCTTGCCCATGCCGCTCGATGCCTACTACGTGAGCATGCTCAGCGAAAAGCACAAGGCCGAGCGTGCCGGCGGTCTGCTTACGGTGTTGAAGGCAGGCTACAAGTCTAACCAATATGCGGCGCAGCACGAAGGGCAGTATTCAAGCTTGCTGTACGTGGCCGGGCGGCGCACCCCGGCGGCCTGATGCGAAGGGCGGTACGTTTGGGACTGGTTTCAGCGTTGGCAGTTGGTTCGCTGCTGGCTGTTCAGGCCCAACCTGCACCCGCTTCGCTGAGGCCCGACTTTTTAAAATCCACACCGTTCCCCTTTGTGGTGGATACTGCCCGGAAAGTTACCGTCGTTACTGCCGAGTCGAGCGATGCCGTGACGCGCCCCCTGGTGCTGCGCATCGGGGGCGGCTATTGTAGTGCTTACCCTCACCACGCTGTTGTTGTATAATGTCCGTTCGCGCTGAACTGCTGGCTTTGCTGGCGCTGGTTGCCTTGCTTGAAAGCTGCGCTGCCGTGGCCCCGCCCCTGGGTGGTCCGCGCGACCGCACTCCCCCGCGCCGCATCAGCAGCTCGCCCGATAGCGCCGCCCGCAACGTGAGCCAGAAATTCGTGCGGCTTAATTTCTCCGAGCCCGTTATCACCAAGGAGCTCACCAAAAACCTGCTCATCACGCCCCAACTGCCGCTCGACAACCCCTACAAGCTGCGCGAAGACCGCAACTCTATCACGCTGCTCTTCGACAAGCCGCTGGACCCGAACACCACTTACAGCTTCAATTTTCGCGATGCGGTGGTGGACATCACCGAAGGCCTGCCGGCCAAAAACGCCTATCTCACATTCAGCACCGGCGCTGTGCTCGACTCCGGTAAAGTGAGCGGAACCATCGTCGACCTGCTCACGGCAAGACCGGTGGCCGAGGCCAGCGTGGGCCTCTACCGCGCTGCTGATACCGCTGGGGTTCGGCGCGGCCGCCCCTACTACTCTACCCTCAGCGATAAGGAAGGCAAGTTCAGCCTGGGTGCTCTGAAGTCCGGGCCTTATAAAATCTACGCGCTGGTTGACAAAAACGGCAACGGCCGCTTCGACGACGGCGAGAAAATTGCCTACCTGCCCGCACCCATCACCATTGCCGGCGACAGCAGCAAACCGGTTTCGCTGGTGCTGACGCAGCCCGACCGGCGCCCGCCCCTGCTCACCACCCGCACGCCCGGTCCCACGCAGCTGCGGCTGGCGTTCAACGAAGGCCTGCGCTCGGTCACCCTAGCCCCTGTAGGCAGCTCCCAACCTGCCGTAGCCGAAGCCGTGCTGCTCACCGACCGCGGCCGTACCGTGGTGGTGTTCAAAACGCCCGCCGTGGCCGAAGGCCGCTTCCTGCTCACTGCGGCCGACAGCACCGGCAACGTGGCCCGGGACACCCTCAATCTCCGCTTTCCTGCGCCGGCGGCCACGGCCAAAAAGACGGCCACTCCCGCGGTGTACTCCGTGGAGGGCAGCCCGCGTTCCGTATTCCCAGAGGGCCAAATTAAATTCGTGTTTGCCGTGCCGGTGCGCCTGGCCACTGGCCGCCCGTTTGGCACCCTCATCGAAGACTCCACCAAACGCCGGCCGTTGGCACTGCCCGCCGATGGCAAGCTGAATACCGACCGCACGCAGTTGACCGTACGCTTCCGCTCAAAGGCCAAAGCCCGGCTGGAAATTGTGCTCGACAGCACGGCCATCACAGCCATCACGGGTGAGCCGTTGCGGCTGCGGCCCCTGCGCCTGGGCATCAGCGAGCAGGACGTTTCCGCCAGTTTGTCGGGCACCATCACCACCAAGGAAAAGAATTTTGAATTGCAATTGCTCGATGAAAAGCTGCAAGTAGTATCCACCTTGGTTTCTCCCAAGGGTACCTATTCCTTTTCCGACGTGGCTCCTGGCACCTACCGCCTGCGCGTGCTCATTGACCGCGACGGCGACGGCAAGTGGCGCAACGGCGACCCCAACCTGCTCTTGCCCCCAGAGCCAGTGTTTCTCGACCCCAGACCTCAGCAAGTGCGGGCGGGTTTTGATATTGTGACCCCGCTCACGTTTTAGAACAGCGAGCAGAAACGGTTTTACTACCTGGGCCCCTGCCTTTTTAGTCGTCAGCCTGCCCCGGCTGCTGGCAGAAGGGGAGGGGCCCTTTGCTTTTGCGGGCGCCCAAATGAGCGTTCTGGCTCAACATGTATCTATGTGAGCATAAGGATTTCTTTCGCAAGACTTACTCCTTATGGCCTTTTACTGCCAAACTCATCAAGAGAGGCAAGGAAAATGCGACCATTAGTCTTGCCTCAGCCGGAACCTCGTCGATTATCTGCCCAATGCTGCCAGCGAGCCTCAAAACAAGGATTTTGATTCACTTTACCCACATTCGTGGATAACTAATGGCTGATTCCAGTTACTGACGGCCTTTTTGAGGACTAATCCACCGGTTTTCCACTGGCTTTTCCACACTCATTTTGCGTTGGGGGTAATTTCGGGGATAACCTGGGGGAAACAGCAAGGCCACACGGGGATAAGTGGGGTAGAAGTTTTTTTGGTGGTTCAGGAGCCCACACAGGGGAAAACGGTGGGGGATAACCGGGGATAACTTCTCCACGCCAGCCGCCCTTCCCACACGCCCGTTTTAGAGGGGATAATGAAAATGTGGAAAGGGTGTGTGAATGTTGAAAATACTAATAAACTATTAATAATCAGCTAATTGTTTTCCACAATGCCGGTGTATAGTGCGTGGATAAGACCTTGCTTACCCCCACGTTATCCACGCTGGGGATAACCTTCCAAGCTTATCCACTTATCAACCGACCTAATGGGTGGGAATAAAAAAGGTTTTTTAAAAAAATGATTTAACAAAAAATTAAGGTTGGGGAAAACCCGGTTCAAGGGTTTGTTCCCGGTTCAAGGGTTTGCTCTGCGCCGCCTGTCATGCTGAGGCACGAAGCATCCTGTCAGGTCAGAGCTTTTCGTGCGGCGGGGATAAGATGCTTCGTGCCTCAGCATGACAGGCGGCAACAGACAGGAATTAACAGGCGACACCGAGCAACAGGGGCCTACCACTGTACCGGATATCCCCGCGCTGCCCGCTTTCCGTATAGCGCCCAATGCCGTTTGACTACACCCTCGATTTCCACGCTGTCGATTTCCGCCAGCACCCCGAGCTGTACCGCGTGGGCCGGGGCGAGCAGGGCGTGCTGCTGGTGCAGCCCTACAAGGGCGAAATCCTGTCCCACTGGCGCTTCAAAGACGCGGCAGCAGCCACCGAGTCGTCGGAGACGATTTACGGGCTGTTTGAGGCTTATTTGAAGGCCGAGGATTTTGTTGGGGCCGACATGGCCCGGAAGTTTATTCAAATGGGTTTTACCCGGGCCCGACGCTACGCCAACCACCGAGGCGGCAAGAAGTACGACGGCCCCGTACCCGACGACAAGAAAGGCCAGAGCGGCGCCCACGGCCGCGCTGAGCTCCCGCGCATCGACCACCCCGATGTGGATAAAGTAGAAGCCGCTGCTATTTTCAAGCGCAAGTGGGACGAGGCCAAAGTTCATCCCGAGTACCTGCGCCAGAAAGAAGCCTTCATCGCCAAATACGGGAAGTAACCCTGCTACCTACCTTTGCCATCCATCCTTCACCCCAACACCATGAACACCACGCAACCCTCCAGCATCGACGAAAACGAAATTATCCTGGGTACCGGCATGGGACCCTTGCGCTTTGGCGCAACCATGGACGAGGTACGCACCTTGGTGGGCGAGCCCGAGGAAATCGAAGAGTCGGACGACGACGACGACTTCGAGCACCAGGCCTGGAACTACCACGAAGAGGATTACCTGCTCTCGCTCTACTTCGACCGCGAAGACGACTTCCGCCTGAGCTGCATCGAAACCGATAACCCCAACATGCGCCTCTTCGGCGAAGTGATTTACGGCAAAACCGTGGACGAGGTGAAGGCGCTGATGCAGCAGCACAACCTGCCCACGCCCGAGCTCGAAACCATGGAAGAAGGCGCCGTGCGGCTCTCCTACGAGAAGTCGATGATTGACCTGTACTTCGAGGAAGGCCAGTTGCAATTCGTGAATTTCGGTGTCTTTATCAACGACGACATGGAGGTGCAATGGCCCAAATAAAGCTGAGTTATCCACATTATCGCCATTTTTTCCTGTGGATAAGTGGACAAGTCACTAAAAACGGTCGGGTTATCCCCCCTTTTGCGTGATTTGATAGCAAGACCTCTGCTTGCTAAATAACCGGACACAAAAAAGGCTGACCCTATCAAGGTCAGCCTTTTTTGTGTGGCAACGTGCCTAAGCGCACTAGTCGAGCACGGCGCGGAACAGCAGAAACAAGCAACCCGACAGCACCATGGTTACGGGCAGGGTGAGCACCCAGGCCAGGGCAATGTTGCGCACCATACCGGGGTTGATGTTCTTCACGCCGCGGCTGGCCACCATGGAACCCGCGATGGAGGAAGTGAGTACGTGTGTGGTTGAAGCCGGCAAGCCAAACTGGGTGCTCACGCCAATCATGGCAGCGGCTACGAACTCCGAGGAGGCGCCCTGGGCATAGCTAAGGTGCTCTTTGCCGATGCGCTCGCCAATGGTTTTTACGATGCGCTGCCAGCCTATCATGGTGCCGCAGGCCAGCGAAATGCTCACCATGAACAGCACCCACCAAGGGGCATAGTCGGTGAAGGTGCGCATGTCGGTAATGGCCGCGTCGTAGGTGTTTCGGTCAGCGGTGCTGATACTTACTTTTTCGGAGCCGAGCAGCTTTTTGGCGCGGTTGGAGATGAGGAGAATGTCGCGGCGAATCTCAAATCGAGTCTGCCGGGGCAGGTCTTCAATGCGGGTGGTGTTAGCAAAAATGCGGTCCAGGTCGTTGGTCTGCGTCCGGATTTCGGCCAGCACCTTTTGGTCGGCAGGACTGAGCTCGTTGGGGTTAACACGGGACATTACCTGTTCGACTTTGCTGAGAGATGAACGCAGGTCGAGCGGATTTTTGGATTGGTCGAGAGCAAAAAAGCTGGGCACGATGCCAATTAGAATCAGCATGATGAGGCCCACACCCTTTTGGCCATCGTTAGAACCGTGGAAAAAGCTCACCAGCGTACAGGTTACAATGAGCGTCAGCCGAATCCAGAGGGGAGGGGGCTTGCGCTTGTGGGGTTCCTTAAAAATGGCTTTGTTGCGAATGAAGCGCTTGAACAAGAACATCATGCCGATGGTGAGCGCAAAGCCCAGCAACGGGCCCACCAGCAGGGCAATGCCCGTTTCGCCGGCTTTGCTCCAGTTTACGGCTGCGCCTTGCCCGTTGGGCAGCAGCGAAAAGGCAATGCCGACGCCCAGAATAGAGCCAATGAGGGCGTGCGAGCTGGAGGCGGGAATGCCGTAGTACCAGGTGCCGACGTTCCAGATAATGGCGCCCAGGATGAGGGCACCCACCATGGCAATACCATGGTACACGTTGGAGTCTACTAGGCTTTCGACCGGCAGCAGGTACACAATGCCCATGGCCACGGCAATGCCACCGGCAAATACGCCAATGAAGTTCCAGAAGGCCGACCACACCACGGCCACCCAGGGCCGGAGCGTGTTGGTATAAATGACAGTGGCCACGGCATTGGCCGTATCGTGAAAGCCATTGACGAACTCGAACGCACAGGCGGCCAACAGGCACACGCCGAGAAGCAGCAGCACGTGAGGTTCTAAACCAAACATAAACAGCGGGTTTGTGGGAATATATTTTCAATCATGGGGCAAAGGTAGGGCGGTAGCTCACAGACGTTATGTTACCGAATTGTGACCTCGGACCACATGTTTCTAAAAAGAACGTCATACTGAGCTTGCCGAAGCATCTCTACCACAGTAGTAATCAATGATAGCTCAACGAAGCGGTAGAGATGCTTCGGCAAGCTCAGTATGACGGACAGAAAGCCGGGCCTTCTACGCACAACTTTTACCTTGGGCCACATCGGCCTACTTTTGCAAGCATGAACCCAGCACTCGAAACCACCCAGCTCAAGGATATTGTGGCCCACGCCAAGGAATACGGCTTCGTATTTCAGTCTTCGGAAATCTATGATGGCCTGGCCGCCGTGTACGACTACGGCCCCAACGGCGTGGAGCTGAAAAATAACCTTAAGCGCCTCTGGTGGGAAGCCATGACCCAGCTGCACCACGACGTGGTGGGCATCGACGCAGCCATTTTTATGGCGCCCCAAACCTGGAAGGCTTCGGGCCACGTCGACGGTTTTAACGACCCCATGGTGGACAACCTCGACAGCAAGAAGCGCTACCGCGCCGACGTGCTGCTTGAAGAAAAAGCCGCCGAGTACGAGAAGGCCGGCGACCCCGCCCGCAGCGCCGCCCTCACCGCCGAGATGGGCCGCCTGCTCACCGACAACGACCTGGCCGGCGTGCGCCAGCTCATTATCGACGAAAAAATCCTCTGCCCTGTATCAAAAACCGGCAATTGGACCGAGGTGCGCCAGTTCAACCTGATGTTCTCGACCCAGGGCTCGGCCGTTGATTCGGACGCTCCGCCGGTGTACCTGCGCCCCGAAACCGCCCAAGGCATTTTCGTGAACTTCCTGAACGTGCAGAAGTCGGCCCGCATGAAGATTCCCTTCGGCATTGCCCAAATAGGCAAAGCTTTCCGGAATGAGATTGTGGCCCGCCAGTTCATCTTCCGCATGCGGGAATTCGAGCAGATGGAGATGCAGTTCTTCGTGCGCCCCGGCACCGAAGGCGAGTGGTACGAAACCTGGAAGGCCGCCCGCCGCAAGTTTCACGAAGCACTGGGCCTGCCGGCCGAGAAGCTGCGCTTCCACGACCACGACAAGCTGGCCCATTATGCCAAGGCCGCGGTCGACATCGAGTACGAATTCCCCTTTGGCTTCAAGGAAATCGAAGGCATTCACTCGCGCTCCGACTTCGACCTGACCCAGCACCAGAACCTGAGCCGCAAAAAGCAGCAGTACTTCGACAACGACGTGGACCCCGCCACCGGCAAGCCCTACGGCAACTACGTTCCCTACGTGGTGGAAACCTCCGTCGGGGCCGACCGCCTGTTCCTGGCCACGATGTGCAACGCCTTCGCCGAGGAAACCATTACCGAAGGGGAAGGCGATGCTCAGCAAACCAAAACCCGCACCTTCCTCAAACTGCACCCCGCGGTGGCGCCGGTGAAAGCCGCCATTTTCCCATTGGTGCGCAAAGACGGCATGCCCGAGAAAGCTCAGGAGATTTTCGACGCCTTGCGTTTCGATTTCCGCTTGGTGCTGGAAGAGCGCGACGCCATCGGCAAGCGCTACACCCGCCAGGACCTCATCGGCACGCCCTTCTGCATCGTGGTCGACGGCCAGACCCTGGAAGACGACACTGTGACGGTGCGCCACCGCGACTCGCGCGAGCAAACCCGCATGCCGATTTCGGAGCTGCGCAGCTACATCGGCGAGGCCGTGAGCTTCCGCCGCATCTTTGAGAAGCTGTAGGAACTGTCATTGCGAGCGCAACGCCGTGGAGCGCGGCAATCCGTCCTGGTCTCAGCGACCAACCTTTTATTGTGAATAAGCCCCGGCTCTGAACAGAGTTGGGGCTTTTCCATAAAGGACTTATCACTTCTCAGGGTTGGTCGCATTGAGAGGACGGATTGCCGCGCTCCACGGCGTTGCGCTCGCAATGACAATTACCATCGGGCTCCCTTCTCTTTTGGAGAGGGGCCGGGGGTGAGGTTTCCGACGCGAGGCTCTACAGGCGCAATGTTGCAACGCTAGGGCCCTCGCCCTTACGTAACTTTGCCTTTTAACATGACTTATGTGGGCTAATCTCGCGCTGTTCATTATCCGGTTTCGTCGCTCGCTGATTGCGGTGCTGGCGGTCATCACCGTGTTCATGGCCTGGAAAGCCAAGGACGTGGAGATGACCTATGACTTCGCCCAAGTCGTAAGCCCGCAGGACCCGGAGATGGTCTACTTCCAAAGTTTCAAAAAGACTTTCGGAGAAGATGCTAACGTGCTGGTACTGGGCCTCCAAGATAGCGCCGTGTACAAGCTGGGCAACTTCAACGAGCTGCGTTCCCTCACCGATACGCTCGCCAAAGAGACGGGCGTGAACGGCGTGTTGAGCGTGACCAAGCTGCTGGCCATCCGCAAAGACACGGCCACCAACAAGTTTAAAACCGAACTCATTTTCAAGACTTTCCCGCGTTCCCAGCGTGAGCTCGACAGCCTGATGCGCGAGGTCAACAAGGTCGAATTCTACAAAGGCCAGCTCATCAGTCCCACTACCGGAGCCACGCTGCTGGCCCTGACGATGGACCCCAAATACCTCAACTCCTCGCAGCGACAGGGGGTGATGAAGAACATTCTGGGCCACGCCAAGGCCTTCGAGAAGAAGACCGGCATTCGCCTGCACTACGCTGGCCTGCCCTACGTGCGCTACACCATGACCAGCAAGGTGGGCTCAGAAATGACCTTCTTCACCATCATGGCCCTGCTGGTAACAGGTGTGACGCTGTTGGCGTTTTTCCGCACCTGGGCCGCGGTAGTATTTCCGCTGGTGGTGGTGGCCGTGACAGCTGTGTGGACCATCGGCTCCATTGTGCTGATGGGTTACAAAATCAACTTGCTCACCGGTCTCATTCCCAGCCTCATCATTGTAATCGGCATCCCGAACTGCACCTACCTGCTGTCGCGCTACCACTACGACTTCCGCAAATCGGGTAACCAGATGCTGGCCATGACGCGGGTAATCCGCAAAATTGGCCTCGTTACTTTCATGAACAACACGACCACGGCCATCGGCTTTTTCGTGTTTTGCTTCACCGATATCGCCATTCTGTTTCAGTTTGGGCTGGTGGCCACGGTCAATATTTTCGTGGCCTTCATCATCAGCTTCATCCTGATTCCGGCTGTGTTTACCTACTTGCCGCCCCCCACGCCCAAGCAGCTTGAGCACCTCGATGCCAAACCGCTCACCAAGCTGCTGGAGTTTTTCGACGACCTGGTGATGCACCGCCGACCCACGGTATATGTGCTGGCTCTGATACTCGTGGTGGGCGCGGCCATCGGCATCCGGCGCATTGAAGCCGTGTCGTACATGGTTGATGACCTGCCCAAAGGCAGCACCGTCAACTCTGACCTGACCTTCTTCGAGCGCCACTTCAACGGCGTGATGCCGCTGGAATTTGTGGTCGATACCCACAAAAAACGCGGCCTGCTCAAGCTCAGCAACCTGGAGAAAATCAACCAGTTCGAGAACTACCTGCGCACTCAGCCTGAGGTTACCTCGCCTATCAGCATTGTCACCTTCCTGAAGGCCACCACCCAGGCCTATTACAACGGCGACCCGCAATTCTACCGCCTGCCCGACAACACCGAGAAAAACTTCATTCTCAGCAGTCTGGCCAATTCCAAAGGCACCGGCGCGGGCACCGACAGCAAGCTCCTCCGCTCCTTCGTGGACAGCACCGGCCAGCAGGCCCGAATCAGCCTCAAGATTGCCGACATTGGCTCGCGCAACCTCGATACGCTCCTGAACCGCAAAATCCTGCCCGAGATGCGCCGCATTTTCAACGGCACGGGCATGGACGTGCGACCCACCGGCACCACCATCCTGTTCACGCAGGGCAACGAATACCTCATCAATACGCTGGGCGAGAGTCTGATGCTCGCCTTCGGACTAGTGGGTTTGGTTGTACTCATCCTGTTCCGCTCGGCCCGCACAGTGCTGTTTGCCCTGGTGCCAAACGCCGTGACCCTGATTCTCACGGCCGGCATCATGGGTTACTTCAACATCCCGCTCAAGCCCGGCACGGCCCTGATTTTCGTCATTGCCCTGGGTATTGATGGGGATAATTCCATTCACCTGCTGGCCAAATTCCGCCAGGAAATGGCCCTGAATGGCCAGCGCGTGCGCCAAGCCGTATCGGTAACGCTGAGTGAGGCGGGCACCAGCATGATTTACACCAGCATTGTGTTGTTTGTGGGCTTCAGCATTTTTGCCTTCAGCGAGTTTGGCGGCACCAAGGCCCTGGGCCTGCTGATGTCGGCTTCGCTGCTGATTACGAATTTTTCCAACCTGATTTTGTTGCCTTGCCTGTTGGTCACCTTCGAACACGGCAAAGGCAACTTCATTGACGACAACGCGCTGATTCGGCACTACGACGAGTCGTACCACGAAGAAGACGATGACTTGGAGCTAAACCTGGATAGAATGACTGTGAAAAGCCGCGGCGAGTTAGGTAGCTAGCTTGGCTGTTTGCACAGTTAAAAAAGACTGTCATGCAGAGCGCAGCATGACCACGACTGAAACGAGACGATTGAACAAGTCAAACATGAAATACCCCGAATACAAGCAGCCGCTCAATTACGGCCAGGTGGGCGAGGACATCCTCGCCTGGTGGAAAGAGCACGGCATTTTTGAAAAGAGCGTGAGCAGCCGCGAAGGCCAGCCCACGTTCGTGTTTTACGAAGGCCCGCCCTCGGCCAACGGCGCCCCCGGCATCCACCACGTGATGGCCCGCACGGTGAAGGACATCTTCTGCCGCTACCAGACGCTGCTGGGCAAGCAAGTGCCCCGCAAAGGCGGCTGGGACACCCACGGCCTGCCCATCGAGTTGCAGGTGGAGAAGGAGCTGGGCATTACGAAGGAGGATATCGGCAAGAAAATCACCGTTGAGGAGTACAACCAGCGCTGCAAGGAAACCGTCATGCGCTTCAAGGCGCAGTGGGACGACCTGACCGAGAAAATGGGCTACTGGGTAGACCTCGACGACCCGTACGTGACCTTCGAGCCAGAGTACATCGAAAGCTGCTGGGCGCTGCTCAAGAAGCTTTACGACAAGGGCTTGCTCTATAAGGGCTACACCATTCAGCCGTATTCGCCAGCCGCCGGCACCGGCCTCAGCTCGCACGAGCTGAACCAGCCCGGCACCTACCGCGACGTGAAGGACACGACCGTAGTAGCGCAGTTCAAAGTGAAGCCCGGCCCGGCCTCGGAGAAGCTGTTCGCCCTGGCTGGCAATGATGCCCAGGTGTTCATTCTGGCCTGGACGACTACGCCCTGGACCCTCCCCGCCAACACCGGCCTGGCCGTGGGCAAGAACATCCCGTATCAACTTATCCGCACCTTCAACCCCTACACCTACGAGCCCATTCACGTGGTGCTGGCCAAGGCGCTGGTGGGCCGTTATTTTAACGAAAAAGGCGCCGGTGCTCCGCTGGAGGGCTATGCTGAAGGCGACCGCAAAGTGCTGCCCTGGCGCTTGCTAGGTGAGTTTACTGGCGCAGAACTAGTCGATATCAAGTACGAACGACTGTTTGATTTCACGCCGTTTGAAGGCGAGGAGCGGGCTTTCCGCGTCATCAACGGCGACTTCGTAACCACGGAGGATGGCACTGGCATCGTACACATCTCGCCTACGTTTGGTGCCGATGACTTCCGGGCTGCGCAGCTGGCGGACATCCCGGCGCTGATGGTGCCGGATGCGGAAGGTACGCTCGGCCCCATTGTGGACCGGACGGGCCGCTACGTGGCCCAAATGGGCGAATTTGGCGGCCGTTGGGTGAAGAACTACGACGGGCACGACGAGACCGGCGTCGATTACAAAACGCTGGATGAGAGCATCGTCATTAAGATGAAGGGCGATGGCACGGCCTTCAAAGTAGAGAAGTACGAGCACACCTACCCGCATTGCTGGCGCACCGACAAGCCCGTGCTCTACTACCCGCTCGACTCCTGGTTTATCAAGACCACGGCGGTGAAAGACCGGCTCATCGAGCTTAACAAAACCATCAACTGGAAGCCCGAAAGCACCGGCAGCGGCCGCTTCGGCAACTGGCTCGAAAACCTGGTGGACTGGAACCTCAGCCGCTCGCGCTACTGGGGCACGCCGCTGCCCATCTGGCGCACGCAGGACGGCACCGAGGAAATCTGCATCGGCAGCATCGCCGAGCTGAAGGCGGAGATTGACAAGGCCGTGGCGGCCGAAGTCATGACCCACAACCCCTACGCCAACGGCGAGCAAATCGACCTACACCGGCCTTACGTGGACGATATTTTCCTCGTGAGCCCTAGCGGCCAGCCCATGTACCGCGAGGCCGACCTCATCGACGTGTGGTTCGACTCTGGCGCTATGCCCTACGCGCAGTGGCATTACCCTATCGAAAACGGTGAGAAATTCCAGAAGAATTTCCCCGCCGATTTTATTGCCGAAGGCGTGGACCAAACCCGCGGCTGGTTCTTCACGCTGCACGCCCTGGCGGTGATGCTGGAAGATTCCGTGGCCTTCAAGAACGTGATGGCCAACGGCCTCGTGTTGGCCAAAGACGGCCAGAAGATGAGCAAGCGCCTTGGCAACGCCGTAGACCCGTTTGCCACCATCAAGCAGTTCGGCCCCGATGCCACCCGCTGGTACCTCATCGCCAACGCGCCACCGTGGGACAACCTCAAGTTTGACCCCGCCGGCGTGACCGAAGTGCAGCGCCGTTTCTTCGGCACGCTGTTCAATACGTACTCGTTCTATGCGCTTTACGCGAACTTGGACGATTTCCAGACCCGCGAATTCGACCGCATTTCGCAGTCGGAACTGAGCGAGCTGGACCGCTGGATACTGAGCAAGCTGCAGTCGCTGATTGTGGAAGTGCGCGGCCACCTCGACGGTTACGACCCCACGAAGGCCGCCCGTGCTATCCAGGATTTTGTGACCGACCAGCTCTCAAACTGGTACGTGCGCCTCTCGCGCCGCCGTTTCTGGAAAGGCGAACTGACCCAGGACAAACGCGCTGCCTACGAAACCCTGCAGGAATGCCTGGTGGTGGTGGCCCAGCTGATGTCGCCCATCGCGCCGTTTTTCGGCGAGTGGCTGTACAAGAACATGACCGACGGCATGCGCACCGAAGCCGTGGCCAAAAACACGCCCCTGGCCCCGGAGTCGGTGCATTTGACGCTATTGGTGGAAGCCGATACTGCCCGCATCGACACCAAGCTGGAGGAGCGCATGGAACTGGCTCAGCGCATCAGCTCGCTGGCTCACTCGCTGCGCAAAAAGTCGGTGCTGAAGGTTCGGCAGCCCTTGCAGCGCATCCTGGTGCCGGTGCTGAACGACTCGACCAAGGAGCAAGTCGGCCTCGTGGAGGACCTGATTTGCGCCGAAATCAACGTGAAGCACATCGAATTCCTTGACGACGAAAGCGGTGTGCTGGTGAAGTCGGTGAAGCCCAATTTCAAGCGCCTCGGCCAGCAATACGGCCCGCGCCTTAAGGCCGTGGGTGCCCGCATTCAGCAGATGACGGCGGCTGAAATCAGCAAGCTGGAGAAGGAGGGAAGCCTCGCGGTGGAAGTGGATGGCCAGCCTATCACACTAGCCCCGGACGATGTGGAAATCCGCACCGACGACCTACCCGGCTGGCTCGTGGCCACCGATGGCCCCCTTACCGTGGCCCTCGACGTGACTCTGACCGACGAGCTGCGCCAGGAAGGCCTCGCCCGCGAGCTGGTGAACCGCCTGCAGAACCTGCGCAAAGACTCGGGCCTGGAAGTGCAGGACAAAATCCGCGTCACTTTGGCAGACCAGCAGCCCGAGCTCACGGCCGCCGTGGCTGCGTTCGGCGACTACATCCGCACCGAAACGCAGGCCCTCGCGCTGACTTTTGCGGCCGATGTGAACGGCGGTTCCGTGCTCGAATTTGATGACTACTCCGTGCCCGTGCATTTGGAGGTTGCAACTGCTTGATGCTGAACGACTCGCTGGGGCCGAAAAACCCTGGTGAGTCCTTAGTCGCACAAACGCTCAATAAGCTCGTCTTTATCGGCCTAAAAGGTCAGACAGTCAGTTATAAAAGGTACAAAAAGACGGTAATAAATAAGGCCGTCGCTCTCGCCACTTTTGGCACCGTCTGAATGCACCCAACCCTCTCCAATCGCCAGCAATCTGCCGCTAAATTCTTCCTGCTGGCTTTGCTCATCATTGCCCTCGACCAGCTCTCGAAATGGGCCGTGCACACCTACATGCAGCCCGGTATGGCAGGAGAAATTCCCCTCATCGGCAACTGGTTTAAGCTTCATTACACGCTTAACCCAGGCATGGCTTTCGGGGCAGAGCTGCCGGCTCCCTATGGTAAACTGGTCCTCACGGCCTTTCGCCTAGTAGCTGTCTTTGGCCTGAGCTATTACATCGTTCGCCTCTGCCGTCAGCGTGCTTCCGGTGGTTACATCGCCTGCATGGCCCTGATTTTAGGCGGTGCCGTTGGTAACCTTATAGACTCGGTTTTCTACGGCGTTATCTACAACAACGCGCCCTTTGCCTCGCCCACACGTTGGTTCTACGGTCAGGTGATTGACATGCTGTACGTAGACATCTACGAAGGCTTCTTGCCTCAAAACTGGCCGCTGCTAGGAGGGAAGTACGTGTCGCTCTGGCCTATCTTCAACATTGCTGATTCCTCGATTTTCGTAGGAGTCGCCTTGATTCTGCTCAATCAGAGTCGTTTTTTCAAGCAAGAAGAAGAAAATCAAGCTGTGGCTACGGAACGCGCTCCACTAGTAGCCCCTGATTCTGAGAACCGGGCATAAGTCTAACACTTCGGGCTGATGAGCGAGCTGACGCCTAACTTGAACGTCATGCTGAGCTTGCCAAAGCATCTCTACCGTGTGGCTAAATCATTCAATTGGTTTACTATCGTGGTAGAGATGCTTCGGCAAGCTCAGCATGACGTTCTTGCGTAATAAAAGCGACATATGCATCTATGGAGACTCTTTCTCTCTTTCTTTTCGGCGTTATGTTCATTCACATCTTCGCCTTCGTTGCTTATAATAGATACCGCATCACGCAGCTTATCAAGTACATAAGCTTAAGTAGAGGTAGGGAGCTCTCAGAACGGGACTTTTCAGAGTTGTTGGATGGCTACACTTCTTTTATGGGCTATTCAAAGTTTTCTCCCAATATGAAGGATTACCCAAGCCTTTACACGAATCGGGAGTTCGCAGCCTTTACCAAGAGGTCAAAAAACATAATGATTTACTTTGCTTCAGTCATGGCAGTAAGCCTAGTGGGAACCGCAATTATTGATTCTTTTCAGCAGTAATTACTGTTTTAACAGCTTCTTAGAACGTCATACCTCTTTCCGTGCCCAACCCCCTCCTTACCGTTTCCAACCTCACCATTGACTTCTCCAGCCACCGCGGCGACGTGCGGGCCGTGGACAACGTGTCGTTTGAACTGGATAGGGGCGAAACGTTGGCCATAGTGGGTGAGTCGGGCTCGGGCAAATCCGTGACTTCGCTGGCCCTGCTGGGGCTGATTCCGATGCCGCCTGGCCGCATTGCCAGCGGCAGCACCGTTTTCCTTTCCGAAAAGCTCGGCAATACTGACCTGCTGAAACTCTCCGAAACTGACCTACGCCAGGTGCGCGGCAACGATATCGGGATGATTTTTCAGGAGCCGATGACTTCGCTGAACCCCGTGTACACCTGCGGTAGCCAAGTGGTGGAGGCTCTGCTGCTGCACACCGACTGCACGCCCAAGGCCGCCAAGGAGCGCACCATCGCGCTATTTGCCGAAGCCCAGCTGCCGCGCCCCGAAGCCATCTTCAACAGCTACCCGCACGAAATCTCGGGTGGCCAGAAGCAGCGCGTGATGATTGCCATGGCCATGGCCTGTCGCCCGGCCCTGCTCATTGCCGACGAGCCCACCACCGCCCTCGATGTGACGGTACAGGCACGAATGCTGCGCCTGATTGATGACCTGCGCCGCCAGCACAACACGGCAGTACTATTCATCACCCACGACCTCGGCGTGGTAGCTGAAATTGCTGACCGCATTATGGTCATGTATCGGGGCAAGGTAGTAGAGCAGGGGACGGTGCTTGATATTTTTTCAAATCCGCAACATCCGTACACAAAAGGCCTTTTAGCGTGCCGCCCGCGCCTCTCAGTGGGCAAAAAACGCCTGCCTGTCGTGGCCGATTTCATGGGAGAAGACGCTAGCGGGCAGCTTTTCGCCCAGCCGGCTCCCGTGCTTCCGCTGCCAGATGAGGCACTTGCGGAATCTTCGCCCGAAGTGGAGCAACAGCAGTTACGGGATAAAACTGAAACCACCAAAACGTTCCCCGTGGAACATGGGCAAATTGTCGATGTTCCACGTCCTGTTGAGCTTATTTCGGTGCCCGTTAGCGAGCCCGTTGTGGCTGAAAAGCCCACCTCAACCGAACCGCTTCTCCAGGTTCAAAACCTTCAGGTCTACTTCCCGCTCCGCAAGGGCTTTTTCCGCCGGGCCACCGACTATGTGCGGGCCGTAGACAATGTCAGCTTCACCCTCTACCCCGGCGAGACCATCGGCCTGGTAGGGGAGTCCGGTTGCGGCAAAACCACGCTGGGTCGGGCGCTGCTTCGCCTCACGGAACCAACGGCGGGCAGCATCCTGTTTGAAGGGACCGACTTGGCCAAACTGTCCAGCGGTGACTTACGCCGCCGTCGGCGCGATTTGCAGCTCGTGTTTCAGGACCCTTACGCCGCCCTCAATCCCATGCTGACGGTGGGCGAGGCCATCTGGGAGCCGATGCGTGTGCACAATGTGGGCGGCACCCGCCAGCAGCAAAAAGCGAAAGTGATGGAGCTGCTGCGCACCGTGGGGCTGCGCGACGAGCATTTCCAGCGCTACCCGCACGAGTTCAGCGGCGGGCAGCGGCAGCGCATCTGCATTGCCCGGGCGTTAGCCTTGCAGCCCAAGCTGATTGTGTGCGACGAATCGGTTTCGGCCCTCGACGTTTCGGTGCAGGCGCAGGTCCTCAACCTGCTCAACGACCTCAAACGCGAGTTCGGCATCACCTATCTTTTCATTACGCACGACCTTTCCGTGGCCCGGTTTATGAGCGACCGGCTGCTGGTCATGCACCAGGGCCGCATCGTGGAAAGCGGCCCGGCGGCGGCCATTTACGCTGCGCCGCAACACGAATACACCCAAGGCCTGCTGGCCGCCATTCCGAAGGATAGTTTGGCGGACATCGAGGCCGCCGTTGCCAGCCGGGCTTAGACCGCGGTAGCGCGGACTTTCAGTCCGCGCCCCAACAGATACCTTGCGCTGCCGCACTTCATATTCCGTTGTTCGCGACATGCGCTCAAAGGACGCTCTGCGATATCCGGCGCGGACTAAAAGTCCGCGCTACAACCTCCCGGCCGGTGTCGCGTTCTAATACCAGCGACCCGATTCACCGGACCATTCATTTTTCCGCTCTCGCCGCCTGCGACCAATCACTTTTCGGCGGCCACTTTTTACATGAACACCCCCGAAACCCCCAAGGCTCCCCGCGCCAAGCGCGAAAAGCCCGAACCTGCGCCCATCAGTCAGGAACAAGTACTGAGCGCCTTTACCGACAACCCCACCAAAGTCCTCGCTTATCGCCAGCTCTCGCGCCGCCTCGGCGTCACGACCAAGGGCCAGCGCGAGGAAATCTTTGCCCACATCAAGCAGCTGCGCAAGCAAGGCTTGATTTTGCTGCTTCAGAACGACGAATACCGTTTGGCCGATACGGAAGCTGTTGCGGCGGCGTTGATGCCGTCCAGCGCCCGTAAATCGACCAAAAAAGCGGCTTCTCCCGTTGAACCCCCGCGCAACCGTTCGGTGCAGGCCACCTTTGGCCAGGACCCCATCGTCCACCGCCGTCGCTCCGCAGGCTTCGACTACGTGGATGGTGACGACCGCCCCGAGCGTGCGCCGTCCAACACGGTCATTGGTACCGTCGATTTGGCCACGCCCAACTTCGCCTTCGTGGTGCCCGAAGGGGTAGACGGCGGCGATGACATCCGCGTGTTTACCGACCAGCTCAAGTTTGCCCTGCAGGGCGACGTGGTGCGGGTGCGCCTGCGCAGCTCCCGCGACGGCCGCCCCGTTGGCGATGTGGTGGAGGTGCTCAAGCGCCAGCGCCCCGAGGTAGTGGGCCGCCTGCAGGTGCAGGGCACATTGGGCTTTGTGAAGCCAGATAACCGCAAGGTGTACTTCGATGTGTTTGTGCCGCCGCACGCTTTGGGTGATGCCCGCAATGGCGACAAGGTGCTGGTCCGCATCAACGAGTTTCCGGAAGACAGCAACCGCCAGCCGGTGGGAGAGGTCATCCGCAACTTCGGCGCGGCCGGCGGCAACGAAGCCGAGATTAACGCCATCATGGCTGAGTTCGGCTTGCCCTTCGAGTTTCCTGAGGAAGTGGAGACCGAATCGGAAGGCATCAGCGAGGTTATCGAAGAGGATGAAATTGCCCGTCGCCGCGACTTCCGCCCCGTCACCACTTTCACCATTGACCCCGCCGACGCCAAGGACTTCGACGATGCCCTGAGCATCCAGAAGCTAGAAAATGGTCACTGGGAAGTAGGCGTGCACATCGCCGACGTGACCCACTACGTGCGCCCCGGCACCGAGCTGGAGCGTGAGGGCAAGCACCGCGCAACGTCGGTGTACCTGGTCGACCGCGTGATTCCCATGCTGCCCGAGCGCCTCTCGAACGGCCTCTGCTCGCTGCGTCCACACGAAGACAAGCTGACTTTCTCGGCCGTGTTTGAGCTCGATGAAGACGGCAAGCTCTACGAGTCGTGGTTTGGCAAAACCATCATCCACTCCGACCGTCGCTTCAGCTACGAGGAGGCCCAGGAGCGCATCGAAAGCAAGGAGGGCGACTACGCCGAGGAGATAAATGTGCTCAACGACATGGCGCATAAAATCTGCGCCCAGCGCTTCAAGCAAGGTGCCATCACCTTCGAAACCCAGGAGGTGAAGTTCCGCCTCGATGAGAATGGCAAGCCCCTTGGCGTGTACGTGAAAGAGCGTAAAGACGCGCACAAGATGATTGAGGAATTTATGCTGCTCGCCAACCGCAAGGTGGCTGAGTTTGTGTTCAACCTCAAAAAGACCAAGCCGCGCTTCACCATGGTGTACCGCACCCACGACGCGCCCGAGCCCGAACGCCTGCAGACTTTCGCCCTCTTCGCCCAGAAGTTTGGCTACAAGCTGAAGCTCGAAAACCCGAAAAAAATCAGCACCGAGCTCAACAACCTGAGCTCCGAAGTGGTGGGCAAGCCCGAGCAGAACGTGCTCCAGGGCCTCGCCATTCGGACCATGGCCAAGGCCATTTACAGCACCGAGCCGCTCGGTCACTTCGGCCTGGCCTTCGACCACTATTCACACTTCACTTCGCCCATTCGTCGCTACCCTGACATGATGGCCCACCGCCTGCTCGAGCACTACCTGCTCGGCGGCAAGAACGTGCCCGTCGACCCCGTGGAAGAAGAGTGCAAGCACTCTTCGGCCCGCGAAAAACTCGCGGCCAACGCCGAGCGCGCCAGCATCAAATTCAAGCAGGTGGAGTTCATGGCCGATGAAATCGGCAACACCTTCAAGGGTGTGGTTTCGGGCCTGACCGAGCGCGGCATGTACATCGAAATCGAGGAGAACAAGTGCGAAGGCATGGTTCGCCTCTCGGACATTCCCGGCGATGAATTCGAGCTTGACAAAGACAACTACCGCATAGTAGGCCGTCGCACCAAGCGCTTCATCCAGTTTGGCGACGTGATGGAAGTGGTTGTGAAATCAGCCAACCTGCTCGACCGCACTATTGACTTTGAGCTAGTGGATGACCGTCCCGACCACGTGAAAAAGCGCGAAGCCGACGAGCGCAAGACCCGTGGCGGCGGAGCCCCCCGCGGCTACCGCGAACACTCGGGCAGCGGCATGGCGAAAGGTGCTCACAAAGGCAACAAGCGCCGCTAAGTAGTTTGTCATTGCGAGTGGAGTGTAGCGGAACGCGGCAATCCGTCCTTTCAATGCGACCAACCTTAAGATGTGACAAGCCCCGGCTCTGCCCAGAGTCGGGGCTTTGTCTTTGGTTTGTAAACATCCTGCCTCATCTTTCAATCATGCCGTCTCAAGAAGAAAAGCAACGCCGAAAGGCCATTCAAAATGAGCTAAGGCAAAAGGCCGACGAGGAGAAGCTCGCAGCGCTGCCGATGCCCAAACCCAAGCTAGCGGCTTTTTTCGACTACCTCGACCAGCAGCTGACGGAGCATGATTGCGATGACACATTGCGTTTCACCCAGGAATTTGCCGCTACCCAAAACCTCGCATTTGAACCCGTCAAGCAATGGTTGGGCGAACTTGGCGGCTATTGTGACTGCGAAGTCTTGGCGAATGTAGAAGAGAAGTATGAGGGTTTGTAGCAATAACCTGGGCTGGTGTGTCTGGGTTGTCGCATTTCAGGGCTGGTAGCATGGGGTAGAAGGATTGCCGCGTTCCGCCACGCTCCACTCGCAATGACAAACGCCCCCGTTCTTTGCACGCACTATGACCACTGCTGACTTCCCCGCTCAAATCACTGCCGCCCTCGCCCAACTCAACTACGGTGAGCAACCCGATACCCTCTACGCCCCCATCCGCTACATCATGGGGCTTGGCGGCAAGCGCATCCGGCCGCTGCTCACGCTGCTCGGCGCCCACCTCTTCACCGACGAGCTAACGCCCATCCTCAAGCCCGCAGTGGCCACTGAAGTCTTCCACAACTTCACCTTGCTTCACGACGACCTCATGGACCAGGCCCCCCTGCGCCGCGGCCAGGCCACCGTGCACGAGAAGTGGAACCCCAACGTGGCCATCCTTAGCGGCGACGTGATGCTGGTACGGGCCTACGAATTGTTCCTGGACGTAGAGCCGGCACTGCTTCCCACCATCCTGCGCCGCTTCGGCCAAACAGCCGCTGAGGTCTGCGAGGGCCAGCAGTGGGACATGAATTTCGAGACCGAAGCCCAGGTAACCATTCCGCAATACCTAGACATGATTCGCCTGAAAACGGCCGTCCTCCTCGGTTTCTGCCTGGAACTGGGCGCCCGCCTCGCCGGTGCCTCGGAGGAAGATGGCGACCACCTCCGGCAATTCGGTACCGACATCGGCCTGGCCTTCCAGCTGCGCGATGATTTGCTGGACGTGTATGGCGACGCCGCCACCTTCGGCAAGCGCGTGGGCGGCGACATCATTGCCGACAAAAAAACCTTCCTTTTGCTCTCTGCACAGGCGCAGGCCAACGCCGAGCAGCAAGCTATCCTGCGCCAGCTCATCGCCCAGCCCGTCACTGATGCCGAAGCCAAGGTGACGGCAGTACGCGCCATCTACGACGAGCTCGAAATTCGCCCCCAGACGGAAGCTCTTATCAACGATTACTTCCAGGATGCTCTCCAGCATTTGGAGCGTGTAGCGGCGCCCGCAGCGCGCAAGGAGCCACTGCATCACCTCGCGCTCCAACTCATGGACCGCGAAAGCTAGTATAGCGCTTGCTCCAGCTCCTGTGCTATGCCGCTGGCATTAGCTGAAGCGCATGCGCTTCAGCCCCGTATCTGATTTTCTTTATCCACCCTTTTCTGGCGTTACGTGTTTAACCCCGTTCTAATCCTCATCGGCCTCACGGTCGCCATCTCCGCCTACGCTTGGTCGAAAAGCCAGCTGATGGAATCTTGGATAATGCATCCCTACCTTATGGCGCGTTCCGGCGGGCAGTGGTACCGCCTGCTCACCTCTGGCTTTCTGCACGCCGACTGGGCTCACCTGCTCTTCAACATGTTTGCCTTCTATTCCTTCAGCCCCATTGTGCTGGGGACGCTGGCCGGCAACTACGGGCCGGGCGCGGGCATCGGACTGTTTCTGTTGCTCTACCTGGGCGGCATCATCATCTCCGATTTGCCCACCTACTTCCAGCACCGCAACGACCCCGGCTACCGCAGCCTCGGGGCTTCGGGCGGGGTGTCGTCGGTGGTGTTTGCCAGCATTCTGCTGTTTCCGGTCAACAACAGCGGAGGCGGCATCATCATCTTCCCCATCCCGTTTCCCATCCAGCCCTTCCTGTTCGGCTTTCTCTACCTGGGCTATTCCTGGTACATGGGCCGTCGCCGGGGCGATAACATAAACCACGATGCCCACTTCTACGGCGCACTCTACGGCGTGGTGCTCATGCTGGCCCTCATGCCCTCGGCAGGCCCCGAGTTTATTGTGCAAATTAGTCAGTTTATTCAATCAAAGCTTTCATAATCAATAACTTGTATAAAAAAAAGTCCCTTTTGCTATATCCATTTGGAGATGTTTGCGTAAGAGGTGGCAGATAGGTAATCACCTATTTCCTTTCATCTTAAATACTTCCGCAATGCGTTTCCTCACTTCAGTTGGCCATCGTCTGCCTTCCCTGGCACTACTGCTGAGCCTATTCACTTCTGTTTTGCTCACAGCCTGCGGCAGCGGCCGCAGCGACGATGGCTCCCTCACCATCTTCGGTGTTGTTTACCTCCTCTTTGCCGTCTTTGCTTTCCTAAGCCTTATCAAGCAGGATTGGTCCATCGGTAAGAAAATCATGTGGGGCCTCATCATTTGGTTCTTCCCCTTTGGTGGTTCCATCATCTACTTTCTCTTCTCAGGCCGCAAGTAGCAGGTCTTTCCAGAGGTCATAAAAGAGAAAGCCCCGGCCAGATTTGGCCGGGGCTTTCTCTTTTATGACCTCTGGCGAGTTGTGTGCTCGGTCAAATAGGGCGCGTGTTGCTAGCGTTTCAGCAGACGCTTCTTCTCGAGCTGGGCCACACCTCGTAGGAGCTCGCCTCCGTTCGTGATTTGCGTCATCTGCCAGTGGTCGCCCATGCGGCGCAGCTTCACCTCCACTACCATCGTGGTGTCGTATTTCGGCTGCGATACCTCCAGGCCTACGAAGGCATTATCGCCTTCCTCCCGGCTGTACTTAATGCCCTTGAACTGGCTATCGGGGCTAACCACTTTGCCCACCAACCCGGTGAGCGAAACATTCACTACGTGCTTCGGAGCGGCCGCGGCTGCCTCTTCCAGCGAACCGGTTTCCACGTAGCGCTGCACTTCCTGGTGGGCTGCTTTGGCTAGGGCTGGCTTGAGCATACGCATGGCCCCGCCCATCATCAGGCTTCCGCCGGGCACCAGGGAAGAGAGCACCGAACCCTGCTGAGATATGTCGTCTACCAAGTGGCTGGTCACGCTGCTCACATCTACGTACTTCTCAAACGTTGCCATGTCGTGGGTTTGCACTGCAGCAGCAGCAGCTACCAGCGCGCCCTGTGGCCCTTGCTTGAGGCTGCGGTAATAATAGTATCCTCCCGCCACTAGCGCCAGTAGCAGCACGAATAACAACAATCTTTTCATGGGTGAATCATTAGATGAAATGAGCCCCAAAATTACCCTAAACCCTTGGGTTTCGGCTGTGCCCTCGTATGCCTGATGTAGGATAGTGCACACACTAAAAGCATGCTTGTCCAACTTCTGGCATTGTCATTTTCTTCCCAATCCTGCTTGCTTCTTTTCTTCTGCTTTCTGTTTATTTTATGCTTACTTCTGTTTTCTCTCCCCAAGTCGGCTATCGTCCGGAAGTTCATGGCCACCGCGGCTGCCGTGGCCTACGCCCCGAAAACACCTTGGCCTCTTTCCTCCATGCCCTGGCGCTGGGAGTTGATGTGATGGAAATGGACGTAGTCGTTTCGGCCGACAACCAAGTGGTGGTTTCCCACGAGCCCTGGCTAAACCCCCAGATTTGCCTTGACTCAACCGGCAAAATCATACCGCCCAACCACGCGCAGTCACACAACCTCTACCACCTTCCCTACGCCGCCATTCGTCGTTGCGACTGCGGCCAGCAGCAGCACCCTAACTTTCCCGAGCAGCTTTCAGCACCTGCTTACAAGCCCCTTCTAAGCGAAGTTTTTGCCGTGCTCGATGCCGCCACAGAGTCTCTCGGCCGTGGTCCTGTCGGCTACTCTATCGAGATGAAAAGCTCTCCGGAGGGAGACAATATATCACATCCAGCCCCGGCCAAATTTCTCTCCCTAGTAGTGGCTGAACTCGTCGCCGCTCGGGTCATGTCGCGCACCACACTGCTCTGTTTCGACCCTCGTGTTCTCCGAGTGGCGCACGAACAGCATCCGCATCTTGCGACGTGCCTGTTGGTCGAAGATGACCTTCCCTGGGCTCACAGCATCGAGCGGCTAGGGTTCGTTCCCACTACGTTTGGCCCTGATTACGGCACGGTCACGCCGGCTGCTGTTCATGCACTTCGTTTGGCCTTCCCTGGCGTCCGTCTCGTTCCCTGGACCGTAAATGAACTTAACGATATGCTTCGCCTGCATTCCATGCGGGTCGATGGTATGACAACGGATTATCCCGACCGTCTTATCCAACTGCTTGCTTCCCCAGGGTAGTAGATACACTCGTAGTACAAACAAAATTGCCCTTCTCTAAACTGCTCAGGCATTCAGAGAAGGGCAATTTTGTTTCTATGTGTGTTGTTTCGTCTGTGTTACAAAAATGATTTGTAATGCGTTAACGATACATGTGTTATTGTTAATTGATACATTTGTATCATGTGTAACGTATCTTTATTTACACTCAGTTTGTAATTAATTTGTTCTTACAAGTTTGTTATATCCGTACACTTTTGGCATCTTTGTATAAGCGTTACGTAATACGTTAATTATGCCACACCAAGGGGAAATCCTGCAAGAAGCCATCAAGAACAGCGGTATTTCCATTACGCGTATCGTAGACGAGCTGGGTATTACACGCCCTACCATTTATCGTAAATTCAAAGAAGAAACGATTGATTACAACTTCGTAAAACGCATCGGCGATATTATTAATCACGACTTTTCTAACGACTTTACAGTTATACAACAGTCTTCTTTGCCATTTGTAACACCTGTTTCTAAATCTGTTGTTACATCTGTCGTTACACCACGTGTAACATCTTCGCAAAGTATAGACTTAGACGCTTCTAAGCAGCTTTTATTACTTCAAGCTAAGTATATAAGCCTTCTAGAGGCCTACAATGAGCTCCTGCTAAAAGTGTATGGTCCGAAGTAACAAAAATGTTCCACGTGAAACATTTTTGTCCGTGGCAACTCCAATGAATCAGGTGTAAAGAGGGTGCCTGTGGTGTAGTTGTCACTGCCTCGGAGTTGCACACGAACTATGTTACCGCTCCTATCCACCAGCGTCAGGGAAGTGAATAAAAATGGTTTGAACAGGCAGGGGAGAGGCGTGGCCTAATTTGGAATGCAGACCTCATTTTTAGAAAGAGCACCTCGATAAAAGAAGCAAGATGGCTTCTCAATGAGGGCACGACGCCATGCAGGACCGACTGGGAGTGACACATGGTTCAAGGCTTAAATCAAGCTTGAACTGAGCAAAGTCGCAATGAAGAATCTAGACTTGGTTTGGTTAGGACACAGGGAAACCACGGTCTAAATCCAGTACGGTTCCCACCAAAATCAAAAGGCTCGGAAGTTCGACTTAAAGGAAGATGACCTCCTTTATTACGGTCTCGCCAACTTCGGCATTAATAAGCTCGGCCACCCGAGTCTTGGCCATAACTAACTCATGCTTGAGTGGGGCAGAGGTGAGGCGGACAAAGAGCCGGCCCTGGTTAACGTATACCTCCTGGGTCTTCAACGCAACCGCCTTGCCCATCACCCGCTCCCAGCTAGAAACCACAGTTACCTCGTTGAGTTTGCCCTGGAGCCGGTAAGTGCGAACCAATGCTTCGAGTCCCTCCTTTAGAGATATGTCACCAGAACGGAAAGGGAAAAAGGGCTTTTTCACAGGGCAGTCAAGGCAAAAGAAAGGGCAGAAATGCCCCTTTTCTGATGCTGCAAAGGTAGGTACAGACGTCGTTAAACTGGCGCTACTGTTCCGTCTTGAACCCGGAAGCGAAGGATGGGAATGGAAACGCGAGCCAAAGCTTGGTCAGTGCGCTCCAGGTTGGTATCGGTTAGAAAAACCTGCCCGAAGGTTTCATTGGCTACCAACTCCAACAGGCGGGCGATGCGTTTGTCGTCCAAACGGTCGAAGATGTCGTCGAGTAGGAGTAGGGGCTTGTGTCGCTGCTTCGATGCCAGCATCTCGAATTGGGCCAGCTTCAATGCAATGGCAAAGGACTTTTGCTGACCCTGGGAAGCATGGCTTTTCACAGGCATTTCATCCATCAGGAACACGAAATCGTCGCGGTGGGAACCAGTGGTGCTGCGCTGCAAAGCAAAGTCGCGGCGCTCGTTGCTCCGAAGTAGTTGAGCGAAGTCGGCCCCTAGTAGTTGGCTTTTATAAGTGAGGGTGACTACTTCCCGGCCATCGGCAAGCTGCTGGTAGTGGCGTTGGAATATGGGCACATACTCTGCCAGGAAAGCTTCGCGAAGAACAGTGAGTAGTTGGCCAATGGGTGCCAATTGCTCATCGAGTGCCAAAAGGTAATCCCGGTCGAAACCGTGGCTAGGGCGTTCGCCTTGCTTGAGCACGGCATTCCGTTGGCGCAATAGGGCGTTGTAAGATATAAGCAACTCCAAGAACTCGTGGTCGAGTTGGGCCATGAGGCTGTCGAAATACTTCCGACGGTCCTCGCTGCCCTGGCGGATTAGGTCAGTATCATAAGGCGAAATGAGCACGGCCGGGTACTTTCCAATATGGTCGGCCATTCGTTCATAGGGCTGCTTGTTATGCGTGAGCGTCTTTTTCTGGCCCTGGCGGAGGCTCACCTGTATAGTTTCGTGGCCAGAGCCCAAATCTGATGAGAAATTACCCTTAACTACAAAGAAATCAGCGCCTTGCTTGATGCAAAGCACGTCAGAAGACGTGATGGCGCTCTTGGTCAGCGACAGGTAGTGGATGGCATCAAGCAAATTGGTTTTTCCACTGCCATTGTCGCCAATGAAGCAGTTAAGACCCGGAGATAAACGAAGCGCCGCGTCGTCGTAGTTCTTAAAAAAAAGAAGCTGGAGGGAGTCAAGGGTCATAAGGTTCGGTATTGCCAGCACTTTTACGTAATTTCGCCCTCCCAACGCGAATTATTCTTTTCCTTAAACTTGCTATGGCAGATACGAAAGTAAAAGCTGCATCTAAAAAATCGCCTGCGGCCAATGGTTCAGCGGCCAAAGCGAAAGGCAACGCCACCACCACTGGCGGCCAGCCCGACCCCGTGATGCCAGGCACCGATGCGCCCACTATGGCCGCCTCGGGTACCGACCTCTCGAAACAACAAGCCGCAGAGTCGAACTTCCCCAAGGAGACGTACCTGCGCTGGTATGAGCAAATGCAGCTCATGCGCAAGTTTGAGGACAAGGCCGGCCAGCTATATGGCCAGCAAAAGATTAAAGGTTTCTGCCACCTCTACATCGGCCAAGAGGCTTGCGTAGCCGGTGCAGTGTCTGCCCTCGAAGTAGGCGACAAGTACATCACCGCTTACCGTGACCACGCCCATCCGCTGGCCTTGGGCACATCGCCCAATGCCATCATGGCCGAGCTGTTTGCCAAAGCCACCGGCTGCTCGAAAGGCAAAGGCGGCTCCATGCACATGTTCGACAAGGAAGTAGGGTTCATGGGCGGCCACGGCATCGTAGGGGCTCAGGTGCCCATGGGTGCCGGCATTGCCTTTGCCGAGAAGTACAACAAGACCGGCAAGCTCTGCATTTGCTACATGGGCGACGGCGCCGTGCGCCAGGGTGCCCTGCACGAGGCCTTCAACATGGCCATGCTGTGGAAGCTGCCCGTCATCTTCGTAATTGAGAACAACGGCTACGCCATGGGTACTTCGGTAGCCCGGACGTCGAACGTTACCGACCTCTACAAGATTGGCCTGAGCTACGACATGCCATCGGAGCCGGTGAACGGGATGCGCGTGGAAGATGTTCACGAGGCAGTGGCACGCGCAGCTGAGCGTGCCCGCAAGGGCGACGGGCCCACGCTGCTCGAGTTCAAGACCTACCGCTACAAGGGCCACTCCATGAGCGACCCCGCCAAGTACCGCACCAAGGAAGAGCTGGAAGACTACCGCATGCGCGACGCTATCGAAGGCGTGCGGCACACCCTACTCACCCAAAACATGGCCACCGAGGCCGACCTCGAAGCAATCGACGAGCGCATCAAAGCGCAGGTGGCCGAATCGGTAGAATTTGCCGAAACGTCTCCCTACCCTACACCCGACGAACTGTACAAGGACGTCTATGTGCAGGCCGACTATCCCTACATCCACGACTAATTTAACCGGCTTCCCCGGCCACCCGGCTTGCTCGCAGGCCCTGTTGTTGAAAATCTCTCCGTAATGTCGAAGATTCCTTACACTGGCAAAAGCCAGCAGGCCCGCCAGGGGCAACCCACTCAGAACGTTTCGGCTGACCCATTGGCGCCTGCCGAAAACCTGTCGTCTGAAAACTTGCCGGCTGAGAACCCGCTGCTGGAAGACCCGGACGCACTGGCAGCGCGGCTGGCTGAGTCGGAGGATTTCGTTCGCAACAACCGCAACCTGCTGCTGGGCATCTTGGCCGCGGTGGTATTGGCGGTAGTGGGGGCTTTTGCTTTCTACACTTGGCGCAACCAGCAGGACGAAAAAGCTCAGGCCACCATGTTCCGCGCCGTGAACCATTGGGAAGCCGACTCGCTGAACAAAGCCATCAAGGGCGATGGCAAAGCACCCGGCCTCGTGACCGTGACACAGGAGTACGGCAACACCAAAGCCGGTAACCTCGCCAATTTCTATACTGGCGTGGCTTCGCTGAAGCAGGGCAAATACAAAGAGGCGCTCGACTACCTCGAGGATTTCAGTTCGGACGACTACCTCGTGCAAAGCCGGGCCTATGCCCTGATGGGCGATGCGCAACTGGAGCTTAACAAACCCAAAGAAGCCGCCGACCTCTACGCCAAGGCAGCCGACCACAACGCCAACGAGTACTTCTCGCCCAGCTACCTGCTAAAGGAAGGTGTGGCCCGCGAAATAGCCAACGACAACGAAGGCGCCATCAAAGCCTACGACCGCATCATTAACGAATTTCCCACGGCCCAGGAAGTAGCGGAAGCCCGCCAGTACAAAGCCAAGCTGGAAGGCGCGAAATAATCAGGACCATTACCTTGTCATCCTGAGCACAGCGAAGGACCTTGTCGCACCCGAACGAAACCCGTTCCACCGTGATAAGGTCCTTCGTTGCGTTCAGGATGACTGCATTTAACCCCACAATGGCAACTTCTCTCCAAAATCTGAGCGAGTACGACGCTTCTACTTTCATTGACATCAGCGAAATGCGTTTCGGCTTGGTGGTGGCCGATTGGAACCGTGAGATAACCGACGTGCTGAGTGCCGGTGCTTACGATACCCTCATCAAGCACGGCGCCAACGCCGATAATATTTACCGCAACACCGTGCCCGGCAGCTTCGAGCTCACGCTGGGTGCCCAGTTCCTGGCGCAGCACGACGAAATGGACGCTGTGATTTGCCTGGGGGTCGTGATTCAGGGCGAAACCAAACACGACGACTACATCTGCCACGCCGTGGCCCAGGGCATCACCCAAGTTGGTTTGAAGTTCAACAAGCCAGTTATTTTTGGCCTCGTCACCACCAATACCCTGGAACAGGCCTGGGACCGCGCCGGTGGCAAGCACGGCAACAAGGGAGTAGAAGCCGCTGTGGCTGCTATCCAAATGTTAGGCTTTTAGCAGCCCAAGGAAAAGCGGCCTAACGTTTGTAACTTCGCACCCGCAAAAACAAGCATGCAACAGCTTTGACTTGTGGTGCGTGGGGCAATAAGCCCTGCCAAACTATTTAGCAACCGGACGTGTTGCCGATTCGTTGCTTGGAGATTTCCTACCATTGCCCACACCTCTTTTTTACCCCTTTCGATGAACGACGACAATATTCGCTATTCCCGGGAAGACTTGAACGAGTTTGACCAGATTATTCAGGACAAACTGACGGCAGCCCGCAAGGAGTTGGCATTCATCAAGGAGACCCTGAACCGCAGCAACGATTCCGGTACCGACACCACCGCTTCGTCGGCCAAGGTACTGGAGGACGGCGCCGACACGGCCGAGAAGGAAAGCATGAACCAGTTGGCCTCTCGTCAGATGAAGTTCATTCAGCAGCTCGAGAATGCCCAGGTTCGCATCAAGAACGGTACCTACGGCGTGTGCATCGGTACCGGCAAGCTGATTCCGAAGGAGCGCCTGCGCGCAGTGCCCCACACCCAGCATTCCATCGAAGCCAAAATGGCCCGCCGCGACTAATCCTCGCGATGGCCTGAGGCCCGAACCTGTGGGCCGGCGCTACGGCGACCGGCTGGCAGGTTCGGGCTTTTGCTTTTAACTTAAGTGAATCATTTTGCCGCCTGAAGGCTTTAGCCGCTCAGTGGGACGAAATGATTCACCCCCACAACCACGTTTTTAATCATACCGTAGCGATACGGCAAGCAACTCAGGACCCCATGGGCAAGAAACATTATTCAGAAGATAAGTCGGACCGTCGCGGCGGCCGCAATGCAGGAGGCCCCGGTGGCTTCGGCAACAAGAGCGAGCGGCCGGCCCCAGGTGGTGCAGCTGGCCGCGGCAACGACCGTGAGCGCGGCGGCGACCGTGGCGGCTACTCCGCATCCCGGCCCGGCAATGGCCGTCCGGCCACGAACGGTGCTTTCGGGCGCCCCGCAACCAACGGCGCCTTTGGCCGTCCCTCAAGCGGAGCCTTTGGCGGTGGCCGTAGCTCCGGCGATGGCGAGAGGCGCCCGTCTGGCGGCAGCCGCGAAAGCGGCAGTGGCTTTGGCGGCAAGCCTTTTGGCGGTGGCAGAGAGTATGGCCAGCGCGAGCAAGGCGGCTTCCGCCCCGGTGCTGACCGGCCCGAGCGTCCTCGCTTAGGCAAGGAGCAGCGCACCGGTACCAGCTACGGCCGCACTGCTGAGCGCCCCGAGCGCAATGAGCGTAGCGAGCGTGGTGGCTTTGGCAGCGACCGGGGCGAGCAGCGCGGCCCGGCTTCGGCCCCGGCGCGTCCTATTCGGGAGTACCAGCCCAAGGAGAACTGGAACGGCCAGCCCTACCGCCGCGAAGGCGAGAAGGCGGTACCCCGCGGCCTACCCGGCGAGCGCAACCGCAAGTTCCAGAAGCAAAACCCCAACGAGCCAGGTGAGACTAGCGCCCCCCGCAACAGCGGCAGCTTTGGGCGCAGCACCCCCCGCGAAACGGAAGATTTCCAGCGCAGCGAGGAGCGTGGCCCGAACCGGCCCATCCGGTCGGCGCGTCCTTTTGAAGCCAACCCGCCCCAGCCCCGCGAGGAGCGTGGTGAGCGTGGCGACTTCGCTGGTGGCAGCGATGCCGACCGGCGGGGCGACGAAGCGGCCTTTGGCCGGAAGTTCACGCCCGGTGCATTTGGCAAACGCGAGAACACCAACTATGCAGCCGGAGCAAGCCGGAGCACGGGCGAGCGCGGCAGCTACGAAAAGCGCAGCAACGAGAAATGGACGCCCGCGCCCGGCAGCTTCGCCGAGCGCCGTGAGGCCCTGAAAGCCCAGGAACGTAGCGTGCGTCGCTCCGGTACTGGCTACGGTGCCAGCGTGGACAAGCCCCGGGCGGCCCGCCCGGTCATTCAGGATAACCGCGCCGACAAGCCCCGCTACGGCGAGCGCCCCGGCGAGGCACCGGACTACAAAAACCTCAAGCACTACGAAAACGACAAAACCCGCGGCAACAAGCGTCGCCGCGAGGAAGACGAGGATTTCGGTACCGACGAGCTGCGCCTGAACCGCTACATCGCCAACGCTGGCATTTGCTCGCGCCGCGAGGCCGATGCACTGATTGCCGCCGGCGAAATCCGGGTGAATGGCGAAGTGGTGACGGAAATGGGCTACAAAGTGCAGCCCTCTGACACCGTGCAATACGGCAAAACCAACCTCAGCCGCGAGAAGTCGGTGTACGTGTTGCTGAACAAGCCCAAGGACTTTATCACCACTACGGAAGACCCCGAAGGCCGCCGCACGGTGATGGACCTGGTGGCCAGCGCCTCAAAGGAGCGGATATTCCCCGTGGGTCGGCTCGACCGGAACACCACGGGCCTGCTGCTCTTCACCAATGATGGCGAAGTAGCCCAGAAGCTCTCGCACCCCTCGCACAAAAACAAGAAAATCTACCAGGTCGAACTGAGCCAACCCCTGGCCGAAGACGACCTGCGCAAGATTGCCGAAGGCCTCGAACTGGAAGACGGGAAAGCCATCGTCGACGACGTGGCCGTAGTGGCCGGCAACCCACACTTCGTAGGCATCGAAATCCACATCGGCCGCAACCGCATTGTGCGCCGCATCTTCGAGCACCTCGGTTATGAGGTGGTGGCGCTGGACCGCGTGCAGTACGCGGGTCTCACCAAGAAAGACCTGCCCCGCGGCAAGTGGCGCTTCCTGAGCGAGCAAGAGGTAATTCGTTTGAAGTACTTCCTGTAAGCAAGGCAAGGGCTACGTTTAGGAGAGCCTGAAAAGAACGTCATGCTGAGCGCAGCCGAAGCATCTCTACCGTAGCAGTGAAACCCAATCAGTTGGATTTGCTGCGCGGCAGAGATGCCTCGGCCACGCTCAGCATGACGTTTATTTTAAACATTGTTTTCAATAATCCTACTTGCGTACCCTCGCGCTAGACATTGGCAATACCGCAGTAAAAGCCGGCTGTTTCGACGGCACGACGCTGTGCGAAATGACGGCTGGTCTCACAGCGTCGCAGGTGCTGGCCGTTGTGCAGCGTTGGCAGCCTCAGCACGTTATCATTGCCTCGGTGGCAGAAGACGCGGCATTGCGGGCCGAAGAACTACGAGGGGTAGTCCCCGGCGAAATCCTGAGCTTTTCTCCGGCTACCACGGCCATTCCGTTGCGCAATGCTTACGCCACGCCCCACACGCTGGGGGCCGACCGGCTGGCAGCAGCAGTGGGTGCGGCCGGCTTGCGGCCGGGCCAGCCCACGCTCATCGTCGATGCGGGTACGGCCTTGAAGATGGACCTGATTACCGCCGATGGCACTTACCACGGCGGCAGCATCGGCCCGGGGCTGAACATGCGGTTTCGGGCGCTGCATACGTTCACGGGGCGGCTGCCGCTTTTGGAACTGCCACGCGGCAATGCAACGATTCCGCTCACGGGCGACTCCACTACGAGTAGCTTGCTGAGCGGAGTGGTAAATGGCGCCGTGGCCGAAATCACGGGCTTCATTGCTCAGTACCAGCAACTATACCCCGGCGTTGGGGTGTTGCTAACGGGGGGCGATGCTGCTTTTCTGGCGGCCCGGCTCCCGGCTCGTATCTTTGTGGTGCCTGAGCTGGTGCTGCTCGGCCTTAATCGGATTTTAGCTTATCATGTTGTCAAATAAAGAGATGGGTTGCCTGCGTTTGGGTGTGGTGTTGGCAGGGGTGTTGGTGGCAGGCGGTGCGCAGGCGCAGGGTCTAGGCAACTCGCCCTACTCGCGCATTGGCTTGGGCGAATTCAACGCAAACACCGGCGGGGTTCGCCAGATGGGCATGGGCGGGGTAGGCTTGGCAGCACCTAATTCGGTCAACATAAACGAGCTGAATCCAGCGCTGCTCTACTACACGGGCCGCACCACCTTCGAGGCCGGCTATAATGGGCAGTACAAAACCGTGAGCAATGCCAACTCGGCCACCCGAAGCGGCAGTGCCAATCTGGGCTATCTCGCCATGTCGGTGCCACTGGGCACCAAGTGGGGCGCCGCTGTGGGCCTAAAGCCGGTTAGTTCCGTGGACTACGAATCGAACGTTATTCAGGATGTAGTGGGGGCCCCGACCACGGACCCGGCTAAGGTATTGAAGCAGTACAGGGGCACCGGCGGCGTATCGGAAGCTTATTTTGGTCAGGGCTTTCGCATTACCAAGGCATTTACGGTGGGAGTCACTGCCTCGTACATATTTGGGGTAATTGACGAAACCACGGGCACCGTAGTGCAAATTGCCAACAGCACGGCCCTGCCCCTGAACTCGGTAAACCAAACGCACACGCGCTACTCAGACTTTGCTTTCCGGGCCGGCGCCCACTACCGGGCCAAGGTGGCCAAGACGCTGAGCATGAACCTAGCAGGCGTTTACAGCTTTGGCCATAGCCTGAACGGGCAGCAGACCGTGACGCAGCAGCAGGAAAATATCGACGGTACCCCCTTCGGCAACCCCAGCACCGTGAGCGACCAGCGCGGCTCCACCTACGTGCCCACGCTTGCCCAGGTAGGGGTAAGTTTCGACAACGACAAAAACTGGAGCTTCAATATTGATGCTTCCCGGCAGGATTGGTCAAAGTTCAACAGCTTTGGCCAAGTAGGCACTCCATTGGTCAACACCATGCGGGTAGGCATGGGGGGCGAACTAACACCCGACCCGGGTTCAGTAGACCATTATTTCCGGCGGGTGACTTACCGTGCGGGCCTGAATGTGGCCCAGATGCCGTATCAGCCAGATGGCAAAACGCTCTACGACCGAGCCATCAGTTGGGGCTTTGGCTTTCCGCTGCCCACGGCCACGCCGCTGGAGTCTACCACGTTCAGCCTGGGCTTCACCTACGGCGTGCGCGGCAACACCGACCTTCTCAATGCCGCCACGGGCACCAGCAACGTGCAGGAAAGCTACATCCGGGGCCAGTTGGGCGTGACGCTTAACAACCGCTGGTTTATCAAGCGCCGCTTGCAGTAGCCATCATTACAAAACCACCAAGCGTAGTGCAAATACTTCGGCAAAGCTGGGCCAGCGGAGCATTGCTGACCGTACTGGGCCTGACGGGCTGCGATAAGAAAGCGACCAACGGCCCCCGGCTGGAGTACACGGGCCCGCTGATGGAAACCACGAATGTGCGGACGCTATACAGCGATTCGGCCAAACTGAAGTTACAACTCACGGCGCCGCTGGAGCAGCGGTTCGAAAACAGCGACGTGCGTTACCCTAAAGGTGTGGAGGTGAAGTTTTATTCGGCCGACAACACGAAGAAGGTGGTCAACACGCTCACCGCCAACTACGGCAAGCTCGACAAGGCAAAGAACCTCTACATCATGCGCGGCGATGTGCGCGTGGTAAACGTGCCGCAGGAGCAGCGGCTCAACACCGAGGAGCTTTTCTTTGACATGAACAAGCAGTTGATTTACACTGATTCGGCCATGTTTGTGAAGGTGACCACGCCCCAGGAATATCTGACGGGCTACGGGCTGCGGGCAAACCAGGATTTTTCGCGCTACAGCATCATCAATCCCAAGGGCGTGTTCGCGGTGCCGCAATCGGCTCCGGCCCCGTAACCAATGCACCTGAGGCGTCAGAAGCCGGCACGGAACGTCGGCGCTTCGCTCCTCGTTTGTCAGGCAGAAAGCACCGGCCTACGCCGGGTTTTAAGAACAAGCTTGCTCACAGGTCAGCCGGCCTGTTTCAGGCCGCTACCAGCTGGTTCGGCCCACTCTAATTATCACTAACTCCCCATTGCCATGATTTTCGATAAAGCTCTTCTGCGCACCGTACTATTGTCGGTGGGCGTGGTGGCGATGGTAATCGGTATCTACCAGACCATTTTTTTCAATGACCTGGCCGCCAACTACTGGATTTTTATGATAGCCATGGCCTGCTGGATGCCACTGCTCTACTGGCGGCAGCAGGAGCGACTGGCCGCAAAAATTGCCGAGGAAGAAGCGAGGCTCGCCAAGCAGGTCCGGGCCAAAACTCCAGCCAAATCTACCCAGAAACGCCGCTAGGGATGGCGCCCGGGCCGCGGTGCCGGTAGGGCCGTAGCCGGGCCAACGGGCAATTGGTAGGATTTACCCAATTTGCTCAAGCACTTAAAATCAGGTAAAACTTTGATTGCCGGTCAAATTCTGGTTATTTTGCGCCTCTTTTGACCCTACTTAAAAGGGTTGCTCGTTGTCGGTTGTTTGTTTGCAGCGGTCAGAAAGTTCTGACGTACTGCAGCCGACACCCAACAACTGACAACCAACAACTAGCAACTGACAACCAAAAATGGCTTTAATTAACACAATTCGAGAAAAATCAGGCATAGCAGTCGGCCTCGTGGCAGTCGGCATGGTGCTCTTCATTGTGGGCGGCGACCTGGTAGGCGGCAACAACCGGCTGTTTAACCGTAACGACCAAACCGTAGGGGAAGTAGCTGGCCAGAAGGTTGAGTTGGCAGAATACAACAACGCCCTCGAACAAGCCAAGCAAGCCTTCATTGCCCAGCAGCAGCGCCAGCCCGACGACCAAGCCTTGGGCTACCTGCGCGACCAGGCCTGGAACCAGACCATTTACCGCATGGCCTTCAAGCCTGAGTGGGACAAGCTGGGCCTGACCGTATCGGACGATGAGCTGGTGGACATGGTGCAGGGCGAGAACATCAACGCCGGCATTAAGCAAGCCTTCACCGACCAGCAAACCGGCCAGTTCGACAAGGCCCGCCTGGTGGAGTACCTGAAGAATCTCGACAAGCTGCCTCCCGAAAACCAGGCTGCCTGGTACAACTTCGAAGCCAACCTGCCCGCCGAGCGCCTCGCCAACAAGTACACTGCCCTGTTGAAAAACTCGGTGTACGTGACCTCGGCCGAAGCCAAGCGCTTCAACCAGCTGCAGAACACCAAGGCCACGGTGAAGTACCTGTTCGTACCTTACGGCAGCATTTCCGACTCGGCCGTGAAAGTGACCGACGCGCAACTGCAGGCCTACCTTGACAAGAACAAGAGCAAATACAAGGTTGAAGAAGGGCGCTCGGTTGAGTACATCACCATTCCGGTGGTGGCGCTGCAGGAAGACAGCACATCCGTGAAAAACTCGATGGGCGAACTGGCCACGCAGTTTGCTTCGGCTCCGGTCGACTCGTTGTTCGTGTCGGCTAATTCGGACCAGCCTTACAACAACGCGTTCCGCAGCCCTGCCGACCTGCCCGAGGAGCTGCGCAAGCAGCTGCCCCTGACCCAAGGCAAGGTGTATGGCCCCTATGCCGAAAACGGCACTTACTCGCTCTATAAGGTAACGGGCACCAAGGCCGGCACACAGTCGGCGGCCCGCGCCAGCCACATCCTCATCAAGGCCGACGGTACTACGCCCGAAGCCAAAGCCGCTGCCAAAGCCAAAGCCCAGGACATCCTGAACAAAATCAAAGCCGGGGCTGATTTCGGAGCCATGGCCCGTCAGTTCGGTACGGATGGCACCAAGGACCAGGGCGGCGACCTTGGCTGGTTTGGCCAAGGCCGCATGGTGCCCGAGTTTGAGAAAGCTATTTTCGGGGCCACTGCCCCCGGTCTGCTGCCCAACGTAGTGGAAACTTCGTTCGGCTACCACGTTATCAAGGTAACGGCAGCTCCTACCAAGCAAACCTATCAGGTGGCCGAAGTGGTAAAGAGCATTGCCCCCAGTGATGCCACCCGCGAGGCGGCCTACGCTAAGGCCCAGCAACTGAAAGGCGAAGCCACCGACTTGGAAAGCTTCCGCAAGCTGGTGACCAAAGACAAGACCCTGGTGAAACAGGAGGCCAAGAACCTGGACCGCGGGGCTCGTAGCGTAAACAACTTGCAGAACGCGCGTGAGCTGGTGCGTTGGGCCTTTGGCTTCAACCAAACTGGTGGCGAAACCAAAGTGGGCGACATCTCCGAGGTTTATGAGATTGGCGACCAGTACGTCATTGCTGCCCTTACCGAGCAGCGCGCCCAGGGCACGGCCTCGATTGCCGCGCTCAAGCCCGAGCTTACCGCCATGGTGCGCAACGAGGAGAAAGCCAAGCAAATCATGGCCAAAATTGGCACCGGTGGCAGCTTGGAAGAAATGGCAGCCAAGTACGGCCCCGCCGCGCAGGTAGGCACTGCCTCCGACGTGGTACTCGGCCAGGGTAACCTTGCGAACGTGGGCTTCGAGCCAGTGGCCGTGGGCAAAGCCTTTGCGCTGAAACCCGGCCAGAAGTCGGCTCCTATTAAAGGTGAACAAGGCGTGCTGGTGATTGAGCCGGTGAGCGTGGCGGCGCCCCAGACGCCCGCTGCCGACCTGAAAGCCGTGCAGCAGCAGCTCGCGCAACAGCGCGCCCAGCAGCAGGACGGTAAGATTTACGAGGCCATCAAGGCCCACTCTAATGTGAAAGACAACCGCACGAAGTTTTTCTAGGGCATTAATCCCCTAGTTTGAAAAGGGCCGTACCTTCGGGAGCGGCCCTTTTTCGTTTTTACGTGTTGTTGGCAATGTTTGCAAAACAAGTGTCCTGCGTCGCCGAATTTAGAGGATGAACGAACCTGCTAAACCCCAACGTTAAGCTTGGAAGTAAATGGGTGGTATTATAGAAAGCAAGAGCGCACAATGGGCCTTAAGGCTATTCTGATGAGTCAGGAGTCCGGCAGCGTCACTGTATTTCTGCTGAACTACTTGGTCTGGATACTCATTACTCAATACTGACTACTCAATACGATTTATGCGTTCGTACTCCCTGCTAGTAGCCGCCTCTCTGCTCCTTGCCCTTCCGGCGCAGGCCCAGCAGCCTCAAAAGGGCTGGGCACCGGTGAGCGGTGTGGCCTTGGCCACCGACTATGCCCGTCGCGGCGAGCATGAAAAAGTGGTGTTTCTATTTGAAAAGCTGCCCGCTGCCGAACAAACCAGCCTGGCAGTGTTTTCGGTGTACCTGGCGTCGCTGCAAGCACTGAAGCGACACAAAGACGCTGAGAAGCTGGCCAAAAGAGCCGTTAAGCTACACCCAGAGGACGCTACTATGGCCGTGACCCTCGGCAGCGTGTATCAGGCTGCAGGCGATGCTTCGGCTGCCGAGAAGCAGTGGCAGAAGGTGCTGAGCCAGCTCACGCTGCCACAAGTGCTGCCGGTGGCCGCAGAGTTCAGCCGCCGCGAACTACCCGAGTGGGCCGAGCGCACCTACCTGCGCGGCCGGGCCCTGGCCAAAAATGACACCGAGTACGCCCCGCAGCTCATTCAGCTTTATACCCAAAGCCAGAACCAGGCCCAGGTGTTGGCCGAAACCCTGCGCTTGGTGGCCCAGGATGAGCAGCAGCTGCCCTTTGTGCGCAACATGCTGCAAAACGCCCTGCGCGAAGAAAAGGACTTTGAAGTACTGGAAAAGCTGTTGCTCACTGCCACGCAGCAGCACCCCGACCAATCTGCCTACAGCGAACTGCTGCTGTGGCTGCAAATGCAACGCAAGGACTTCGGCGGGGCCTTGGTGCAGGCGCGGGCCCTTGACCGCCGCAGCCGCGGCGAAGGCGTGCGGGTGATGGAGCTGGCTTCCATTGCTCAGCAAAACAAAGATTACGAAAGTGCCATCGACGGCTTCGCCTACGTGGTCAAGGAGTACCGCAATGGCCCTTACGGCAACGCTGCTCGCCAGCGCCTACTGCAGGCGCGGGAGGCCCAGGTACGCGAAACATTCCCCGTCGACGTAGCCAAAGTGCGCGCCCTTGTGGCCGAATACGAGCAGCTGCTAACTGAGCTGGGCCGCACGCCGGACACGGCGCCTGTACTGCGTAACCTGGCCAACCTGCACGCCTTCCAGCTCAACGACCGCGCCAAGGCGATGGCCTTGCTGCAAGATGTCATCGACATGCCCCGCGCCAGCAAAGAGATGATAGACGAAGCCAAGGTGACCCTCGGCGACCTGTACTTGCTGAAAGCCGAGCCCTGGGAAGCCACCCTGCTGTACTCGCAGGTGGAGAAGTCACACAAAGACTCGCCGCTGGGCTACGAAGCCAAGCTGCGCAACGCCCGCCTGAGCTACTACGCCGGCGACTTCAAGCTCGCGCAAAGCCACCTCGACATCCTGAAGGAAGCCACCACCCGCGAAATTGCCAACGACGCCATGCAGCTCTCGCTGCTTATTCAGGACAACACCGTGGAGGACACCCTGGGCTTGGGCCTGCGCGCCTACGCGGCCGTGGAGCAGCTGGTGTTCCAGAACAAGATTAAAGAGGCCATTGCGGGCTTAGATAAGCTGCTGGAGAAATTTCCCGGCCACTCCCTTTCCGACGATACCTACTACCTGAAGGCGCAGCTACAGCGGCGTGCTGGCGATTTTCCCGCCGCCATTGCCACGCTGGAACGCATAACAAATAATCCCAAATACGACGTACTGAGCGACGATGCGCTGTTTCTACTAGCCCGCATCCAAGAGGAAGACTTGAAGGACAAAGCCAAGGCGCAGGAGCTATACAACCAGGTGATAGTGAAATACCCGGGTAGTATTTACGTGGCCGAGGCGCGCAAGCGGTTCCGCAAGCTGCGGGGCGATGGAGTGTAGCCCAGCCGGTTAGACTTATTGGGAAGAACGAGAGGCAGCGCAGCGCAGCATCTCGCATATGATAGTAATCAGTGCATACAATGCAGCAAGCAAGATGCCTCGCTGCGCTCCGCATGACCGCCTTTTTTGCTCACAGTCCACGCCCTCAGCACAGCGAGCTTACCCAAATAACAAGAACATCAGCGCCAGCGCCAGGATAAATACCACGTACATCAATCCATCGGAAAGGATGTACTGGCGGTATTTGCGATAGAATTCTCGTAGCTGATGCATAGGGCACGGCAGGAGGGAGGCCGGACTTCAAAGGTAAGCCCGTCGGCCCGGGGAGGGGTTTGGTCGTACTTTTGGGGCCATTTCTACTACGTATCTGATGTCAATATCCGCTGGTAAGCGCTGGAATTTTATCCCTGAATCGGACCCACAGCGGGCCCACCGCCTGACCGAGGCTCTGTTCATTGCTCCTGAAATAGCCGCCCTGCTGGTGCAGCGCGGCATCGACACGCCTGAAGCCGCCGCCGGCTTCTTCCACCCCGACCTGCGCCAACTGCCCAATCCGCTGCTGATGCGCAGCATGGACCGCGCCGTAGCCCGCCTAGCCCAGGCCCTCCACGAAGGTGAAAAGGTGATGGTGCTCGGAGATTACGACGTAGACGGTATTACCTCGGTGGCTACGGTGATGAGCTACCTCACGCCTCTGTTCGGCGAAGAGCGGCTGCGCGATTACATTCCGGACCGCTACACCGAAGGCTATGGCATCTCGGAAAAGGCCATCGACTTTGCGGCGGAGAACAGCTTCAGTCTTATTGTGGCGCTCGACTGCGGCATCAAAGCCGTGGACCAAGTGGCTTATGCCGCAAGCAAAGGCGTAGACTTTATTATCTGCGACCACCACTTGCCCGGCGACGAACTGCCGGCCGCCGTGGCCGTGCTCGACCCCAAGCGGGCCGATTGCGAGTATCCTTACAAAGACCTGTCGGGCTGCGGCGTGGGCTTCAAGCTGATGCAGGCCCTGGGCGAGCACCTGGGCCTGCCCGAAGCGCCGCTGCATGACCTGCTGGACCTTGCCACCGTGAGCATTGCCGCCGACATTGTGCCCATCACGGGCGAAAACCGCATTCTGGCAGCCCACGGCCTGCGGCGTTTCAACGAAGATGCCCACTTGCTGCGCCCCGGCTTGGCTGCCCTGCGCGAGCTAGCTACCCTGCGCGAAGGTCCCCTGGGCATCAGCAGCCTGATATTTGGCTTTGCGCCGCGCATTAACGCGGCGGGCCGCATGGGCGATGCCCGCCGCGCTGTGGCCATGCTGCTTGCTCCCGACCAGCAGGAGGCCCGCTACACCGCCGAAGTAGTCGACCAGATGAACCAGCAGCGCCGCGGCTCCGACCAGCACACCACCCAGGAGGCGCTGGATATGATTGCCAACAGCCCCACGCTGCAAAACGCTCGCGCCACCGTGCTCTACAAGGCCGACTGGCACCAGGGCGTGCTCGGTATTGTGGCCTCGCGCTGCCTCGACCAGTACTACCGGCCCACCGTCATTCTGACCCAGCGCGACGGCAAGGCCACCGGTTCGGCCCGCTCCGTGGCGGGGTTCGATGTGCACGAGGCCCTGGAAGCCTGCGCCCCGCTACTCGACCAGTTTGGGGGGCACCGTGCCGCTGCCGGCCTCACCCTGAAAGTGGAAAATGTGCCGGCTTTTCAGCGCCGGTTTGAGGAGGTAGTAGCTGATACCCTCACCACCGAGCACCTGGTGCGGCCCGTGGAAGTGGCCGCCTTGCTGCCGCTAAGCCGCATCAACGAAGATTTTTTTGCTGAGCTGCGCCGCATGGAGCCGTTCGGGCCTGGCAACCCCAACCCGGTGTTTGCCTCGCAGCGCTTGGTGGCCGTGCCGAATAGCGCCCGTGTGGTAGGGCAGGGACACCTCAAGCTGCGCATGGCTTCGGCCGATGCCCAGGGCCCCGCCGTGGATGCCATTGGCTTCGGGCTAGCCGACTACCTGCCCGAAATTGAGCAAGGCAAACCCTTCAGCGCCTGCTACACCGTGGAATTGAATGAGTACCGCGGGCAGCGAAGCGTACAGCTGCGCCTGCTGGACGTGCGCTGGGAGTAGCCGACACGTCTTTCCCGTGCCAGCTTGGCCAAAGCGGTTGGAGGTCGCTATTCAGTAGCTGGCTTGGATTTAGTATAGTAGCTGTACCGCCGACGGCCAAATGGCGGCAGCGAGGCATATTGCAAAAAGCGCCTTTGGCATACACCCATTCCGCCGTAGGAGTTTTGAGCGTGCCGGTATATTCTGAGAGCTTTAGCGAGGTCAATTGTTGGCCTACGTGCCGCTCCGATAGCACCTTGCGGCCCTTCTCGTCGTAGTAGCGAACCTTTTGAAGCGTTGTGCTGATGAGGTGCTTCTCTTTCTATAGTTTTATTAAACTGTCATTATAACCCGTGTGCGTTCGAGTCTGGCGGCGTAGCCCACCGAAAGTGCCGTGAGTGGCCTTGAAGTATCCCATTCGGGCCTCGGAGCGAGTGTGAATATTGGCCACTAACCGCATCAGCGAATCGTAGGCGGCCGTGTAGCGGGCCGCCTAGCCAACTGCTGCCCGGGCATAGTCATCAGTAAAAGAGCTGGCTGGCGGCGCGCCGGCGGTAGGGGTTGATTGGGCCTAAGCCCCTGAGCTGACGCCCAGCGCCAAGGTCCACAGCTGCGGCTTGGAAAGACAAGAAAACTTCATTAGAAAAATCGAGTGGTAGAAGAGAGAGCGTAAGGTATACTGCAGTATTATCGCTGCCCTCTCTGACTTACCTGCCACACCCACCACATAAGTGGCAGCTGCAGCGGCAGCCTCCCCCACGCTACCCACCCCGGAATGCCCAACTGATGGTGAATGAGGGCCATGTACACGTTGGCCGGAAACACGGCCACCAGCAGCGTCAGCAACCCCCAGCCCGCCAGGCGCCGGGTGGGGCGGAGCAGCAGCCCCAGTCCGCCCAGTATTTCAAATACACCGCTCAGGTACACCAGCAGCCGGGGCTGCGGTAGCTGCGGAGGCATAATGGTGAGGTAGGTAGCCGGGTGCACAAAATGCAGAATGCCGGCTACCACAAAAACCAAGGCCAGCACATAGTGGCTGAGCGAACGAAATCCCGGGAAAATCATAGAGCAGGCAAAGGTGGCACGGCGGGCGCGATGCCGCACGCTGCACTGCCCGCAGCCCGGCGAACCGGGTCATAATAAATCTACGCCTTCGGGTAAGATTTTTGGCCGTCAGGTTGTTGTGCATCGTATCGGCTAGGCCTACCGGGCACCTTGCCCGCCCCGCGCGCCGGGCGTACTTTTGTTTCATTATTCAACTTTCCCACCCCGTTCATGCAAACCATCACTTCCTCTAATATTTACGCCCTGACCGAAGAGCAACTGGCCGTGCGCGACGCTGCCCGTGACTTTGCTCAGAGCGAGCTGTGGGCCGGCGTTATCGAGCGCGACGAGCACCAGAAGTTCCCCACCGAGCAAGTCAAGAAGATGGGCGAGCTGGGCTTTATGGGCATGATGGTGAGCCCCGAGTACGGCGGCAGCGGCCTCGACACCGTGAGCTACGTGCTGGCCATGGAAGAAATCAGCAAGGTGGACGCCTCCTGCTCGGTTATTATGTCAGTGAACAACTCACTGGTGTGCTGGGGCCTGGAGAAGTACGGCACCGAGGAGCAGAAGCAGAAGTACTTGCCCCGCCTGTGCTCGGGCGAAATCATTGGCGCCTTCGCTCTCAGCGAGCCCGAAGCCGGCTCCGACGCCACCAGCCAGCGCACCACCGCCGAAGACAAAGGCGACTACTACCTGCTGAACGGCACCAAGAACTGGATTACCAACGGCACCACGGCCTCGGTTTACCTCGTAATTGCCCAAACCAACCCCGAGTTGAAGTCGCGCGGTATCAACGTGCTGATTGTCGACAAGGACATGCCCGGCTTCATCCAGGGCCCCAAAGAGAACAAACTCGGCATCCGCGGCTCTGATACTTGCTCGCTGATGTTCACCGACGTGAAGGTGCCCAAGGAAAACCGCATTGGTGACGATGGCTTCGGCTTCAAGTTCGCCATGCAGGTGCTGGCCGGCGGCCGTATCGGCATTGCCGCGCAGGCCCTGGGCATTGCCTCTGGCTCGCTGGAGCTCAGCCTGAAGTACGCCAAAGAGCGCAAGGCCTTTGGAGTGGAGATTGCCAAGCATCAAGCCATTCAGTTCAAGCTGGCCGATATGGCGACCAATATCGACGCGGCTCGCCTACTTTGCCTGCAGGCTGCCGCCGACAAAGACAACCACGCCGACTATGCCAAATCCGGCGCTATGGCCAAGCTGTTTGCTTCCAAGGTGGCCATGGACTCGGCCGTAGAAGCGGTGCAGATTCATGGTGGCTACGGCTTTGTGAAAGAGTACCACGTAGAGCGCTTCATGCGTGATGCCAAGATTACCCAGATTTACGAAGGGACCTCAGAAATCCAGAAAATTGTGATTTCGCGGGAATTGCTCAAGTAAGTAGCGAATAGCCTAAAATTCAGATTCATTGCACTAAACCCAGCCACTATTTGGCTGGGTTTTTAGTTTTTGTGAATTTCAAGGTGTTATATTGCACTGCGGTAGCCTCCCAGTTACCCTGTCCGCACCCTCCCACAGGCCAATCTGGCAACACGAATTATGGAAGATTACAATAAAGTTATCGAGTCGCTGGGCGTCCGATACATCAAGGCGAAAAACCTTGTGCTGCACCAGCCCTTTACTGTGCGCAATTCTTATGATGTAGGCAACAACCTCATACTATTACACAAAGGCCACATCACCTTCGGCGAAGATGAGATGGTGGTGGAAGAAGGCGAAATGCTCTTCATCCCCGGGGGCCGGGCCACCCGCGTGAGCTACGGCGAAGACCAGAAGAACCGGGTCATCACCAATGACGACCTCATTACCAACAAAGACAAGTTCTTCCACTCCAACGAGGACCTCGACCTGATTGGCGACGCCGACGAAAGCCACAGCTTTGTGAGCTTCGAGGCCAAAGTATTTGATTCGGTAAACTTCTTTGCCTCACTCGATGTGCCGGCCTTCCTTATCAGCGGGCAGCCTAAGCTGGCCAACCTGGTGATTAAAGTAGTAGAGGAAAGCATTCAGGACCTACCTGGCCGCGAACGTCTCATCAACATCTACACCGAGAACATTGTGGTGGAAGTGGTGCGCTACGTGCTGCGCAACAACATGTTTGTGGAGCAGCTGGCCACCAACAGCACTTACTTCAAGGACCCGCGCCTCATCGACCTGTTCAACTACATCAAGGAGAACCTTGGCGGCGACCTCAGCAACAAAGTATTGAGCGGCGTAGCCAATGTGAGCGAGGACTATGTAGGCCAGTATTTTAAAATGTTGACCAACATCAACCCGCAGGACTACATCGAATACCAGCGCATGGAGCGCGCCGTGTTCTTGCTGCGCACTACTAAGAAAAGCATCCGCGACATCGGCAAGGAAGTGGGCTACAAAGACACTGCTTACTTCTGCCGCCGCTTCAAGATGATGTTCGGCATCCCGGCCGGCAAGATGCGCCGCCGCGAGTCGGCCATGAATATCTAAAAGGTTTTAGTTAGCCGTAGTTGACCGTTATCAGGTAACTATGGACGACGGACAATTATAAAAAAGCCCCGCTTCGTACTGACGAAGCGGGGCTTTTTTTTATGCCCTAAAGGCAACCGAGTGGTTTATTCGACGCTACGGGAATCATCGTTTTTTGAACGGTAGCTGCTCTCGGAGGTACGCGAGCCGAAGTCGCCGCCTGGAGTCGACGAGCCGAATCCGGCCCCTGAGCTGCTGCCAGTGTTGCCACTGCCGCTGCCGTAGCTGCTGCCGCTGTTGCCGTAAGCCGCGCCGCTGTCGGAGCGGCCGCTACCACTGTAGCCAGTACGGCTGCTGCTGGAGGCATCCGGTGCTTGGTAGCCGTAGCCCGACCGACGGCCGTAGCTGCTGCCACCCTGACGGCCGTAGCGCGATTCTGATTTCTCAGACTTGCCTTTGCGCGTAGCCAAGTAGCCGATACCTACTGCAAGCAGAGCACCGCCCACAATCTTCTGGGTAGTAGTGAGGTCGCCTACACGGGTAGCGGCCCGGGAGCTCCAATCTTTTACGCTTTGGGGGAGCTGATTTACACTGTTAAGTACGCCTGAGTCCTCAATCCATTTTCTGCCGCTTTCCAGGGCCGTGTTGAGCACGTTATCGCTTTGCTGACCTTCGCCCTGGCTGCCACTCTGCTGGTCGGTTTGGTCACTCGAGCTGCCTAGAGCGCCAGCTACGCCTTGCGAAGCTGCGCCACGGGCAGCACCTGTTTTGCGGGTAGAGCCCGCGCCAGCCGTATCAGCACCAGTGAAGCCTGGGCTACCAGTGCTAGTACCAGCATTTTGAGCGCGAACATCGTCACCGGGCATGGGGCTACCGGGTTGGTTTTGTTGGTTATCCATAGTGAAAGAAAGGAAATGAAAGTGGAAAGGAAATTGGTCTGCAGTGAGTAAGCTGCAGGCACTTTTATTCGTAAGTCGCCCACTATTAGTTGCATTAACCCTCAATATTTTAAAGCTAAACCATAATGTTGGGGGCTGACTATAGTCTACGAACCCAGGTGATTTTTGCGTTTAATACGGTTTGCTGAAATCCTGACAATATTATGGTGCTAACCAAAACAACCTGCCAGTTCGCAACTAAGTCCTCTTATAAACGCTGGTTACCTGCAGCACAAAGGCGGGCGTAGTCGTGCTCTAACGGGGGCATATTGCCACTAGCCGGGCAGTGCCTTGGTGCTTCAGTACAGGCAGACGGTGAAAGGGAGCACCGCTGGAAAGTAAGGGCGGTCGTCTGCAGTCGGTAGTAAGCAGGAGCCGGCCATTGGGCAAGGCCGTAGCAGTTGCTAGGCCCGAGGCGGCTTGGGTTGCGAATGCTTCGGCAAAGGCCGGAGCACATGGTTGGGGTTGGCGAGCACCACACGGCGGGCTTCTTCCCGCGCTTCTACCTCGTACTTGTTGTGGTAGTAGCCCACGCGCGCCGACTCCACTAGGTATTTCCAGAGGAAGGGCAGCAGGCCGTGCTCCTTGAACTGCCGCAGGTGCACCAGCTCGTGGGCTACCCATTCGGCATCGGCCAGAAACTCCTCCCGGGTGGCCCCGCTAAGGTGTACCGTTTGGCCGACGACCATGGCCACGCGCTGGCTGCGCAGCACCATGCAGGCGATGCGGGCGAGCGGCGAGCGAGTCCAAGTTCTAGGGCTTTGCATGGAGATAAGATATATAAATATTTTGGGCGAGCTAATACGTGGTTCAGCCTAACACAGTTGCAAGACGATAAAATATTATAAGTTGATTGATTTGTGTTTAACAAAGAAAATTTGAGTTTTTTCGTTTTTAAATGCTGAGGTTATAAAAAGTTAGGCCTAGCTTTACCCTAAGGTACAAGTCATAGTCAATATAAATTACTGAATACTGGCTCATTTTTCAACCTCTTCTCTCGGCTAATACTAGCCTTGCCTATCGCCTAAGAAACCTACTAGCCGGCTCTTTCTACCGCTCACAGAAACCCGGATTTTTGCTCCCCTAACGACGGATAATGAAACATAGCATTCTGTATTGCCTCGCTGCCGGCTCGCTGGCCCTCTCCTTCTTCTTCGAAAGCTCACCCGATGCTTCGATTACGGCCCGTGCCACTGTGGCGCCTGTCGTAGCCGAAGCATCACTGTTTTCGGACCTGATGATGGACGAGCCCGCCTTAGATATTCCGACTCTTGCCGCCGCGCCTGCAATTACAAGGGCTGCCTTGCCCCGCACCAAGCTTGGCGGCGAGCCCACCGCCGCCGAACTGGCCGCTGCGCGCGACTCGTTGGTTTATAACTACTACGCCCAAACCCTTGGCCTGCGCCTGGCTTTCGACGAAAACAAGGACCTGCTGCGCACCGTGACCGACTGGATTGGGACGCCCTACCGCTACGGCAACAATTCGCGCCAGGGCACCGACTGCTCGGGCTTTGTGACCCGCGTATTCCGCGAAGTGTACGGCATCACACTGCAGCGCTCTTCGCGCTCCATGTTCTCTTCCACCAAGCACATTGCCAAAAGCGAAGTGAAAACCGGCGACCTGGTTTTCTTCCGTCGCGGCAAAGGGCCGATTTACCACGTGGGCATCTATTTGAAGGACGGGAAGTTTGCCCACTCCGCCACCAATGGCGGCGTGATGGTGAGTTCGCTAAAGCAGCCTTACTACCAGCGCAACTTCTACGCTGCCGGCCGCGTGCGAGCGGCCGAGCAAGCTGATGCCTCAGACAACTAAGGCTCTCCTGACCTGAAAGCAAGCAAAGCGTCTGGCCCCGGTGGCCGGGCGCTTTTTTGTTGTGGCTCTAGCCATGAGTTCAGGCACTGCTATTCTGTGATGAGTAATTACCGAGATGCCCGCCTGCCGTGCCGGCAACACCGCTCTGACCAACCCGCTCAAGGGCTGCTTGCCGAACGCAGTAGTCTGATAAAGGAGCTAAATGTCAGATAATAAGACACAAGGCTGCAGGCTGTCAGTAGCAGGAAAGCCATAGTGCCACGAGTTAATTTTAAATGAATGTGATGAAAAAGGTAGCCCGGACAAAGGCTTTTGCGTAAAGCACTTTTCGAGGCCTACGCCTTGTCCCTTTCACCCTTCCTTTCTAAACTTTCTTTATGGACTCTCAAATTGAACAGCAGCTCGAAAAAATCATGCCCGAAGACCTGGCGCGTACTTTTGAAAGCGCTTACTACGTACTGTTTCAAGGCCAACATGAGCACATGGACGACCTGCTAAAGAACGGCGCCGTGTTGTTGCGTAAGGCGGCTCAGCGTTTCACACCTACCCAAATGGTGTTGGGTGTTGCTGCGCTAGCCACGGTAGCCATTGTGCTCATCGGACGTGAAATGCACAATGAACAAGAAGAGGGCGAAGCCCAGGATATCAGCAAGCAAGACGAAAAACATCAGTTGGCCGGTGCCGGCGAAAAAGGCAACGGCAACAAATAGTCGAGCCAGCAATGCACAAAAAAGCCGCTTCCAAGGAAGCGGCTTTTTTGTGCATTGGCAAGGCGGGCATCAGCGAATTTCAACCACCACCGGCACTACCAGGCGCACGGCTACGGGCTGGCCATTGTGGCGACCGGGCTCGAAGCGTGGCAGGCGCAACGCGGCGGCTAGCACGGCCTCGTCGGTGGGGCGGCTGATGCTTTTGAGCATGATGGGCCGCGTAACGCGGCCATCGGGCTCCACCACGAAGCTGACCTGGCCGTTGCCGTTGGTGGCCCGCTCGGGGTAAATGATGCTCTCCTGCAGGGCGGTTTGAATAGCAGCCGGGTCATTCCGGCCGGGCAGGGTAGGCATTTGCGCCACTCGGGTATACACCTGGTGCTCCGGCACGGGCGGGGCAGTGCCGCCCTGCGGGGCGGGCGGCTGAAAGTAGATGTTGAGGGTCTGGTACACGGCCACGGGCTGGTCGTCGTAGCCCAGCGCGGGCTGCCAGCGGGGGAGGCTGCGCACGAGGCGCAGGGCTTCCTCGTCGCAGCTGGGGCAAAGTGGGGTAACTACTTCGCTAGCGCCAATGCGCCCGTCGGATTTTATCACAAACCGCACCGCAACGTGGCCCTTAAGGTCGCGGAGCTTGACCTCGGCGGGCGTGGCGCGGTTTTTCTGCAGGTACTGCTCCAGGGCCGCCTCGCCGCCGGGGAACTGGGCCGGGCGCGTGACTTCGGCAGCTGCATACACGTGGCGGGGCGACAAGAACACCACGGGCACACTGAGCAGTACCGGCACAGGCTGGCCAGCGTAGCGCCCCGGCACAAGGCGCGGCATGCGCCTGACGGCGTCGAGGGCGGCGCCGTCGCAGGCCGGACTCAGGCTTTTTACCACGGCGGCTTGCCGGGGCACGCCACTCACGCCAACCACCACGCGCACCACGACGTGCCCTTCGGTGCGGCCTTCGAGCACCTCGGCGGGCATTTTCACTAATTTCTGGATGGCTTTTACCAGGGCCTGGTTGCCGCCGCCGGTGGGCAAAGCAGGCATTTGCTCTACGTAGCTGAACACCTGAGTAGTGTCGGCGGGGTAGGGCGTGTAGGATTGGGCCGTGGCGAAATTAAAAAGCACCGTGAGCGGCAGCAGAAACATTGTTCCTACTAAGCGCTGCAAAGACCAACGACTAGAAAGGTGAAGGAGCGAGGGAAAGCAGGTGCTCATGCCACAAATTTATTATTCCTCTTATAGAAGGCTTTGCTGGATGGGGACAACTACTTACTACGAAAGAAAGAAGCAGGGGTGGACCTGTAAAAGCAAGTTTAGTAGACTCAAGCTTACTTGCCCTGCAGCGTCCATGCCGTGGGCACGCGCGGGTGCTGCTCCTGGGCCGAGCGCAGGAATACCAGCTCGTCGAGCTGGCCCACGCGCCAGGTTTCCAGCAGGTTGTTATAAAAAGGCGAGCCGGGGTTGCCGCTCTGGCCACCGGGGTACACGCCATAGGCCTGCACCTGGGGGCCTAGGGCCACCACCATGCGCCAGGAGGGGCCGTTGCGCTCGGAGGTGGCGTTCACGATGCCTGCGCCGCCGCCACAGTCCACATCCAACTGCCCGAAGCCGGGTAGGCGGGCCAGGTGCAGAATGTCGGTGCTCTTTTGGGCGGCCCAGCGCCATTTCGGGCCGAGCGGGCCAAACTTGCGCGTGAGGGAGTCGGTAGCGAAGTTCAGGCTTTGCCGGGCCAGCTCCGGAAGAGTCTCGTGGTGGGGAGTACGGCGGTCGTCTATCCAGGGGCTGTTGTCCTCCTTCAAAATGAGGTTGTTGGTACGGTCGCGGGCCGGGTAGCGCATTTCCGCGCCGGTCACTTTGGGGCTGAAATCGTCTTCCCAAATGCGTTTTACCAGGTTGTTGTACCAAAGCTCAAACAGACTGGGGCCGATGGCATCGGCGTCGTAGAAGTAATTCCACTTTCGCAGCTCGCCCAAGGCTTTTCCGGCCGGCGAGTTGGCATCTGTGCCGCTTGCCAAAGCCAACAGACGCGGCAGCATAAGCTGGGCGTTGAGATTAAGGTTGTCGTTTTGAAGAAGGCGCAGGCTGTCGGGCGTGACCTGCGTCATCTGAGCCAGGCGCTGGTTGATGCGGTGGCCGCGCTCGTAGCTGGCAAAGTCCCAGTTGAGGTAATACGGATAGTTGGGGCCGGCCGAAAACTGGTTGGCCGAGCTCACAAAACCGCGGGCTGGGTTCTTGAGGTGGGGGTTGTGACTGGCCGGTATCCAGCCCTGCCAGTCGTGGGTCGGGCTGGTGCCGTCGAGCACAAACTTGCCCTGGTTGCGCCATTTCAGCGGGAAGTGACCGTTGGGCCAGATGGCAATGTCACGCTCGTTGCTGGCAAAAATGAAATTCTGGGCCGGTGCGCCGTAGTGAGGCAGCGCTGCAACATAATCCTGGTAGTTGCGGGCGCGGTTGAGCAGGTAGAAGGCCTTTACCTCGTTGCCGCCGTCGTGGGCTGTCCAGCGCAGGGCGCGGGCAATGGGCGTTTGGGCGTTGAAGGGCTTTTCGGGGCGGTCGTATACTATCGGGCCGTGGTGGGTATATAATACGGTATCGAGTCGGTCGGGCTGGCCGCGCACCTTAATGCGCTCCACCACCCGGCGGATGGGCTTCCAGCGGCCGTCGTGCCAATACTCGTGCTGGGTGCGGTCGCGAAACTTCAACTGATAGAAGTCGAGCACGTCGGCGGCTACGTTGGTCACGCCCCAGGCCACGTTTTCATTGAACCCTATAATAACCACGGGCGCGCCGGGAATGGTGACGCCGTACACGTTCACCCCGGGCGCATGCAGCTGCACCTGATACCAAATGCTGGGTAGGTTGAGCTGCAGGTGGGGGTCGTTGGCCAGCAGCGGGTAGCCCGAGGCCGACTTGGCACCACTCACGGCAAAGTTGTTGGAGCCCAGTTCAGCATCAGGTTCTGCCTGTAGCACGTTGGCCGAGTAAGCGGCTTGGAAATCGGCAGGCGTGGGCGGAAGCGGCACCGGCTTAAAGTCCAGGGGCGTGCCCGTGGGCACAATGGGGTCTTCGCGGGTGGGGTAGTCCGGAAACAGGTCCTTCACCACGGCCTTGCCGTATTTGCCCAGGATGTTGCTCATGCGCAGGTCGTCGCTGCGTCCGCTCAGGTCCCAGGCCATAAGCTGCAGCAGCAGGGCGCATTTCAGCGGCTTCCAGGGCTCAGGGCGGTAGTCGAGCAGCTTGTACTCGAAGGGCAGCGTGGCGGGCGTGAGCTGGTCGATGTAGGTGTTGATGCCACGGGAATAGGCCCCCAGCACGACGCGCGTAGTGGGGTCGGCCAGCATCTTCTGCGCCGAGCGCTCGGCTCCAAAGGGCAGGCCCATGCGCCGCTGAAAACGGTCGTATTCGAGGGCTTTGTCGCCCACAATCTCCGAAATGCGGCCGGCGGCTACGTGGGTCTGAAACTCCATCTGCCAGAGCCGGTCGCGAGCCGTGAGGTAGCCCAGGGCGAAGTGCAGGTCGGCGTCGTTTTGGGCGAAGATGTGGGGCACGCGGCGGTCGTCGTAGCGCACCGTCACGGGTTGCTGCAGGCCGGGCAGCGCCAGCGTCTGCTGGGTCGGGAAATCACTCGGCCGCTCGCCATTTTGCCAAAAGCCTCGGTAGGGACTTAGCAGCTTGCCGAAGGGCGGCACATCGCCGTGCTTTGTGTTTAGCGCCCACACAAGGGTGAAGCTCACGGCCAGCGCCAGTAGGGCTTTTATCATTTAGCAATCAGCAGTTATCATTCAACAATCAACCAAATGAAGGAGCCGGCAAATAACAACAATGCGGGCAACCATCAGCTGTTTGAGCACCAAAGCGCTCAATTGTTAAATGCTAATTGCTAAATGTCAAATGAAAAATTACCGAAGGGCTACCTCGCGCACCAGCCCGCCGATGCCCCACATCATGAGCTGTTTCCGGACGGCTTCGGCTTCGGGGCGCTCGCCGAAGTTGCCCACGAGCACGCGGCTGCGCTGCCGACCGTCGAGTAAGTACTGCGACACCATCACCTGCATTTCGGGCAGCAAGGTCTTGATGCGGGCCTGCACCGTTTGGGCATTGGCAGCATCCACGAAAGAGCCCGCCTGAATCAGAAAGCCCGTGGGGCAGTTCACTAATTCGGTGGCGGCCGTCTCGGCGGCTTTGGTGGCGGGGGAGGCAGCAAGCAAGGCCGGCTGGGCGGTGGGCTCAGCAAGCTCCTCTTCGTCGGGCACCGAGTAGGTGGTGAAGGCTGCGTCGGGGTCGGGGTCGGCGGCGTAGAGGTCGGCCAGGTTATCAGGGGTGATGGCCGGGCCCAGGGGCGTCTCGGTTTCCACCACTTCGGCCACTACGGTGGCAGCGCCACTCTCGGTGATGCCCAGGGGGCGGGCGGCAATTTCCGAAAGGTCGATGATGCGCTGGTGGCGGAAGGGGCCGCGGTCCGTGACACGCACTACTACCGACTTGCCATTCTTCACATTCGTAACCCGCAAGCGGGTGCCGAAGGGCAAGGTTTTGTGAGCGCAGGTGTACTTAAACCGGTTGAAGCGCTCGCCGCTGGTGGTTTTTTTTCCTTGAAAGTAGCTGCCGTACCAGGAGGCCCGACCGCGCAGCACCGTAGTGCCGTTTGAGGTCGGCTCAGTGACTGATTTGGTGTTGCCGGGGGAGGTGGTGGCATGCGCCGGAGCGCTCAACAAAGTCAGCAATAGAAATAGAACGCTGGAAAGGACGGGTACTTTAAAGGGAATGGATAAAATCATGCTTTTCGCCGATGGTGAGCAGAACAAACATAGCCCCGCCCCCGGGGCGATGCTAAATCTTACACCACACCTACTAACCCAGTTAGGTTGAAAATTGTCCTTTTCCGCTAAAACTTGCATTTAATTCATTCATTTGCTAGTATAAAAAGCAGCCGTCAGGCGACGTCAAAGTATATTTCGCGGAAATCCGACCAACTCGTTGCGTCGGTGCCGGAATTAGATTATGCAGTACGTGTAAAATTTGGGCATCGGCGGCCTAACTTCCTCGGAAACCCGTTTGCATAATTGCCAGTTTTGTCGTAAGGGCAGTAGTGAGCTGCAAGGGGGTAGCCGTACCTTTGCCACATGGATTTTGGCCGCCTGCCCGACCTGCGCTACGTCGATTTTCGACTCCCACCTGACCACCCCGAAACGGCGCGGGTGCTGGCCCGTGCCCGCCCCAACCAGCCCGCGCCGGTAGGCCTGCGCGTGGGCTGCCCTATCTGGACCAACAAGGAGTGGCTGGGCACGTATTTCCCCGCCGGCATCAAAGAGCCCGACTACCTGCACTACTACGCGCAGCAGTTCAACAGCATCGAGCTGAACACGACACACTACCGCATTCCCGATGCGGGCACGGTGCGGCGCTGGCGCGAGGCCGTGGGGCCGGGCTTCAAGTTTTGTCCCAAGCTGCCCCGCAGCATCAGCCACGACCGAGAGCTGTTTCAGGCCGATGACCTGGTTGTGCCCATGGCCCGCGCCTATGAAAGCCTAGCCGACAACCTAGGCTGGGCCTTTCTGCAACTGCCGCCACATTTCGGGCCCGAGCACCTGCCCCGCCTCGAACGGTTTCTGCTCGACTTTCCGGAAACCGTGCCGCTGGCTGTGGAGCTGCGCCACCCGCGCTGGTTTGCCGACCGGGCCCTGGCCGATGCCGTGTACGCCACGTTCGAAGCCCTCAACAAGACGCTGGTGATAACCGACGTGGCCGGCCGGCGCGACGTGCTGCCCATGCGCCTGACCACGCCCGTAGCCTTCATCCGCTTCAATGGCCACGGCCTGCACAGCACCGACTACCAGCGCGCCGATGCCTGGGCCGAACGCCTGGCCGCCTGGGTGGCCCAGGGCGTACACGACATTTACTTTTTCATCCACCAGAAAGACGTGCGCCACGCCCCCGTGTTGGCCACTTATTTCCTGGACAAGATGCGGGCGCTCACGGGCATAGTGGTGCCGCCACCGTTCATTATTCCCCAGCAGGTACAGGGGAATCTGTTCGGGTAAGAAGCAGCGGCCCCAGAATTTGCCATACGTTCTCGGCCAGAACTTTCTGGCCCGCCGCGTTGGGATGCACGCCGTCGGCAAGGTTCAGGTCGCGGCGACCGAGCACGCCCTGCAGCAGGAAGGGCACGAACGGCAAACTGTTTTTATCGGCCAGGTTGCGGAACAGGGCCTTGAACTCGGTGGCATAGTGGGCCAGGCGGTGGCCGCCCAGCGGACCCAGGTCGAAGGGGAACTCCAGGCCGGCCAGCACGATTTGCGCTTCCGGGTACTGCCGCCGCACCGCATCGATGATGAACTGCAGGTTCTGGGTGGTTTCCCGCACGGGGATGCCCCGAATGCCGTCGTTGGCCCCCAGGGCGAGCACGAATACATCGACGGGGTGCCGGGCCAGCACCGAGGCGAGGCGCTGCCGCCCGCCGGCGCTGGTTTCGCCGCTCACTCCGTAGTTGTAGGCTTTATAAGGAAGCTGCTGCTCGTCGAGCCGCCGCTGGATAAGGGCTGGGAAACTGGCAGGGGCGGGCAGGCCATGGCCCGCGGTGAGGCTGTCGCCAAAGAAGATAAGATTTTTCATAGGATGCTGTTAAAACAGCATCAAGGCCGTTTTCGTGCCCTTTAAGTTTAAGCTGTAGGCCACAAGCTCCAAGTTGAGTTTCCCCTGCAACTTGCAGCTTGCAGCTTCCGCCTTGTAGCTCTGATAAGCCTACTCCACAACCTCGAGCACGGTGCGGAAGGATACATACTGGCCAGCGAAATGAGCTTCCATGTCGGCGCGCAGAGCGGGCGCGCACACGCGCTGGTACTCTTCCAGCTGCTCCACACTGATGCAATAGTACTGGGCGGCGTAGGTGATGCCGTTGTCTTCTTCATTGAGCAGGCGGCAGAGCTGGCTTTTCAGGAAAAAGCCGGTTTCCATCACCTCAGGCATATGGGTGGTGCGCATGTAGTCCAGCCACTGGTCGGCCACGGCGGGCTCAATGCTGCTGGTAACGTTGTAGAGAATCATAATTCGGGCAAATAGTGAGGGAGTGAAATGGTGATTTTGTGAAAGGGAAGCAAAGGTTTCGTTCACGCAGAGTGCGCAATTTGAATAACAACGACACCGCCTTACCTCTCACCATCTCACCGCATCAGACGCGCATAGAGTCGAACTGAAAATCGGTAATACGGGCTTGAATGTCTTTAGGCGAAAGTTTTTCGGCAGCTGCGACCTGGGCCAGAGCCGGAAGTTCGGCGTCGCCGGCCAAGCGTAGGCTCAATATTTGACTAAGACTGAGTTGTTTCTCTAAGGCAGCAAACCGCTGACCGCTGACTTCAAAATACCGTTGGCGCACCTCAAGTCGGCAAATGCGGTCTTGCAGCTGCAGGGCGTAGTGCTGCCGCAGCATGATAAGTCCTCCTAGGCCGATAATGGCCAGCGCCGCTACGCTGAACCAAAGGCGGGCAATTTGGTCGTCATCGCCCGCCACTTTGGTGTAGCGCAGAATCGTGTAGCCCGCCATAAGCAGGGCCAGGGGCACCAGCACAAAATGGTGCCAGGGGTAGTACATGGTGGTGTTTTTGGTGGGGGTGGCCATGGGCAAGGAATAAGTAGCAGGGGTGAAAGGTAAAGCAGGCCGGCGGAAGCGGTCAGAAAAAAGCCCCAGTTGCGGCTGGGGCTTTTGGGTTTCGATGCAGGCGTGCTATCGGGCTTTTTCTAGTTCCTTGGCGCGGCGCTTTTCGGCTTTGGCCAATTCTTTGGCGGCCTGCTCTTGCTTATGGGCTTCTTTGGCGGCTGTGCGCTGCTGTTTGAGTTGCTCTTTCTGGGCACGCTCTTGCTCGCGCTGCTCCTTGAGCTGGCGTTTCAGGTCTTTCTCGTTGTTGGCCTGGGCCCGAAGCTGTTCTTTGGTGTCGCGAACGGCTTGTTCGCTGGATTTGGCTTGCCGCTGCTGCTGCTCGTAGGCAGCTTTGGCTTCGCCGGCCCGTTGGTTTTGCTGCTCGGGGGTGAGCGGCACGGCGGTGGGGTCGGTGGTCGTGGTGGGGGCAGGCATCGGCGCAGTTTGAGCTGACGCTGCAGTGGCAAACGAAAGGGCGGCTAAGAGCGCGCCACTAAGGATAAGATTTTTCATGATAAGCGTTAGGAATCAATAGAGTAATGATTAGCCCCTGAAACGCAAGCGGTGGCCGGAAGTTGAATCGACGATAACTTCAGTAGTTTAAAACGGGTAGTAATTTACTTGTGCTGGTTCTTTTTACTCGCTAATACATTATGAACGAAGTTTATATCCGTCCAGCAACGCTTAATGACCTTGAGGCACTCTTGCGTTTTGAGCAAGGTGTAATTGCGGCAGAGAGGCCGTTTGACTCAACCCTTCGCGAAGACCCCATCAGCTACTACAACCTGCCCGAGCTACTTGCCAGCCCCCGGGCAGTATTACTGGTGGCCGAACGCCGGCAGCAAATTGTGGGCTCGGGCTACGCTCGCATTCAGCAAGCCAAGGCCTACCATAAGCACACGGAATATGCCTATTTGGGCTTCATGTATGTTGAGCCGGGCAGTCGCGGGCAGGGCATCAACGGCCTGCTTATGGAAGCCTTCAAGCAGTGGGCCGCCGCACAGGGCCTCACGGAGCTACGCTTGGAGGTGTACGCCCACAATCAGCCTGCCTTGCGGGCCTACGAGAAGGCTGGCTTTGCAGCGCACATGCTGGAAATGCGGCTAAGCATATGAGTGAGCGAGCAAGTGGGCAAGAGCTGATTATTCCACATAGTCCAGGTCTTTGCCGTAGCTCTCGGGCAGGGTGCTTACGGCCCAGAAGGCAATGAGCAAGGACACGCCCCCCAGGATGGCCGCGCCGGGCACGAAGCCGAACTGGGCACTCAGGAATTTGAAGGCTGGCACCAGCAACACCACCGAGCCGCGGGCAAAGTTGGGTGCTGTGGTGGCCACCGTGGCCCGGAGGTTGGTGCCGAACTGCTCGGCTGCCACCGTCACGAACAGCGCCCAAAACCCCACCGACATGCCCAGCACGAAGCACACGCCATAAAACACCTTTGGCGTGGCGCCCTGGATGGCGAACAGGTACACCGCTACCATGGCGGCGCAAAAGGCCAGAAACACCAGCAGGGCCTTGTTGCGTGAGCGCCAGAGCTGGCTGAGCGCCCCGCTTAGAAAGTCGCCAAAGACGAGCCCGAAGTAGCACCAGAACACCGCCAGCCCCGCCGTGACTTCGCCCGTGAGGCCTAGCTCGCGCCCAAACTCCGGCGCCAGCGTTACCAGAATGCCCACCACAAACCATAGCGGCACCCCAATGAGCAGGATGCGCAGGTACTTGCCAAAGCGGGCGCCGTTGGTAAACAGACTGAGGAAGTTGCCACGAACCACTTCCGTCTGGGCCTGCACCTGCTGAAACATGCCCGACTCGAACACGCTCACGCGCAGCAAGAGCAGCGCCAGGCCCAGCCCGCCGCCCACGAAGTAGGCGTTGCGCCAACCCAGTTTTTCGCCCACCCAGTAGGCCAGCATGGCGCCGCTCACGCCCACCGTGGCCACTACCATGGTGCCATAGCCGCGTTTTTCCTTGGGCAGGCTTTCGCTCACCAGCGTGATGCCCGCACCCAACTCGCCAGCTAGCCCGATGCCAGCAATGAGCCGCAGCCAGGCGTATTGCTCTACCGAGGTCACGAAGCCATTGGCCAGGTTGGCCAGCGAATACAAGAGAATGGAGCCGAACAGCACCGAGAGCCGCCCGCGCTTGTCGCCCAATATTCCCCACAGAATCCCCCCAAGCAGCATGCCGCCCATCTGCATGTTTATCAGGAACAAACCTTGGTTAGTCACCTCTGCTTTATCGATGATGCCCAGGTCTTTAAGACTCTGGACGCGCACAATGCTGAAGAGAATCAAGTCGTAGATATCAACGAAGTAACCCAGCGCCGCCACGATGACGGCCGCAGAAAAAACATTGACTTTCGTGGTTTGAGTGGCTTGCATGGCGAAATGTAGCGCGGACGCGGAGAATGCGCTGCAATACTCAGCATCAAAGCAGACCGTTGCGCAGGCATGACACCGACAAGGGCGATAGCTAGCAAGATTTCTCTTGCTTCGGAAAATGCGCTGTGCGCTCCGTCAGTACGGGCAAGTCCGATGCCCTCAAGCATGGCTACGCTGACTATTGGTCGCAGCGCATTAGCCGGGAGTATTGGTTGTGTACTGCTTCTTTAGCTCAGAGAACCGCCTAATGGACCTCGTTTCCTATACTTAGAAGTGGGCACTGAGCTAACTGTACCGCTAGTTCGGAAGAGGACTTGCCTTCTAGCGCCAGCAAGGATTCATAAGGGTCGCCTGGTAGGTCAAGCAGGAAAGCAAAAGCGGGCTCTGTTTTCAATCCCTGCTGTTTGAGGTGTTGCACCGTCCTGCGCCAAGCTTCGCTACCTGCCTGTAAAATAGCCTGCTCCACCACGAGATGGCGGTAGGCATACTGCTGCGTAGTGGGCAGCGCTTGGCCGAACACTTCTATAACTACACCTGCGTAGTGAAAGCTCCCCACAATGGCCTCATGCCCCCTGCTGCTCGTGGGCCCTAGTTGGAAGCCAGACAAGTTTCCGTAGTGGTCTTGCAACAACTGCTCAAAGAACGCTTGGCGTGGGAGAGTGACCTCGCAGATAATATCTATATCACTAGTTGGCACATCTATAGCCAGCGGGATAGTACCGGCTAGTACCGGGTCGAAACCATACAGGGTAGGCCAGAGCGCGAGTTCCTCCAAGAGCACATAAGCGTGCTGTTGGCAGAGATTGCCCTTTTTCAAATACTGCAGGTCTTTCCAATCATTCATTAGGCTCACTGCTATTATTTAGCGACGACCGTGCTGCTATCCAGATTGACGCACTGGCTGCTTAGTCACCTAGCGCTGGGCTCTTTTCTTCAACGCCGCTTGGATACTCTTCACTACCAATAGAAGCGTTCTGCTTCAAGAACAGCCGCTGGCGCAGCCACCGGGCGTGGGACCGTCCTCTACCTGCACGGTGCTGTGGTGAATGTGGAACTCGGTTTCCAGGCCCTTGGCCAAGCGGGCCAGCCACGCGGCATCGGCGCCGCCGGGGCGCACGAGGTGGGCGGTAAGGGCCGTGTCGTGGTCGCCGCTGCTCAGGCTCCACACGTGCAGGTCGTGCACGCTCACCACGTCGGGCTGGCTCAGGAGGAAGGTTTGCACGGCCGCCAGGTCGATGCCGTTGGGCACGGCTTGCAGGCCCAGACGAACGGTGTCGCGTAGCAGGCTCCAGGAACTGACGGCAATCAGGCTCAGAATAATGAGGCCAATGACGGGGTCGAGCCAGGTCCAGCCGGTTAGCATTACCAAGCCGCCGCCTGCTACTACGCCCACGCTCACGAGCATGTCGGTAACCATGTGCAGGTAGGCACCGCGCACGTTCACGTCACTCTTTTGCCCGTGCCGGAACAACCAAGCCGTGAAGCCGTTGATGAGTACCCCGAGGCCCGCCAGCAGCATTACCGTGGTGCCGTTCACGGGGGCCGGGTGGCGAAAGTGGTCGATGGTTTCCCAGAGGATGAAGCCCAGCGCGGCGTAGAGCAAAGCAGCGTTCAGTAGCGCCGCCTGAATGGTAGCGCCTTTGTACCCATACGTGTAGCGGCTAGAGGAGCGCCGGCCAGCCAGCCAGGCGGCGCCCCAGGCCAGAGCCAAGCTCAGCACATCGCTCAGGTTGTGGCCCGCGTCGGCGAGCAGGGCCGCCGAATTGGCCGCTAGGCCGCCAATGGTTTCGGCCACCACGAAGCCCAGGTTGAGGGCAATACCGGTGGCGAAGGCCGCGCTGAAGGCGCCCCCGGGCGGTGGGGCCGCATGCGCGTGGCCAGCGTGGCCATGCGAGTGATGGGCGTGGTCGTGAGGCATGAAGGAAGCACGTAGTACTGTCGCAAGAACGCAACAGCCGCGCAATCGGTGCAGTTTGTGCCTTTGCTACGGAGCAATTCAAAATTAATTCTAACAGTGGTGGTTGCCAGCGCCTCTTTAACCAAATTCTGCCGCGTCAGCTTTGTGGGCCCGCAGGCATAACTTGGTGCCGCCTTGGCTGCCCCCATACCGGCGCATCTGGAGAAACGCCCGGCAGTAAAGCTGCGTCTGCGCGCGTTCGCGGTGGGTGAGCAGTTCCTCTCGCAGAAGAGCCGCGGACGAGGAGGGTGTTAGCACCGGGTCTGCTTTCGCCGGGAGCACAGCACCTTGAAAAAACGGATTGAACACAGCCGTAAATCCTCCCTGCAGCCCTATCTATACACTTGCCAGCGTATTAAATCATGTCTCAAAGCACAAAAAAAGCTGAGCAGTCAATGTAGACTAGCTCAGCTTTAGAAGGTTCTTGATGTGAGCCGGACTAGCAAACTGGCTCCGATTAGGCAATGGCTCTAGGCCAGCACGCAGTCCTGCAAAATCAACTCATTATTGAGGAAGGTAGCTGCGCGGGTGCCACTAGCAGCCGCTAGAATTGCCTGTTGGTAGGGGCCAGTCATGTCGCCCACTGCAAAAACGTTGGGTACACTGGTTTGGCCGGCATCGTTTACCTCCACATACACGTTGTCGGCCGTGAAATGGCAGCCCAACTGCTTGGCTAGGTCGCTGCGCTGGCGTTGCACAGGGCGCACAAAGAGGGCGTCTACCGCTTGGCGGCTGCCATCCTCAAATAATACGGCCCGCAAGCACTTGGCCGTGCCGTCGATAGTTTTTACGGGCGTTTCGAGCACGGCAATGCCCAGCAGAGCCAGGTGCTCGCGTTGGGCCGGAGCAAGGTCGGCGGGTCCGTCGGTGCACAGCGCCAGACGGGGGGCCCAGTGGTGCAGGTGCACGGCCTGCTGGTAGCCGCTTTCGCCACGGCCATACACGGCCACTTGGCTGTAGCGGGCTTCCCAGCCGTGGCAGTAGGGACAGTGGTAGACGCCCCGGCCCCACAGCTCGGCCAGGCCCGGCACGGCGGGCAGCTCGTCGACGACGCCGGTCGCCAGTATCAGCGCAAGGGCCGACACCTCGGCGCCGCTACTGAGGGTCAGCTCGCAATGACCAGCAGCCGATACGCGGGCTTCACGGGCCTGGTCTGCGCAAATTTCTACCTGGTAGGGCCGCAATTGCTCCCGGCCGATGCGCAGCAGCTCCTCAGGGGCTGCACCGTCGCGCGTAAAGAAGCTATGGGAGTGGAAGGCCGGAGCATTGCGGGAGGGACCGCCGTCGAGCACCAGCACGCGGCGCCGCGAACGTCCAAGCACCAGGGCAGCACTAAGGCCGGCATTGCTAGCGCCCACGATTATCATGTCGTAATGAGCCGCAGTCGGCCGGGGGATTCTACGCATAACGGATAAGAGTTGCAGAAAAGATTAGTTGATAGCGAGTGCAGGCAAAGGCAGGAATAAGTCTCCTTCACCAAGTATTCGGGAAGCAAACTCCGGCACTGAGCCAGAGTTCGCTTCCCGAAGGCCGATAGAAACAGGGCAGCGGTTACTGCACCGTCACAGGGAAGGTTACTTCCACATCGGTATCGCCGGGAGTTTCCGAGCCGTTCTTGCTGCCGGGCTGGTGGCGCAGGGTGATTTTCAGCGTGCCGGTGCCGGCCGCATTGGTAATTACCTGCGTAGTGAGGCCAATTTCCAGGTTCTTCTTGTCGCGGTCGGTGCGCGTAATGTTGAGCAAGCTGGCGGGCGTGCCCTGATAGATGAATAAGTGCTCGTCGCTCTCTTCTGCTACTTCTTTGGTGATGTCAGTCACCGGGGTCTTGGTCTCGTCGAGCAGGGTAATGGCGCCGGTATAAGTGGTATTAGCCCGCAGGTTCAGAGTGCCAATGGTGGGGGCGTTGCCGCCGGCTCCGTCCAGGTCGCGCCAGGTTACGGTAGCAGTGCCGGCACCAGCGGTGGTGGGCGTGAGCACATACGTCACGGTCGTGATTTGCTCGTTGTCTTCTTCGGGCTCTGGGTCTTTGTCTTTCTTACAGGCCGAAAAAGCGAGCGGAAAAGCCAGCAGCAAAGCAGCCAGGCGGAAGCGGGATTGGAAAATAGTCATGGGAAGAAAAGGTGAAAAATGAAAAGATGTGGAGAAGGTGAAAAGTTTAGTTTTTGGAAGTGCCGAAGGCGAGCGGCACGCGCAACCGCAGCGTCACGTTGCGGCCTATTTCGTCGAGGAAATAGCGGTAGCGGTTGAGGTAGTCGCGGTAGCGCTGGTCGAGCAGGTTGGTGCCGGTCAGGCTGATTTCCAGCGGAGTGCGGGGTCCCAGCTGCAGCGTGCCACCGAGTTCGGCACCAAGCAGCCAGTAGCCGGGCGGTGGGTCTTGGTAATCGCGCTGGTCATTGTCGCGGGGCACGCGGGTTTGGCGGCGCACGCCCTGTGCTCCGAGCTGCGCATAAAAGCCCCGCACGCGGCGCGCCGCGTTGCGGGCCCCGTCGGCTTCGTAGCGCAGCCAGCCTTCGAGGCGGTCGGCGGGAGCTAGAATGAGGTAATCGTCCCGGCGCAAATCCCGTTCTACCACCGTGGCTGCCTTCGCGCCCAGCGTGAGGGGCCGGGCCACCCGGTAGGCCAGCAGCAGGTCGAGCCCTTGGAAGCGAGCGTCGGTTTGCTGAAAGCGGTAGGAGGGAAACAGCCCCCGGATGTCGAGCACGGGCGGAATAGGCGTCTGGAAAATGTAGTTCCGGATGTGGGTCTGGTACAACGTCAGCTCCCCGTTGAGGCGCGGGTGGTCGTGCCAGCTCATGCTGAACGCCGCCGACCGGGCCGTTTCCGGGCCCAGGCCCGGCGTGCCGGGCGGCCGGGTGATGTCGTAGCCCTCTTCGTAAATGCCGTTGTGTACACCCTGGCTGGCGCGCTCGTTGGCGGCCGGTGCCCGTTGCAGCAGGCTGGCATCGGCCCGCAGCGTCACGTGCGGCCCCAGCTCCCGGGCTATTCCGGCCGACAGCGCCGGCGTGGTGAACGCAAAGCTTTCCTCAACAACGGCGAAGGCACCACTCGCGCGGGTAGGCCGACGGGTTTCGAGGTAGCGGCGGTCGAGGCGCAGCCCGGTTTCCAATAGCCAGGGGCCCGGCCGCCAGTGCCCCAGGGCATAGGCCCCCCCGCCCAAGTTGGTGAAATAGGGGATGAAGTAGCGGCTGCCCGGCCGATATGTATTGTCCTGGTAAGAGCCACTCAGGCCCAGCTCGCCGCTGAAATCGCCGTGGGAATGGGGCTCCCAACGCAGGTCGGCGGTACTGGTTTGGTTGCGGTAGTCCAGCTCCGGCAGGTTTTTCCGGGCCACGTTTTCATTACGAGGTCGGTACTTGTCGTACTCGCCCCGGCGGTCGGCCTGCTGGGCCAGCGTCAGGTTCAGGCGTCCGCCCCAGCCGTTCAGCCTGTAAAAGCTATTGAGCTTAAATAGCGTGTGCTGAATTTCCTGGTAAGGCCGGTCCAGCGCATAGGTGAACGTGGCCGGCAGCGGCGCCACCGAGCCAGTGCGGGCGGTGAGGTTCCAGTTTTCCGGCACCGGATACAGGCCGAGCTGGGCGTTGTATTGGCTCACAAAGGCCTCCACCCCCCAGCGCTCCCGCTGCCAACCCACGGCGCCGGAGTAGTTGTACTCCGCCAGGGCCGACGAGCTTATCCAGTAATCCGGTGTGCGCGAAAGCCCGGCCCGCCGCACCGTGCCTTGAACCCGCCAGGCGAGCGAAGACAGCTTAGCTGGCGAGCCCTGCACCGTGGCCGACAAGGCGCCCAGCCCATTGTTGGAAGCCCCCACCGCGTGCACCTCGCCCGTTGTGCCCGCTGAGTCAGGCAGCGCAGCCGGCTGCACCAGCACCACCCCACCAATGGCATCGGCCCCGTACCGAACACCGGCCGCGCCCTTCACCACTGTCAGCTGCGAAGCCACGAAGGGGTCAATTTCCGGCCCGTGGTCCTGACCCCACTGCTGGCCTTCCTGCCGCACCCCGTTGTTGAGCAGGGCCACGCGGTTGGAATGCAAGCCGTGAATCATGGGCTTGAACACGTTGGGCCCGGTTTGGATGGCCGAAACCCCGCTCACTTTCAGCAAGGCTTCGCCCAAGGTCTGGCCGCGGGTAGCCGCCAGGTCGGCGCCACTCAGGGCTGCAGTGGCTTGGGTGTTGGGTGGCGCCGGGGCATGCCCGCGCACTATCGCGCCCTGCAGCATCACCGCATCGGGATGTAGCTGGAAGTTGCGTACCACAGAACTCATCACCCGCACTTCGATGGTTTCGGAGCGGAAGCCCACGAAGCTCACCTCGAGGTGGTAGGTGCCGGCGCACACGTGGAAGTGGTAGTTGCCGTAGGGGTCGGCGGCGCTCACTTCACCTGTTTCCAACAGCCGGGCCGTAGCGCCAGGCAGCACCACGCCCGACTCGTGGTCGGCCACGCGGCCAGCCAAAGCCAAGGTGCAAGTGCTTGGTGTCAAAGTATCTTGCGCCCGAACCGGCAGGGCCATTAGCCCTGTCATTACCATCGCCAGCCATACCGCAACGCGGCCAGCCAAGCAGAAAATTACCCTCATGAAATAAATGAGCAGCGCCGCACAACGGCGACATAAGCGCAAGCTAGCCCCCAGACCGCGGCAGGGTCAGGGCAAAGCATCGCTTTAAAATTAGGAAAAGCCGGGAGCCGCTATGCGGCCGGCGGACCCCGCAGTTGGGCCGGTTGCCGGGCAATCCAAGGCGCAGTGGCCGTGGTAGGCACGGGGGCCATCGCAAAGCACGGTTGGGCCGCCGGCTGGGGCAGCAACACGGGCAGATTCAACAGAAACGGCACATCGTAGAAGTGCTCTACCGGACAGTGCTGATGCTGGGCGCTAACCAAGGCCTTGCCCTTGCTCCGAAAAGCCGGGGCTTGGGCGGGTTCTTCCGTGGTGTGGGTGTGGGCATGCAAATCCAATACCCACGTCTCGGGCAGCAGCGTCCGCGTGAGGCAGAGCAGCAGGAGCAGGGCGATATGGGAACGCAGGGCGGACACGGGTGCAAAGATGCGAGGAAAGAAATAAAACGCGTCGAGGAGAATCTTTTTCAACCACGGTCGTTTAAGAACAATTCAAAGAGGCGAGCTTTTACGTGGCCTGTCCAGTGTCTTTGCCTCAAGCGTCTCAAGCGCAATCTTTTGTGATAATTACAACAATCTCCGACCTATCTGTGCAGTACGACGAAGCCTTGGGCTTGCTGCGCATTGAGTGGGCTTCGGGCCAGGACATGCGAATCTTCCGGACCAGTGCCGAGCAGGTTTTAGCGTTGGCTCGGCAGTTACAAACAAGGTATATCCTATTGGACATGAATAGTTTTCCGGACATATCGGTTTATGACCAGGTCTGGATGGGTTCAAACTGGATGCCCGAGCTGGTGAAGCTGCCAATCGAGCGCCTGGTTTTGGCGATTAACCGCCGCCGGGTGCACAATCAGCTGGCCGTCGACTCCCTCATTGCAACCGCGCGTCCGCTTATCAAATTTGACATCCAGTTTTTTTTGACAACCGTGCCTGCCCTGCATTGGCTTTGCGATTATTCTCCTCGTCTGCCAATGTTGCTGGCCGAGTGGAACGCCGTGCACGGACCCAACTTGCCCTCGGCTTCGGGTAATACAGCCGAGTCGCCAACCTTCTATCGGTCCCTCAACTAGGTCCGTTGTCGGTCTTGCCGCTGTCAATCTGACAGCGCCCCTCCCGTTGGAACGTCCTTTGAATGCCGCTCGGTCTGCGGCTCGCGGCCCTGTGCCCGGCCATTCCGTCTGCATTCAACCGTTTCCCTATTCAATTATCATGCAAGAAACCGGCTCCATCTCCATCCACACCGAGAACATCTTCCCCATCATCAAGAAGTTCTTGTATTCCGACCACGAGATTTTCCTGCGGGAACTGGTCAGCAACGCCGTCGATGCCACCCAGAAGCTCAAAAGCCTGGCCCAGCTGGGCGAGTTCAAGGGTGAGCTGGGCGAGCTGAAAGTGCGCGTGACCGTGGACAAAGAAGCCCGCAAAATCACGATTTCCGACCATGGCCTGGGCATGACGGCCGAGGAAATCAAGAAGTACATCAACCAGATTGCCTTCTCCGGCGCCACCGAGTTTGTGGAGCAGTACAAGGACAAGGACGCCGCCACCAAAGACCAGATTATCGGTCAGTTTGGCTTGGGCTTCTACTCGGCCTTCATGGTGGCCGAGCAGGTTGAAATCTTCTCGCAAAGCCACCAGGAGGGCACTGAAGGTGCCCACTGGACCTGCGACGGCAGCACGTCGTTTACTATCGAAACCACCGAGAAGGCCGAGCGCGGCACCGACGTGGTGCTGCACGTAGCCGCCGACTCCGACGAATTCCTGGAGGAAGCCCGCCTGCGCACCATCCTTACCAAGTACTGCAAGTTCCTGCCCATCCCGATTGAGTTCGAGGGCGAGGTTATCAACCAGACCACGCCCATCTGGACCAAGCAGCCCTCGGAGCTGACCGATGAGGACTACAAGAAATTCTACCAGGAGCTCTACCCCATGAGCATGGAGGAGCCCCTGTTCTGGATTCATCTGAACGTGGACTACCCGTTTAACCTGACTGGTATTCTGTACTTCCCCAAGGTGAAGGACGAACTGCAGTTCCAGCGCAACAAGATTCAGCTCTATTCGCGCCAAGTGTTCATCACCGACGAAGTGAAGGACGTGGTGCCCGAGTTCCTAATGCTGCTGCATGGCGTCATCGACTCGCCCGATATCCCGCTGAACGTGTCGCGTAGCTTTCTGCAGGCTGATGCTGCGGTGCGCAAAATCAACACTTACATCACCAAGAAAGTAGCCGACAAGCTCAGCAGCCTCTTCAAGCAGGACCGGCCCGGCTACGAGGAGAAGTGGAACGACATTGGCTTGTTCGTGAAGTACGGCATGCTCTCCGATGAGAAGTTCTATGAGAAGGCCAAGGACTTCGTGCTGCTGAAAAACGTGGACAACAAGCTGTTCACCCTCAACGAGTACACCGAGCACATCCAGGCCAACCAGAAGGACAAGAACGACAGCACCGTGGTGCTTTACACCAACGATGCCGAGCACCAGCACAGCTTCGTGGCGGCTGCCCAGGAGCGGGGCTACGACGTGCTGAACTTCGACCACGTACTAGACCCGCACTTCGTGGGCCAGCTGGAGCAGAAACTGGAGAAAACCAGCTTCAAGCGCGTCGATGCCGACACGGTGAGCAAGCTCATCGAAAAAGACAGCACCACCGAAAGCGTGCTGAGCGAAGATGAGCAAACCAAGCTCACCGACCTCTTCAAGTCGGCCATTGCCAACGAGACCATGCACGTGAAAGTGGCTGCTCTCTCGCCCCAGGACGCGCCCGTCGTCATCACCCAAAACGAGTTCATGCGCCGCATGAAAGACATGCAGCGCACCGGCGGCGGAGGCGGCATGCAGATGTTTGGCGCCTTCCCCGAATCGTACGACGTGACAGTGAACGCCAACCACCCCATAGCCCAGAAAGTGCTGGCCGATGGCGGCAGCGGCGAGAAGCTGGCCAAGCAAGCCTTCGACCTGGCGCTGCTGGCTCAGGGTATGCTGAAAGGCGAGGCCCTGACGGCCTTCGTGAAGCGCAGCACCGAACTGCTGTAAACAGTAGCGCGGACTTTTAGTCCGCGACCATACGAGAAAAAACGACTGAAGCTTGAGATGCTTCAGTCGTTTTTTTTATGCACTGAAAGGGTTTGTAGCATTGGAGACGCGGACTAAAAGTCCGCGCTACTTCACGTTCCGCGCCACCACAAACATCCTATCCCCAAACCGCCCGGTCATCTTATTCAAGTAATAAGTAGGGTACTGCCCGGCCAGCTTGCCCACCTTCTCCACCATGCTGCCTCCAAGGCGGATATTCTTGGGCGGCTTCACGGGGTTCAGCAGCTCCACCACTTCAAAACCCTGCTTCTTGAGCATCTTGGTTATGGTAGCCGGCGTGAATTCAAAGAGGTGATAAGGCGGGATATCCATCTTGCGCTCTTTGCCCAATAGGCCGTAAGCGGTAAAGCCCAGCCGCACCGTGGGCAGGTTCAACACCGACGGCAGGGCCAACACCAACAGGCCATCGTTCGACAGAATGCGGTGGAATTTGGCCAGCGTGGCGCTGGGTGAGAGCAGGTGCTCGAGCACATCGCCCATATAGGCAAGGTCGAACTGATTTTCGTGGAAGTCCTCGGTGGTTTCGATGTTGCCGGTCACCACGGGTAGCTGCAGCTCGCGGCGGGCAAATTCGGCGGCGTGCTCGGAGATTTCCAGGCCGTGGGTTTCCCAGCCTAGGGCCTGCAGGCTTTTCAGAGTGTAGCCGGGGCCGCAACCCACTTCTAGATAGCGGAACTTGCGGCCAGGGTACTTGGCCAGAACGTAGTTAGTGAACTTGTCGGGCCGGACCTGGTTTAATACATCACGCTTCTGGCCTTCCTCAATGAAAACCACCTCCTGCTGGGTGCGGTCGTAGTTGGGTCGCTCCGTGAAATAGTCCTTACCGTAGAGCCGTTCCAGCTGCGCGGGCGTAGGCTGGGGGTTCAGAAACATCAGGTCGCAGCTTTGGCACTGGGTGCCTTGCAGCTTTTGGCCTTCAAATTCGTAGTAGAAAGGCAGCTTTTTAAATTTGGTGCTGCCGCACAAGTCGCAGGTACGCATGGAAGTAGCGCGAACGATGGACTACGCCGACCTTCGGTTGTAGTTCGCGTTGCAGCACGGTCAATTTCGTAACAACAACGCGGGAACGCGAACCACAAAGGTCGCGCTACTTCGCTCAATTATGCTCCAGCCGAAAAGCGGAGTTCTCTATATGCTCGACGTTCTCATTATTGGCGCCGGCCCCGTTGGCCTCGCCTGTGCCCTCGAAGCCCAGCGCTGCGGCCTGCGCACGGCAGTAGTAGAAAAAGGCGCGCTCGTCAATTCCATCGTGGGCTATCCTACCAACATGGAGTTTTTCTCTACGCCCGAGTTGCTGGAAATCGGAGGTTATCCGTTCCCAACCAACCACTACAAGCCTCTGCGCGAAGACGCCCTCGACTACTACCACCGCGTAGCCGCCACGGAGAAGCTGGAACTGCGCCTGCACGAAAAAGTAGAGGCCCTAGAAGGCGAGCAGGGCGACTTCACGGTGCACACCGACAAGGGCCAGATTCGCACCCGTACCGTGGTAGTATCCACCGGCTTCTACGACTTGCCCAACCCGCTCGGTGTGCCCGGCGAAGACCTGCCAAACGTTAGCCACTACTACAAAGAGCCCTACCAGCACGCCACCCAAAACGTGGTGGTCATCGGGGCTAAAAACTCCTCGGCCAAAGCCGCGTTGCAGCTCACCCGTGCCGGTGCCAAAGTCACGCTCATCGTGCGTGGCCCGGAGGTCAGCAATTCTGTGAAATACTGGATTCGCCCCGACCTCGTCAACCGCATTGCCGAAGGCCGCATTAAGGCTTACTTCAACACCACGGTCACGGCCATAACCCCCGAGGCCATCGAAATCCTGACGCCCGAAGGCCCGCTCACGATTGCCACCAACTTCGTGTACGCCCTCACCGGCTACCACCCCGACGAGGCCCTGCTCGGCCGTCTCGGCGTAGAGCCCGACCCGGCCGACGAGGCCCGCGCCCCGCTCTTCGACCCTACCACCCACGAAACCACGCGCCCCGGACTGTACGTGGCCGGCACCGTGTGCGGCGGCCGCGCCACCAGCCGCTGGTTTATCGAAAACGGGCGGCACCACGCGCAGCTGATTGCTGCACATGTTGCCGCCCGGCAAGCCGTGGGCGCAGAGCAGCAGGAAGCAGCGTAAGTTTCTCCGCCTCGCTATCACAAAAAAAACGCCTTCCCCGAAAGAGGAAGGCGTTTTCATTAAAAATCAAGGGGCTGGCTATTGAGGGAAGAGTACGCCGCGGTAGGCGCTGGCATCCACGCCCGGTAGCGAAGACCCGTATTTGGCATTGATGACTTTAATTATCTCATTGGCGATGAGAGCATAGCCACGCGGAGTGGGGTGCACGCCATCCAGGCTGAAAATGTTGCCGGATATGTAAGCAGCCGTATTGGTGGTCGTATTTGCAACTAGACCATTGGTTGCTATAGAACGGAAGAATGTATTCACGTCGAATATTGCTAGGTTGCGAGTATTAGCAGCGCTAACAAGTGCGGCATTGAAGGCCGTTATAGCGGTTTGTACCTGAGCTTGTTCTGTATCGTCGAGGATGAAAGCACTGGGAATGGGATTGCCTGCGGTGGCGCCGAAAGCCTGCAAGGTGTCAACACCATACGCCGTTAAGTATCCTGCAAGGTTCGCCCGGGGCACAAAGGAGCGCCATGGAGCGCCCGTGGGCCGTCCCAGCAAGCCCAGGAAGGGCGCGGAAGTGAGTGTGAATAATTGGCGGCCAGCGCCAGCTGCATCTCGAATGTCTACAGTAGCAATCTGCCTCCGGTTGCCCGAAGCTGGGCCACCTGGCGCAGCTCCGGTCATGGTCACAATGCCAGGAACATTGTTTGCTGCCAACGTCGCTTTAAATGACGGCCCAACCGTGGTGAAAAACGGGATAGTGGTAACATCCGGAATGGTTGCTACTACCCCCTTGGCACCACCTGCTGTGAGGGCGTCCAGCACTTGGTTGTTGTTGGCGGTGAAAGTGGCGATGGGCGTGAGCGAGCTGCCTGCACCGCCCGCTGTGGCAAAGCCCAAAACGTCGTTGTTGCCGAGCCAGGAGGTAAAGAAAGTAGGCTTTACTGTGTCTACCGTGCGGCGCACGCGCTCTAAGTAGGTCTCATTGCTACCATCGGGTGTGATGCGCTCGAAGTACTCGTTAAAAATTGTCGTAGGTGCGGTCGCGGTGCCCCCAGTTTGGCTCACGTTGCCCAAGCCCGCTGTGGTAATGTCCGACATACGGATGCCCGATACACCCAGATTGTTAATTACGTTGAGGTCTTTGGTATAGATTGGTTGGGGACGAGGCAAGGGGTTAGTGCGAGTTGGTACAGCGCCGCGCACGCCTAAGTTTGTGGTCACGTTGGCAGTAATGGGCCCACCGGTAGCAGTGAAGCCAGCTAAGCGCAAATAACCCGAGCCATTAAGCTGAGCTTCGCTGAACAAGGGCTGCACGAATTCGCCGCCTCCTACCTGCTTAAACTGTTGAGCCAGGATGTTTGGGTAAGAATTTAGCTGACCTTCACGGTAAAGGCCGCCGTCGCTAATACCCGCGGTGAGCGAATTGCCTACAGAAACGTACCGGCTGAAGTCGGCTTGCCCGGCGCTGGACTTGGGGTCATCGTTCAGGTCGGGCTGGCAGCCGCCAAGCGCAAGACCTAACAGCGCTAGAAAGGGCGCGGAACGTTTGAAAATAAGGTTCATACAAACGAAATACTAGCGGAGTGAGACTTAAAAGTTGTAGCGGAAGCCGATGCCAGGGATGCTGACATTGGTGCGATAAGTGCCGGCTACCCGGTCAGTGGTGCCGTTGTTGAGCAGGTCGGCTTCGGTTTGCGTGCGCTTGAGAATGGCCTGGAACATAAAGGACGCATCCAAACCAAAATTCTCGGTGATGTTGTAGCCCACACCGGCCGTGCCGATGATGCGGTTATTGTCGGGCGTTTCGGGCGTCACGTAGCCGTCTTTCACCGGCGACATGTCGTAGGCCGTGCCCAGGCGCAGGGCCAGCTTGTCGTTCACCTTGTACTGACCGCCGAGGCGGAAAGTCAGCGCGTCCTCGTACGAGCGTTTCGACTCCGAGAACGTGGCCGTACCTATTTGGGCAGGGGCCCCATCTTTGGTAAAGTCGAAGCGGAGGGCGCGGTATTCGCTCCACTGCGTGAAGTTCACGTCGACACCGATGGTTAGCTTGTCGGTGGGCGTAATGCCAATGCCGAGGTTGACGGTAGCGGGCAGGGGCAGGGTGGCATTAAACTTATTAGCCACAAACCGCGACTGCAGCGCCGGAATGGGGTTCGTCACGGTTACATCGCCGCCTTCCACGCGCGCATCAATCTTGGAGCGGTAGCTCACGCCCAAGCTGAGCTTGTCCGAAGGCTTAAAGAAAATGCCGGCATTCACGCCAAAGCCTGTTTTGGTCTTGCCGTCCAACTCAATCTTGCCTTCGGCCGAGGGCAGCGCAACAGCGCGCTGCAGGTTCACCGAGCCCGAAGCTAGAATCATCAGGCCCGCGCCTACACTCAGCTTGTCGGTCAGCGCGTAGCTCACCGTGGGCTGCACATAAATGGCCCGCAGCGTAATCTCACTCAGCGAAAAACGCCCTTCCCACCCGTTCTCGTACTTCAGCGTAGAGCCGTAGGGCGTATACACCGCGATGCCCGTCCGGAATTTGCCCTCCTTGGGGCCAAAACTGGCGTAGAGGTTAAACGGCGTGACGGTGGTATTCTCTAGCTGGCGCTGCGGCCCGCCCGATGCTGGCCGAAAGGCCAACCGGGCAAACGTTGCACTCACGCCCACTTGCACGCCGCTCTGGCGCAGCATGGCCATGGCGCCGGGGTTCAGAAACTGCGCGGCCTGTTCCATGGAGAGGCCAACGCCTACTCCGCCCATGCCAATGCTCTGCTGACTGGGCAGGTAAACCTGAAAGCCGCCTGCGCTAGCGCTCGACGCGCCCATCAGGACAGCCCCGCCCGCAAGGAGTAGTGTTTTTACCGTCATACAATATAGAAGATTTAGGTGGTGAGGTTGTAGGGGCTAAAAGTAACGGAATTTTTCAAGTGAAGTATTAGGCAAGCCGAATAATTTATCGCATTACAATCGTTTGTGGCACGTCTTCGCCTTCCCGGGCACCAGCCTTTACCTTTGCCCTATGATTCTTCGCGCTGACCATCTGATTAAAAAATACAAAGCCCGCACCGTGGTCAACGACATGTCGGTCACGGTGGAGCAGGGCGAAATAGTTGGGCTGCTCGGGCCCAACGGCGCTGGCAAAACCACGTGCTTTTACATGATGGTGGGCATGGTGAAACCCAACGCGGGGCGCATCTACCTCGACGACATCGAAATTACCACCATGCCCATCTACCAGCGGGCTCGCCTGGGCGTTGGCTACCTAGCGCAGGAAGCCAGCGTGTTTCGCGACCTGAGCGTGGAAGAAAACATCATGGCCGTGCTCGAAATGACCAGCATGAAGAAGGAGGCCCGGCGCAACAAAGTGGAGGAAATGCTCGAGGAGTTTAGCCTCACCCATGTGCGCAAAAACCTGGGCAAAGTGCTGAGCGGGGGCGAGCGCCGGCGTACCGAAATTGCCCGCGCCCTGGCTGTCGACCCCAAGTTTGTGCTGCTCGATGAGCCCTTCGCCGGCGTCGACCCCATCGCGACCGAAGAAATCCAAGGCATCGTGTCCAAGCTCAAGCACCGCAACATTGGTGTGCTCATCACCGACCACGACGTGAACTCCACCCTCAGCATCGTGGACCGGGCTTATCTGCTTTTCGAAGGCAAGCTCCTGAAGGCCGGCACTGCCGAAGACCTGGCCAGCGACGAAACGGTGCGCCGCGTGTACCTGGGCAAAAATTTCGAGTTAAAGCGCGCCGTATAGACGACAGCGCTTGGGAGCTTGAGCAAAGAGATAATGAAGCAATAAGAAGCACATAATGATGAGAGAAGCTCGGCCAGGGGCTTCGCGGCACTCGTCTCCCTTGGCCGGAGAGCATCGCTTTTTAGCGCAGCACTCCATTACTTCGTCCCTTCATCATGCAACAGTAAAATGTTCGACCAGCTACTTGCCCCCGCCGTTCAGTGGGCCAGCGTGCCCCGGTTGGCCCGCATCCGCGAGCAGCCGCACCACGTGCAGGCGCAAGTGCTGCACCAGCTGCTCACGCGGGCTCAGGCCACCGAATGGGGCCGCCGCTACGGTTTTAAGGAGCGGCTGAGCGCCGCCGAATTTGGCCGGCGCGTACCGGCCAGCACCTACGAACAGCTGTACCCGGAAATTGAGAAAGTGCTGCGCGGCCAGCCCGACGTGCTGTGGCCGGGCCGGCCGCAGTGGTTTGCCAAGTCGAGCGGCACAACCAACGACCGCAGCAAGTACATTCCCGTCTCGCGGGAAGCGCTGCAGGACTGCCACTACCGCGCCGGCCGCGACATGCTGGCCCTGGCCACTAAGTTTTATCCGCAGGAGCGGCTGCTCACCGGCAAAACACTCTCGCTGGGTGGCACACACGCCAGCAATCCGTTTCGGCCCCAGGAACCCGCCTCCCGCACCGGCGATGTCTCGGCGGTCATCATGCAGCAGTTGCCGTGGTGGGCCGAGCAAATGCGCACGCCCCCGCTCGCATTGGCCCTGCTGGAGGAGTGGGAAGAAAAAATTGAGCGCATTGCGGCTCACGTGCTCACCCAAGACGTGCGCACCCTGGCCGGCGTGCCCACCTGGATGGTAGTGCTGCTGCGCCGCGTGGTGGCCCTGGCCGGAGTGCCCGACATCACCCACGTGTGGCCGCATTTGCGGCTGTTTCTGCACGGTGCTGTGGCGTTTGGGCCGTACCGCGAGCTGTTTCGGCAGTTGATTCCCGATGCTCGCATGCGCTACCTCGAAATCTACAGCGCGTCGGAAGGCTACTTCGCCCTCCAGGACCAGCCCGATAGCGAGGACCTGCTGCTGCTGCTCGACCACGGTATTTACTACGAATTTTTACCCGCTGACCAGTGGGCCAGCCCCGACCCGCGCCCCATTCCGCTGGCCGAGGTGGAGTTGAACCGGCCTTATGCCGTGGTCATTACCACCAACGCCGGCTTGTGGCGCTACATCGTTGGCGACACTGTGCGGTTCACTTCCCGGCACCCCTACCGGGTGCGCATCACCGGCCGAACCAAGCACTTTCTGAATGCTTTCGGAGAGGAAGTCGTCATCGAAAACGCCGAAGCCGCCGTGGCCGCGGCCAGCCGCGCTACCGGCGCTGCGGTCCGCGATTTTACTGCTGCGCCGGTCTGGTTTGTTGCCGAAAATTCGTCGCGAGGAGGACATGAGTGGGCCATAGAATTCGCAACGGCCACCGCTACGCCCGACCTCGATAAGTTCGGGGCCGTGCTCGACGCTACGCTTTGTGAGCTCAATTCGGACTATGCTGCCAAGCGGCACCGCAGCCTGGCGCTGGCACCCCCACGGCTGCACGCCGTGCCCGCCGGCACATTCGAGGCGTGGCTGGCCAGCCAAGGCAAGCTTGGCGGCCAACACAAAGTACCACGCCTGCTCAACTCGCGCGATGTGCTGGAAGCCGTGCTGCGAACCGCTGCCAAGTACCAATCCAGCCGCGCGTAATGGCCAGCTAGCCAATAATTAGGAGAGCATGGTCATAAGAATAACAGAAAAAAGACAGCTTGTGAGTTAATTTTTGGTTTTGTAGAACGGGTGATATAGCATTTCGGGAATTCTTAGTAATATTACAGTAACATTCCCACTCTATGTCTTATTCAACTCTTGTTCCCATGGCCAAGAAATCGGCCTTTCAACGCCCGTATAAGTCACGCAGCCAGCGTCGAGAAATCGACCGCCGCAAACACGATGAGGCGAAAGACTCTAAATTTTTGATTCGGGTAGCCATTGCTGTTGGCTTGGTGCTTGTGGTGGCGCTCGGGTTTGCCATCAAAGGGGTAGCGGATACCAATAGCACCTTCGCTCAAACGGGGATGAGCAGGTAAGAGCCCTGGGGGCCTGGCACCCCAGGGCCCGCTTCTTATTGGTCCATAGCGCCCCCAAACAGGCCGCCCAGCACGCCGCCACTTTCTTTTTGGGCGTTGCCCCCACCGGGGGCCAGGGCGCGAATGAGCTTTTTGACCGGCATCGACTGTATCCACACGCGGCCCGTGCCGCGTAGGGTGGCCAGCAACAGCCCTTCACCGCCGAATATCATCGATTTTAATCCGCCGGCCCGAGCCACGCTGAAATCTATGCCCGGCTCGAACGCGACCACACAGCCAGTGTCTACGCGCAAGAGTTCGTTGTTTAGTTTTTTCTCGATAATGGTGCCACCAGCGTGCACAAATGCCTTTCCGTCACCAGTCAGCTTCTGGAGGATAAACCCCTCGCCCCCAAAAAGTCCGGCCCCGAATTTCTGGTTGAAGTGCATGCTGATTTTGGTGCCTCGCGCCGCGGCCAGAAATCCGTCCTTCTGCACGATAAGGCCGTTGGGCAGGTCACTCAAGTTGATGGGAATGATGGTGCCCGGATACGGAGCCGAGAAGGCCACCCGGCTTTTGCCATAGCCCCCGCGGTGGGTGAAGTGGGTGATGAACAAAGACTCACCCGTAATCAGCCGGGTGCCAGCCGAGAACAGCTTGCCCATTAGGCCCTGGTCAGGCTCCGAGCCGTCGCCCATCTTGGTTTCGAAGGCGATGCCCTCTTCCATATACACCATGGCCCCGGCCTCGGCAATCACGGTTTCATTGGGGTCGAGCTCAATTTCCAGCACCTGGATATCGGAACCAATGATGCGGTAGTCAACGTCGTGAGAAAGCATAGCAGCATGGAAAGATGGTTGGTGCAGCCAAAGGTAAAAGCGCGCGGGATTTCTACTGGCCGTTCACTATATAGGGTATAGGCGCAGGCAGACACGAAATTTTGGCGCAGACACGTTTGGCTTTCAAATAGAAATTAAATTTATAATCCGCTCTAATGTTCTCGTTCTATGCGCATTTCTGTGTTCCTAGTTCTCCTCAGCATCGGACTGCTATTAGGTTCCTGTGCTGCTAGTAACCGCTACGACCGCAACAGTATGACCAAAGGCCGCTGGCGTATTTATTATGACTCCAACAACAAGCAACCACTCACCGCGGGGAAGTACCGCCACGGACGCCCGGTAGGTACCTTCCGTTATTATGCACCCACCGGCACGCTCGACCATTCGGAGCACTACGGCGAGGACGGCTTGTGCGAGGTAACCTACTGGCACCCCAGCGGAAAAGTAGCTCGCCGGGGTACGGCGCAGTGGGTTACGGGGGCTAAAGGCGCCCGATTCTACTGGTACGGACCCTGGACAAGCTTCGACGAAGACGGCCAGATTACATCCATTCAAACTTACACCGACGGCACCGTCAGCCGCACCGAGACGTACGAGTTAGGGAAGCTCACGCACGTTGAAATCCACAACAACACAGGCAAGGTCACACGCGCCGAAACGTACAAGGACGGCAATTTGCTGCGGGTGGAAACCTTTGAGAATGGCCGGCGCACCGGCGCTTCGCTCTCGTTGTAGCGGCCCACCCGGTGTTAGACCGCTTTACTCGTCGGCTGGCAAGTCGAGGCGAGTTTCCGCCGCCGCCGCATCGGGGTCGAGTGCCGCCTTTTTGCGCTTGGCCTCGCGGCTGGTGCGCTTCATAAAGTCTTCCTCGGTCTCCTCGGGCTCGGGGGCGTGCTCGGCATCGGCAATGGGAAAGGCTTCATCCTCAGTTTCGTCGGGTTCGGGCTTTTCGCCGAACTGTCCGGCGCGGTCCACCAATTTTTTGTCGCGCACGTGACGCCCCAAAAACTGATTGATTTCCTCGATGCTGTAATTGGACGTGATTTCGCCCAGTGGGTTCACGCCAATCTCAAAGCCTTCCAGCTCTTTGTGGACGCGGGCTTTCTTGTCGGGGTCTTGCTGTGATTTCGACTTCGGTTTAACAGGTTTCTTGGCCATGGCGGAAGCAGTTGAGTTGGGTAGCGGTGGTAGGCTTTACGCGAATTTGCGGGCGTGGGTGGTCAGTCGGGAGTGGGGCCATCATAAAAAAGGCTGACCATGGGCCAGCCTTTTGTCTTTATCGCGAAGGGAGCACATAGTGTTTACCCCAACGTGGCCACCGCCTTACGCAGACGGGTGGCAACTTCGCCAGTGCCTAAAATAGCCAGCGTCTCAAACAAGTCGGGGCCGGCTGCGGCACCGGTTGCGGCCACGCGCAAGGCTTGCAGCACCTGACCCGGCTTCATGCCTTGCTCTTCAACGGTTTGGTTGAAAATCGCCTTTACTACTTCGGCGTTGGAGCTGGGTTCTGAGCTGTCGGGCAGGGCCTCGGCATAAGCCGCCAAAACGTTGCTCACCTGCGGGTTCCACTTCTTGCTCACAACCTGCTCATCGTAGCTGTCCGGCGCTTGGAAGAAGTACTTGGCCTCCTGCCAGAAGTCCTTGGGAAAGCTCACCCGCTCCTTCATCACGCTCACAATTTGCTCGGCTTTGGCTTGGTTGCAGGCAATGCCGTGCTCGGCCAAGGCCGTGAGCAGGTAGGGGGCCAATTCGGCGTCGGACTTGGCGCGGAGGTAATGCTCGTTGTACCACTTCACCTTGTTCTGGTCGAAGCGGGCCGGCGACTTGCTCACGCGCTCGATGCTGAAGGCAGCAATCAGCTCGTCCATCGAAAAAATCTCCTGCTGCGAGCCGGGGTTCCAGCCCAGGAAAGCCAGGAAGTTGATAAAGGCTTCGGGCAAGTAGCCGTCTTCGCGGTAGCCGCGGCTCACGGTAGGCTCGCCGGTTTCGCTGTCGATGCCGTGCCATTCCAGCGGAAACACCGGGAAGCCGAGCTTGTCGCCGTCGCGCTTGCTAAGCTTGCCGGTGCCGTCGGGCTTCAGCAGCAGGGGCAAGTGAGCAAACTGCGGCATGGTGCTTTCCCAGCCCAAATAGCGGTAGAGCAGCACGTGCAGCGGCGCCGAGGGCAGCCACTCTTCGCCCCGAATGACGTGCGAGATTTCCATCAGGTGGTCGTCCACGATGTTGGCCAGGTGGTAGGTCGGCATGCCGTCCGACTTCATCAGCACCTTGTCATCGATGGCGGAGGAATGCACCACCACCCAGCCCCGAATCAAATCCTGGAAGCGTACTTCCTCTTTACGGGGCACTTTGAGGCGAATGACGTACTGCGTGCCGCCGTCGAGCAGCTGCTTCACCTCGTCTTCGGGTAGGGTGAGGGAGTTGCGCATTTGGGCGCGGGTGATGCTGTTGTATTGCGGGTTGGGCACCTTGGCGGCCTGCAGGCGGGCGCGCATGGCGTCCAGTTCCTCGGGCGTGTCGAAGGCGTAGTAGGCGTGGCCGCTGGCAATGAGCTGGTCGGCGTACTGCTTGTACATGGGCTTGCGCTCGCTTTGGCGGTAGGGCGCGTGCGGACCGCCGGGACCCACGCCTTCGTCTATCACGATGCCGCACCAGGCCAGGGCCTCCAGAATGTAGTCTTCGGCGCCGGGCACGAAGCGGTTCTGGTCGGTGTCCTCAATGCGAAGCAGCATTTTGCCGCCCAGCTTGCGGGCCAGCAAATAGTTGTAAAGGGCCGTGCGGACCCCGCCAATGTGCAGTGGCCCCGTGGGCGACGGTGCAAAGCGCACCCGAACTTCTCTCTCAGTCATAACGCAAAAAAAGCGCGTTCCGGAGTTCGGAACGCGCCGCAAAGGTAACGCCAGTAACCAGTAGCGCGCAGGCAGTCGTTGCGAGTTCTACTCACCCCACGGATACAGGTCTGGCGGGCCCTTCTCGGCAGGATGAATATTAAGCGGGTGTAGGGCCCGGGTTTTATCAAAGAACAGAAAGGCATCGTACCGCTCCGGAATAACCGAGGGCACGTAGTTGCCAAACTGCTCGAACTGCGGCCGATACACCACCCCAATGGCCCGGTGCCCCTGGGCTTTGCTCAGGCTGTCAATCTGCTTGAGCTCTGAGGACAAAAGCAGCGCATTATCGCCGCCCAGTTGGCTATGCAGTTGATGTTCCCAGGAGCCGCGGGTAGCGGCCGGCACGGTCATGCTTTCCAGCGGCGCTCCCCAGGCTTTACCGGCAATTACGCTGCCTTGGTATGAGCCAAAGCCTACACTGAAAACCTTATCGCGGCCCAGCTGCTCGCGGGCCAGCTGGCCGATGTTCACCATGTCTTCGCGGCGCATGTCCGTAAAGCGGGCATCGCCGATGTGGGTGTTGTGCGCCCAGATGATGGCCTTGCTGTCCGGCCCGTGCAAGTCGAGCAGGCGGGTTAGGGTCTCCATCATGTGCTCGTCGCGCACGTTCCAAGAGGCGCCGCCGCCGCGCAGCATGGCCTTGTAGTAGCGCTCGGCATTGACGGCCACTAAGGCATTTTGCTCGGCTCCGAAAGCCAGCTCGCGTTCGGGCAGGCCGACCGCTGGTTGCTGCAGAGTCTGAGTGCGCAGCGCTCTTAGCACGGCGGTCACTTCATCCTGGCAATCTTCCGACACAAAGGCCACGGCCCGGGCGTACTCCTGCGGGTCGGTGCTGTAGGGCTCAAAGCAGCTAAAGGCGCGGCGAGCGGCCGTTACGGCGCCATCGCCCTGCTTTTCTACGTACTGCAGCACCGCCTGCAACGATTCCCAGAGGCTGTACACATCCAAGCCGTAGAAGCCCACGCGCTGCTCGGCGGGCTGGCGCAAGTTGTGCCGGTGCAGCCAATCGACCAGGGCCGCAATTTCCCAGTTGCCCCACATCCAGGTCGGCCAACGGTCGAAGGTTTGCAGCAGCTGAGCAGCTGAGCCGTAGCTCACCTCGTCCTGCTTAATAGCGGCATTCACCGCGAAGCAGTCGGGCCAATCCCCTTCCACAGCAATAAACTGAAACCCCTTTTCCTGAATCAGGCGCTTGCTCAGGGCGGCCCGCCAGGTATAGTACTCGTGGGTACCGTGTGAAGCTTCGCCCAGCAGCACTACACGGGCATCGCCAATGGCGTCGAGCACGGGAGCCAGGTCGGCTGTTTGCTGCAGGGGATAAGTGGGGAAGGAAGAAGCCATAGCCAAAAGCAATCAGCGGGATGAGTTTCCCGCTTCCGGACAGGCCCATGCCAGTAGGCCTTGACCACCCTACGCCCTTGCCCGATTATTGGTTAACGAGGAGCTTAGCGATAAGCTCAGCCTCTCAAAAACCTGTGGCCTTGGCTGCTAAGCCTATTCTCTATCCTTAAAGCTGAGCCACAGCACGAGTCCCAGCAGTGTGATACCACCGCGAATTATCCAGGCCACAGTCGTTCCCCACTGGTCAACCCAGGTCAAAAAAACTGATTTGATATTGGGGTTGATGAACGGCAGTGCCAGCGAAATCAGCCCAATGATGAACAGTCCGAGTCCGAGTTCTTTCATGCGTCGAGAGTCGTAAGCAAACGTTGATTTTTCATATCAACGCTGCATACGCTCGCTTTCTTATGCAGCTACGGCAATGCAGGAGATTTCTACTTCCACGTCGCGGGGCAGGCGGCTTACCTCTACCGTTTCGCGAGCCGGCGCTGTGGCTTCGTCAAAGTAGGAGCCGTAAATCTTGTTGATGGTGGCGAAGTTGGCGAGGTCCTTGACGAAAATGCTGCATTTCACCACATCAGTCAGGGCGAGGCCGGCAGCAGCCAGCACGGCCGTGAGGTTCTTCAGCACTTGGTGGGTTTGGTCGGCCACATCGCCTGCCACAAGCTGGCCGCCAGCATCCAGCGGAATCTGACCTGAAACGTAGACGGTAGTACCCGCTTTCACCGCTTGCGAGTAGGGGCCAATAGGAGCAGGGGCTTGGTCGGTCAGGATAATCTGGTGGGGCATGGGTGGGTTTGGTTAAGGTATCTTTGGCCCAAAGTAACAACCGAAACCATGCACATCCTGGTCATCGACGGCAACCACGTAAAGGCGGAATTCCGCGAGAAGTTTGGGCCGGGGCACGAGTACACGTACTTCAGTACCCATTACGCCGACCTTGCTGAACAGAACCTCCGGGTCGGAGAAATCCAAGTTGCTGCCCAGGTTGCTGATGTGGTCTTTTGCTTTAAAAGCGCTCAAACATTCCGGCTGTTCTCCGCATCAAACCTGCCCGTTTTCGCGGAAGCATCGTGCGATTCACTGCTTGAAAACCTATGGAGAGAGACTGATGTGGCACCAGACGCTATGCTTTTTGGTTTTTGTGGCTTGCCTACCCTTCTCAACCGCTCCCTACTAGAAGTTAGCCTCTATAACGAAGCGAACCGCCAGAAGCTGGCCGAGACCTGCGCCGCCCTCGGCACTAACTACCGCATAGTGGAAGACCGGGTGGGCCTGGTAACGCCCCGCGTCATCTGTCAAATTATCAACGAAGCCTGCTTCGCCTTACAGGAAGCTACCGCGAGTATGCAGGACATCGACCTCGGGATGAAGCTCGGCACTAACTACCCGCATGGTCCTTTCGCCTGGGCCAATGCCATTGGCGTGGAGCGCGTATACGCTGTACTAGAGGCCATGTGGAATGATACCCACGATGAACGCTACAAAGTATGCCCGTTGCTTAAGCGGCAGGCGCTACGCGGAGAACCATTTGCTGTTTGAACCACAGAGATTTCTTCGGATTGCACGGACTTTGTAGTCGAAGCATCTCGTCGCTTAACATGCAACATGAAAAAGGCCACTCGCATGAGTGGCCTTTTCTGTTTTTAACCCTTGATATAAGCGGACACGAAATCCGTTGTTCAGAGCTTACTCCACCGTAACCGACTTGGCTAGGTTACGAGGCTGGTCCACGTTGCAGCCGCGCAACACGGCAATGTGGTAGCTCAGCAGCTGCAACGGCACCACTGATACCAATGGCATCAGTACTTCGCTGGTGTGGGGCACTTCAATTACGAACTCGGCCATGGCCGGAATCACCTTGTCGCCCTCACTCACTACGGCGATGATGCGGCCTTTGCGGGCCTTCACCTCCTGAATGTTGCTCACCACCTTCTCGTACGAGCTGTCGCGGGTAGCAATAACTACTACCGGCATGTTCTCGTCAATCAGCGCAATCGGACCGTGTTTCATCTCGGCAGCCGGGTAGCCCTCGGCGTGGATGTAGCTGATTTCCTTAAGCTTGAGCGCGCCTTCCAGAGCTACTGGGAAGTTGTAGCCACGGCCCAGGTACAGGAAGTTAGAAGCATCCTTGAAAATCTCGGCGATGGCCTGAATCTCATGGTCCAACTCCAAGGCCTTCTCCACTTTCGAAGGAATCGTGTCCAGCTCCACCATCAACTCACGCAGCTTGGTGTCGGTAATAGTGCCGCGCTTCTGACCCATAATCATGGCCAGCAGGGTCAGCACGGTTACCTGAGCCGTAAAGGCTTTGGTGGAAGCCACCCCAATTTCAGGGCCGGCGTGGGTATAAGCTCCCGCATCGGTAGCGCGAGCAATGCTACTGCCTACCACGTTGCATACCCCAAAGATGGTAGCGCCTTTGCTCTTCGCTAACTCAATAGCAGCCAATGTATCGGCCGTCTCGCCACTTTGCGAAATAGCAATTACAATGTCACGCTCCGTGATGACCGGGTTGCGGTAGCGGAATTCCGACGCATACTCCACTTCCACCGGAATGCGGGCCAAGTCCTCAATCAGGTACTCGGCCACCAAGCCGGCGTGCCATGACGTGCCACAGGCCACAATGATGATGCGCTGGGCATTCACAAACTTTTGCTCGTAGGCCCGGATTCCACCCATGTTCAGGTGGCCAGCTTCAAGTTCCAGGCGTCCGCGCATGGAGTCGAGGATTGAGCGGGGCTGCTCAAAAATCTCCTTCAGCATGAAGTGCTCGTAGCCACCTTTTTCGATGCTCTCCAACTCCATTTCCAGCTTCTGGATGTATGGGGTCTGGCTAACATCTTCTTTGGTGCGAATCTCCAGCTGCCCATCGCGGATAACCACTACTTCGTAGTCATTCACATACACAACTTCGTTCGTGTACTCAATGATGGGCGTAGCGTCCGAGGCGATGAAAAACTCTCCTTCGCCAATACCAATTACCATTGGCGAGCCTTTGCGGGCAGCAATAAGCTGGTTAGGAGCATCCTTGCTGAGTACCACAATGGCGTAGGCGCCCACTACTTCGTGTAGGGCCAACCGCACTGCTTCTTCCAGCGAGCAGGAGTTTTGCTTTTTTATTTCCTCAATCAGGTTCACGAATACCTCCGTGTCCGTATCCGACTGAAACGTGTGCCCCTGCTTCAGCAAGTGTGTTTTCAAAGCAGCATAGTTTTCAATAATGCCGTTGTGAATGATAGCAATCCGCTCCGAGGTAGAGTAGTGGGGGTGGGCGTTCTCGTCGTTGGGCTCGCCGTGGGTTGCCCAGCGCGTGTGGCCCATGCCTACGTTGGCATGCGTGTCTTTCTCGAGAATAAATTTCTCTAAGTCAGCAACCTTGCCTTTTTTCTTATAGACGTTTAGCTCACCATTAAGCAATGCAACACCGGCTGAGTCATAGCCACGGTATTCGAGGCGGCGCAAGCCTTTGAGAATGATGGGACAGGCCTCGCGGTGACCTAAATAAGCAACAATGCCGCACATGGCAGAAAGGGGTTAAGTAATTGAAAGAATTGAGGGTAAGGGAATATGCGGACCTAGTAAATACCGCCCCTTAGCAATTTATCGTTTGGAGTAATAAACCCGCAAACTCACGTTGGCAGCATCGATAACTGCCCGGTTTAGTCCTAAGGTCAAGGTAGAAGGTTCTGTGCTGCTCGCAAGCAGGGGGCTACTATCTGGCACTAGTAGCAACGAAGCCGGATTGCCGCCTAACTTATCGTTAAGGTAAGCCTGTAAGTAGTTGGTGATAACTAAAGTATAGTACTGCTGGGAGGAAGGCCCCTCCAGTTCACCCAGGGCTCTGCTGCCTACCAGGAGCTGATTTCTGCCATCGGCTTGAACAATGCGGTCAGTAGGAAGGAAATTTACGACACGCTGCAAGACCTTATTATTAGCATCGGCTTCTACTGCGTAGATGTAGCGGGGATTTGGAAACAGTGCGTTGCTGAACGGCTTCACTGGCACTCGCAACTCAGCGCGGTTGATGATGAGGCCGGGCGTGTTCATGAGGGTTTCCAGACCTTTCAACGTAACGCGGGTGCTCAGCCCAACGCCTTCTTGTACATAGCTGGTCCCGTTCAGGGTTATAGATGCAACCGCTTGCGTCACATCGGACAAGCGGCTCAAATCAGTGCCTGCCAGATTGCTGCTCATTTGAGTGTAGTAGCGCGGGTCCCGTGCCGGGGCTGCTCCGCCACTGCTGTATATCGGTCCAAGGAATACCGAGTACGAGCGCCACCGACGGCGGGCCGGTGCCACAGGAGCAGCTACGGCGGCATCATGAAAGAAGAACGCGAGACGGCCATTGTAAGACCGCCCGAAGCTGACAATGGCCGAGGAAAAGCCCTGGCTGGGCTCAATAGCCAAGCCTTTCAGTTCACGGTCGAGTTGTGCCTGGGTAAAGGCCATGCCACTGCCCTTCAGAGTGGAAAATAAATTACTGAAAAAGGCAGAGGATACTGCGGGTGCGGGTGCAAACGGGGATGCTACGGCACCGCTGCGTTGCAATACCAAACGTATCGTTGGGTCGGCTACTTTGGAAGTGGTTACCGGTCGGGTGCTGGTGTCCGTCGCCACCACAGTGGTGCGGTCGAGCCGGCTCATCAGGTTTTGGCCCAACAGAGCGCCCTTGGCCGTAGCCGAGGCACTGTTGTAAGGCTGCCGCTCATCTAATGGAGCTTGCAGGTTAGAAACGTCGAAACGCACGGGCGTTGCACTGCTGCCATTCACCTTATCGAACCCCATCACCAGCACCACCGAGTCGAGAACGGGCTGGCCTAGTTTGGAAGGCAGCGAATCGTTTGAACTGGCGGTTACGACGTTCAGGTAGGCGCGCGCTTCAGTGGTTCCGGCTACGTTATCGGTCAGCCGGCCCACTAAATAATGGTCTGTTTTCAGGCTTTGCACCGAGGCGGTGCGTACTGTGGCCACGTCGAGCAGCGGAGTTTTATACTCCGTGTACTCAGTGCTGATGGTCGTGGTATTGGGCAGGTCAACGTTCAAATCGGTGCCCTTATCGCAGCTGGCCAGGGCCAGCGCCGACAAGGCCACTACGGGAGCACAGCGGCTAGTTAGCCAATTCATTGTAGAGCGCTAGGTAGGAAGAGTGCAGGTTTTCGTCGGTGGCAACCTGGCTGAGCCGGTGATGCAGCGCGTACTCCGTGAACATGCCGTTCATGTTGTCGCTGAAGTCCTCGTCGGACCGCACCACGGTGTCGGCATATTCCATGCCCATTTTGATGAAACCGCTGAAGTCCGCCGTTTTCAGCGAGGCCAGCATGGCGTCGTCGATGTCGAGCATTTTGGCTTTCTCCAGGATATTGCCCTCAAATTTGTCGGCAAACTCGTTATTGTAAATCGAAAACACCGACTTGGCATCCTTGAAAACCGGGTCTTTTTTGTAGGTCGTTTTCAGGTACAACGGAATCAGGCCCGTCATCCAGTCGCTGCAATGCACGATGTTGGGTGACCAGCCGAGTTTCTTTACGGTTTCGAGAACACCTTTGCAAAAGAAGATGGCGCGCTCGTCGTTGTCGGCGTAAAACTTATCGTTTTTGTCGACCAAAGCCGACTTGCGGTGGAAATAATCTTCGTTATCAATAAAATAAACTTGCAACTTTGCCGTCGGAATCGAAGCAACCTTGATAACCAAGGGCTTTTCATCATCTCCCACGGCGATATTGATGCCAGAAAGGCGCACTACTTCGTGCAACCGGTTCTTGCGCTCATTGATAATGCCAAAACGTGGCACGAAAATGCGAATTTCGCATCCCATTTCCTGCATGCTGGCGGGCAGCCGACGCAGCATTTCAGCTACTTTCGTAGTCTGTAGGAATGGGTCAATTTCGGTGGCCGCGTAGAGGATTCGTAGCTTCGACATAAGGGATTATTGAAGAGAATGGGACAAGGCCATGCTATGGGTGCACAAAATTAAACAATTTTGAGCGGAAAATCAATAAAAGCTACTTTGGAGGCTACCTCAATTGCCTTCCTCTTCTATGCAGATACTTACTACTGCCGCCGGGTTGCAAGCCTACACCGAACAGGCTCGTCGAGCCGGCAAACGGGTGGGCTTGGTTCCCACAATGGGTGCGTTGCACGCCGGCCACCTTCAACTTGTGCAAGCTGCTCGTGCTGATTGTGATGAAGTGATAGCCAGCCTGTTCGTAAACCCTACGCAGTTCAACAACGCCGAAGACTTTCGGCTCTATCCACGCCTTCCCGAGGCTGATGCGGCCCTGCTGGCGCCGGCGGGCTGCACGGCTCTTTTTGTGCCGTCGGTGCCCGAAATGTACCCCCAACCAACGGTGCTCCGGTTCGATTTTGGTGCTTTGGAGCAGGTGATGGAAGGAGCCCACCGGCCTGGTCATTTCAACGGTGTAGCCACGGTAGTGAGCAAACTTTTTCATTTGGCGCGCCCGCACCGGGCCTACTTTGGCCAGAAAGACTGGCAACAGGTGGCCGTGATTCGCCAACTGGTGGCAGACTTATCGTTTGACCTGGAAATAGTGGCCTGCCCCACCATCCGCGAAGCCGACGGGCTGGCCATGTCCTCGCGCAACCTCCGGCTAGGGGCCGACGCCCGCGCCGCTGCGCCGCTCCTGCACCAGGTGCTGGAAGCAGCCGCTGAGCACGTGCGACAAGGTGTGTTGCCGGCTCAAGTGCGGGCTGATGCCGAGCGGACGCTTGCCCACGAACCCCTGGTGACGCCTGAGTACTTTGAGGTGGCTGATGCACAGACCTTGCAACCTCTCGAGAAGTACGTGACGGGCCGTGCCGTGGTCTTGTGCTTGGCCGCGCATCTGGGCGGCGTGCGGTTGATTGATAACGTGATGGTAGGGGCTGGTGCCTAGTCAGGTTTACCTTTGCCCTCCTTATCTATTCACTAATCAACAGTAGCTGGTTGAAACATCTTCTCACTATCTTTAAGTATGCGCTTTTGCTGGCCCTCTCGGGGGTGCTGATGTGGTATGCCGTGCGCGGGCAGGACTTGTCGACCATTGGTCATTACATCCGTTCGGCTAATTATTTCTGGTTGGGCATCACCATGTTTTTGTCGGTGCTGGGTTACTTCAGCCGTGCCTACCGCTGGAAGATGCAACTCACGGCCTCGCACCAAACCGTGTCCTATTGGAATGTGTACCACGCCATGATGGTGGGCTACTTGGCCAACATTGTGCTGCCGCGCATGGGCGAAGTCATTCGCTGCTCAGTGCTGCGGCGCACCAGTGGCGTTCCGGTAGAAGTATCGTTGGGTACGGTCATCACTGAGCGGGTGATTGATGTGCTGGTACTGGCTTTGCTACTGGGAGTAGTGTTGATGCTGGAATTCAACAAGTTCTGGGCGTTTATTGAGAGCTTATTCGTCGATAAATACGATTCCTTGGCCGCTAACCGCGACGTGCTGCTGTCGGTGGCAGGCATCGCGGTGCTGCTGGCTTTTGTGTTTGGCTATCTGCTCTTGCGCAATTTAGACAAGCTACGTGAGAACGCCTTATTTGTTAAGGTAATAGCCTTTGTGAAGGGACTTCTGGCAGGGGTGTTCAGTATTCGCAAAATGGAGAATAAGAGCCTGTTTCTGTTTCATACTGGCTTCACTTGGCTGGTATATTACTTGATGGATTACCTAGCTTTTATGTGTTTCCCGGAAACCTACAGCCTAGATATGAAAGCCGGCTTGGCGGTGCTCACCTTTGGTGCTTTTGGCATGGCTGCACCGGTTTCGGGCGGCATCGGGGTATTTCACGTGCTGGTTCAGAGCACCTTGCTGGTGTATGGAATCAGCAAAGAAGCCGGCATTGCTTACGCGCTGGTTGTGCATGGTGCCCAAACAATGCTGGTGGTGTTGATGGGTGGTATCAGCTTTATTGTCAGCGCTATTCACTCTGGCAAGCCGGCTGCTCAAAAACAGATGTCCGTTAGCCGTTAAGGCCGATAACTAACGGACCGCATCAACTCAGGAGCGGTGCTTTCAAATAGTGGATACCTAAGGGGCCTAATAAGTAAAGCCATGTGGACAAAGGATAAAATTTTGACTTGGGAGCAGCTGCCTGCTACCGTGGCTGGCTGGCGGACGCAGGGCCGAAAGGTGGTGTTTACCAATGGCTGCTTCGACTTGCTGCACCTAGGCCACGTCGATTACCTCGAGCAGGCCCGGCACCTGGGCGGTGCCTTGGTAGTGGGCCTGAACACGGATGCTTCGGTAGGAGCCCTGAAGCCTGGCCGCCCCGTGCAGGACGAAGAGGCCCGTGCGCGCATCCTCGCGTCGTTGTCATTCGTAGATGCAGTAGTCTTGTTCGGCGAGACTACCCCCTTAGCCCTAATCGAACTGGTACAACCCGACGTATTGGTAAAGGGCGATGATTACACAATTGACGGAATTGTAGGCCACGAATTGGTGTTAAATAGGGGCGGAGAGGTGCGTACGGTGCCATTAGTGCCAGGCTACAGCACTTCACGCATTGTCGAGCGTATAAAGAGTGTCTCGCGTTTTTAGTGGTTGTTTTCCGGTTGCCATATGGGCAGTTGGGGCATTGCTGAAAAACGAGAATTTACCACCAGTAACTTCACCAGAACTATGTATCTTATTCTCATTCTGCTCATGTTGGTCAGCTTCGGCATTCAATGGCGCCTGCGGAGCAAATTCAAAGAGTACTCTCAGGTTGGCCTCAAAGCGAATTTGTCGGGCGCGCAAGTTGCTGAGCTGATGCTCGCCGACCACGGCATTACCGATGTACGCATCATCAGCACCGCAGGCAGCCTCACCGACCACTACAACCCCACCGATAAAACCGTGAACCTGAGCGAAGGCGTATATGCCGAGCGCAGTGCGGCAGCGGCAGCCATTGCGGCGCATGAGTGCGGCCACGCAGTGCAGCACGCCACGGCTTATTCCATGCTGCAGTTCCGCTCGGCCATGGTGCCGGCGCTCAGTGCCGTGTCTACTTACATGCCGTGGATACTACTAGCAGGTGTCTTCATGATTAATCGCAGCATGATTCCGCTTGGTGTAGGCATTGCGCTTTTCTCCCTTACCACGCTGTTCTCCTTCGTGACGCTGCCCGTGGAATTTGATGCCTCACGCCGGGCCCTGGCCTGGATGGATAAGCGTGGGGTGGTAACCACCCAAGAGCACGGCATGGCCAAAGATGCGCTGTGGTGGGCCGCTATGACGTATGTAGTTGCCGCTATTAGCTCCCTGGCTACGCTCCTGTACTACGTTTCTATTTTCATGAGCGGTAGCCGCCGCAACTAAGGCTGTCACCACACCTAGCTTAGCCGCCGTCCTGCTTGCAGGGCGGCGGCTTTTTTATTTTATTCAAATTTTTATTGAAATATTGAATACTTGATTTAAAATTCTAAATTGGTGATGCTATCCGCCCTGTGAACCTCAACATCAATTGCTGTCAGCGCGGGTGGTTACATAGATTGTCCTTTTCATCTTTTTCTGCTTTCCTCCATGACAACGTCTACCCCGACTGTCTTGGTGGCTGCCGCGCCTACGCTGTATCGCGAGGGCCTGGTAGCATTGCTCCACGAGCAATGGCCCCACCAGCGGCTTTCCCTCACCGCCGACGTCACCCAAGTTGCTTACTTGGTTTGCAGTCAGCCCTACGGGCTGCTCATTCTCGATGACTTGCTGCCTGGTTTGCAGTTAGTGCCTTTGCTGACGCAGCTGCACCGGGCCAGCCCAAGGCAGCGGGTGCTGTTGCTCACCAGCCCGGAGACCTGCACCTCCGCAGCCCCCTTGCCATGGTCCGATACAAGGTTGCTGGTGTCGCGGCAGGCGCTGGCAGAAGCATTGGTTTCGGCATTGGAGTCGTGGCTCAGCGACCAGCCGGCTCCTGCACTGGCTAAATCTTCTTGGCGCGGCACGGGCGGCCTGGGCAATGGCTTCAGCCCGCGCGAGCTACAGGTGCTCAGCTTGGTAGTGGCGGACTACTGCAACGCGGAAATCGCAGATAAGCTCTGCCTAAGTGTTCGCACAGTAGAAAGCCACCGCCGGATGCTGCTGCAAAAGGCTGGGACCAAGACGCTTGTGGGGCTGGCGGCACGAGCCGTGCGGGAGGGATGGGTTGCTTGAAAGTTCAGTGCTAAAATTGATTTGAATAACAAACAGTCATTGGCAACATTGAGGTACTCCCGTTTATGCTGTTGCGCATAAGGAACGGGGCTGGTTATGCTTAGGGGTTGAAAACTCACCAATGGCTAACGTTTTGTCCGTGCGTTGTTCAGTCTTTTTTATGACTGAGTCGCCCGCAATTGGCAATGCTGGTGGACTATTGCGTATGCTGAGGAATAAAGTGCCCATTGATAAAGGGCTTCCTGCCGACCGGTTTGGAGGTTTAGAACCAATTCAACCTCTAACTGCCTTTTGGCGCTATACCAGTCTGGCCTTTCAAGAGCTGCCTTAATTCCCTCCTCTACAATGTCCTATTTTAAGTTTGCTCCCTGCTTTGTACTTCTATACCTAGTTGGCAGTGTCGGCGTTATGGATATAGTCATGGCTCAAAGCACTAAATCCAATTCTATTCTCGCTGGTTCGGCCACGCCGCAACTCGTGGCGCGCCAGTTCAAATTCACTGAAGGCCCAGCTGTTGACAAGGCTGGCAATATATTCTTCACTGACCAGCCCAACGATAAAATCTGGAAGTTCGACACCAGCGGCAAACTCAGCGTCTTCCTCGAAAAGACGGGCCGCTCAAACGGACTCTATTTTGATAAGCAAGGAAACCTGTTGGCCTGTGCCGATGAGCAAAACCAACTTTGGTCCATTTCGCCGGATGGCAACGTCACCGTTTTGCTAGACAACGTGCAAGGTCACCGCCTTAATGGCCCCAACGACCTCTGGCCGCACCCGCGCAACGGCGGCATTTACTTCACAGATCCTTACTACCAGCGACCCTACTGGACCCGCACCGAGCCCGACCCGAATCTGGGTGGCCAAAAGCTATACTTTCTACCCAAAGGCCAGACGCAGCCCGTGGTAGCCGACGACCAGTTGCAGCAGCCCAATGGCATTGTTGGCACGCCGGATGGCCGTCTGCTTTACGTGGCCGACATCAAAGCCAACAAGACCTACCGTTATGAAATAAGCGCGGATGGCAAACTCACCAACCGCCAACTGTTCGTCGCACAAGGTTCTGATGGTATGACCATCGACAACGAAGGCAATGTGTACCTCACCGGCAAGGGCGTCACAGTTTACAGTTCGGCGGGCCAGCAAATCCAACAAATCGACGTGCCAGCCGGCTGGACTGCCAACCTCTGCTTTGGTGGCAAAGAGCGGAAGACGTTGTTTATCACTGCCTCTGAGGCAGCGTTTATCCTGCCCATGCGGGTGAAAGGCGTGCAGTAAGGCAAGCTGAACGCTAGGAGCCTGCCCTATTATCTATCCAGCTGAGCCACTTCCTGAGTGGAGCCATTTCGGTTCGCACATTAAGATTATCAGCGAAACCATAATGTTGTTGCACCGAATAGGCACAAAAAAGGCCCACGCCTTATTGGCGCAGGCCTTCCAATGAAGCTGTGGGCACGGCTGGCTTAGCCCAGCTTCTTATACCGCACGCGCTTGGGCTCAACATCGCCCAGCCGCTTGCGCTTGGCCTCCTCGTAGTCCGTGAAGTTGCCCTCGAACCACACCACCTCCGAGTCGCCCTCAAAGGCCAGGATGTGCGTAGCCAACCGGTCCAGGAACCACCGGTCGTGGCTGATGATAACAGCGCAGCCAGCAAAGTTTTCCAGCGCGTCTTCCAGCGCCCGAATGGCGTTTACGTCCAAGTCGTTGGTAGGCTCATCGAGCAGCAATAGGTTGGCGCCCTGCTTGAGCGTCATGGCCAGGTGCACGCGGTTTTTCTCACCGCCCGAAAGCATGCCCACCTTCTTCTCCTGGTCGCCACCGCCGAAGTTAAATTTGCTCACGTAAGCGCGGGAGTTCACGGGCCGGCCGGCCAGCAGCATGGTTTCGGTGCCACCCGTGATGGTGTCGAACACCGACTTGGTAGGGTCCAGCGTGTCGTGCTGCTGGTCGATGTAGGCGGTCTGCACAGTAGGACCAACTTCAAACGTGCCCGCGTCGGGCTTCATCTGGTCGGTTATCATTCGGAAAAGCGTGGTTTTGCCCGCGCCGTTCGGCCCAATGATGCCTACAATGCCGCCCTGCGGCAGCGAGAAGCTTAGGTTCTCAAACAGCAGCTTGTCGCCAAACGCCTTCGTCAGTCCTTCGGCCTCAATAACCTGGGCTCCCAGACGCGGGCCGTCGGGGATGAACAGTTCCAGCTTCTGCTCCTTGTCCTTGGCTTCCTCGCTGGCCAGCTTGTCGTAGTTGGCCAGGCGGGCTTTGCCTTTGCTCTGACGCGCTTTCGGCGACATACGCACCCAATCCAGCTCACGCTGCAGGGTTTTCATGCGCTTGCTTTCGGTGTTCTCTTCTTGGGCCATGCGGGTGGTTTTCTGCTCCAGCCAGCTGCTGTAGTTGCCCTTCCACGGTATGCCCGAACCACGGTCCAGCTCTAGAATCCAGCCGGCTACGTTGTCGAGGAAGTACCGGTCGTGGGTCACGGCAATGACGGTTCCCTTGTATTGCTGCAGGTGCTGCTCCAGCCACAGCACGCTTTCGGCGTCAAGGTGGTTGGTGGGTTCGTCCAGCAGCAGCACATCAGGCTCTTGCAGCAGCAGGCGGCAGAGGGCCACGCGGCGCTTTTCACCGCCCGAAAGGTTGCCGATAATGGCCTCATGGGCCGGGGTGCGCAAAGCATCCATGGCGCGCTCCAGCTTCGAGTCCAGGTTCCAGGCGTCGAGCTGGTCGAGGCGTTCCTGCACCTTGCCCTGGCGGTCAAGCAGCTTGTCGAAGTCGGCGTCTTCGGCGCCAAAGGCTTCGTTGATTTCGTCAAACTCCTTCAGCATGGCCACCGTTTCGGCCACGCCTTCTTCTACTACTTCGCGCACCGTTTTGGTGGGGTCGAGCTGGGGCTCCTGTTCCAGGTAGCCCACCGAGTAGCCCGGCGAAAACACTACTTCGCCCTGAAATTGCTTGTCGACGCCGGCAATAATTTTCAGCAAGCTCGACTTGCCCGAGCCGTTGAGGCCGAGCACACCGATTTTGGCACCGTAGAAAAACGAGAGATAAATATTTTTGAGAACTTGCTTCTGGGGTGGGTAAATCTTACTCACGCCGGCCATGCTGAAAATGATGGTCTGGTCGCTCATGGAGGTTGGGTGTTGGGGTAAGGAAAGGATAAGGGAATGAGATGAATACCAGAAGGTAAATAAACCCAGGCCTTGTAACAGGGCACTGCCTGCTACAGCAGCTGAAGGGCAAAGTACGGCAGGGGCGCCTTGGTAAACCACACCTTTTCTCGTCCGGCTCCCTTATGGCCTTGCCACCTCGCGGGCTCGTTTTTGTTTAACTTCTTTGCTGCACCACCTCATTACTGAAAGAACACAGCAATTCATCGCGTTTTTACCGTAAACTTGTAATCCTTTCCCCATTCCACGTTTCAGCCGTATACCTATTCCACACTCCTACCCACGAGCTTAATTTTTGTATGGAACCAACCGACCCCTTGCTGGCCGAAGCCAAGCGCTATGGCTACGTGGAAGCCGGCGGTGTATGGCTGCGCCCGGTGTTGGGCCAGCCCGCCCGCCAGATAGGCCTGGTCAAAGAATCGGACGATGCCGCGCTGCTTTATTTCGGGCAACGTTTTGAAGCCCTACGCGCCAAAGTTGACACGCTGCTTGCCCGAATGGAAGCCAGCGAGAACAAAGGCTCGTTTCTGATGAAGGCACTGCACCTCAAAGAGCAGCTGCTGAGCTACGATGGCCTCGGCGACTTCACCGGCTTGCAACGCCGCCTCATCGAAGCCGAGCAGTCTATAGCCGTGACCGTGGCCCGAAACCGCGAGAAAAACCTGGCCACGAAAATCGGCTTCATTCACGAAGCCGAGGCTCTGCGCGACAGCGTGGAATGGATATCGGCCAGCGAAAAGGTGAAGGACCTGCGCCAGGGATGGCTTAAAACCGGCCCCGTGGATAAGGAGATGACCGATGAGCTGGAACACCGCTTCCAGACGGCGATTCAAGTGTTTTTCGACCGGCGCAAAGCTTTCCAATCCGATAAAAAAGCTATGACTTCGCGGGTGCAAAACCGCTACCGTGAGCTCATTCAGCAAGCCGAAAACCTCAAAAACTCCGACCAGTTCGAAACCACTTCGCGCCAGCTCAAGCAGCTGCAGCAAGCGTGGCGCGAAGTGAACGGCTCTCTGCCCAAAAAACAGGCTTCGGAACTATGGACTCGCTTCCGGGCGGCCAACAACCACTTCTTCGAGCGCCTCAAGGTGCACATTGCTACCCAGCAGGCCAGCAGTAGCCCAGGTTCGCCGGCTTCTCCCGATGAGCTGCTGGCCCGCAAGCGCGCCCTGGCCGACCGTGCCGAGGCCTTGATGAGCGTGCCGCCCCAGGAAGCCATTCACCAGGCCAAAGCCCTGCAGGCCGAATGGAAACAGGTAGGCACTGTGCGAGGCGAGGAATCGGACCGCATCTGGCAGCGCTTTATGGTGGCTTGTGATAAGATTTTTGAGCTGAGCGCCCTCGAGTATCACCTGCGCAAGCGTGTGGGCGGGGAGCCCACCGGCTCACCCGCTGAGCGCGCCCGGTTTCGCGCCAACACCCTGCGGGAGCTGCTCAAAGACGACCACCAGGAGTTGGAAGTGCTGCGCGACAACCTCGACAAGCTCAGCCCCAGCAGCGCCAATGACGCTTTCCGCCAGATGCTTCAAACCAAAATCCGTTCATTCGAGCGCAAAATCCGCACGAAAAACGACTTAATTGCTTTATTCAGCCAGCAAGCCCAGACCGCGGGCTAACATTGCGCCCACTTATTGCGTTGTCGAATTTCAACGTATTTTCTGGCTTGCGTTTTAACTGGAAACCGTTACCTTCGCCAACCTTTTTTTATCCTTCTCACTATGTATTGGACACTCGAACTCGCTTCCTACCTGGAAGATGCTCCCTGGCCCGCCACCAAAGACGAACTGATTGACTTTTCTATCCGCTCGGGTGCGCCCATGGAAGTGGTTGAGAACTTGCAAGCCCTGGAAGACGACGGCCAGCCCTACGAAAACATCGAGGAAGTATGGCCCGACTACCCGACCAAAGAGGACTTCATGTTCAACGAGGACGAGTATTAGGTTTTAAATTATGAGTTGTAAATTATGGATTATGAGTCTATTGATGATTTATCACAGGGACTTACAACTCATAATTCACAACTCATAACTCCTGCGCTTTGCGCAAAGAATCTGGTTGCGGGCTACCCCGGAAGGGTACTAGTCCGCAACCTTTTTTTGTGCCTGCCAGAGCCGGCTTTTGTGGCCCTTGTAGGCCACAACGGCAGTGGCAAAACCACCTTGTTTCGGGTGCTCACGGGCCAGTTGCCATATGAGGGCAGCGCGCAACTGCTGGGCCAGGAGGTGCGGGGGCTGCGCCGAGCGGCAGCGGCGGGCTTGCTGGGCTACTTGCCCCAGCGCGGCAGCATAGGTTTTTCCATCGCAGTGCGTGAGCTGGTGGTAATGGGCCGCTATCGGCACCACGGCCTGCTTAGTGCTTATTCTCCCGTCGACTATGCCTTGGCCGACGCTGCTTTGCTGCGTGTAGGCGTGGGGCACCTGGCAATGCGTGACTTCACGGAGCTTTCCGGGGGCGAGCAGCAATTGGTGTGGCTGGCTCAGCTCAGCTTGCAAGATGCCCAAGTGTACTTGCTCGATGAGCCTACGCAGCAACTCGATGTGTACTACCGCCGTCAGGTCTTTAGCCTCGTGCACGATTGGGTGACGGAAAAAAAGAAAACCGTGCTCTGCAGCACGCACGACCTAGATAATCTGCCTGCGCTAAAAGGTTATTTGCTTAACCTATCTGAACCGCAGCCGCAGCTGCGAGTGCTGTCCTCCGCCACCGTGCAGGCTGCTCGTGAGGTGCTGGAACAAGCACCCTCGTACGCTTCGCATAGAAAGGAGTGAAGTGGGCAGTAGCTGCCAATTAAAGAGCCCGGCTGCCCGGCTTGCCGCGCAGTACTTGCGCAATAGAGCGCATAAATGGCCCCGGCGACACAGAGTTCATCACCCGGAGGTTATCGGCCCAGGAAGTGGTTTCGTCCAGAAAGCGGAAGATGCGCTCGACGGGATTGCGCTCGAACAGCTCCCGGAAGATGTCGCGCGTGGTTTCGCCGCGCCGCTTCATAATGTCGAGCAGGAGGGTATCGAATAAATGAAATTGCCACTTGTCGCCCGTGGGGTCGGCTGGGGGCCGGCCTGTAGCAGCCAAGGCCGCCACCAGCCGCTCAGACTGCTGCTGAATGCGTTTGAACGCGTATCCCGTGCTGGGCTTGGCCCTGCCGCCCCGAGTGCCTATGTTAATGATACGGGCGCCAACTCGGGCCGGCAGCGGGTGGTCAGTCATGGGAATAGCCCCAATTTCTTCCGCCTCAATGCGGTAATCCTTAACTCCCAACGTTGCTTCTAGGTATTCCCGGATAGCCGCTTCATACTCGGCTTTCGCCAGAGGCGTCTCTGAAAATAATGTGTATTCTACCAGCGCTTTGCGCTTGGAAAAAGGCAACACATAAATAAACCTCGCCTCGTGGTGCTGCTCGCCCCGGAAGTCCATGAACTCCACCACGGCCGGGTCAAATACGTCGGTATCGGTGGCTACTTCCCAGCCCACGAAGTGCTGCAACAAGTAACGATGCTTCTGCGGCTGCTGCAGTTGCCGGAGGTCAGGCGGGCGGCTGTCGAATGCGTAGCGAGCTGTGAACTGGCCGGCGCTGCTATGGGCTTCCACACCGGTGGCAGTGTTGTGCAGCTGCTCAACGGTGCCTTTTACGAGTGTGAACTGAGCGTTGGCAGTAAGCGCCCGGCGGACAAAGTCGTAATATTCCAGCCCTCGAATCATGCGGTAGCGGTAGGCACCAAGGTCTATCACCTTCTCAAAGTCGGGGCTGCGGAAAGCAATCTGCCCCCAATCGTGAGCTGCGAGGCCATCAAATACCATCGGTTTATCGGCCCAGTACGACCAGGTGCGGTCGTTCTGGTTCTTAGCTTCTGGCTCAATAATCAGGACCTTCTTGCCGGCTAAGCGCGGCTCCTGGGCCATGTAGTAAGCCAAGCTGAGGCCCGCCGCTCCGCCGCCCACGAGGAGGTAGTCATAATCGAAGCGGGCGTCGGCAGTAGGCATGGAGCAGGAGCAGGCTACAAAAGTGGCACACACAGGCGCAAAAAAAAGCCGGACCTCGCGGCTCGGCTGATTTTGTTACCGGTAAACTGGCGGGCTTCTTAGAAGTTCGGCGACAGCAGGTACTTGTGATAGAAGTCATCAATGATTTTTACTGCCTCGCTGGCATCGTCCACTATCTGCACCAGGTTCATGTCTTCGGGCGATATGTTGTGCTCCTCGTGCAGCATCACTTCCTCTACCCATTTAAACAGGCCGCTCCAATAAGCTGAACCTACCAACACGATGGGGAAGCGGCTGATTTTCTTGGTTTGAATCAGCGTCATGGCCTCAAACAGTTCGTCGAGGGTGCCAAAGCCGCCGGGCATGCCCACGAAGGCTTGCGCGTACTTTACAAACATCACTTTCCGCACGAAGAAGTAATCGAAATCGATGCACTTGTCTTGGTCGATGTAGATGTTGTGGGTTTGCTCGAAGGGCAACTCAATGTTAAGACCCACCGACTTGCCACCCTCGGAGCGGGCACCCTTGTTGCCGGCTTCCATGATGCCGGGGCCACCGCCCGTGATAACACCGTAGCCGTGGCGCACCAGCTTGGCCGCAATTTCTTCGGCCATCTGGTAGTAGGGGTTGTCGGGCTTGGTGCGGGCCGAACCGAAGATGCTGACGCAAGGGCCGATTTTGGACATCTTCTCGAAGCCTTCCACGAACTCGGCCATCACTTTGAAAATCTGCCAGCTGTCGGCGATTTTGATTTCGTTCCAGTCCTTATCCACAAAGGCGCGGCGCAGGCGCTGCTCGTCTTCGCTGGCCAAGGCCGGGTGGCCGCCGCCCTGCTCCCGCATCTCGCTGATGGAAGTCAGCTTGTCGTCGTTGACGTTGGGCTGCTTGATGGTTTTGCCGCTGCCAGCGTTCAACATGTCGTCCGACATCTTGGTCTTGCTGGTTTTTTCTCTTTTGATTGTAGACATAGTTGCTGTGGGAATTCCTGCCAAAACAAAATCGCCCCGAAAAAGGGGCGATTAAAAGTAGGGCGTCAAAGTTACCAAATTGTTATGATAAAACAGTGATGTCTTGATGTATTACTGCATCTGAACTAGTTCAAAGCCGGAACAGATTCCCAACTTCGGCTTTTGATTACAGTAAGATGTGATAAATGAATGGTTTGCGGGCTGATGCTTCAGACCAATTGCCGCAGAGCCATCTCGAATGAGCGCTGAGCAATGCCCGTGGGATGAGCGTTTTCCTGGTGTGTGCGTTCCAGCGCGGCCCCAATAATGCGCGAGGTGTCGGCGAAAATGGCTTGGTCGGTAATTTCGGCGCCGGTTTCCATGAGGTAGGCAAACACGCGGGCCATGCCGCAGTTGGCAATGAAGTCGGGAATGACGGCCGTGTGCCGGTCGGCAAACTCTCCGGTGGGGCCAAAGAATATTTCCGGGTCGGAAAAAGGCACGTTGGCGCCGCAGCTAATTACTTTCAGGCCGCCGGCCAGTAGCTGCTCTACCTGTTCCCGGGCCACGAGGCGCGAGGAAGCGGCCGGTATAAAAATGTCGGCGCCCATGGACCAGACCTTCTCGTTCACCTCATTGAACGAAAGGAGGTTGCCGGCCGTTAAGGCATTACCCTGGCGTGCCAACAACAGCGCCCGGATTTCTTCCAAACCTAAGCCTTCGGGATTCAATAAGCCCCCGGCCCGGTCGATAATGCCCACGATGCGCACGCCCTGCCCCGCCAAGTAGTAAGCGGCGGCGGCTCCCACATTGCCCCAGCCCTGAATGATGGCGCGCTGCCCGCGCAAGTCCGTTTGGGGCCAGAGGCGGTAGTAGTGTCGCACGGCCTCGGCTACACCGTAGCCGGTGATGAGGTCGGCCACGGTGTATTTGCGGGCTAAGTTGGGGGAAAAAGTAGCGTCTTCTACCACTTTTATTACCCCTTGCCGAAGCTGACCAAGTTTCTGGATTTTTTGGGGTTCCGTGGCGTGGTAATGTCCAGTTACAACGCCCTCCTGCGGGTGCCAAAGACCATATTCTTCAGTAATAGGTATAACCTCATGTATCTCATCAACGTTAAGGTCACCGCCGGTGCCGTAGTAGTTTTTCAATAATGGAATGACTGCGCGGTACCAGCGCTCCAATACTCCTCGCTTGCGCGGGTCCTGGGGGTCGAAATTGATACCCGACTTTGCGCCCCCGATTGCCGGGCCCGACACCGTGAACTTCACTTCCATTGTTTTTGCCAAGCTCTCCACTTCGCGCTTATCCAGCCCCTTGCGCATGCGGGTGCCGCCCCCGGCAGCACCGCCGCGCAAAGAGTTGATTACCACCCACCCCTCGGCATCAGTTTCCGAGTCTTTCCATTCGAAGACGATTTCGGGGCGTTTGTTTTCAAATTTGGTAAGCAGGTCGAGCATGGGGTGGGGCTACTGAAAGGATGCAGAATAATATACAGGAGTACAAAGTTAGACCGCAACCCTTAAGCCGCTGAAACACAAAAATTGCATTTAACGTAGAAATAAAGAGGTTTGAATACTCATGTATTGTAGAAGTAATCGGTTTCTTTCCAACTATTTTACATCAACCCTCGGAACTACCCATGGAGCACCGATGTATTGCGGTTATTCTACTCTTCCATTTTCTGCCCTTAGATTCTACTCTTCCTTTTCCATTTTACTTTTTATCGACTCATGAAACCATTGCATTCGCGTGTAGAAGCGCAACAGTTGGACCGTGCCGCGGCTATGCTCAAGGTTCTCTCCCATCCCAAGCGGTTGGCTATCGTTGACTTATTAGGCAAGACTAAAGGCAAAGACAGCCAAATGTCCGTTACCGACATTTACCAAGCCCTCGACCTCCCCCAGGCCATTGCTTCGCAGCACCTCATCACTCTCAAGGACCGCGGTGTGCTGAAATCCAGCAAAATTGGCACGAAGATTTACTATTCCCTGGCAGTTCCTCAGCTGCTGAAGGTGATTGATACCCTCGAAGATTATTCGGGCAAGCTGTAGTCGTAGCGACGAGCTAAAACATGGTGAAAGAAGCTGTTTTGCGAAAAACGGCTTTTTTTATGCCCTCAACCCAGCGCTGAGGGTAGTGTGCAGGGCCAGCACCTGAGGCAGGAGCGGAAGTACCTCGTCGTTGGTCAGGACGTAGTCGGCGCGGTGCACCTTCTCTTCCTCGCTCAGCTGCTTAGCCATGATGGCCTGCACGTCGGCCGGCGAGCGGTGCAGGTCGCGGCGCAGCACGCGGGCCTCGCGCACCGCTACCGGGGCAAATACAGTAATAATGCGGTCGAGCTGCCGGTAAGAGCCTGCTTCAAAAAGCAGTGCCGCTTCTTTCAGCACATACGGGTGCCCGGCTTGTTGCTGCGCCTTTGCCCAGCGTTCAAAATCGGTGCCCACGTGTGGATGCACCAGCGAGTTGAGCTGTGTCAGCAAGGCAGGGTTGTTGAATACTGTGCCCGCCAGCACCGGCCGGTTCAACCGGCCAGCGGCATCATAGGTAGTTGGGCCGAAGGCATCAGTCAGCTGCTGGCGTAGCTTCGCGTCGTTTTCCATCACCCAGCGGGCGCGGGTGTCGGCGTCATATATGGGCACGCCCAGCGCGTGAAACAAGCGGCTGACAATGCTCTTGCCCGAACCTATTCCGCCAGTGATGCCAATGCGCAGCATAAGAGTTGACTATTGATTGGGTTGGGAAGTGCGCCGCAGGGAGTTGCGGCTTTGTTCGAAGCGGGGCTTCCAGTGCATGCGCACGCTCGGTACCGAAGCACGCACGCGGGTGGGGGGCTCCAAGGCTACCTCCACTTCCTCGTCACGTTTGTCGGCGGCATGGGGCACCATCACGGGGTAGGGGTCGGGCAGCGCAGCAATCAGGCTGGCCGGCCCGCGAAAGGTGACCACAGCCGGGGAGAAGCGGGCGGTGTAGAGCCGCGCCGAATCGCGGGGCAGGGCCAAGCGAAGCTGCCGGCTGGCGTAGCGGTCAAACGTAAGGCGCAGGGTGTCGCCGGCCCATTCGGTGACCTGAACGCCCTCCAAGGCGCTTTGCAGGCCGATGCGCCAGGCATCGGCGGGGAGGTAGCGGGTGCCGGGCAAGGGCACCGGGCGCAGCACGGCAGGGCGGGTGCCCCAGCCCAGATTGGCCCGCAGCAAGCGCCAGCCCTGGCCCGTCACCGTTACCGGCAGGGCGTTGGGCAGGGGGCGCATCGGCACGTATCGGACTGAGTCGTAGCGCCACGTCAGGGGGTAATTTAAGCGAGTGGTGTAGGTTTTGTTCAGAGCGTTCATTTGCCAGAAAAAACCAGCCGCGAGCAAGCAAGCGGTAATGGCCCGGTAAAAACTGGGCTCTTGGCCTGCGAAGGGCCGCACAAACCAGCTAACCAGCCGGCTGGCCCGGTTCAGCGGCCCGTCCATCTTTTAAGCGGAGGCAATGCCGTCGGTGCCGGCGCTCGCCTTGTTGCTCACTTCGCGGGCGATGGCCGAGCGGTCGAACCGCAGCTTGGTGCCACGGTCTACTTCCACCACCACAGTGTCTTCGGTGAGGTCGACCACGAGGCCATGCAGGCCTCCGATGGTGACAATGCGCGAGCCCTTGGCCAACGACTGGCGGAAAGCTTTGGCGTCGGACGCCCGCTTCTGCTGGGGCCGAATCATGAAGAAATACACCACCAGACCGATGGCTATCGGGAAGAAGAGCTGCGTGTAATCCATTCCTCCGGAAGCTTGCAAGAGTAGGGTCAAATACATGGTGCTGAAATTAATGGCTTAGAGCGGGCTGGGGGCTGCGGCGCCGACAGTCAACACGTTGCCTTTGATGAGAATGGTGGTAATGTTGGGTTGGGTGTTGGCCCGCACCGCAATCTGCTTACTGATGATGCCCTGCTTGCCGCGGCTGTCAAACTGAACTTCCATGGTGCCCTGGGCGCCGGGAAGAACGGGGGCTTTGGTCCAGCTAGGGGTGGTGCAGCCACAGGACACAATGGCATCCTGAATCAGCAGCGGCGACTTGCCGGTGTTGGTGAAGGTGAAGGTATGACGCACCTTGCTGTCGGCTTTGATGTCGCCGAAGTCAAACTCACTTTCAGTGAATTTCATCACCGGCGCATTGGGGTTGGGAGCTTCGTCTTCGCTCACCACGTTGGGGTTGTCCACGGTGGGGTTGGCCGCGGCGTCGGAGGCTGCGTCGGTAGCGGCGGCGTTCATGCCTTCGGTGCCCACCTCACCCGATTTGTCGCGGTTGCAGGCGCTGAACAGCAAAGCTGCAGCAAGGAGAATCTGGTATTTCATACAAGTGAAAACGCGCGGCGCACGTTTCAATAAGGGCTCAGTAGTGACTAGGTGCCTTCAGCAACAAGACCTTGCAAAGGAGAGTGCCCGCAGCCATTCCTTTGCAGGGGGCTGCGGGCAACTTCCTTTTGCGCAATTAGAGCTTGGCGATGATGTTTTGAGCAAACTGGCTGGTGCTGGCCTGGCCGCCAAGGTCGCCTGTGCACTCCTCCTGGTGCATGAGGGTAGCTTCCAAAGCTTTCTCAATTTGGTCGGCCTTGGCATGCTCGCCGAGGTAATGCAGCATCATCAGGGCCGAGCGAAGCAGAGCAGTGGGATTGGCCTTGCCTTGGCCGGCAATGTCGGGAGCCGAGCCGTGCACGGCTTCAAACACGGCCATCTCGTCGCCGATGTTGGCGCCGGCCACCACGCCCAGGCCGCCCACGAGCCCGGCGCATAGGTCAGAGAGAATGTCGCCAAACAGGTTGGTGGTTACTACCACGTCGAATTGCTCGGGCTTGTTCACGAGCTGCATGCACATGTTGTCGATGATTTTATCCTCGAACACAATTTGCGGAAACTCGGTGGCAGCCTCTTTGCAGGCGTTGAGCATCAAGGTGCCCGCCATTTTGATAATGTTGGCTTTGTGGGCCAGGGTCACCTTTTTGCGGCCGTGCTTGGCAGCGTAGGAAAAGGCGGCACGGCAGATTTTGCGCGAACCTTCTACCGTGATGCGGTTGAAGGAGTCGGCAATGCCCAGGCGCTCGTCGTATACCTCCAGGCCCGAGTACAGGCCTTCGGTGTTTTCGCGAAACAGCACCAGGTCGATGCCTTCGTAGCGAGTTTTGATGCCGGCCGTGGTTTTGCTAGGGCGCACGTTCTGGTAGAGGTCGTACTTCTGGCGCAGCGTCACGTTGATGCTGCGGAAGCCCTTGCCTACAGGAGTGGTAATCGGGCCCTTCAGGGCCACCTTATTCTTTTCCAGAGATTTGAGTAGCGAAGTCGGAATCAATTCGCCCGATTGGTCGAACGTGGTTTGGCCAGCGTTCTGCTCTTCCCACTGCACGGGCACTTGTGCCGCGGCAAAAATGTCGGTTACGGCCTTGGTGATTTCGGGACCAATACCGTCGCCGGGAATAAGGGTTACTAGGTGCATATGTGGTGAAATAGTAAAATGGTGGAGTGGTGAGTTCGGGCAACGGGTGCAACAAGTAATGATGAGTGGTAACGCTCGACAACCGCTCTCAATCCAAAAGAGAAGCTGCCGTGCTTACCAAAGCGTTTTCTACTCATCATTTCATGAACTCACCAGTTCACCTATGCGCCCTTGCGGGAATTGATTTGATTGATGAGTTGGTCTACATCGCCCAGCAGCTGCTCGGCTTTGGATTTGGCGTCGGAAATCACGCGCTGGCCTTCGGTTTTGGCCGAGGACGGACCGGCCATGTCGCGGCTGGTTACCAGGCTGTCAGTAAGGTCGGCCAGTACGGAACGGTACTTCTCCAACTGGTAGCTGAGCCAGGAGCGAGTTTCGGTACCGGTTTCAGGGGCATAAAGCAAGCCAAGGGCTGCGCCGGTGAGGGCGCCGCCCGCGAAGCACAAGATGCCGGTGGTGGTTTTGCTGGCCATGGTCGTCGGGGTGAGGAGGTAAGGTGGGAGAAGATTCGAACTTATGGTACGGAGAAACGCAGCAGTAGATACAAAGGTGGCCAAAGTGATGGATTCACCAAATTTGACCAATCGGGCCGTGCACTGCAGGGCCGTGCCTCTACTGGTTGTCGAGTAGTCCGCGGCCAGATTTGCGGATGTCGCCACTGGCGGCCAAATCCTGCGCCAGTTTATCCAGAATGCCGTTTACAAACTGCTTGCTCTTGGGTGTGCTGTACAGTTTGCTGATTTCGATATACTCGTTGATGGTGACTTTTACCGGAATGCCGCGGAAAAGCTGCATTTCGGTGAGGGCCATTTTCAGAATAATTTTGTCGAGCAGAGCAACCCGTTCCACGTCCCAGTTTTGCACCGAGCCGGCAATGAGCTTTTCCATCTTGTCGTCTTCGATGAGCGTCTGCTTATAGAGCGTTTCGGCAAATTCGCGGTCGTCGGCCCAGTTAGCAGAGAGGTTCATCAGTTCCTGCTTTTCGTCGGCGCCGAAGGGCAGCATCTTCAGGGTCTTCAGCACCAGGTTGCGCACGATGGGGCGATTCTCCTCCCAATTCAGGTCGTCGGCTTCCAGCTGGCGCGGCAGCGCTTCGCCCTTAAACACGTAGTCCTTGTAGATAAGCCGCAGGATTTCCATGTCTGCCTCGTAGTCGGCCTCGGCAATGCCAGTGGGCTGGCCAGCCAAGTACTCGCGCAGCGGGCCGTCGGCCTTCATTTCTTGCCAAGCGGCACGAAGGGCTTCAATCTCCTCGGCGCTGTCCCAAGCCAGCTTGCGGCGGATAGTCAGGTCCTGAAGCTGCTCGTTGGCCATAATTTTGGCAATGGCCTGGTTCTGATGCAGGCGGTCAGCGTTCAGCGCATTCTCGCTGGGGCCGAGGCGGCGGCGCTCCTCGCGGCTCTGTTCCTCTTCCAACACTCCCTGCAGGGCAGCCGGCAGGTTGAGCAGGTGCAGGTACTGGTCGTGAATGCTTTCGGCACCGGCCAGCAGCTGCCCACCGAAGAAGGTGGCGTCCTTTTTTACCTGGGCCTCAAAGAAGCTGATGGCATCCGACAAAGCCGCGTCCACAGCTTTGTCATCGGTCTTTTCGGGCAGGACGCCAGTTTTGTACCACTCGCGCAGCTGGGCTTCGCCCAGCTTGCGCTGGCCTTCGAGCTGGCGGCGGTCGGGGGCCTCTTTGGCCGTGAGGTCGGGCTCAAAAGCAGCCGCGATGCGGTCCTGGGCCAGCATCAAATCGGCCCCTACCGCCTGGTGGTAGGAGTAGAGCGACTGCATGACTTTGATACGGAGAAGGCGGCGATTCAGCATTGAGTTGAGTTATAAATATTATGAGTTAAAAGTTAGGAGCTGGGAGTATGAGTCGGTCGGGAATGAGCTGGTCAAGCCAACGTCCCAACCAACTCATAACTCAAAACTTTTAACTCATGACTCCTTAGTAGGTCGACTTCACCTTGCCTACGTGGGCAATGCGCTCCTTGGCTTGCTTGATAGCGGCAGCCTGGGGGTGCGTGCCTTCTTCTTCGGCCTTGGCCAAAACCTGAAGGGTGAAGTCGTAAATTTTTTCGGTCTGGGTGAGGGCGCCTTGGCGGCTGGAGCCCACCACTTCGGAATACACGTTGATGAGGCCGCCGGCGTTGATGAGGAAGTCGGGAGCATACACAATGCCGCGACGCACCAGCTCAGGGCCATGCTGGTTTTCTACCTTGAGCTGGTTGTTGGCGCAGCCGGCCACCACCTGGCACTTCAGGCGCGCAATGGTCTCGTCATTCAGCGTAGCACCCAAGGCGCAGGGCGAATAGATGTCCATCTGCTGGTCGTAAATATCTTCCAGGCCCACGGCGGTAGCGCCAAAGCGGGCGGCTGCTTCCAGGGCGCGGTCTTCGTAGTAGTCCGTCACGATGAGCTTGGCGCCTTCTTTCTGCAGGTGCTCGAGCAGGTAAGTGCCTACGTGGCCTACTCCTTGCACGCCGATGCGCTTGCCGGTTAGGCTTTCGGAGCCGAATGCTTTTTTGGCGGCGGCCTTCATGCCCATATAGGTGCCATAGGCCGTCACGGGTGAGGGGTCGCCGGAGCCGCCCATGCTCTCGGGAAGGCCGGCTACGTGGGAGGTTTCCATGCGGATGTACTCCATGTCCTTGGTGGTCATGTTCACGTCCTCGGCCGTGATGTACTTGCCGTTGAGGTTCTTCACGAAGCGGCCAAACTTACGCAGCAGGGCTTCGGTCTTCATCTTCACATCGCCGATAATGACGGCTTTGCCACCGCCCAGGTTCAGGCCCGAAATGGCCGCCTTGTAGGTCATGCCGCGCGAGAGACGCAGCACGTCGTTCAGGGCTTCCATGTCGCTGGCATAGTGCCACATGCGGGTGCCGCCCAGCGCTGGGCCGAGCACGGTGTTGTGAATGCCGATGATGGCTTTCAGACCGGTTTCGTGGTCGTGGCAGAACACTACTTGCTCGTGCTGGTGTTCGGCAATTTGACCGAAGATGACCTCTGGGGCCAGGGTTTGGGTTTCAATCATGGGAGGAGATTGAGAGTGGTGGGAATTTAGGGTTGGGAAGAGTGTGGCGTAACTTTGTTGTATTCTATACGAAGGCTGCACGGAAACCCGGAACGTCATGCTTAATCCGGCGTCTGTCAGCCGCCGCACGACGTTATAGTTTGAAGATGACCTTCCGTTTCAGGCCACAAAAGTACCCCTATTTTCTTATACCGGCCTCTTTTCCACCCAGCCTGTGCGCGCCCTAAACGCTGTTAATCCCTTTATTTTTCGCTATAAATGGCACTTCCTAGCTGGTGTGCTGTTTGTGGCGCTGAGCACTTTGCTGGCCATTTTTCCAGCCCAATTGGTGCGCTACGCCTTCGATTTGGTGAACGAGGGCATCGACCTATACCACCTCTATGCCGGCACGCAGGCCCAGAGCAGCGTGTATCAGCTGTTTGGGCGTAATGTGCTATTCTATGGTATGCTCATCATTGCGCTTGCCCTGCTGCGCGGCATCTTTTTGTTTTTCATGCGCCAGACCCTCATTGTGATGTCGCGGCACATCGAAAACGACCAGAAAAACCAGATTTATCAGCACTACCAGTCGCTGCCGCTCAGCTTTTACCGCCGCCACAGCACCGGCGATTTGATGTCGCGCATTTCCGAGGACGTAAGCCGGGTGCGCATGTACCTCGGGCCGGCCATCATGTATTTCCTGCAGTTGGTGCTGCTGTTTCTGCTCATTGTGCCGCTCATGCTCATGGTGAACGTGAAGCTGACGCTGTACACGCTGCTGCCGCTACCGGTGCTGTCGGTTAGTATTTTTTACGTTAACAATCTGATAGAGCGCAAGTCCGACGAAATACAAAAGGCCCTGTCGGGCATGACGACCTTCGTGCAGGAAGCCTTTTCGGGCATTCGGGTGCTGAAATCCTTCGTGCGCGAAGCCAATTCACACGAGCAGTTTGCCAAAGCCAGCAACGAGTACAAGGAAAAATCACTGAGCTTGAACTTCGTTAACTCGCTGTTCTTTCCGCTCATCCTCTTCCTCATTGGTCTGAGCACGCTCATCACGGTGTGGGTAGGGGGGCAGGAAGTAATTCGCGGCACCATCACCACGGGCACCATTGCCGAGTTCCTGATTTACGTGAACCTGCTGACCTGGCCGGTTACGGCCCTGGGTTGGACGTCGTCGCTGGTGCAGCGAGCTGAAGCTTCGCAGGCCCGTATCAATGAGTTTCTGGACCAGAAGACAGAAATCGTTTCCCGCCAGAACGTGCAGCGCGAGTTGGTAGGCGACATTGCGTTCGAAAACGTCTCCTTCACCTATCCCGATACCGGCATCCAGGCCCTACGCGACGTAAGCTTTCGGGTGCGGCCTGGCCAGACACTGGCGGTTATCGGCAACACGGGCTCGGGCAAAAGCACCATTGCCGCGCTGCTCTGCCGTCTATATGACGTCACGGCCGGGAGCATTAGCATCGATGGCACCGACGTGCGTGACTACTCGTTGCGTGCCTTGCGCGGCCAAATCGGCTACGTACCGCAGGACGTGTTCCTGTTCTCTGACTCTATTCGGAACAATATTAACTTCGGGCTCGACGAGCCGGATGAAACCCGGATGCTGCAGGCAGCTAAGGATGCGGATGTCTACGAAAACATTCTGGCCTTCCCCGAAGGCTTCGATACCAAAGTGGGGGAGCGGGGCATCACCCTTTCCGGTGGCCAGAAGCAGCGCGTGAGCATGGCCCGCGCCTTGGTAAAGGAACCTAAAATTCTGATTCTGGACGACTCCCTCTCGGCCGTGGACACCAAAACGGAAAATGCCATTCTGGGCAGCTTGCAGCGCATTATGGCGCACCGCACCAGTCTCATCATCTCGCACCGCGTGAGCTCGGTGAAGCTAGCCGACGAAATCCTGGTGCTCGACGATGGCGTGATTGTGCAGCACGGCACTCACGAAAACCTGATGAGCGACACCAGCGGCCTGTACCGGGCCCTCTACGAACGCCAGCTGCAGACCGAGGAAGCATAAAGCACAATGCAAGAAAGCGCCGGCAGGTAGCTGTTCGTCTTACGAAAAACGGCCACTTGCCGGCGCTTTCTTGTGACAGAAGTCCTTGTAAACCAGAAGGGACGGCTACATCCCGATTTTCACCCGGCGCATACCTGTCTTCTCATAGGCCGTGCAGCGCACGATGTAAGCACCGGCAGGCAGCTTGCTCACGTTGAGAACCAGAGGCGTCTGGCCATTCATCATAGTATGGGTGAGCACGGGGCGTCCGCCCACATCAGTCACTTCGACCCGGGTAGGGCCAGGATTATCAGTTTTCACGGTGAGGCGGCCCGCTGCAGACTCTGCCTTCACTTTGATGGCGTTGGGGTCGGCCGCAGGGGTTTCTGGTGCTGGTGCAATAAGGGTAGCATTAGCAGCGGAAGTTACCGCAGGGGCCTTAGCGGGCGCAGCAATTACGCCGCTGGGCAAGATGGCTTCTTGGGCGGACTCCGGAACGGTGGGCGCAGGCGTAGCGGCAGGAGTGGTTGCGGGCGCCGGGGTACCTTGAGCGTAAGCGGCCGCGGGGGCCAAAATGCAGGCCAAGGCTAGTAGTAATAGATGCTTCATAAAGGGAATACGAATTGCCGAGGTTAAAATTGGTAGCGTAAAGCTAATAAATTCTGAGGCTCGCTAGTGCCTGCGGTTCTGCAAGTCGCGTGCCAGCGCTAGTGTTCATTGGTAATTAGTTAAACTTTATTTGCTTTCTGGTTGCACCAAGTAAGAAAAAGCCCTTACCTTTGTCACTCTAATACCAATCGGGGTGTAGCGTAGCCTGGTATCGCGCCAGCATGGGGTGCTGGAGGTCGTAGGTTCGAATCCTGCCACTCCGACGGAAGAGCAGCCGCTCTTAAAGCCTCCGAACTTAACGGTTCGGAGGCTTTTTTCGGCCGTAATATTGGAAATAGAAACAGGTCGCCCCATCGGCCTGCTTTCGGGGTGTAGCGCAGCCCGGTAGCGCGCGTCGTTCGGGACGACGAGGCCGTAGGTTCGAATCCTGCCACCCCGACATTAGCATCAAAATCAAATAAAAAGCCCGCTGAACAGCTGTTCAGCGGGCTTTTTATTTGATGGGCGCTGGCCCTGTGGGCTACCGGTAGCGGCCCTTGCGGGAAGGCAAACGCTTACTGTCGCCGCTCTTGCTCAAAAGCACGACTGCTCCGCCAACAACGGCCGCCAGCGTGGCCATCTTTAAAATCAGGCTAGTCTTACTGTGCTTCCACTCGGCTGGGTAGCCCTTTTCAGCGAAAATGTTGGGGAAATGCCCGTGGGCCAGGTCGTCGATAATGCCTTCAACCACGTTCACCCGGTCGGCTAAAATCAAAGGCAGCCAGTGGCCATAATGGTTCTCACTGTACTTAAACGCAACGCGGCGAATCATGCCGCTGAGACCGCTAGGAGGCGAGGCCGTGCCGAAAACGGCCGATACGTTCGGCCGCTCAATGGAATGCAGCACTTCCTGGTCAATAGGCTGCTGAGGTGGGCGCTCCCAGTCGTAGCTTTTAGTGTCTTCATTTTCCCGATGCCGCATCGGGTAAGTAGGGTCGTTCTTGGGGTCAGCATCGATGCCCCAGCCTTTTATCTGCTTTGGGTCTTGCAAGGTGTTTTCCATGAGGTTGGGCTTTACATTCTGGCGGATGGGGGAATGAGCACAGGCTTGATGCAGTTATCGAGCTTGGCAGAAAAAATCCGGTAGCCGTCGGCCACTTCTTCCAAAGGAATGCGGTGCGTAATGAGTCCTTTGGGGTTCAGCACCCCGTTCTGAACGTGCTCGATAAGCCGCGGCAGCAGACGTTTTACCGAGGCTTGGTTGGCCCGAATGGTGATGCCTTTGTTAACCACGTTGCCAATGGGTACGAGGTTATCGGTGGGGCCGTAAATGCCAACAATGGAAACCACGCCGCCTTTTTTTACGGAATTAATGGCCCAGTGCAGCGCCGTAGCTGACCCGGCCTGCAGCAGCAGCTTGCGGCCGGTGATGGTTTGCATGGTGTTGCCGGCAGCTTCGGCGCCTACGGCATCGATGCAAACATCGGCGCCCAGCCAGTCAGTGGCTTTTTTGATGAACACCACCGGGTCGTTCATCTCTCTGAAGTTATATGCCTCGCAATTGGCGTAGTTGCGAGCGAACTCCAAGCGGTATTCTTCTTGGTCGATAATTATGACGCGGCCGGCACCGAACAGCCAGCAGCATTTAGCGGCCATGATGCCCACCGGGCCAGCGCCAAATACTACCACCGTGTCGCCGGGCTGAATGCCGCCCATCTCGGCGGCCTGGTAGCCAGTGGGGGTTACGTCGGTGAGCATCACAGCATCGTCGGGGTCCATGCCGGGCGGAATTACGGTGGGACCTACGTTGGCATAAGGCACGCGGGCGTATTCGGCCTGGCCGCCTTCGTGTCCACCGGCGGTATGCGAATAGCCAAAAATGCCCCCCACGGCCGTCGCCTGTGAGTTGGACTCGTGGCAGTTGCCGAACATGCCCTGCTTGCAAAAGACGCAGCGGCCACAGGCAATGTTGAAGGGCACCAGCACGTGGTCGCCCACTTTTACCTTGGTTACCTCCGAGCCGATTTCTTCCACTATGCCAGTGAATTCATGCCCGAAAGTGGTTCCGACGCGCGTGTCGGGCACGTTGCCGTTGTACAGGTGCAGGTCGGAGCCGCAAATACAGGAGCGAGTCACCCGCACAATCGCATCCTCAGGATGCTTGATTTCGGGCATGGGTTTTTGACTGACTCGAACCCGCTTCGGGCCCCGGTAATTCATAGCTAGCATATAAATCCTGCTTTGATGTGGAAAGGAAGAAACTTGCTCTTGCTATGAGGGCATTTTGGTAGTAGTCGACATAGCTTCTAGCTGTACTTGTCGAGTTGGCTAAGGTTGGCAATTGGGTGATGTATAAATATTAATTACGTAGTTATACACTCCTGTTTCGACTATTCACAAGTATAAATACGGGTTATCAAGTTGCTGTAGGGAATTATATAAAGTACCGATATTAGGGTTTGGAGGAAGCCGGGAAGTTGGCGGAGCCCAAAGCAACTGTTTCACATTGCTTCGGGCCTAGGTTAGGCAAGCGGACCGATTTGAGTGCCCTATTGCTGCCGTACTTATTTGGTTTATAGTAATGGAAATTATATTTGAATAATCATATAGAAAGAGTAGTTGAATGAAGAAAATTTGCCTTGTCGCGTTGTTCGCCGTCAGTACTCAAGTTGGGAATGCCCAAAGCATTGCGGCCAGCACAATTTCGCTCGGAGGCGGCATAGGCTACAGCCGTTCCACCAGCGAAACCAGCCTACCCCCGAGTCACGCGTCAATCATTGCCACTACAAACAGCCAATTTAGCTTTTCGCCGGCAGTGGGGTATTTTGTGGTCGATAACCTGGAATTGGGAGTCCACTTGAGCTATACTGCTTCCTACCGACCATATACAATCTTTCCTGTTCCGATTACGCCATACCCCAGCACGCCCTCACCAAGTGCCGTGCAACTCGGAACCGACGTCGTTACCAACCTGCGAGTAGGAGCCTTCAGTCGTTACTACAAGATGTTTGTGGAGCAGTTTGGAGTGACCGGCATGCTGAGCGGCGGCTACCAAGCTTTGCGCACCAACGGCCCTAGCACTATTGGGGCCGGCTTTAAGGCTTCAGGCTACTACGCCTCCCTGACCCCGGGCATGGTCTTTTTTCCTGTTTCTAAGCTTGGCATCAGTGCCTCCATTGGGTCGCTCGGTTATAATCACCTCAGCAATGAATACTCGGAGTCGCCGGGCAATTCGGTGCCAAGTGGATACAAGCACTCTTCAAGCACCTTCGGGGCAAACTTTGGGCTCAACGAGTTGCAGTTCGGCGGCACGTACTATTTCGGCCGCTAAGGCTCAATTGTTTTCACAAAAAGCCTCAGTCAGTAGTTAGCCGGGGCTTTTTGCGTTCGTATGGTTTATAGTGCTAACGCTATTTCACGCCGACCCACACTTCGGAAGCATCATCGGCACCAAAACGCTCTAAGTAAAAATCGCCCCGTTGGGTGAGGTTCTGCTTTTTCACGGCTTCCAGGGCGGCGGGATAAAGCTTGTTAGGGGCCAGCAGGTAGCTCACGCCGGTGAGGCGGGCGGCCACCACGCGCTGTCCGGCGGGCACAAAACGGTAACGGAAGCCAGCCGGCAGCTTGCGCGTGGTGTCGGCCACGGTGAGGCCAATGAAGGCTTTAATGGTGTCGTGAGCCGTTTCGGGGTCGTTGAAATATAGGTTCGTCAAGTCGCCGCCAAATTGCTGCTTGGTCTGCACGTCTTTGGCTTGGCGAAAAAGCTGCCCGAAGGCATCGCCCTTCACCGACCCATCGTAGGGCTGGCCGGCCAGGTAAAGCGGAGCGGCGGTAGTCTCTAGCGTGACCTTGGGGTCGTGGGTACCGCCCAGGTACACGTAGGTGCCCGCCGCGACCAGGGTGAGCAGAATAACGGCGAGAAAGAGGTAACGAGTCATGCGGGCGGGTGGCAGGTAACAGGTAAAGTCGGAGGCAGGTTAGGATACGTTAGGCAGTTGGTTCTTGCCAACAATTATTTCCTCGTTACCAGCTGGTAACTGCTCACTCACCACGTACTGCATACGGTAGAGCTGGGCATAGTAACCTCCTTCGATGCGCAGCAGCTCTTCGTGGGTGCCGGTTTCCTTGATTTCGCCTTTGTCGAGGACAATGATTTTGTCGGCTTTCTGAATCGTGCTCAGGCGGTGGGCAATAACCAGAGAGGTGCGGCCTTGCATGAGCTTTTCGATGGCCGATTGAATCAGCTCCTCGGTCTCGGAGTCGACCGACGACGTGGCTTCGTCGAGCACGATGACGCGGGGCTGGTATACCATGGCCCGCACGAAACTGATGAGCTGGCGCTGGCCCACCGAGAGTGTTGCGCCGCGCTCCATCACGGGGTAATTGAGGGCGTTTGGCAGGCGCTCGATGAAACGGCGGGCGCCCACAAGGTCCGCAGCTTCCCAGATTTGAGCGTCGGTGATGGTTTTGTTGCCGAGGGTGATGTTGTCGCGGATGCTGCCGGCGAAGAGGAAAACGTCCTGCAGCACCACGCCGATTTGCCGGCGCAGCAAACTGAGGTCGTACTCGCGCAGGTCACGGCCGTCGATGCAAATGCTGCCTTCCTGAATGTCGTAGAACCGACTAAGCAGGTTGATGATGCTGGTTTTGCCGGCCCCGGTGGCGCCCACAAAGGCAATGGTTTGGCCGGGCTTGACGTGGAAGCTGATGTCCTTGAGCACCCACTCGGGCTCGTTATAAGCGAACTTGACGTTTTTGAACTCTACATCGCCGCGCAGTTCGGTGGGAGCATAGGTGCCGCTGGTAGCCACCAAGTCTTTGTTGTCGAGCAATTTCAGGAGGCGCTCGGTGCTCACCAAGCCCAGCTGCAGGGTATTGAACCGGTCGGCAATCTGGCGGATGGGCCGGAAGAACAGGGCGTTGTACATGATGAAGGCGATGAGCGCACCCTTTGAGATGGTACCCTCAATCTGGCCCTGGGCCGCGTACCACACCAGCAAACCCACCCCGATTGCGCCCAGCACCTCGGCCACCGGGAAGTAGATGCTATAGTAAAGCACCGAGCGAATGTGGGCGTCGGTGTGCTCCTTGTTGATGGCTTCGAACTTGCGGAACTCCCGCTCTTCGTTGTTGAAAATCTGCACAACGTTCATGCCCGTGAGGTGTTCCTGCACGAAGGAGTTGAGCTTGGCCACGGCGTTGCGCACGTCTTGAAACGACTTCTTGATTTTCTCCTTAAACACATAAGTCGAGAAGAGCAACGGCGGAATCACCGACAGGCTGATGAGCGTAAGGCGCCAGTCGATGTAGAACATGAACGCCATGATGAAGAGCAACTGCAGAATGTCACCCGCCATAGCCGCGAGGCCTTCGCTGAACACGTCAGACAGCGTTTCCACATCCGAGATATTACGCGTGACCAGCACGCCAATGGGCGTGCGGTCGAAGAAGCTGAGCTTCAGGTTCAGCAGGTGCTGGTAGAGGTCGGTGCGGATGTCGCGCACGATGTACTGGCCCAGCCAGCCGCCGTAGTACGTCTGCAGGTAGCTTACGCCAGCGTGGCCCACCAGTAGCACCAGCAGCAGCCCAAACATGGCGTTCAGGCTGCGGGTGTCGCCCTGTTCGATGCTAACATCGACCATGCGCTGGATAAGAAAAGGCCGGAGCGTACCGAGCACGGCCGTGGCCACGGTTAGAAAAATCAAGCCGATAAACACGCGCCGGTAGGGCCGCACATAGGACAGCAGGCGGCGCAGCACCGTCCAGTCGAATACCTGACCAGTTTTGGTAGCGGAAGTGGTAGGGTCCATAAGTAGGGCAAAGGTCGGAAGTAAACAGCGGAGCGGCCGAAAAGTGTGCAGACCGTGCGAAGCTGATGCAAAAACAAAAGGACCCTCATGCTGAGCGGAGTCGAAGCATGAGGGTCGTGGCTGTTGCAGAACTCTGTCGAGGAACTGAGAAGCCGCTATAGCAGGTGTTCAGCACCTAAAAAGACCAAGAAAACGACATTTTCCGGCCGTTGCAGCCGCAATAGACCCGTTGAGCAGGCCTAGCGGAGGGTTCTGCAACAGCCACGACCCTTTTCTTGAACGGCCGGACGGCTTTTTAGCGACCGGTCAACCCACCTTACTTGCTACTTGCCGCAATGGCAAAACTTGGTGAGATAAAAAGAGCGCTCAATTTATTGTCTGACCCATCTGTTCCGTCTACCCGTAAACGAAATCGTCCTTTCTTATGCCGCTTGACCACCGTTGGGGGCACATACAAAGCAAATACTCTACTCGCCTGCGCGTCAATACGCACGTAGCCATACTCTTCCATGGGTGGCGGCTGTACGCGCTCCGAGGCATCGTATAATAGCCGTTCCCAACGTGACGTTTTCGGGTCAAAGACCTCCAATCGTATTTTGCCATAGAAAGGCCTGTTGCAACTGTTCCGGACCTTCAACGGGTCGTTGTATCCGACCTGAATCGTTGATAATTCATTGACTATTGTGATGCAGCTATCCCCCTTGGCGGTTGCCCTTCCGGAGGCGGTTTCCTGACCGCCAACACCCGCGCCCCTGGTTACGGGCCGCTGGATGGCATCTGGCTGGGGTAAGGCAACCAAGCGCAGGGGGTGCATACTATGCAAAAGCAGCAGGCCCCCCAGCAGTAGCGTTCGGTGGAGAAGGTTCTTCATAGCAGGTGGGCAAAAGCAGCAGGACGCCACCGGGCGTCGCCGAGACGAAGTAAGGACATTTTATGGCTCGTTTAAGCGATTCGGACCGTGGCTGTTGCAGAACTTGCCATCGGCCATCACCAACCGAGCACCAAAAAGCGCACCTAGCTATAAAGGGCTCTTTAGAAGATGAGTGAGCTGTTGATACTCATCAGCTAGGCAGCTATTTGCCCGTTTGAGGAGTTCTGCAACAGCCACGACCGTTTGCCTGAACGGGTCAATATGCTATTTAGAGAGGCTGTCTCAGCTTGCGGTCTGTTCCAATAGCAAGTGTTCCAATAGCAAGTGTGGCATGGCCCGGGTGGGGTACACGGTTTCCTTCGGCAATCGGTCCACGGCGGCTTGTATTTGACGGGCTTGCACCAAGGTCTGGATTTCGTGGGCCAGCGCCGTTACGTCGGTTATCTCCTCCACCCACTCGTGCACGTACCGGGCCACGGCTTCACCGGACAGCCCGATTTGAATGGCGCGCTGCGGCAGCGGGTTCAACTGCACATCCCGCTCGGGGTCCCATTGAATGCGCACCGGAGCCGCCTGCAGGTGTTCTTTCCACTCGGTCGAGCTCGGGTGGGCCGTGGCATTGAAGTGAGATAAACAGGCATGCTGCAGGGCCCAGTCCAGGCCGGTGCGCTTGATTTTCAGGGCCAGCACCCGTTCCTGGTTTTCCTTCGTGGCCCAGCCCGAGCGGTACATCATCCACAGGAACGAGGGCTTAATCCACGTCATGCGCTCCACCTTGAACCCGGGCAGGGCCAAGCGCTGCTCGGCAACTGCCGGAAGGGCAATCCGCGGGTGGTAGGCTTGGTACACGGTGAGCGTGTGTTCGTCGTAGGCGGCGCGAATCAACATAGGCGAAGAATCAGGGTAGAAGGGTATCGTCAACCTACGCACCCGGGCCCTCAAATCCAGTACGGCAGGTGGTCCGGGGAGAAATAGTCCGCCAGCTGGTCAAAATCCCCTGCTTCCTTGCATTGCTGAAGATAAGCCACGGCCGCCGCGGCGTCGGGGTCAGGCAACCCCTGGAGGTAGGCCATGGTGGGGTCGATTCCGGCAAAGGCAACGAGTTGAATGTCAAACCCGCAGTAGGTATCAAAGGTGAGTTGCTTTGTGCGCCAGAGCACCAGCGCGTCGCCCACGTCACCATGCAGGCCGATGAGGTAGCCCGCCAAGAGCAGCCCCTCCATCGTGGCCGGTCCCCCATGGGCATACGCGTGCATATACCGGGCGCTCAGCTCGGCAAGCAGGGCACGGGCAAACGCAACGTTGGGGCGTTGCCGGTACCCGTGGTAGAGGCGTAGGCCAGCCCCCGTCCCGTCCTCATCCGTCAGTTCCGCTAAGGCCTGCTCCGAAAGCTGGCCCGTCGCCTCGTAAGCGGCTAATAAGGGACAATCCATGACATGTCTTCAAGTGGGTAATTAATAAACTTACGCTCGTTTTGCGATTCCGACCGTTTTCCTGAACGCAAGTTCTGCTAGGCCGACCAGCCAGGTGGATAAGGCCACCCGCACCCGGGTGCTGGCCTATTTTTCTTCTATATATTAGCCCGCCGGAAGGACTCCCCTTTCTGCTTTTGCTGCCCCGCCTTATGCCCCTGCTCCAGTTCTATGCTCATCTGTTGTTCCGGGCGGCCGCGCTGCTCGCGGCGGGGCTCGCCCTGGCCTGCCTCGCGGTCATCAGCGTGCTGGGTGGGGCCCTGCCGGGCGTGGAACTGAACGAGCAGGTGGCCCGCGCGGCCACGGCGTTACACCGCGACGCTTGCCGGCTGCGGGCTTCGGCCCGGGCCCGCCAAGCCCCGGCGCCCACCGTTTCCAGGTCCGGCGACGCCGGGTAAGCCCCAGGGATTGCCTCCCGCCAAAAAGCCGCTGCACCTGCCGGGCCGTAGCGGCTTTTTGGCGGGTATTTATTTTCATAAACTCCCCAAAATGAGGCACTAGGGGCCGTTTATTACCAGCAAAGAGCTTGTTACCCTCCCCGTAGAGGCCAGCGCGAAGGTAGCCTTAGCGCGACCAGTCGGCTGACATAATCCTCGTTTTGCTATTCGGACCGTTTTCGTGAACAGCATTGCGGGTCAGAGCCTGTAGTCGTAGGCACCTCGACAACAGCAGCCGGCATTTCAGCTTTGTTTCCTCTCTAAAAAACATGGAAAACTTGACGTATTTGTTTATGGGGCAGTGCCGGGAGAACTTTTTCCTAGGGGTCACCCCCGCCAACCTTACGCAACGCGCAGAACCCGGCCCACAAAAACTGGTGGCATTATACACCCGATTTATCGGGGCCAATCAAGGGGAGGCATTTGTCGGGTTGCTACAGGAATACCAGTACTACATCAATCTATGGGCCGCTCACCTGCTCGTGGAGCATCATTACCCGGATGGACCAACCCGGCAGCTGTGCATGGAAACGATTGAGCGCCATGCTACCAGCACGATTGACCCGAAGGTCGCCCAGGAGGAGCTGGAGTGGCTGAGGCGTCGGGCATAAGCTTAAACACTCCTTTACCTTTCCGACCGTGGCTGTTGCAGAACTCGGTTCCGGACACCCAGTGCGGTTGTTACGGCAAGCGTCTCGCCGCAAACCGGCTGTAAAGCGCATTTCTGCACGTCGCTGCAACCCTTGCCACCTAGTTTTGAACCCGCTTTAGAGTTCTGCAACAGCCACGGTCCTTTTGTTTTACTCCGTTGGCACAATTCCCGGCCCGTACGCCACCTTGCTCAGAAACAGCCCTCGTGCCGGGGCCGCACCGCCTGCATCTACCCGCCGCTGAGCCCAGAGCAACTCCTGAAACTGCTGCGGCGTCATCTTGCCCCGGCCCACGTCGAGCAGGGTGCCCACCACCAGCCGCACCATGCCCCGCACGAAGCGGTTGGCCCGAATACGGAACACCAGCCCGCCAGGAGCGGGGTGCCACGCGGCTTCGTAGCAGTAGCACACGTAGTGGTCGACGCCGCCCTTTACTTTGGAAAAGGAGGTGAAATCGAACTGCCCAATCATACAAGCAGCGGCTTCGTTCATGGCCGCTACGTCGGGCGTGCGGTCGAGGTGCAGGGCGTGGTCGCGCCGGAAGGGGTCGGGCTGCGGCGTGAGCACAAAGTAGTCGTAGGTGCGCTCTTCGGCCGAGAAGCGAGCGTGGTCGCTGCCGGCCACGGGGTGCAGGCGCAGGGCAGCAATGTCGGTGGGCAGGGCGCGGCGCAGGCGGTAGAGCAGAAGGTCCAGCGTGAGGTTTTCGGGCAGTTCGGCATCGAAGTGCGCTACCTGATGGCTGGCGTGCACGCCGGTGTCAGTGCGCCCGCTGCCCAGGCTGTGGATGGGCTGCCGCAACACCTGCGAAAGACAACGGTCGACTTCGGCCTGCACGGTGAGGGTATTGGGCTGCACCTGCCAGCCGTGGTAGCGCGTGCCGTCGTAGGCGAAATGGAGGAAGTAACGCATTAAAATAAACTAGCGCACCAGCGCGAATAGCATGCCGTCCATGGTGTGCCCGTCTTTGGTGACGGCGTGCCGCAGGCACGCCTCCAGGGTAAAGCCAGCTTTTTCGAGCACCCGCCCGGAGGTAGCATTATGGGCAAAAACTACGGCATAAATCCGAGCCAAATCGTGGTGAGCAAAGCCGTAGTCTGCCAGCGCCCGCACCGCAGCCGTGGCAATGCCCCGGCCCCAGTGCGCCCGGCCCAGCCAGTAGCCAATTTCGGCCGAGCGCCGGCTCACGTCGTGCTTAAACAATAAGCTTATGCTGCCCACGGCCTCGCCGGCTACTTCCACGCACAAGTGCAGGCCGCGCTGGCCTTCCTCGCTGTTCACCATGGCGATGTAGGCTTCGGCATCTGCCAAGGAATACGGATGCGGAAACCGGTCGCGCAGGTTTAGCCAGATGCCGCGGTCGTTGGCATGCATTGCCAGGCTGGGCGCATCGGCGGGCGCGAAGGGTCGAAGCAACGCGCCCGCTTCGGGCAGTGGCAGCACTGGCATGGCGGCAGAGAAAAAAGCTGCAACTACAGCTTCTCGTAAATCACAGAAGCGCCCTGGCCTACGCCCACGCACATGGTGGCCAAGCCGTAACGCACGCCGTCGCGGCGGTGCATCTCGTGCAGCAACGTGGCCGTGATGCGGGCGCCCGCGCTTCCCAGCGGGTGGCCTAGGGCAATGGAGCCGCCGTTCACGTTCACTTTGTCCATGTCGAGGCCTAGCTCGCGAACGCAGGCAATACTTTGGGCTGCGAACGCTTCGTTCAGCTCTATTAAGTCGATGTCGTTTATGGTGAGACCGGCCCGCTGCAGCACTTTTTGAGTGGCCGGAATCGGGCCCAGGCCCATCACCGATGGGTCGACGCCCGCCACCGCTGAGGCTACTACCCGGGCCATGGGCTTGAGGTCGTAGCGCTTGAGGGCCTCTTCGCTCACGAGCAGCACAGCAGCCGCGCCGTCGTTGATGCCCGCGGAGTTGCCGGCCGTCACGGTGCCGCCTTCGGGCTGGAACGCGGGCTTGAGAGTGGCCAGCTTTTCCAGCGAAGAGAAGCGGGGCTGCTCGTCGGTGTCAAACAACGCCGTGTCGCCTTTGGGCTGCGGAATGAACACGGGCACAATTTCCTTGCGGAAACGTCCTTTCTCCAGGGCCCGAGCATACTTGCGCTGGCTTTCGAAGGCAAAGGCGTCCTGCTCCTGGCGGGTGACGTTGAACTGCTTGGCCACGTTCTCGGCCGTCTGACCCATGGCAAAGGGGTAGTGCAGCTTGGTGAGGCGCGGGTTGATAAAGCGCCAGCCCAGCGTGGTGTCGTGGGCGGTCAGCTCGCGGCCGAAAGCCGACTCCGACTTGGCCATGACAAACGGCGCGCGGGTCATGCTTTCGCTGCCGCCGGCCAGGTACACGTCGCCCTCCCCGGACTTGATGGCCCGGGCGGCGTCCATGATGCTTTGCAGGCCCGAGGCACAGAGTCGGTTTACGGTGTTGCCGGGCACGGTGATGGGCAGGCCCGCCAGCAGCGCGGCCATGCGGGCCACGTTGCGGTTGTCTTCACCGGCTTGGTTGGCAGCTCCGAGGATGACGTCCTCAATGGCGGCTTTATCAACGGAAGGATTGCGGCGCATAAGCTCACGAAGTACGTGGGCGGCCAAATCATCGGGGCGGACGCTGCTGAGCGCGCCGGCAAATTTTCCAATCGGGGTACGCACGGCGTCCACGATATAAGCAGTTGGCATTCGAATTATCAATAGCGGCGTAAACGCCGGATGGGACTAAATTTGTGGCCCCGACACGGATGCGGGGCATTTTTTACTAACAGCAAAGATGATACAAAGAATCCAAAGCGTGTTTTTACTGTTGCTGGCCCTGGCTATGCTCAGCATGTTAGCGTTGCCCCTATGGCACAAAATTGACGGCCTTACCAATCAGGAGCTGACCCTCACGGCCTTCGGCTTCACCCCCAAAGGCATGCAATTGCCGGCTTCTACGGGCCCTGTTTGGCTTATCGGCTTGCTGGCTGGGGGCTCCGCAGCAGTGGCCATCTTCGAGATTTTTCAGTTTCGCAACCGCGGCAAACAGCTGCTGCTCGGCACCGTCAACCTGCTTCTGATTACGGCCACCATTGGAGCGGGCTTTTATTTCTCCAGCCAAGGCGAACAGATGCTCAACGTAAAGCTGGCAGGCCAGTACATGGCCGGATTTTACCTGCCAACCCTGGCTTTGATGCTGAACCTGCTGGCCAACCGCTTCATCCGGCGCGATGAGCAGCTGGTGCGCAGCATGGACCGCTTGCGGTAAACGAGAGCTAAGTAGAGAAGCAAGCATACAAAAAAAAAGGCCGCTGTAGTATCTACAGCGGCCTTTTCTTGTTCAAGCAGCACCGTTCAAGAGGAGCCTCACATTCTATTGGTCAGCACGCACGGCCTGCTGCACTTCCTGCACGCTAGCATCGTACTCGAACGCTTCATAAATCCGGTAAAAATTTTGCGGGTCGGTGAGGTGTGAGTGCGCGTACTTGGCGAGCTCAATGCGCGAAGCCTCAAATTCCATGGTGCGGAGCAGGCGCTTCAAGTCGTCGGTTTGCAGGCTGCTTTGGGCCAGGGCTTCTTTGGCAATGCTTAGTTTGCTGGCCTCAAAGGGGCGCTGCTGCACAGCTTGTATTAAGGCGTCAACATCTTGCGGAGCCATAATGCGGTAGCTGCTAGCGGCCGAGCCGGGGTAGTAGCCCCCGCCGTTGGGTGTGTTGCCGTAGCCGGGGCCGTTGTTGCTGTTCCCGTACCCGTTGTTGCCGCCGTAGTGGGGTGCATTGCCGTTCTGGCCATAGGGCAAGGGGCTGTTGTAGTTGCCTTGGCGGCCATAACCGTTGTCATAATAATCATTGGCTCGGCCCCGGTTTGGGCCATATAATGGCACGGCTGCTACTTGCCGCAGGCCCAAGGGCCGCCCGGGGCGGGCAATCAATACAAATGAAGTTTCCAAGCCGGGCTCCAACCACACGCGGCTTCGGAACCGCACGGCCCCACCATAAGCCGTGGGCACGGTAAAATCAGCCCAGTGCAGGCCGGGCACCAGTTGGTCGACGCGCACTTGCCGGGCCATGCCCCGGGTGAGGGGGCGCCCGTCGAGCACGAGGCCAAAAGGCGCGCCGCGCTCCGAAGAAAAGTTGACATTGGCAGGCGGAGGCAGATAAGCCAGCGCAGGGGCCACGGTGGCAAACAAGCCAACCAGGGCAAGGAGTAGAGCCTTTTTCATGGCGCAGAAAGGTGAGAGCCAACCACAGGGGCGGGTTGGTGATTCGCTATTTTCAAAACTTATGCCATGTTTAGAAGCCTCGGCAGCCGAGGGCTATTCGCGCCCGTTCGGTACAAATAAGCGCCACGAAAAAGGCCCCGCAACACAAGTTGCGGGGCCTTTGGCAGAGAAAAATTGTCTCGGTTATTGCGCCACTCGGGTCACTTTGAACTCGGTGCGGCGGTTGCGCTGGTATTCTTCCTCCGACTTGGGGGCTGCTATAATCGGGCGGGTTTCGCCGTAGCCTTTGGCCGTGATGCGAGACTTGTCGATGCCTTTGCTCACTATGTAGTCGACGGCGGCCTGGGCCCGCTGCTGCGAGAGCTTCAGGTTGTAGGCGTCCTTGCCGCGCTGGTCGGTGTGCGAGCTCAGCTCAATGGAGATTTTGGGGTTGTCGACCAAGGTCTGCACCAGGGTGTCGAGGTGGATGGCCGCGTCCGGGCGGATGTCGAACTTGTTGTAGTCGTAGAAAATGTCTTTGACTTCAATGGCCCGGGCTAGGATAATCTTGTTCAGCGTCAGGGTCACCGGCAGCCGAATGTCGTTGGTCGGGTTGGGAAGCTGGTCCTGGCTGGGCTTGCGGCCCACGGTGCTCAAGGTGGTGCGGGCGGCGAAGTCGCCGGGCCGCTCGGCGAGGATGGTGTAGTTCGATACCGAGTCCAGCCGGGCTGAGAACTTGCCGTCGGGACCGCTGGTCAGGGTCTGGCGCTGGTTGTTCGGGCCGATGATGGTAACCTGGGCGCTGGCCAGGGGGACGGTGGTTTTGGCTTTGTCGTCGCGTTCCAGCACGGTGCCATCAACATAGAACGTCACCAGCTTCGGTGCCTTCTTCTTGAACGTGTACATGTCGTCCGAACCTTTGCCACCGGCGCGGTTTGAGCTGAACAGGCCCATGTCTTTGCCCATGGGCATGGGCGCAAAATCATCAGCAATGCTGTTGACATCGGCGCCCATGTTTACTGCCTTTCCGTCCTGCATCATAAAGAGGTCGAGCTTGCCCAAGCCGGGGCGGCCGTCGGATGCAAAATACAGAGTGCCATCCGGCGCTATGCCCGGAAAGTTCTCGTTGCCGGCCGTGTTGACGGATTCGCCCAGGTTTTCGGCAGGGGAGAAGCGGCCGTTGGAGCCCAGCGTGGCTTTGTAGAGGTCGTTGCCGCCCTGACCGCCCTTGCGGCCCGACGCGAAGTACAGCGTAGTGCCGTCGGGGCCGAAGGCCGGCGAGAAGTCGTCGGCGGTACGGTCGTTGATGTTGGCCAGGATGGGCTCGCTCCATTCGCCGCCCTTGTTGTAGGAAATCCAGAGGTCCACGCTCAGGTAGCCTTTTTTGCTGCCGTCGTTTGAGCGGGCAAACACCATGGTCTTGCCGTCGGGGGTGTAGGTGGCGCTGGCCTCGTGCTTGTTTTCAGAGTTGAAGGGACCCTCCAACTTGCGAGCAGTGCCGCCGGTCATGGTCGCGGCATTATCGAACTTGATGGCGTAGAGGCTATTGAAATTTTCGCCGTTGCCGAGGTACTTTTTGCCGTCGCGGCCGGAGGTAAATACTAGGTCACCGGTGCTGGCCACCAAGGTGCCGCCAAAATCAGATGCTGGCGAGTTCAGCGCATCTATGGGTGCCACCTCGTACTTGTTCTTGATGGCTGCTACTTCTTTGCTAGCCAGGGCGTTTTTGGCTTCTGTTTCGGCACGCGCGGCCAGGGTGCGGTTGCCGCCGCTGTTGGCGTAGGAGGTAAACTGGGCCGCTGCATCGTCGTATTTGCCGTTGGCCCGCATGGCCTCGGCGTAGCGGAAGCCCACCTCGGCGTTCTTTATCCCGCCATCCAGTGCTGCCTTGTAGAATGGCTCGGCCATCTCGACCCGGTTGGAGAGGCGGTAGGACTCGCCAATGCGGAAGTTGGCCAGGGCGGCGTTCCGGCCCTTGGCCACGTCGGCCTGATAGAGAGGGATGGCCAGCTCGTACTGGCCCCGGGCAAACTGTTTATCGCCCTTGCTTGCGCTGCCCGAAGTAGCACAACTGCTTAGCAGTGCGGTAGAGCCAGCTGCGGCACAGACCAATAGTAGGTTCCTCATGGGTCGAATGGTGGTGGTAGGGAAGGGACCGGAATGAATCTCCGATTAAGCACTTTTGGGTTAGCAATAATACTACGGTTTAAGCAGCATTCGAACGGCAAGGCCGTCTCAGGCAGGCAGGTGGCTTTTCTCTTCCTGCCCGAAGTAGCGGGCCAACCAGGTTTCGGCAGCTGGGCGGGGCCAGTGGGTATCGAGTTGCGCTTTAGTAGCTAAGGTGTTGTCGAAATAAAAAGTTTCGGGGCCAACGGTGCCAGCGGCCACCGCTGCCTTCAGCTCGCTGCGCTTTAGCAAAGTCACTGTTCCTTCCTGCAAAAAGGCAAGCCGGGATTTATCCAGCAGCTCTACGCCAAGGTGCTGCTCGAGCTGCGCCACAAATCGCACCGACGCATCGATGGAGCAGCCGCTGGCGCCGGCAATGCCTTCGTCAAGGCCAATAATCAGGAACTGCTGGTGCAGAAACTGGGCCGAGGCGTGCAGGCTGCGGCCGTGGCTGGTCCACTCCTCGGCAAAGCGCGCCAAAGACGGCAGCACGGCCACAATTTCCTGCGCGCTGAGCTGGCGCGAGGCCTGATAAATCCAGACCCGGGTTTCGGGGGGCAGCTGGTCGAAAGCAACGTACATGAGTCAGCAGTTTTGGCGGTTGGAGTTTTGAAACGCAAGAACGTCATGCTGAGCTGGTCGAAGCATCTCTACGCGTGAGTAAATGATTACTACTGCGGGCGAGATGCTTCGACCAGCTCAGCATGACGTTCTTGTATTTCGAGCGGGGATTACCCCTCGAATATGTTTTGCTATTTCTTAGGCGTTGATGCCTTCGGCCGAAGCGACTAGCTCTGCTATGTCAAACACCTGCACGCGGCTCTCTTGTTCCTCGTGCTTCACGCCGTCGCTCATCATGGTCATGCAGAACGGGCAGCTTACGGCAATGATGCTGCTGTCAAGCTCGTGCCGGCTGGGCGCGCTCTTTTCGGTTTCGACGCCGCCCAGGTTGGCCAGCGCCTCGGCTGCGCCGCTCAGGGTGGCCAAGGCTTCCTGGGTGCGTTCCACGTTGATGTCCTTTTTGCCGGGCTCGGGCTCTTTCCACATTTGGGCGCCGCCGGCACCGCAGCAGAGGCCGTTGGCGCGGCTGCGCTTCATCTCCACCAAGTCGGCGTCGAGGGCGGCCAGGACGTCGCGCGGGGCCTCGTAAATGTTGTTGGCGCGGCCCAGGTAGCAGGGGTCGTGGAAGGTGATGCGGCGGCCCTTGAAGCTCTCGCCCCCGGTCACGCCCACTTTGCCTTCGTTGATGAGCTGCTGCAGGTAGGTGCTGTGGTGAATGACTTCGTAGTCGCCTCCCAGCGCGGGGTACTCGTTTTTGATGGTGTTGAAGCAGTGGGGGCAGGCCGTCACGATTTTCTTGATGCCGTAGCCGTTCAGCGTCGAGATGTTCTGCATGGCCTGCATCTGAAACAGGAATTCGTTGCCGGCGCGCTTGGCGGGGTCGCCGGTGCAGCTTTCTTCCAGGCCGAGCACGGCATACTTGGTGCCCACGTGCTCGAGAATGCGCACAAAGGCGCGGGTTACGCGCTTATAGCGGTCATCGAAAGCACCGGCGCAGCCCACCCAAAACAGGATTTCGGGCGACTCGTTGCGGGCCGCCAAATCGGCCATGACGGGAACGTTGATTTGGCGCTTTTCGCCGGCAGCGGGAGTGGTTGGGGACATGGGGGATAGTTAGAACGCCCTAGCTAGAACGTCATGCTGAGCTGGTCGAAGCATCTCTACCTCAGTACTAACTCATTCGATTGGATTACTTACACGGTAGAGATGCTTCGACAAGCTCAGCATGACCGTATTTTCTACTCACTGATTTAAGCAACCGTAGCAGCGGCTTGCTTCTCCGTTGCAAACAAGTCGTCGGCCCAGTTGAACCGGTCGGAGGGCGAGAAAGCCCAAGGCGCGCCGTTGTTCTCGATGTTGGAGAACATGACGTTGAGCGAGTTGGGTGCCGCCGACTCTTCCAGCACCAGGAAGCGGCGCATTTCGATAATGCTTTCGAGCGGGTTAATGTTCACGGGGCAGCTCTCCACGCAGGCGTTGCAGGTGGTGCAGGCCCAGAGCTCCTCAGGCGTCACTTTGCCACGGAGCAGGGTGACCTCGTTTGGGCCTTTATATTTTTCTTCTGTGTCCTCGCCATAAACAGCCCGTTGATGAGCACCAGCCGTCACGGGCTCGTGCTTGGCCTCGGGGCCGTACATGTTAGGCCGGAAAATAAGCGGCGACTCGTACTTCTCCTCCATCCGGTCGCGGGTGTCCATGATGATTTTACGCGGCGAGAGCAGCTTGCCCGTGAGGTTGGCGGGGCACACCGAGGTGCAGCGCCCGCACTCCGTGCAGGAATAGGCATTCATCAGGGCGGTCCAGGGCAGGTCTTCCACGTCTTTAGCACCGAAGGAGGTGGGCGCCAGGGCCGAGCCGTCGGGGCCCACGGCGGGGGGCGGCACCACGTAGCTGGGGTCCATCATGGCCTTCACCTCGTGGGTGATGCTTTCCACGTTGCTGAACTGGCCCTGGGGTACCAGCCGCGAAAACCACACGTTGGGGAAGGTGATGATGATGTGGAAGTGCTTGGAGCTGGGCAGGTAGTTCAGAAACAGGAAGATGCCGATGATATGAGCCCACCAGCCCACACGCTCCAGCACGTGCAGGGCGCTTTCGTTGGCCGGAAACAAACCCGTGAGCAGGCCGCTGATGGGGAAGGTGCCGGGCAAGTCCTCGCCGCGCAGCTGGTGCAGCTTGAGGTCGGCGGCGTTCATCGTGAACAGCGCGGCCATCAGCACTACTTCGACGTAGAGAATGATGTTGGCGTCGAGCTTGGGCCAGGCGCGCAACTCCACGCCGGTGAGGCGGCGCACAGGCTGGGCGCGGTTGCGGCGCCACCAAAACGCGACCACGGCCAGAATCACCAGCGCCCCAAGAATTTCGTTGGTGGCCATCAGCACGTCGTAGCCCGGGCCCAGGAAGCGCAGAAAGCGGTGGGTGCCGGTGAGGCCGTCGACCACAATCTCCAGTACCTCCACATTAATTACCAGAAAGCCCACGTACACAATAAGGTGCAGCAGGGCGGGCGTGAGGCGCTTGAACATCTTTTGCTGGCCAAAAGCAACCAGCACCATTTTTTTGAACCGCTCGCCGGCGTTGCCGCTCATATCGCGGCTGCGCCCAACGAAGATATTAGCGCGGATTTTTCGGATTTGCCATACGAATAGGCCGGATGCTGCCACTAGCAGCAGGAAGAAAACGATTTGCTCCAACATGCGGGTAAAGGTAAGGAGGTGGGAACGTTTGCGGCTGCAATATACTCGGCATGCCGAACACTTTTCCAGGAAAGACCCGGCGCCCAATACTTTTTTTACTATAATTCTTGCGGCATTGTTTTGGTTTCGTACCTTTGCGGTCCCCAAAGCGCATTTCGGCAATGGGGAAACGGCAACATAGCTCAGTTGGTAGAGCACAGCACTGAAAATGCTGGTGTCGTTGGTTCGATTCCAACTGTTGCCACAGAAAAACCCGTTTGCGCGCTGCAAACGGGTTTTTTGCTTTTGGAGGGAGCCAAATCGAGGGGCGGCGTTCGGGGCAATGAGTAGTTGTCAAGCCGCTCATTGACTAGGCTTGGAACTGGATTCCCGAGGCGGTCTAGCTAAAGTCTGGTGGAATAAAAAAGCTCGTTCGGATTCAGTCGGGGCCTGAAACGGTTCCCACTTTAGTTCCCTGCTGAAACGATACACTGATGGCGAGACCGCTCTAAAAGCGAAGGCGCAGCCCTACGGCGGGGAAGGTGCCCCGCCTTCCCGTCGCTACAGGAACTACGGGGTGTGCTTCCAGCTGCAGGCTATGGGCGATAGCTGCTTGCCGCCGGTTGTGTTGGGCGGCTACATACAGCGGCACGCTCACGACCGCAACGCCCATGCCGGCAACCATCAGCTGCTCCCAAACCAGGGAGGAGGGGTTGACTCTTCTATTTTGCAAGGAGCTGGCTATGCCTATGGCCGCGGTGAGCGCCACCGAGCTGCCCATTACCAGCATAACGTTGGCGGCGCGGCGCTGGCTATAGCTCTTGAGTAGGTAGTCGTGCCGGGCGAGCGAAGAAATGGGCCCAGCCGTTTGGGCCGTGGCCGGCGGGCCAAAGCCTATCAAAAACAACAGGCAAAGCAACAGACGCATAACACAAGTTAGTAGCGCGCCTGGGACAGCGCAGGTCACGGCTTCGGCGAGATGAGGAACAGGCTGACTATTTGATTGCTAATCTAACGAGTTAGAGGCCTTCGCAAGACGCTGAGCCGCTATGGGATGTTTCATGCGGCGAGGAGAGTTGAGAAATTATTCAGGAAAGGTGGCCCCGACCTGGGCTGCAAAGACATGAAAAGGAAGCTTTCTGGCCCAACAGGAGTAGTCGGCACTTACTTGTCAGGGGTAGTACATCAGAGGCAATCAGGCGCCGCGGCACTGTCGATGTGGGCCGTTCGTAACCTTTCGGGCTGCTTCCGCGAAAGAGATAGCTACCGGAGGCCGCTTGTGGCTCTCCGATGTCCATGTGCTTTCATACTAGCTACTTCCTATGAGTCATCCCAACACCCCCCGCGTCAGCACCGATTCTGCTGCTTCGCAAGTTCTCTCCCACGCTGGCGACGACCAAGCCCAGGCAACCGGCACCGCCGATGCCGGCGCAACTGCCAGCTCCGCCACTGACGCGCCTGCTGCCCCAGCCGGTGGTGCCGCGCAGCTCCTCTCCCAGGCCCAGCGCTGGCTGCAGGATAGCGGCCTGAAAACCACCCTCTCCGAAGTGCCCGCTCCGCTAAAGCACCTGGCCAGCCAGGCGGGCAGCCGCTGGCGCCAGCTGTCAACCACGCAAAAAGTGTTGGGCGGTGCCCTGCTGGCCGCTGGCGGCTGGTATCTGCTGAGTGGCACTGGCGCCAAACCCACCAAGCGTCGGCGCACTGCCCAGGCTCAGGCCGATGCCCTGCATGAGCTGTTGCTTTTCGTCAACGACCGGGTGGCTGGCTACCAGCGCGCCGCCGACGAAAGCAAAGACGCTGAGTTGCAGAGCTACTACAAGCACCTGATGCAGCAGAGCAAAGACTTTTCGCGCAAGCTGAACCTCTACCTGGGCGAGCAGGACGGCGGTTCCGAAACCAGCACCACCCTCAAAGGCAAGTTCTACCGGGCCTGGATGGACTCGAAAGCGGCCATCACCGGCTACAGCGAGACTGCCATCCTGGGTTCCAACGTGTACGGCGAAGAGTGGGCCCTGAAAGCTTACGAGGAAGCCCTGCAAAACAAAAGCCTCAACTGGGCCCTGCGCAGCGAAATCCAGCGCCAGTACACGCAGTCGCAAAAAACCTACGAGCGCCTGCAGGACCTGCAGCGCAAGCAGCAGGAGTAGCCTGGGCAGCTCCCGATGCCTTCTCTTCAACGCCCCGCTTCCGGTCCGGAAGCGGGGCGTTCTGGTATCTAGCTCTGGCTGATGAGAGTTTAGCGCAGCGCCATTTGCGGGGGAGGTATAAGAACGGTGTAGAGACGCGACACTTGGCTACGCCGACCTACGGTTCGCGTTTTGTCGTCCGCGCCGTTTGGGCATCGTTCCAACCACCGTTCAACGCCGAGACGCGAACCGTAGGTCGGCGTAGCCAAGTGTCGCGTCTCTACACCGTGCCAGCCAGTTTTGAACTGCACTTTTTGGCCGGAGTAAATTATTTTTAAACTCGGGTGCTGCGGTAGATTACAAAGGCAGGCAAAGGCCTAGTGCCGGACACATACTCCCGCGCCGCGCCGTGGCCCACTGCGGGGCCGGCAAGGCCTGGAGCTGCAGCGAAATGGCGGCTTGGGCTTTACGCTTGTTGCGGGCACTGGCCACGAACAGCGGAATGCTGCTGAGCACTGCTGCACCGCCTGCCACCCCCAGACCGCCTACCAGCGGCAGGGCATCAAAAGAGACGGACTTGCCCGGTGCCGTGGCGTAGATGACCGTGCCGGCCACCACCGCCCCGCCGATAAGCAGCACCCGGGCGGCAGTGCGCTGGTTGTGGCTTTTCAGGAGCAGGGCTTCCCGGGGCGAGGTAGGTGCCACCGGCTGGGCCCAGGCAGAGCTACTCGCCATAAGCAGGCACGGAAGAAGAATCTTCATGGCCGGATGCAGCTGTGCTGATTACTGGATAATCAGGCGCTGCCACTGCTGGTGCCCGCCGCTCAGCATGCGCAGTTGATACAGGCCGGGGGCCAGCTCGAGGCCCTTCACTGTTACTTCCCGGGGCGCGCCGGCTTCTAATGTTCCCTCGAACACAGTCCGGACCCGACGGCCCTGCAAGTCGAAGATGGCTACCTCCGTCGGGCCATCGGCGGGCGCGGCCAGGCGCACCTGAAACGTGCCATTGCTCGGGTTTGGATAGGCTTCCAGGACGTAGCCGCCTGGTTCCACCGAACCTCCCACACGGCCAGCCGTGGCCGAAGACATGGTTGCCAGCTGTTCCGTAGGCGACCCCACGGTAATCGTGACCGTGCCCAAGGAATACAAGGTGGGCAGGCAGGGCTCCAGGCCGCCGTATTCGACCACGTAGCCGGCGATGCTAGCCCCCGTGGCGCACGCGTCCACGTCATTCCACAGCCCCGACTGGCCGTACAGCATGGCGTAGTCCTCGCCCTGCGGCCGCCACGCGTTGCGGTAGTCATCGGGCTGGCCGGTGAGCCAATTGGTGTAGGCCAGGCCGTAGCCGGTGGCGCCGTCGCCTTTCCACAGGAGTTGGCCGGCTTCCGGGCCCGTCTTCCAGCGCCATTCGCCTTCCACGTCCTTATCGGAGGCCCCGAACCAGTACGCGCCATTTTGCCGCCCCTTCAGAAAATTCTGCTCCTCCTGGAAGGTGATGGTGGCGAGGTAGCCCTGCATGCCGCGGTAGGTGCGCCCGGCTGCTTCCGCCTGGGCCGCCGACCAGCAGATGCCGGGCGCACTCACAAACTCGTAGTAATGCCCCGTGCGGCGGGAGGCGAGGGCCGGGCCGCTTTCCTGCACAAAATATGTCAGCTCCACTTGGCCGCGGAAGCCCGCGGGGGGCGTGTAAGTGAATGTGCCGTTTGCGTTCTGGGCCAGGGTGCCCACCCGGGGCGGCTCAATGCTGGCGACCTGGAGCGCGCGGCCCAGCGGGTCGGTGTCGTTCGCCACCAGCGCGGCCGAACTGAAGGTGAGCGCCGTTCCAACGTTGGTTGATAGTTGGTCGGGGCGGGTGCGGGGTTCCGTCTGCAGGGGAGCGCACGCGGGCGAAGTAGGCCCGCCTTCTTGCTTGTATTTGACCGTCGCAATATTCGTCAAACCGAGGTTGCCGTTCGCGTTGCCGGTCACCACCACGTTGCCGCTCGGGTCGATGGCAATATCGGCCGCACTAGCCGGGCCGCCGGCGTTGTCGGGGTTTTGATACGTCGCGAACCAGCGCTGCTGGCCGGCCGCATTGTACTTGAGGGTTGCATAAACTCCATTGGCCGCCCCCGTGACGTAGACGTTGCCCGCGGCGTCCAGCGCAAGGGCATTGGCCTGGTCCGGGTTGGCGCCCGCGCTGGTGTAGCGAGCTTCCCAGAGCAATTGCCCACTTGGGGCATACTTCAGGGTAGCATAGTCTTGGCCGCTGGCCAGGCCCTCCGATGTCCCCGTGACGAAGACATTGCCAGCCGCATCAATCTGCAGGTCCCGTGCCGCGTCGTCGCCATTGCCGGGCCCGTTGTAGCGCCTCGCCCACTGCTGCTGGCCATCGGGTGCGTAGCTCACCGTGGCGTAGTCCGAGGCGGAGCTGCCCGCGACTACCACGTTGCCGGTGGGGCCAAAGGCCACGGTGGTGGCCACGTCGACGCCGTTGGTAGGGCTGTTATACATAGCGGCCCACAGCTGCTGCCCGGTGGGCGAATACTTCAGTGTGGCGAAGTCGTAGACCGAGCCACCCGTTACGGCCACGTTGCCGGCGGCGTCCACAGCCACGTCGGTGGCGTTGCTGCCCTCGCCGTTGTAGCGACGGGCCCACACTTGCTGGCCCGCCGCGTTGTATTTCACGGTTGCGTAAGCGCCATTGGAAGTGCCAGTAACATACACGTTGCCGGCCCCGTCGACGGCGACGGCCGAGGCATAATCATCGGCCGGTTGATTAAGGAATTGAGGACCATCGTAACGGGATACCCATACCTGATGCCCAGCGGAGGAAATTTTGACCGTGGTGTAGTCGGAATGGTTGTAGCCAAAAAAGCTAAAAAAATTAGACCACCCTGTTATGTACACATCACCGGCCGCATCAACGGCCATGTCGGTAGGGATGGTGCCACTGAAATCCCCGAAGCCATTGCTTTCTTGCCAGAGCTGCTGACCAGCGGACGAATATTTGGTGACCAAATAAGTGGTTCGGTTCAATCGGCCGCCTTGTTCCTTGCCCAACGTATAGACGTTTCCGGCGGCATCGGTGCCGACTTTCAGGGCTTCCACCCTTCTCGCGAAACCAAGATTGAAGTTGGCGACCCATTCTTGCCGCACACTCTCAGCCGGGGCCGATGGGGACTGCCCGGCCACCGGGGCACTCAGGGTTAGAAAAGCAGCTGCTGTGAGCAGGGCGGGCGTAGTTATTTTTTTCATGCGCAGACGGATAATGAAAGGAGGAATAAGAGGTCTTCCGGCGGCATGGTAGTGCCGTCCGAGAGATATTGGGCTGGAGATGCAATCCGCTGCTGCACTGGGTCATTGGGGTAACCTGAGCCGTACAAGAGTGACAATCAAAGCTAACGAAATATATCCCGATATTCATTACATATCTAATAAATTTTTAGCTTTATCTAATAGTATTTTTAGGTAAAATGTTTGTTTGATGAGTACAGTTAAGTAACTGCTGTTACGTGGGGCGTTGTTGGCGTGTGTCGCAGACGCGCGCCAGCAACGGGGAAATTGCGTTGCGTTAAACCAGTGTCAGCTGAAGTGCTTCCGTGCTCCTGGGGTCATATCCCTTGTTAATCGTTGAAAAGACTTGTATATTAGAATGGTGTAGCTGCCTGGACAGTTGGCTAACTGTCAGGCTTTTCTGTGCGAATTCACCTCTAACCCCTTTCGCTATGATTGCTGAACTCTCGCCGCCCGTGCAATCGCCACCCCCGGCCATGCAACTCATGCAGATGCTGTTTGGCTTTGCGGTCTCCCGCGCCATGGGCGTGGCCGCTGAGCTCGGCATTGCCGATGCCCTGAAAGACGGACCCAAAACCGCCGACGCGCTGGCCGCTGAAACGGGCGTGCACGCCCGCTCCCTCTACCGGGTGCTGCGGGCCTGCGCCAGCGTGGGCGTGTTTGCCGAAGACGAGGAGAAGCGCTTTCACCTCACGCCCCTAGCCGAGCCCCTGCGCAGCGATGTGCCCGGCAGCCTGCGCTCGTTTGTGACCATGATGACCACCGACTGGCAGTACGAGGTGTGGGCGCACTTGCCCTACAGCGTGCGCACCGGCCTGCCGGCATTTGATAAAGTGCACGGCATGTCGTCGTTTGAGTATTTCTGGAGCAACGAGAAGGCCGGACGGGAGTTCAACGACGCCATGACCAGCAACAGCGCTTTCACCAGCGCCGCGGTGGTAGAGGCCTACGATTTTGCGGACACGCAGAAGCTGGTGGACGTGGGCGGCGGGCACGGGCTGCTGCTGGCCTCCATACTGCAGCAGTACCCGCATATGCACGGGGTGCTACTCGAGATGCCAGCCATTGTGGACGCCGCCCGGCCGCTGCTGGAATCCTACGGCGTGGCCGAGCGCTGCGAGCGGGTGGCCGGCAACTTCTTCGAGGGCGTGCCGGCCGGTGGCGATACCTACATCATGAAGCACATCATCCACGACTGGAACGACGAGCAGTGCGTGGCCATCCTGCAGCACTGCCGCAACGGCATGACGGCTAATGGCAAGGTGCTGGTGGTGGAAATGGTACTGCCCGAAGGCAACGAGCCCTCCCTGGGCAAGTTTCTGGACCTGCAGATGCTGCTGTTTCTGCCCGGCTGCGAACGCACCGAAGCCGAATACCGCCAGCTCTTCGACCGGGCCGGCCTGGAGCTGACCCGGATTATTCCCACCAAGTCGCCCTTCAGCATCGTGGAAGGCATCTCCAAAACGACGTAATCCTTTAATAACTATATGTAACCGACACGGACGTAGAGACGCATATTTGCGTCTCAATCGTTGAACGGTCAGGGGCGAACGATGGGGCGCGAGCGGCGCGGATGCCGAGACGCAAATATGCGTCTCTACGTCGTTGCCCGGTCAGCGGCAAGCGGCGCTAACAGTGCCCCGGGGGCTAGCGGAAGAGGCTGTCTTCTTTGCCCGATTCGTCTTTCCAGCGGGCGGGGTTCTCGGCGATGTAGCGCTGGATTTTCTCCTGTTCCTGGCTGTTGCGCACCACCCGGTCGTGGAAGCGGGGCTGCCAGGCGAAGGGCACCTGCTGCTGCTGCTGGAGGCGCGACGTAACGCCGGCTTTGAAGCCGCGCACCACGGCGGCCAGGTTGTCGCGCTGGGGCCCAAACCGGTTCTCAAAGGCTGGTGGGGGCAGCAGGCTGGTGGGTTTGTCGAAGAGCAACAAGCCGTGCACGTGGTCGGGCATAATCACAAACGCATCGAGCACCACGAAGGGAAACCGCTCGGAAATCTGGGCCCAGCACTGGCGGGCTACCTGCGCGGGCAGGGATTCCTGCAGCACGGCCGTTTCCCAGTGCCCGTCGGGCAGGATGATTTCGCCGAAGAAGCGCTGCCGGTCTTTGGTGCAGATGGTGATGAAGTACGCGCCGTTCTGCCCGTAGTCGTAGCCCGCCCACCGCGCCGAGGCTACCCGATAGAGGTTCTTGTAAGTTTCCGCATCCATAACCCTGGTTCAAAACTTTGTAGAGACGCATAATTGCGTCTCGGCGTCCGCGCCGTTGGCACCGCATCGTTCGCCCCTGACCGTGCCACGATTGAGACGCGCTACGTCCGCGCCGTTCGCATGCAGCCGTTCAACGATTGAGACGCAAATATGCATCTCTACATCGATGTGCAACGACGACGGCCGTTAGGCGGCGTAGGTGCCTTCGGTGGTGTGGCGCAACAGGGCAAGGGCGGCCAGCGTGGCGAGCAGGGGCTCCACCTTCTCGGGCTTGAGGCGCTTGAAGCGGGCAGCCGCCTCGGCCACGCTGAGGGCGGTGCCGGCTTGCTGCACCACTTCGCGCACGGCCTGCATTTGCTGGGCCAGCTCTTTGGGGAAATCAATGAGCAATGAAGAGTGAGCAATGAGCAATGGGTTGGCCTTGGCCGGAGTCGCCAGCCCACTGTTCATTGTTAACTGCTCATTGCTCATTGACTTGGCCTGGTAGGCGGGGCGCAGGTAGCGGACGTGGCCAGCGGCTTCTTCCTGGGCGCGCTCGTGGTTGAGGCGCACGAGGCGGGTGAGAATCTCGGCGTCGGGCAGAGGGGCGGGCCAGGCGTAGGCGTCGGCTACGGCGGCGTCGAGCTGCTGGTGCAGGCTGAAAACCACGGAGGCGAGGCCCTGCTGGTTCACGGTTTGGTCTTTGGTGGTGAGGGGCTGGCCGGCGCGCAGCTTCTCTACCACGTTGTAGAGGTCGGTGAGGGTGAGGGTGGGGTGCTGGGCCTGCTGGCGCTTGCGGTGGGCGTCGAGCTGTTCGGCCAGCTCGCGGATGTGGGCTTGCTGCGCGGGCGTGGCGGCGGGGAAGGGGAACGGGTCGAAGCAGCGGGATTTTACATACACTGGGTCATTACCAACACCAAGTCTACTGCCAGCGGCTAAAGCCCAAACAACATGAAATCTGCTTGAAAGTACGCCTAGATTGTAAGCATCATCAAGAGCAATAGTCACCAGTTTATTATCAGCGAGAACACCTGCGTCAAGAAACTGAAACACTCGATGCTTTGCAGTTTCAACAGTAGCTATGTAACGAGGCAAGCCCAATAAGGCAGGTCGAAAGCTGCTTCGCGCTTCGCCAAATACCCACCAATTGTCTCGATAAATTGCTCTGTTGTTTTGGTCACGTTCTGGCTTAACTGTTTCGACCACGTGCTGATAAACGTTTGGAAATCGAGTTAAAACTTCGCTCGAATTCAAGCCAAACAAGTCAATAACCATTGCCTTGCGAGACTTGCCGGTGAAGTCCTGGCCGTTCAAATAATGGCGAATGTGGTTTTCAAGACCTAAAGACTCGCCAAGACCTAATTCCTTGGCTTTGTCCTGACTCACAATGAAACCAGCACCGTGCAGCTTCACGCCGGGGCTCGACATTCCTTCATTTGACTTCAAAACTTTAGCACTATCCAAAGCAGCACCAATCGACAAGTCAGAAAGAATCTGGCCTTGCTGCTCCGCAAAAGTCACATCAGCCGCTTCGTCTCCTTCAGCTACGGATTCCGTCTTCAGAATCCAGAGCTGGCCGGGCGCGGCTACGTTGGGCGTGCGTTCGGCCACGGTCATGGCGATGCGCACGGCGGCGCCTTCGGCGGCATCGACCCAGGGGTGGTCGGGAATGGCGAAGGTGAGGGTGAGCGGGGGCGTGTCGCCTTCCAGGAAGGGCTGCATCACGCGCCGGTTGAAGGTTTGCTTGAGGCTGTTGGTGGTGATGAAGCCGAACCGCTCGGCAGGGCCGCGCTGCACGGCGGCGGCGGCATTGTACCACCAGTACATCACCAAATCGGCGGAGTCGGGCACCTTGCCTTTGTAGGCTTTGCGCAGGGCTTCGGTGTAGCCGTCGCCGAGGGCCTCGCGCATGCGGGCCGGCCCCACAAACGGCGGGTTGCCCACGATGAAATCGGCTTCGGGCCACTCGGCGGGCTGGGGGTTGGGGTAGTCGAGCACGGGCGTGCGGGCGGTTTCGTCCGGCACGGGCTGGCCGGTGGCGGGGTGCAGGCGGGTGGTGCCGTCCCAACGCGTGACGGGCTGGCCGTGGGCGTCGAGGCGGGGCGTGGGCGCGTCGTGGCGCAGGGCGGCGTCCTGCTGGCGGATGTTCTGGTAGGTATCGAGCAGCGGCTCGGCGAGCTGGGTGATGCCGTGGGTGCGCAGGTGCCACTGCAGGTAGCCGATGCGCAGCACCACGTCGGCGATGGCGGCGGCGCGGGTTCAGCTCCAGGCCCAGCAGCTGGCGCGGGCTCACGGTGGTGCCGCCGCCGAGGTCGAGCAGGCCCGTTTGCCCAAAGGCGTTGATGGCGGCCAGCACTTCGCCTTCCAGGCGCTTGAGGTGTTCGAGCGTGACGTAGAGGAAGTTGCCGGAGCCGCAGGCGGGGTCGAGGATGCGCAGCGAGGTGAGGCGGGTGAGGAAGCGCACCAGCTCCTGGCGGGCGTCGCGGGGCTGGCCTTCGTCGAGGCGGCGGGCGCTGGCGGCCTGGGCGGCGGTCCACTCGCGGCGCAGGGGCTCGAGCACGGTGGGCAGCACCAGGCGCTCGACGTAGCGGCGCGGGGTGTAGTGGGCACCCAGGCTGTGGCGCTCCTTGGGGTCGAGGGCGCGCTCGAGCAGGGTGCCGAAGATGGCGGGCTCCACCTCGGTCCAGTCGGCCTGGGCCGATTGCAGCAGCAGGGCGGCCTGGTCGGCGTTTAGGGGCAGGGCGGTGGCCTCGCGGAAGAGCTGGCCGTTGAAGCGGCGCAGGCGGGCCTTGAGGTCGGGCGAGAAGCCGCCGGTGTCCATGGTGCGCCAGAGCGTGGCCAGGGCATCGGGCAGGAACTCGAGCAGCTCGGGCGTGCCGTACTGCCGCAGCATGCCCGTGAAGCTGGCCTTGGGGATGAGGCCGGTGTCTTCGGAGAACATCGTGAACAGGCAGCGCACCAGAAACTGGGCCACGGCGTCGGTGTGGTGCCCGGCCCGCTCCAGCTGGGCCGAGAGGCGGGCCAGGCGCCCGGCCAGCTCGCGCGTGACGCGGGCGGCGCGGCGGCTGGGGTCGAGGGCGCGGGGCTCGGTCCAGAGCTGGCGCAGCAGCTGGCGGGTGGTTTCGCTCTCGAGGGCGGCCAGTGGCAGGCGGAAGCGCGTCTGGTCGGGGAAGGGCACGAAGGAATCGCCCACGCCGGCGAAGTTCGAGTACACGTCGATGCAAAACCCCACGTCCACCACCAGCACGAAGAGGGGGCGGGGCTCTTCGGGCGGCAGGGCGCGCACGTAGCCGAGGGCCTGCTGGCGAGCGGCCTGCATCATCTGCTCCCAGCGCACGCTGCCGCGCTGGGCGTGGCCTTTGCGGCGGGTTTCGGGCGGGAGGCCGAGCTCGGCGCGCTCGGCCCGCTGCTGCTGGTCGGGGGTGTCGGTGCCCTGCTTGGTTTCCAGCACGAAGCAGCCGCGTTTGTAGAGGTCGATGCGGCCGGTGCTCTTTTTAGCGCCGTCGGTGAAGGTGACGGCGCGCTCGAGCACGTACTGGTCGTGGGCGGGGTTGTCGGTGGTGGGGTCGGGGCGCGGGACATCGAGGAGGTCGCAGAGGTCTTGCAGGAAAAGGCCGTAGTTGGCGCGCTCGGCCCCGCCGGCGGGTTGCCAGCGGGCAGCGAAGTCAGAAAAAGTCACAGCGGGTAGAATAAGCGACACGGCTGAATGAGCCGAGCCGCAAGGTAGGTCGAGCGCTGCTGAATGTGACGAGAAGTAGAACGAAGTGGTTTATGGCCGTAACAGGCAAGGAATTGAGCTTTTCAAAATAATTACACAATCGTTTGTGTTAATTCCGTAATAATTTAATAACATTACCCAAAATATCTCGGTGCAATGGCCTGATATGGCCTGTGCAGTTGCGTCGGAGTACGTTAATCGATTGACTTTTCTTTTCTCTAATCCAAAAACCCATGATGAAATCTGTACTCTTTGGTTCGCTGCTGGCCATCTGCCTAGCGGGTTCCGCAACTTCTGCCTGTGCCCAGGGCGCTATCGTGAACGGCGGCACTTATAAGATGACGCACTTCGGCGTGCTTTCCGGCGCAACCACTCCGGGGGCGCCCGCCGGCCAGCCGCTGTGCCTGGATGTGGACGGCAACTCGTCCGCAGCTGGTGCCAGCATTGGCCAGTGGGTCGACAATGGCAACGATGCCCAGCGCTTCATTTTTGAGCTGCAAACTGATGGTTCCTACAAGCTGCGCCACAAGGGCACGGTGATGTATGTGCAGCCCGTGGGCCTGAGCAAGGCCGTGGGTACCCAAATCGAGCAGAATGTGCTTCTAACCACCGGCGACGACGCCCAGCGCTGGATTATCACCGACCCCAACAGCAACGGCCGCTACAAATTCACGCTGAAGAATTCGGCCAACGCGGCGGGTATCTCACAAGTGCTGGAAATCGGCTTCGGCAGCGATGCGCCGGGTGCTCGGGTTAACCTTTTCGACGACAACGGCTTTGAGCCCGCTCAGCGCTGGCAGCTGGCCTTGATAGCCGCCCCCACCGCTACCAAAAGCGCCACCGACGCAGCCCTCCGCACCGAGGCCTACCCCAACCCCGCCGGCCCGGGCCAGCGTGTGGCATTGCGCGTAGAAGCTACCAAAGCCGGCGCGGCCGAAATCGAAGTGCTGGACGTGCTGGGCAAGCAAATTTACCGCCAGCGCGAGGTGCTGAAGCAGGGCGCCAATATGCTGTCGTTGAGCCGCCAAGCGCTGGCCGCCGGCGTGTACGTAGTGCGCGTGCACCAGGGCGAATTCGTGCAGCAGACCCGCGTGGTGCAGCAATAACCGCCAGCCAGGAGATTCCCCGTTTGGTTCATAAAAAAAGCCCCGCCTGCAAATCGCAGGCGGGGCTTTTTAGCTTGAAACCGGTGGGGCTTATTCCACCACCAGGCGCTTGTTCACGGTGCCTTGCTCGGTTTGCAGGCGCAGCGTGTACACGCCGCGGGCCACACCGCTCAGCGAGAGCGTGCGGGCCGTGGCGCCGGCAGCCAGCGTGCTGCGCAGCACGGTCTGGCCCAGGGCATTTATCACCTGCACTTCTGTGGCCTGGCGGGCCAGGGCAGCGGGCAGAGCGATGGACACCGCGCCACGGGCCGGGTTCGGGAACACCGACACCTGCTGGGCGAGGGCGGCCGGGGCGTTCGAGAGCACAGCTTGCTGGGTGAGCAGCAGCGAGAAGCGGCCGGTGCTAACGCCCGCGGCCAGCTGGAAGCTGTACCCGGGCTGGGTGCTCAGGTCGATGCGGGCGCCGGTCTGAGCGTCGCGCAGGAAGGCAAAGGTGCCGGCCGGCAGGCGTAGCAGCTCGGCGGCGCGCAGTGTGTAGGTACCGGCCTGGCCGGCCTGCAGGCGCAGGTTCACCACTACATCGGCGGCGGTGAGGGCGGGCAGGGCATTCACCGACAGGGCGGTGAGGGGCGAGGCAATTTCGCTGGCCACCAGCGGGCCGTTGCCGCCCACCAGCTTGTAGGCGTCCAGGTTGGAGTCGAAGCCGGCCGTAGCGGCGGCGTCGAAGTACACCACGGCTTCATCGGCCGAGCCGGTGGCACCGCGCAGGTCGAAGCGCACGAGCGGGGCCGTGGCGGCGCTGCGCTGGAAGATGGGGCTGGCGTAGGTGGTGAGGCGGGCAGCGTTGGTGAAGGTAACCTCGCCGTTGCTGGTGGCGGGGGTGCTCACCCGCACAAAGAAGCCCTGGGCAACGGCAATCTGGTCGGTGCCGCCGTTGGTGCCGGTGCCATCGGCCACGTAGGTCGAGTAGGTGCCGGCGTACTGGCCCGTGGAGCGGTACACGTACACGGCGGCGTCCACGTTGGTGCGGCCCACCAAGTCCCAGTCAATGGGCGAGGGGTAGGGGTTACCAAGCAAGTAGTAGCCCGACTCGGTTTGCGTGCCGCGGCTCAGGCCGAAGGTGGCGTAGGTACCGTTGTTCAGGGTGCCGGTAAAGTCTACGGTTTGCGAAGCGGGCACGTTCACGGTGTAGCCGCGGGTTACATCCAGGGCGTCGCCCAGGCTGTTGGGCGAGAAGAAGCCTTTGTCGAAGTCCTGCGGGGCGGGGTTGCCGCTGGTGTTCACGCGGGCTTCGTTGTAGCCAAACACGGTGGGGAAGGGCGTCACGCTATTGGGGACGGCGGCCGTGTTGTAGGCCGGGTTCACTACCGGCGTGAAGCCGGGAGTGGTCAGGTCGTTCACCGTCGAGCCGCTTACCGGGGCCGAGTAGTGGCGGTAGCCGGGGCCGTTGTTCAGGGTGGGGGTGATGTAGCGCTGCACGGTGGTGTTTCCGGCCACGGCGCCGTTGGCGTTCACCACGTGGGCCGTGCCGGTGGCGTTGGAGAGCAGGGTCAGGTTGCCGTTGGAGGTCAGGTTGCCGTTGAGCAGCAACACGCGCTGCACCTGCACCGGCGCAGCGGCCGTGAGGCCGGCGGGGCCAGCCGTGAGGTTGTTGAAGAAGGTGGTGGTGCCGCTCACGGTCTGGGCTGCTGCGCCATTGAAGGCCATGGTGCCCGTGCCGCTGCCCATGGTGGTGCCGCCGTTGTTGGTGAAGCTGCCGCTGAGCGTGAGGGTGCCGCCGTTGGCGGTGGTGAGGGTGGCACCGCTGGCCAGCGTGACGCCGTTGGCCTGCTGGGCGTTGCTCACTACGGGGTCATTGGCGACGTCCGGAATGGTCACGTTGTCGGCGGCAGTGGGCACCTGCATCGGCGACCAGTTGCCGGCCGTGCCCCAGTCGGTGCTCACGGCGCCGGTCCAGGTGAGGCCCGCTACCACAACGGGAGCCGGGGTGAGGAAGGCGGCCAATCCGGTGAGGCTGCTGCCATTGCCCACGCGGCCCAGCAGACTAGTGGCGCCGGAGGCCAAGTCGATGGTGTAGAGGTTGTCGGCGCTGGTGCCGGTGAGCGAAGCCGCCAGGAAGCCTGTGTTGGCGGGAGTGGCAGGGTTGGTGAGGTCCGTGTAAATGTCGAATTCCACGCCATTGGCCACGGCAATGCCGGTGGGGCCCTGGTCTACGTAGGTGCCAGCGTTGGCATCAGTCGAGCGCAGCAGCACGTTGCGGGCCTGGTCGTAGCCGAAAAGCATGGTGCCAGTGGCAGCGTTGTTGTCGTTGTTGGTATACGCCACACCCGAGAGGGTTGGGGTGCCGCCCGCGCCAGTCAGCGTGCCATCAGTGATGAAGACGCCGTCGTTCGGGTTCATGCGCAGGTTGGCTTGGTTCGAGGCCGAGGTGATGCGGATGCGGTCGGGTACGGGGTTGAAGTCAAAGCCGATGTTGGCCGCCGTGGCGCCCAGGGGCATGGCTTGCAAGCTGCCCACAGCCGAGAGTGCGCCAGTGGCCAGATTCAGGGTGTAGAGCTGACCCTGTTGAGCGGCTGCGTTGTAGCCCAGGGCGTACAGCATGCCGTTGAAGGGCCGGAAATCGGTGCCCACAAGCACCTGGTCGGCGCCCAGGCCGGTGATGTTCACGGCCGTGCGAATGACGGTGGGGTTGCCCGAGTCAAACGAAACGAGGTTGCCGCCGGCCACGCCGTAGAGCAGGCGCCCGGTCAGGGCCGCCGTGTTGTTGGGCACGGCAGTGGGGGCGAGCACCGCCGAAATGTCGCGCACCGGAATGCCCAAGCCAATGGTGCCTACCAGTGTGGTGGCAGCCGTGCCCAGGTCGAGGGTGTAGAGGTTGCTGGCGGTGGCGCCACCGGGATTAGCCGTCAGGAAGGCGCGGTTCAGCGAGGCGCTGGCATCGAAGTAGATGTCGAGGTCCACCAAAGCGTTGGTCGAGCTTAGTGCTAGGCCGGTGTTGCCCACGGTGTTGAGGGTGCCGGCATTTGGCGGGTTTTGGATAGCCAGCGTGCTCAGGGCTTCGTCGATGTCGTAGAGCGTGGTGCCGGTGCTGCCGGCAAAGCTGTTGGTGTAGCCTACCGAGCCGATGCGGGGCGTGGCGCCAACGTTGGCGTCGCCAGCGGCATAAGTGAGCTGTCCATCGGTGGCGGCTAGGCTTCCGTTGTTGGGGTTGAGGCGGAAGTCGGCGCGGTTGGTGCTCACCACCCGGATGCGGTCGACGGTGGGGTTGAAGTCGAAGCCGATGTTATCGGTAGGGCCGCCCAGTTCAAGCCGAATGGCTGGGCCAACGGGCGTTGCGACCGCCGTAGTCAGGTTGATGGTGTAGAGCTGGGAGTTGGCGCCCGCGGTGGCTGCATCGTAGCCCATGCCGAACAGCTGGCCGGTGTTGGGGCGGAAGTCGGTGCCCACCAGCGTCTGGCCGGTGCTGAGGCCCGTGATGCCCACGGCCGTGTTAATGAAGCCCGGCGTGCCTGAATAGAACGACAGCAGCGCGTTGTTGGTATTCACCGCATACAGCAGCTGGCCATTGGGGGCCGGCGAAGTCCGGTCGATGGCAAAAGCAATGTCGCTGATAACTAAGCCGGGGAAGCCGCTGCTGACGAGCGAAGCGTTGCCCGTGGCGAGGTTGAAGTTAAAGAAGGCGGTGGAGGTGGGGTTGAGCGCAGTGGTAACGGCCAACAGGGTGCTCTGGGCCCGCGTCGTGGGGTCGGTGAAAATGTCGAAATCTGTCTGGTCGCCGGCAGCAAGCAGCGGTGCGCTGTTGCGGGTGATGGCTACCCCAGCCGACAGCACGCCGTCGTTGGGTGGGCTTTGAATGTAGAGTGTCGAGCGGCTCTCGTCGATATCGTAGAGCGTGGTGCTGGCTGTGCCCTGGAAGCTGTTGGTGTAGGCCACCGAGCCCACGACGGGGTTGTCGGTGGAGGGAGCCGGAAACTTAAGGTCACCGTCGCGCACAACCACGGTCCCGTTGTTGGGGTTGAGGCGGAAGTTGGCGTCGTTGCTGCTCGTCACCCGAATGCGGTCCACGGTGGGGTTGAAGTCGAAGCCAATGCGCTCCGTGGCGTCGCCCAGCGCCAGCGCCAGCGAGCTGCCCACGGTGGTGGCAGCCCCCGTGGTGATATTAAGGGTATAGAGCTGGGCTGTGCCGGCGCCGTTGTAGCCGAGGGCAAACAGCTCGCCCGTGGCTGGGCGCGAGTCAATGCCTACCAGCGCCTGTCCGGCCGCTACGCCCGTAATGGGCACTAGGGTAGGAGTGCCGCCCAGAATAAGGGTAGAAGCATTAAAAGTCACGAGCCCGGTTCCATTCGGCGTCAAGCCATAAACGGTTTGCGCTTGGGCAGATGGTGCAGCGGCCAGCAGGCCCATGGTCAAAGCCGCCGCGGATAGCACCTTGGAGGTGAGCCGCCAGAGCCCGGGTTCGGAGGAAGGTATTTTTGTGTTCATGCTTACTTGGTGTGGTATAGGAAAAGTGAACGAACAGGTAGAGCACCTGCTGGGTGCAGCAGGTGACTTTGCAAGAAATACGGTAACCACAGCTGTTCAGATTGAACTTTTCTTGATTTAAATTTTCCGTGAACTTTACAATGCCTCTGGTCAGCTTACAAGGGTACTTCTTGCTGTAAAGCAGTTCTTTCGCACAGTAGATAATCTGCTACCGGAACGCTGGCAAACGCGGATTGTGCATCGGAGCCAGGCATTTGAGCGGGTGCTGCCGCGGCATCCACAAACCAAAGCGGGCATCAACTCGAACGGGCATTGTCAGCCGTTGGCCCAGTTCGCGGCCGTCCCACTAAGGGTGCAGGCTGGCCATCTGTTGCGGGCCAGAACATCGCTAAAACTCGACTATAAAGCCTGCCGTCGGTACCACCAGCGCGTCGCTGTCGCGCACCAGAATGGGGAGGGCGTTGCCGGGCGTGCGCTCGAAGTATTGGTGGGCGACGACACCGGCTTAGTGAGCAGCGCGTTCTGCACGTTGATGTAGAAGTCGAAGCTGAGGTAGGAGAGGGGCTGTGGCAGTGCCCGGCAGGGTGAGTTCCCCTGCTGGCTGATACCTACCCCCTTCAGAAACTTTTCCACTCACGCAATCCGGTGGCCAAACCAGCCGCGTAGGTGGGTCATCATTCAAAACATCCAACCAAGTATTTATAAAGATGAAAAAGCATTTGTTCTCCCTCGCCGCCGCAGTTCTCCTGAGTGCTGCTGCTACCTCCACTGTTTCGGCCCAGGCCATGATTACCCCCGGCACGGTGATGGTAGGCGGCATGGCGATGTACCCCAACAAGGACATCGTATCGAACGCCGTTAACTCGAAAGACCACACCACCCTGGTAGCCGCCGTGAAAGCCGCTGACCTCGTGGGAACGCTGCAAGGTAAAGGCCCTTTCACCGTGTTCGCCCCGGTAAACGATGCCTTCGAAAACCTGCCCGCTGGCACCGTAGAAACCCTGCTGAAGCCTGAAAACAAGGCTACCCTATCTAAGGTGTTGACCTACCACGTAGTAGCCGGCAAGATGGACTCCAAGGCCATCATGGCTGCCATCAAGGCGGGCAAAGGCAAGGCTACGTTGAAAACCGTGAGTGGCGGCACCCTCACGGCCATGATGAACGGTACGCAAAATGTGGTGCTAACCGACGAGTCAGGCAACACCGCCAGCATTTCTACGTACGATGTAACGCAGAGCAACGGCGTGATTCACGTAATCGACAAAGTGATGCTGCCCAAGTAGTCCTTCTGAGCTAGCTAACACAACTTAAAAACCCCCGCCGCAGGCTTCAGGCCCGCGGCGGGGGTTTGCGTTTTAGGGGGTGGACGGCCCCGCCGTGCCTTACTGCTCGGCCGTGGCGCTTTTCTGTGGCTCAGGTTTTAAAGAGGCTTCCGGTCGCTCGCGCCGTTCGGCGGGCTGCCGTGGTGCCGGCGCCTGGGGTTGTGCATCGGGCGTGGCCGGGGGCTCGCTGCTCAGGGCCTCTTGCGCTGATTTCTGACGCGCTGCCGCTTTTGAAAAAAACGAATCACAGCTGCTTTCCGATGTGCGGGCATACTCGTAGCCCAGCAGCAGCGAGCGGCGGTAAAACTCACAGGCCGACAGCGTATCGCCGGTGCGGGCAGCTAGGCGGCCAAGCAGGTAGTGGGTGCGGCCGTCCTTGGGGCGGGCCTGCAGCACCTTAAAATAGTCGGTGCGGGCGTCGTCGAAGCGAGCGAGGGCCGTGAGGGCCAGGCCCCGCACCTGCACATAGTGCCACAGCACCGGAGCGCCGGCCCGTTGGCGCTGGGCCAGGCCGTGCGAAAGGTCGGCAAGGGCCAGTTCAGGCTGGTTAAGGTCGAGCAGGCGGGCCTTGCCGCGGGACAGGAAAGCTACACTCAGGGTGCTATCGAGCGCCACTGCGCGGCTGAAGTTGCGCTCGGCCGACTCGTGCAGACCCAGGTCGGTTTCGCAGCGGCCCAGGCGGTAGAGCATGTCGGCCGTAGCCCGGTCGGGCAAAGGCTGGAGCAAAGCGGCTTTAAAATCGTTGCGGGCCGCCACGGGGTCGTTGTTAAGCAGCATCTCCAGCTCGCCGCGGCGGCGCAGGGCAGCAGCGTAGTCGGGCCGGAAGTGCAGGGCTTCTTCCATGAAGCTATAGGCCGAGGCAAGGTGCCCGCGGGCATAGGCGCGCAGGCCGTCGCGGTAGTTGCTAGTGGCCGTGATGCGGTCCATGGTCACTTTCACAGTCAGCGAAAGCAGTACGATGCCCAATAAAAACAAAATGGTGAGCACCCAGTCGCGACGGTTGAAGCTGGTGCGCTGGTTGGGAATGCGCTGGTAGTGCCGCTCGCGGCTGCCCGCAGGCGGGCGGGTGCGCAGCGGAGCGGGCGGCGGCATGGGCACTCCGTACACGTGCTGGGTAGCCGGTCGGTGTTGCTGCTGGCGGGCCGCCTCTTCGGCGCGCCGACCCGCCTGGGCCAGCTGAAAGTCGTAGGTGGCCCGGCGGCCGGGGTCGCCGAGCACCCGGTAAGCCAGGGCCACAGCTTTGAACTGCTCCTCATAGCGCACATCACCGCCGTGCTTGTCGGGGTGGTAGCGCACCACCAACTGCCGGTACGCCCGCTTGATTTCGGCGGCCGGGGCAGTGGCTGCTACGCCAAGGACTTGATAATGATTCTGACTCACGCTGGGCACCAAACACAAAGGACCGCACAAAAGTCAGCCACGCCCGCAAATTTTCCGTAGAACCGGCTCAGTCAACTGCTGTATTTTATAAAATAGCCTGACTACCCACGCTTCCCTCTTCATTCTTGTCACCCCAATCTTCGCGCCGTATGGTTCTCGACGACGACAACTCCAAAACACCCCGCAACGACAGCCTGATTGGCAACCTGACCGGCTACCTTGATACGCGCATCGACTTGGTGCGGCTGGAAATCCAGGAGAAGGTTTCTACCATGTTGGTGGGTACCATTCACGGCGCAACCCTGGCCATCTTGGGCCTGATGTTCGTCATCTTCCTGAGCATATTTGCCGGGCTGGCCCTTAATTCGGCCCTCGATAGCACCTTCTGGGGCTTTGGCATTGTGGCAGGCTTCTACCTGCTGCTGCTGGTGCTGGTGCTGATAGGGGTCGACAAAACTGCCTTCCAGGGCTTGGCTACCAAGCTGCTGAAGGACAAAATTTATAAATCTGACAAACGCCAAGCCTAGCCTGCTATGAGTGACCTGCAAAATCCCCTGTTTGACGAGGAAAAAGAATTTCTGGAGCGCAAAAAGCTGGAGTACGAGCGCGCCCTTCGCGGCGATGTGGAAGAAATCAAAGAAAAGTCGGTGCAAGCAGGCAAGGTAGCCCTGGTTGGGGCGGGCCTAGTTGGTAGCGTTTGGCTGATTGCCAAAGCCTTTGGCGGCTTTAGCAAGCGCAGAAAGAACAAGCGCTATGCTCAAACCGGCGATAACCGCGCCGAGTACGAGCCCGATGGCTTCGACGGAGAAGACGACGGTTTTGGCTCCGAATACGAATACTTTACGGCCGGGAATGGCAAGCGCTACAAGAGCGTGATTCATCGCAAGTCGGCCGCCGATTCGGCCCGGGTTTTCCAGGACCACGAAGGTGCGTTCGAGCAGGAGCACGAGCATGAGTCCGACGATTTGGGCTTTGGCTCGAAAGCAGCACCGCAGTCTACTGAGCAAGACCAGGCTGTGGGCGCACTGTTCAGTGCTGATTCTTTTGGCGATAATCAATTGCAAAACTCTCCCTTTAATCCCGAGGAGTTTCAGGACGACCCCTTCCGGGACCTGCCCTACGACGACAGCCGCCGGCTGCCCACCTCGCACGACTTCGACAAAGAAGAGGAGCTGGAGTCCAACAGCAACGGAAAGTACATTAGCCCTCGCTCCAGCAACATGGTGGGCCAGGTGCTGCAGGCTTTCCTGAAGTCCGATACCGGCAAGATGCTGGTAGCGCAAGCTGCCGCCGTGGCCCTGGCCATGGTAACAAAAAAAGTGAGCGAGTTTTTCCCTGCGGACAAAAATCCCGACCTTGCGAGTTCCCCGGCCTACGCCCCCGCCGAAACCGGGTTTGCTCCCGTCGCTTCGCTCGCTTCTCCTGATTCCCCGGATGCGTCCACCCACACCTCTGCTCTATGACGCGCTCCGGACTCGGCAGCAACAAGGCCGCAAGGCATTGGCCGTGCTGCTCGACCCGGATAATTTAAACGAAACCAGTCTATTACGCTTGTTGCGCCTGGCTCAGGCGCACCCGGTCGATTACTTTTTCGTGGGGGGCAGCCTGGTGCTTAGTTCGCACCAGGCTGCCCTTATTGCGTTGATTAAAGAGCACTCCGCCGTACCGGTAGTGCTCTTTCCGAGCCATAGCCTGCACCTCGACGGCCCCGCCGATGGCATTCTGCTGCTCTCGCTGATTTCGGGCCGCAACCCCGATTTTCTTATCGGCCAGCACGTGGTGGCGGCGCCGCGCCTGCGCGCCAGCGGCCTGCAGCTGTTGCCCACCGGCTACATGCTCGTCGATTCGGGACGGCCCACAACGGCCTCCTACGTGAGCGGCACCATGCCGCTGCCCCACGACAAGCCGGGCATTGCCGCTTGCACCGCCCTGGCCGGTGAGCAGCTTGGCCTGAAACTGATGTACCTCGACGGCGGCAGCGGTGCTCAAAACCCGGTGTCGGCCGCCATGATTGCCGCTGTGCGCGAAGCCGTGGCCGCTCCCATTATTGTGGGCGGTGGGCTGAACACCGGCGAAAAAGTGTACGCTGCCCTTGCCGCCGGGGCCGATGTGGTGGTGGTAGGCAACCACATCGAAGCCGAACCGGAGTTTCTGGCCGAAGTTGTGGGCGTGGTGGCGTCGTTCAACGCCGTGGTGGCGGTAAGCCTGGTGTAGCACGGGCCGCCCCGGGGCCTTGCTTTTTTAATCCCTCACCGGTCCGGCCGTGAGTGCCCGGTCGGGCTCGGCCCGGCGCAGGACTTTGAGATAAGCCACTAAGTCGTCGAGCTCCTGGGCACTAATCCGGTCTTTTTTGAAAGCCGGCATCATGCCCAGCCAAAGCAGAAACGCGCGGTCGCGCACGCGAAAGCGCAGGGCTGCGCCGGGCAGGTGAACGTTGTTGAGCGGAGGGCCCGCTCCGGCTTCGCCGCCCGGGTGGCATTTCTGGCAATTCTGCATGAACACTGCCTGGCCGCGAACCAGCCGCTCGCTGTTGATGGCTGCAGTGCGGGCCGCTATCGGCTCCGAGCGGCGGGCCGTGCTGCAGGCGGCCAACCCCAAACCAGCCGCCGAGAGTAGAACAAGGATGCGTTTCATGGGCGGGGAGTGTTAAATTTTGGTAATTTTCCAAAGCACACCGGTCTGCTTTTTGGGCGCTGGCCCTTGTTCCGTCATGGGCATCTGGCCAAAGTCGACTACGTAAAGCGTTTGGCCGTCGGGCGAGAAGCGGGCCGCCACGGGGCGCTCCAAGCCGGCGTTGCCGATTTCGGAGCCGGGCCCGTTCACGCGGCCTTTGTTCACAAGAAAGTCTTCTACCCGACCATTTTCCACGTTCACGCGCACCACTTTAAAGCCCACAGGCCCGTAGATGCGTCCGGTGTTCGGGGCCATGTCGCCAAACTGCGCAATAAATGCTTCCCCGACGTGGCCAAAAGCCGCCGAGCGGGAAAAGTCGAAACCGTTGGACGAGGAATGCACGCCCAGCACGGCCGCGGGCTTCGGCGGTGTCTGGGGATGCTTGGCGAGTATCTGACTGGGGTTGCGGCCGGGCCCGTTGTAGTCCTTCCGGGCCAGCGATTCTCCCGCTGAATAGTCGGGGAAACCGTACCACGTGCCTTTTTTAATTTCCCAGAGCACGTCGCCGGCGCCGTATACGGGCCGGCTGCCGCGGCTGTCGTAGGCGTTTTCGGTGGTGAACAGGCGCCCGTCCGGCGCAAAAGCCAGCCCGAAGGGATTGCGCAGGCCCGACGCTACCAGTTCCAGGGGGCCGCCCCGCAACGGCACCCGCATAATGGCCCCGGTGCAGGGCAATTGGCCTTTTATTACCTGACCTTCCTTTATGGGCGTGCCATAGGGCGAGTAGGCGCCGGTCATGGCTTTATCATCTTTGGCCTCGGTGAGGACGTTGTCGGAGGTGTAGTTCTGGCCTGCCAGGGTCAGGTCCTCGCAGGGGTAGTCGTGAAACTGGGGGTTGCGGGTGAGCCAACCAAATTCGGCAGCGTCGGGGCCTACTACGCCCGAGTTGGTGGCCGTGCCTTGTCCGAAGTAGAGGTAGCCGTCGGTGCCGATGGCGGGGCCGTTGGTGTGGTGGTCGCCCAGGCTCGGCAGCTTATCAACCACCACGCTCATCTGGCCCTGGGGCGTCACGCGCAGGATGCGGCCGCCTTCCAGCTCGCCGCCTTCGGAGATATAGAAATTGCCTTCGTGGAAGGCTAGGCCAGTCCAGGGGCCATTTTTGCCGCCTGTGTACACCTCCTCGGTTTGGCCCCCAGCACGCAGGCGCAGCAGGCGCGGCGCTGTCCACACCTCACCGTATGAATACCCGGCCTCCAGAACGTAAGGCGTGCCCTGGGCATCGAAGGCCACTCCCGTGGGGTAGGTAAGGCCTTGGGCGACGGCCTCCACGCGGTAGCCAGTAGGCAGGGCCACATCGCCGGCGTTTACGGTGCGGGCCACGGGTTCAAACGACTTGGGGCCGCCGTAATGCCCGCGCAGCTTGTAGCACCCTGAAAGACCTGCGGCAACTAAGAAACCCAAGGCCAGCGTGGCCCGGCGTGCAAGCGTATAATACGGCATACAGCGAACTGAAAAATAGAAAGAACGGGCCCCAATAATCTTGCTTTATACTCCTCAGAAAGGCTGAGGTTATTGTTGAGCTTGCTGGTATCCTTTGCTTTACGCTTTCGTATTGCACGCATCGGCTTCAACTGTTTTTTGCCTATGCGCTACGTGTTCTGGACCCTGGCTTTGCTGTTGGTGGTGTTTGCAGCCCTGCAGCTCAACGACCCCGACCCGGCCCTCTGGGTGGCGCTCTACCTGGTGCCCGCAGCGGTGATGGCCTGGGTGGCGTCGGGGGCGGCGGTGTCGCCCTGGCTGCCCTGGGGCCTGACCGTTGTGTACGTTGGGTTGGCCATCTGGTGGTGGCCCAGCCGCTTCGATGGGGTCACAGGCCCTATGAGCCCCCAAACCACCGTGGAGGAAGGCCGCGAAGCCCTGGGCCTGCTGATTTGCGCGGCCTGCTTGGCGCTGGCCGGGCGCTACGCACACCGCCGCTCTGCTGCTGGCTCGAAGGTGGCAGTATGATGCAGCGCCTTATTTTAATCTGCTTGCTGGGGCTATTAGGGCAAAACGGACGCGCCCAGACAGCTACGCCCGCCGACTCCGGCCGGGTGCGGCGGGTAGGGGTGCTGCCCGTGCCAACCTTTGGCTACACCCCCGAAACCAAGGGCTACCTCGGCGCGGTGGCCCTATTCACGCTGCGCCTCTACCCCGACGATACCCTTACGCGCACTTCCAACGCCAAGCTGGAAGCCAACTTCACCCAGAACCGTCAGCGGATTCTGGCCACGGAATGGACGTTCTTCTCACGCCAGGAATGCTACCTGACCCAGGGAGCTGTATCGCTACAGCGCTTTCCCGAGCTGTTTTGGGGCATCGGCAACCGCACGCCTGCTGCCAATGAAGAGCTGTTTGACACACGCCGCACCGAAGCCCGCGTGGCGGTACTGCGTCAGGTGCGGCGCTATGTGTTTGCGGGCCCTCGCCTGCAGCTACAGGAGCTGCGCGGGCTTGGCCTGCTGCCTGACGGCCTGCTGGCGCGCGGCGACATAGCCGGCAGCCGGGGCGGTCGGAGCAGCGGCGCCGGCTACGAGCTGGTTTACGACGGCCGCGACAATTTGCTCAACCCCCAGCGCCGGGGCTATGCCCGCCTCGCGCACAGCTTTTTCGGCGGCTGGCTGGGCAGCGACTTCCGCTTCACGCGCTACGAGCTAGACCTGCGCCGCTACTGGCGCCTCAAGTCGCGGGTGCTGCTGGCGGGCCAGCTGGTGGGGGCTTTTCATTCCGGGGAGCCGCCTTTTCGTATGCTGGCGCTGATGGGGCCCGAGGCCGGCATGCGGGGCTACTACACGGGCCGCTTTCGCGACCGCCAACTGCTGGCGGCCCAGGCCGAGGTGCGGGTGCCGCTCATCTGGCGGTTGGGCGTGGTAGGGTTTGCTGGGGCTGGGCAGGTCGCCCGCGGCTTCGGAGGGTTTGGCCTAGGCGAGCTTAAGCCTACTCTTGGCGGCGGCCTGCGCTTCCTGGTCGACAAACGGGAGAACGTGAACCTTCGCTTCGACTATGCGGTGGGCGCTGGCGGAAACACCGGCTTCTATGTGGCTTTTGGGGAGGCATTTTAGCCAATTGTGCACCATTCCGAAAGTCCACCTACAGTCCCGGAATGCCTTCAAACGCCTGCATGGGTACGCCATTGAACGCGAAGTAACCCTTCTGTACCCGCGCTACGCGTGCTGGCAAGCGTGAGCTGACTTGCGTTTAAAAAAGCGCCATTATGAGTGTGATTTCTAGGCTGCGCTATTTGCGCATCGCCGCCGGGGTAGCGAATACGGTTGAGCCCCCACGATTTGCTGCCCAATAGCGTTTATTAGACAGAGTTAATTTCCAACGTCGAGCTTTGGCTGACGCAGAAGTTGCTGAGCAGCCCACCGGCCCGATTCCACGGCTCCGTCGAGTCGGCCCCATTCACTGGCTGAGGTTTCGGCGCCGGCCCAGAGCAGGGCGCCGTCCCACTGCGGTTGCCGCAGCAAGGCAGGGCCCTGCAACGGCACTTCCAAAGGTGGATTCTCATCGCCGGGGGCGCTGGTCAGGGGTTCGCGCGCCCAGTCCAGCTCGTGGTAGGCTAGGGGAGAGGCCGCCTGCGGACCAAACAAGTGCACAAGCTGGTTTAGTACCGCTGCCTGCCGCTCCGCCGCCGGCGCCGCCCGGAGCGGGTGCGGAGCAGCAAAAAAGCCAAACAATGCGCCAAGTCCGCTATAGAGTGGCGAAGCGTCGTGAATCTCTACCAGGGGCCCATGCTGACTCACGGCAAAACCAGACCAGCCCTGGACCCGCCAAAACGGCTGCTCGTAAACTGCCACACTTTTCATGGCGTGGCTCATCCAGGTGGGCACGTCGAGCATGATTTGCCGCATGGCCGCGGGCAAAGCAGGCTCGAAGGCGATGCTGTGGGCCACCAGCCGCGGTGGTAGCGCCACTACTACGGCTGCCGCCCGGTAGGTGCAGAGGCTGTTGCTGTGCAAGGCCTGCACTTCCACTGCATTGCCCTCGGGCAAGTGGCGCAGCCGGGTCACGCGGGTATTCAATTGCAAGCAGCTTGCGGGCAGCTGCTCAGCCAGCTTGCGGCAGAGCACCGCTGCCCCGCCCACTAGGCGCAGGTAGCCCGCCGAGCCCGACGGATGGGGAAGGCGGTGCACGCCTTGCGGAGTCTCGTAGGCAGTGGCGCCAGCGCTGTACTGCGTGAGCGGCGAAATGTCCAGCTCCGCCAGCAGCTGCATGAGGTGGGGGTGGTGGGCCCACCCCCAAGTGGCGCCCAGGTCCAGCGAATCGGCGGCTGGGCTGGTGGGCAGCGCTGGCACGGCCAAGGTGCGGCCGCCCACCCGGTCGCGCGCTTCGAGCACCAGTATGGGCTGGCCCACCGCTTGCAGGGCCTGGGCAGCTGTGAGCCCGGCCAGACCCGCTCCGATGATGATAATAGGAGCAGCGGAAGCAGTGTCGGATGCTGTGGACATAAGCGGGAATAAAAGACTAAAAGACTATTTGGCAGATGCGGCAGGCAAACAGAGTAAACTGAGCTGCCCGCACCGCAGCAACAACGGCGCGCATCGACAAAACAGCGAGAGCCAGCCTGTGCTGCTGTTCGGAGATATTGCGCTACGCAGAAGGTTCATCAACTGCTCAAAAATGACGACGAGGTAATGTCCGCCACAGTCACTACGTATTTATTCCCCCCCCCCCCCCCTTTTTTTGGCAAAAATACCGTTTTATTCATTGGAAAGAGGGTTTTGTTCAGCTTTCAGGAACATATGAGAGTGGCGAAATTTGTAAAAACTAGCTCCCTCATTTCTATGAGCCAGGAATCACCTCTTCTGAGTACTGAGCATGGCCGCCGCCGTGCAGTCCGGTTTGCTCTCGCCCTCACCCACAACACCCATCTCGCGCCCCAGCGGTTTGAGGAGGAACTGCTGGACCAATTCGTGCGCGGCGAACTATCGATTGAGCAGGTATTGACGCATCTGGAAGAATCTGCTTCTTCAGAAGATGACCAAGGGGCCCGTAATGCCGCAGCTCAGTAACAACAATAACGCTCTGGCACCACCCAGTGGGCCTAAGCCCTGAGGCTGACTTTGGCATCTATTGCTCTGTAAGAAGGCTGTGGCCAGAGCTACTTCTGAATTCGGTTGGCCCAAACAAGTGGAAATCGGTACCTTTAGGTGTAATTAAACAGGGCCTAAGTGACTGATTTTGCCGATTTCTTTGTGGACCAGGCAGCAGCTAGCAGCCACGTCCAGTTTATTTATGACGTCGCTGCCGACCGAGTCACGTTTGTGAATGAGGCCTACGAAAAGGTCCTGCACGGCCGCTGTGAGCACGTCAACGAGGAGTTGCCAGCCCTGCTGGCCCGCCTGCACCCCGACGACCGGGCCTACCTCACCCAATACTGCAAGCTGTGGTTGCGGGGCCAAGTGGCCGACGAGGTGGAAGTGCGCCTGCAGGAGCCCGGCCAGCCTGACCAGTGGTTTTGCCTGACGCCCCACCACCAGTCCGCCAACGGGCGTGTTTGCGTTGGGGGCACTTTGCGCGACATCAGCGTGGCGAAACGGTATCAGCAAAACGCCGACAACTTCAACAGCCGCAAAAATGCGGCCTTGGAGATACTATCGCACGACCTGAGCGGGGCCTTTGGAGTGGTGCAGCAAGTGGCGCAGTATCTGAGCGAAGAAGTGACGGTGCCAGCCAACAGCCGCGTGGGCGATATGCTGCGCGTGCTGGAAAACACCAGCCGCAACAGCATGAAGATGATTCGCGACTTGGTTAATATTGAGTTTCTGGCTTCAGCCAACACCGACCTGAAGCGCGACCGGGTTGAGGTAGCCGAGGTGCTGCGGGCGCTTCTCGAGGAGCTGCAAGAAGGCCAGCGCATACTGGGCCAAGTCTTTGAATACTCGCTGCCCACCGAACCCCTCTACGCCTACCTCGACGTGAACAAAATAACGCAGGTGCTCACCAACCTGGTTAGCAATGCCATAAAATTCACTCCCGATGGAAAGCGCGTGGTCGTGCGCGTAGAAGCCTGCCCGGGCAGTGTGCGCCTGCAGGTTATCGACGAGGGAATTGGAGTTCCGGCCGCACTGCAGCCACAATTGTTTGAGCGTTTCACCAAGGCCCGGCGCCCAGGACTGCGCGGTGAGCAAACCAATGGGCTGGGTCTGGCCCTGTGCAAGACCATTGTGGAGTGGCACGGGGGCAACATCACCGTGGACAGCGCCGAGGGCATAGGAAGCACCTTTACCGTGGAAATACCGCAGGCTACTGCCGAAGCCACCGCCCACTAGCGGCTGCCCAAGCGGTGGGGCCAATTTAGGTGGTGGCGTTGCTGTCGGGCCCGGCGTGGCCACGAAACAGCAGGATGTCTTTGTCGAACATGTAGATGCCGCTTTTGTCGTCGCCTACCAGCTCGAGCTTGTCGTTGAGGGTGCGGGCCAGGGCTTCTTCTTCTAGCTGTTCTGATACGTACCACTGCAGGAAGTTGTGGGTGGCAAAATCTCGCTCTTGCAAAGTGAGTCCCACCAGCTCGTTGATACTGGCCGACACCTCCATCTCGTGGTGCAGAAAATCCTGAAATACGCGCTGCAGCGACTGAAACGTGACCACGGGCTGCGGCAAAGCCGGCACCACGGCAAAGCCGCCCCGCTCGTTTACGTAGCGAATGAGCTTGAGCATGTGCACCCGCTCCTCGTTGCTTTGCTGGTAGAAGAAGTTGGTGACGCCGTCCAGTCCCGGCTGAATTTCGGCCCACGAGGCCATGGCCAGATAGGCTTGCGACGATTGCGCCTCCATGGCAATCTGTTGGTTGAGCGCGTCTTTGATGGATTGAGTGAGCATACGTAGGCAGGCTAAGATGATGGACGGACCGCTCCAGGTAGAGGGCCTCGGTCGAAAATAGTACTTACGTGCAAAGGCCGGCGAAGGGCAGGGTAATTTCTTCGCGGACCCGATGAAAAGCCCCTAGGCCGAAAACGCAAAAACCCAGAGAAGCGCTTCTGCCGGGCAGGAAGCATTTCTCCGGGTTTGCAAGGGGGAGCCTCTTATTGGACTCGAACCAACGACCTGCTCATTACGAATGAGCTGCTCTACCAACTGAGCTAAAGAGGCTTATTTCCCGGCCAACGATTTTGGAAGGGAGTGCAAAGATAGGCGATGCGCCGGAAGCCGCGCAACCGCCACCGTGGAAAAGTTTGGCAACCTCACCTCGCGGTCAGCGTTCTACCAATGCCACTCTATCCTGCTACTATGAAACTCTTGCCTTCGCTGGCTGCCGGCTTTGCCGGGGCCGTGGTTCTCACCGCCATTCACGAAACCGTCCGTCACCTGCGGCCCGAAGATGCCCCCCGCATGGACGTGCTGGGCATGCGGGGCTTGCGCAAGCTGCTGGGCAAAGCCGACCTACCCCAGCCCAATAACGACACCTTGTTTGGCATGACCATGGCCGGCGATATTCTCAGCAATGGCCTCTACTACACCCTGGTGGGGAGCGGCCGCCACTCGCTGCGCCGGGGGCTGTTGCTGGGCGTGGCCGCTGGCGTGGGCGGGGTGCTGCTGCCGGGCCCGCTGGGCCTGGGCGAAGCACCCAGCAACCGCACGCCTCAAACCCAGGCCATGACCGTGGCCTGGTACACGGCGGGTGGACTGGTGGCCGGCGCCGTGGCGCAGGCTCTGCGGAAGCGCCGGTAGTTTTTCTGGTTCTGTAACGGCATTGGGCCCGGTTCTAGTCCCGCGGGAGCTTTTGCGGCCGCGAAGTCGTTGAGAGCAGCAGGTGGCTCGTGGTTCGGTCGCCTTTCGCCGCTGGCTGTACCTTGCGGCGGCGTTTATGTTTCTAGATTATGAAGTTCTGGTTAATCTTAATTCTGGTTTTTGTGGCGGTGCGCTATGTGCTGCCCATCGTGCTGCGGCTGGTGCTGGCTGGCTTTGTGCGCAAGCAAATGCGCAACGGTGGCTTTGTGGTGCCCCCGCAGTCGCGTCCGGGCCCACCGCCCGTGCCCGGCGAAGTTCGGGTAGACTACGTGCCCCCTGTCGCGCCCGAAGCGGAGAAGCCACCGGGCTTCAAAGGCGGTGAGTACGTTGATTATGAAGAAGTGAAATAGGGCGCACGGTTGCGCAAGTTGGAAAGAGGTTTCGCGAGGTTGGCCACAACGGCAACTTGGCGAAACCTCTTTTCGGCTTGCATAACCCTGCGCGACTGTACCTTCGGGCACGTTTTTGTGTTCCCTAAAATTGCCCTGATGGCTGCTGTTGCTTCTGCTTCTTCTGTTTCGTCCGCGCCGTGGTGGCGCCGGGCTTTGCCTCACGTGCTGGCGGTGCTGTTCTTCGTGCTGCTGGCCTGCCTGTATTTCTCGCCCATTGTGTTCGAGGGCAAGACGTTGGCCCAGCACGATATTACCCAGTTTCAGGGTGGAGCCCACGAGGCGCAGGAGTACGCCAAAGCCATGGGCAAAGAAGCGCTCTGGACCAACTCTATGTTCTCGGGCATGCCCACCTACCTCATCAGCTTGCACTTTCCCGGCGACTGGTCGGGGTACTTGCAAAAAATCCTGACCCTGGGCCTGCCTGCCGTGGTGGCCAATCTGTTTCTGGCGCTGCTGTGCGGCTACATTCTGCTGGTGGCGCTGGGCGTGCGGCCGCTGGTGGCCGTGGCCGGGGCCGTGGCGCTTGGCTTTTCGAGCTACAACCTCGCCATTCTGGCCGCGGGCCACAACACCAAGAGCATTGCCCTGGCTTACGCACCCCTGGTGCTGGGCGGCGTGCTGGTGGCCTACCGCCGCGACAAGTGGCTGGGGGCCGCGCTCTTCGCCGTGGGCCTCACCCTGAACGTGCGCGCCAATCACCTCCAGATTACTTATTACCTGATGCTGCTGGTAGTCATCTTCGGCATCATCGAATTGGTGGCAGCCGCCCGGGCTGGTCGCCTGCCCGAGTTTTTGAAACGCACGGCTTTGCTGGGCCTGGGCGCGGCACTGGCCGTAGGCGTGAGCTTCGGCCGCCTCTACACCACCCTGGAATACAGCAAGTACAGCAACCGCGGCCGCACCGAGCTCAAGACCCCGGCGCCCGGCCAAGCTTCGGCTACCAACCCCGACGACGAGAGCACCGGCGTCGACCGCGACTATGCTTTCCAGTACAGCTACGGCGTGGGCGAAACCATCACCCTGCTCATTCCCAACTTCTACGGCGGCGCCAGCGCCATGCCCCTCGGCACCGATTCGAACCTGGCCAAAGCCGGCCTGCCCCAGGAATATCTCTCGGGCATGCCCACCTACTGGGGCCAGCAGAGCTACACGGCTGGCCCGGTTTACATGGGTGCGGTGGTGTGCTTTCTGTTTATTCTGGGGCTATTTGTGGTTGAGAAGCGCACGCGCTACTGGCTGCTGGCGGGCACCATCCTTTCCATTCTGCTGGCTTGGGGTAAGAACTTCGAGAGCTTCAACTACCTGATTTTCGATATTCTGCCGGGCTACAACAAGTTCCGGGCCGTGAGCATGGCTCTGGTTATTGCCCAGCTGGCCATGCCCATTCTAGGCGCGCTGGCCTTGAGCCGCGTGCTGCGGCCCCGCGCCAAGCCGCAGCCCTTGGCTCCGGCCGATGCCCAGCAGCACCCCGCGCTGGCTAAAGCGGCCGGAGCGGCTAAAGTGCCTATGTCGGGCGAAGCGGCGGCCTTGCTGCCCAAGGTGCTGTATGCCGGCGCTATCACGGCCGGCCTGTGCGTGCTGGCGTATCTGGCCAGCTTCAGCTTCGATTTTGCAGCGCCCATCGACAATGAGTTGACCAAGCAGGGCTTCACGCCGGAGCTGCTAGGCGCCCTGCGCGCCGACCGGGCCGACCTGCTGCGCGGCGACGTGTGGCGCGGGCTGCTCTTCATTGGCGCCGCGCTGGCGGTGCTGTACTTCTACCTCAAAGGGCGGCTGGAGGCTATGCCGGCAGCAGCCCTCATGGTGCTGCTGGTGCTGGTAGACTTGTGGGGCGTCGACAAGCGCTACCTCGGCACGGATAAATTCCAGCGCGAGACCATTGCCGAGGCCTTCCAGCCCTCGCCCGCCGACCAGATGATTCTGCAAGACCCGGGCCTGAGCTACCGCGTTCTCAACATGCAGAACCCCTTCAACGAGGCGCAGACCTCTTACTTCCACAAGAGCATTGGGGGCTACCATGGGGCCAAGCTGCGCCGCTACCAGGACCTCATCGAGCGCCAGATTTCGAACAACAATCAGCAGGTGCTCAACATGCTGAACACCCGCTACCTCATCACCGGCGACCCCAAGCAGCCCGTGCAGCGCAACCCCGGCGCCCTGGGCAATGCCTGGTTTGTGAGCGAGGTTAAAACCGTGAACAGCCCCGATGAGGAAATGGCTGCTCTCAATACCCTGAATCCGGCCACGGAGGCAGTGGTAGATGTGAGCAAGTTTCCGCAGCAAAAAGCCGCGACTTATGACATCACCGGGGCTACCATCAAGCTGACGGGCTATAGCCCCGACGAGCTGAAATACACCTACCAGGCACCCCGGGATGGCATGGTGGTGTTCTCTGAAATCTACTACGCCGATGGCTGGCAGGCCTTCCTCGATGGCAAACCCGTGCCGCACCTGCGGGCCGACTACGTGCTGCGCGCCATGCCGGTGCCGGCAGGTTCGCACACCATCGAGTTCCGCTTCGAACCCAAATCGTACGTCGTGGGCAACGGTGTTTCGCTGGCTTCCAGCATTGCGCTGCTGCTGGTATTGGTAGGGGCGGGTGTGTACGCCTCGCGCCGCAAGCAAGATGCTGATGCTCCGGTGGCTGACGCTCCGCTGGCCTAAAGGCGTTCGCGTGGGGCGCTGATTTTGGCAGGGCCCCACGCAACCCCGCCGCTGAGTTGGCTACCCTTCCGCATGCAGTCTGCCCGCGCTCTTCTACAGGAAATCAATGAGCCTTTGGCCGCCGCGCAAGGGGTGCGCCTGCTGCTGTGGCGCGATGATTTGGCGCACCCCGACCTGCCCGGCAACAAGGCCCGCAAGCTGAAGTACAATCTGGAGGCCGCCCGCGGCCAGGGCTACCGCACGCTGCTGACCTTTGGTGGTGCCTATTCCAATCACGTGGCGGCAGTGGCCACTGCCGGCCGGCTGTATGGCTTCAAAACCATTGGCTTGATTCGGGGCGACGCCCCGGGTGCTGGCCCGGCGGTCCTAAACCCCACGCTTACCCAGGCCGCGGCCGATGGCATGGCCCTGCACTACCTCGACCGTAGCGCCTACCGTCGCCGTTCCAACCCCGATTTTATAGCTGAAAAACTAGCTGAATTTGGCCCAGCCTACGTGCTGCCCGAAGGCGGCACTAACTCCCTGGCCTTGTCCGGCTGCGCCGAGCTGGTGGCCGAGCTTCGCTCCCTAACCGATTTTGATGCGCTGGCTGTGGCCGTGGGCACGGGCGGCACTCTGGCCGGCCTGCTCACGGGGCTGGCGGGCCAGCAACAGGCCGTGGGGGTAGCGGCCCTGAAAAACGGCGGCTTCCTGCGCGCCGAAGTAGATACCCTAACTGAGCAGGCTGTGGGGCAGACTTTCGCGAACTACTCCCTGCAGACCGACTATCACTTTGGCGGCTACGCCAAATACTCGGCGGAGCTGCTGGGGTTCATCCAGCAGTTTCGCGAGCGGCACGCGGTGCTCCTCGACCCTGTTTATACCGGCAAGCTGCTCTTTGGCGTGCTGGATTTGATTGGTAAGGAACACTTCCAAAGAGGCAGTACCGTGGTTGCGATTCATACCGGAGGGCTGCAGGCCTGGGCGGGCTGGCACCAGCGGTTCGGAACCGTGCCGGAGTAGAAGACGGCAACTACTTGGCGTTTGCGGTGTTTACGCGGCGGCTTGTCGCCGTATGGCTGCGCCAGCGGGCCGTTAGCTCTAGTGCAGCGAGCACAAACACCACCACCAAAACCGGCGCCAGAAACCGGACGTCCCAGTCATCAACCGTGAGCATGATGATGGCCGTTTGCAATAGGAAGATAGACGCCAGAAACACCCGGGCCGGCCGCCAGATGGTGGCCCGGCGCGCCCCCAGCACCGCCAGCAAATAGGCTGGCCACAACACGGCCACCCCCACCAAGCGGTGAGCCAGCGAGTAATGTGGTTTGAGGTAACTGATGAAAACAAACAGCTTGCCGAGCATGAGCCTCCCCAGGTAAATGGGGTTGTGGAAAGCGAAGTACAGCACCCGGGCGGCCGGCCCGGTGCCGGGCGGCGGCATATTGAGCGGTTCGGCTTGGTGCACGGCCCAGAGCTGGTAGCGGAATATCAACTCGCCGCGCTGGTAGGTGTCCATGAGGTAGTAAGTGGCGAGCTGGTGGTTGAGGGCCTGCCACAGCAGGGCCGAGCATAGCACCAGGAGCAGTAGTGCCGCCCGCCAGGGCCGCGAGTCGCGACGCTGCCGCAACACATTGAGCCCCGCCAGGCCCGCCGCCAAGCCCACCATAAACCCGTTGGGACGGGCCAGCGACGTGAGGGCCAGCAGGAGCAGTAACAGCGCCCAGTCTTTGCGCCCGCCGTGGCGCACGCGAGTGAAGGCGCCGAATGACAGCGCTACCAGGCTGATAAACAATGATTCGGTGAGCAGGAAAACGTTGAACTGCTGGATGTCGGGCCAGACAATAAAGAGCAAGGTGGCCAGCGCCGCGGCTTCGGGCCTCCCTTCGGCCAGCCGGCGCGTGCCCTGGTACACCGCCCGCGTGGCCAGGGCCGAAACCGCCATCTGGCCCAACACTATTCCCCACCACCCCGCGCCCAACCACAGCCACAGGCTTTGAAACAGTGGGTAAAGCACGTAGCGCAGGTTGTGGCCGGGCTCGAAGTAGCCGCGCTCGGCAATGTTGGCGGCGTACTCCAGGTAGCGAAAGCTGTCGTTGGCGAAGTGCGGACCATGAAACTTCCGCAGGTACACCAGCTGCACCAGCACCCACAAGGCCGTCAGCAGGGTCGGGTGCCGCGGCCACAGGTGCCGAACCAGCAAACGAAAAAAGAATAACACGCGCATTGCGCGCAAAGCTAGCGGCTGGCCCGCCCGAACGCCGCAGCCCGGGGGCCGTACTGTAGAGCCTATGAATCTATTCCGCTTAGTTCGTCGCCTGTTGCCGCTGTTGTTCCTAGTGGGACTGGGGTGGTTTCTGTGGCGCAAGGTGGGGCCGGTGCTTGGCGAGCTAAACGAAGCCAGCAGTTCGGGCCCGCAGGTCACCGTCACCCATAACACCGTGCTGACGCAGGTGGAAGCCCTGGGCCGGCTGGAACTGGTGCGCTACCGCTTCAAAGACGTGGTGGAGTACAAGCGCCGCACCTACCGCTTCCTGCCCGAATCAAAAATAGCCTTGGTGGTAGCCGGCGAGGCCGTGGGCTGCATCGACTTGCGCAAGCTGCGTCCGCAGGACGTGGTGCTGGAGGGCGACTCCGTAGTGCGCGTGGCCCTGCCCCCGCCCGAGCTATGCAGCTTCCAAATAAACCACAACCAAAGCCGCGTATTCAGCACCGAAAACGGCTTGTTCCAGGATGCTGAGCTGGTCGACGAAGGGTACAAGTACGCCGAAGCACAGGTGCGCAATGCTGCCTTGCAGTCGGGCATTCTGCCCGCCACTCAGCGCAACGCCGAGCAGATTCTGTTGCCCATGCTGCGCACGCTCACCGGCCGGCGCGTCATCCTGGGTCAGCAAATGACGCTGCCGAAAGCCGGGCCTAAGCAGTAGAGCCATGCGAAGTAGCGCGGACTTTTAGTCCGCGGGGGCAAACGGCTACCTGGGAGGTAGTTATAATTGGCGCGCGGACTAAAAGTCCGCACTACTTACTCGTCGTCTTCCGGCGCTTTGCCCAAGTCGTCCAGCGCAATTTTGATGAGGTCCTGCTCGTAGCCCTTCCCGGTTAGGTACTGGGAGATTTTCATGCGGCGCACGCGCGGGTTCTTCTCCTTTTCCTGGCGGTCTTTCTTCTCCATGATATCGACCAGGTTCTGGTAATATTCCTCGCCGTCAATCTCCTTCATGCCCGACTTGATGCAGTACTCGCTGATGCCTTTCTGCTTGAGCTCCTGCAGTATGCGGCGGCGGCCCCACTTCTTCTGGCGGTAGTGGCCGCGAACGAAGGCCTGGGCAAACCGTTCTTCGTCCAGCAGTTTCTCCCGGCTTAGGCGAATGATGATTTCGCCGGCTTCGTCTTCGTCCAGGCCGTAGGAGCGCAGCTTTTGCTCCACCTCTTTCTGGGTGCGCTCCTGGTAGGCGCAGAAGGCGGCAATCTTTTGCAGGGCTTCGCCGGGCGTGTACTGCTTGGGCGTCTTGTCGGGGCTTTTAAACATTTAACAGGTATCAATTAACATTTAACGGCCGTCCTTCTTGTGCTTCCAGCGGCTCCTTACTAACAATGCCGGCCGAAGTTCGTTACCCGTTCCAGCCTGTTGGGCAGAATTCCTAGAACGCTAACGAAGGATTGTCAAGTGTTGATTGATAAATGTTAAATGAAGTAACCCCTGGCATCCGCTTGATGCTGCTGAGTACCTTGCTGTTTGCCGGCATGAATGCCTGCGTGAAGCAGTTGCAGCACCTGCCCGCGCTGGAAATTATTTTCTTTCGCTCCATCTTTTCCATCGTGGCCAGCTACGTAGCGCTGCGGCGGCTGGGCGTAGCGCCTTTCGGCAATAATTACCGCCTGCTCATCAGCCGGGGCAGCACGGGAGCGTTGGCCTTAGTGTGCTACTTTTTGGCGCTGCATAATCTGCCGCTAGCCACGGCCGTTACCGCACAGTACCTGGCGCCCATTTTTACGGCTGTAATGGGCATCTGGCTGGTGCGCGAGCCGGTGCGGCACCTGCAGTGGGTGTTTTTTGCGCTGAGCTTTGGGGGCGTGGTGCTGGTGCAGCAAGGTGGGCCCGTGGGCCCTGCGGCCGGAGCACAGGGGGTGGCCGGACTGGCGTTTCTGGGCATTGGGGTGTTTGGCGCGCTGCTATCGGGGCTGAGCTACAACGCCATTCGCAGGCTGCGCGGGCGCGAGCACCCCTTGGTTATCGTCTTTTATTTCCCCTTGATTTCGCTGCCCCTAGCTGCGGTGGGCTGCCTCTTCAACTGGCAGCTTCCGCAGGGCAGTGACTGGCTGTGGCTGCTGGCGTGTGGCGTCTTCACCCAGGGCGCGCAGGTTGCCATGACCCGCGCCTACCAGCTGGAGCGCCTGAGCCGGGTGGCGCCGCTTAACTATCTGGGCATGTTTTATGCCCTGGGATTAGGCTACGTTTTCTTTGCCGAAAGCTTTGGCCCTGTGGCCTACGCCGGCATGGCCTTGGTGCTGCTGGGCGTGGGCCTGAATGCCTGGTACACCAGCCGGGCCGATGCCCGCGCGGCCGCTTTGGCTCCCGCGGAGGAAGTTGTGGCGTAGAGAATTCGAAAGAACGTCATGCAGAGCGAAGCAAAGCATTTCTACCTCAACACTAACTTAAATGCTAGAATTAATGGCGCAGTAGAGATGCTTCGTGCCTTAGCATGACAGATGTAAGTACAACAGGCAACTCAATATTCCGAGTCCCGAGCAACCGTTGGGCTTTAAATGTCATCTGCTGGCATGAGGCCGTAACTTGGTTGGGTTCTATCTGCTGCCATTTTCTGCATTATGCTTTTTTCTGCTTTGCGTCTACCATTTATTTTTCTGGTATTTAATTTCTTATCCTTTGGTGCTCAAGCGGGTGTCATAAAGGGTGCAGTGAGCGGAGCCAATAAACAGGGCCTGGCATTTGCCAACGTGGCGGTGCGCGGCGCTGCCACCAGCACCGGCGCCAACGAGCAGGGCCAGTACCAGCTGCGGCTGCCGGCTGGGCAGTATGAGTTGGTGTTTCAGTATGTGGGCTACCGGCCCCAGATTCAGCCGGTGCGCGTGCAGGGCGGCGACACCCTTCTTACCGTGAACGTAACGCTGGAGCCCGAGTCCTACAACCTGGGCGAGGTGGTGGTGAAGTCGACCGACCGTGACCCAGCCTATGCCATCATTCAGCAGGCGCAGCAGTGGCGGGCCTATCACCGCCGCGAAGTGGCCGCCTACCGGGCCCGGGTATACATTAAAAGCCTCGGCCGCATCAACGAAACGCCCGAAAAAATTATGGGCTTGTTCAAGCTCGGGCCCGACATAAAAAAGGGTATTTTCTACCTGTCCGAGAGCTTGTCTGAATTCAGCTTTACCCAGCCCAACGTGGTGAAGGAGCGCATGATTTCGAGCCGGGTGAGCGGCGACTCCCGCGGCATCAGCTTCAATAGGGCCAGCGCGGCGCGCAACCTGGGCTTCTATGAGAACCTGATTAAGCCGGGCTTTTCGGAGCGGGGGTTCGTGTCGCCCATTGCCAGCAACGCCATGCTGTTCTATAAGTACGAGCTGGTGGGCAGCACCCCGCGGGGCGGCGACGTGGTGCACAAAATCCGGGTGATTCCGCGCCGCCGCACCGACCCCGTTTTCACCGGCTTCATCTACATCGTAGACAATTCCTGGCGCATCCATTCCGTGGACCTGACCCTGGACAAAGACGCGCAGATTGACTACGTCGACGAGCTGCACATCGCCCAGCAGTACGCCCCCGCGCCCGGCAACTCCAACGTGTGGCTCATTCAGTCGCAGCAGGTGCGCGCTAACCTCTCGGGTTTGGGTTTTAAAGGGTCGGGTTACATCACGGCCGTACTCTCTGACTACGCCAACGTGGTGCCCACCTACCCCGCGCCACCCACCGCCAAGACGCTGCCCCCTGTGGTAGCCAATGCCAAAGGCGATGCCCCCGTAGGCCAGGAAACCGCCGCCCAAATCCGCAAGCGCAAGCCCGACCTGCGCGGCCTCCACGCCCAGGTGCGCAAGCAGGTGAAGCAGGCCGTGCGCGACTCCATTAAGAACGACCCCCTGGCCCGGATGCCGCGCGGGCAGGTGCAGCTGGTTGAGAAAGGCGTGAACGAGCGCGACCTCGCCTACTGGGAGCAGCTGCGCCCCGTGCCCCTCACGGCCGAGGAGCAGAAAGACTACCAGGTGAAAGACAGCACCGAAACCCTCCGCAAATCGCGCCCCTACCAGGACTCGCTCGACCGCAAGCGCAACGAGTTTGAGCCCATTAACCTGCTAATTGGCGGCTACACGCACGTCAACACCTTCAAAAAGCAGTCGGTGACAGTGCTGCCGCTGGCCCAGATTTACCAGTACAACACCGTGGAAGGGCTGGTCTTCAACCCCCAGGTCATTTATCGCCAGCGCACCGACGACCGGCGCTTTTTCACGCTCACGCCCACGCTGCGCTATGGCTTCAGCAGCAAGGAATTTAACCCCAGCCTAGCGGCTATCTGGCAGCTGCACCCAGCCAAAATCAAGCAGTTTTCCTTATTGGTGGGCCGTACCGTCGAAAACTTCGACCGCAACTCGCAGCTCACGCCGGCCATCAACACCATCTACACGCTCTACGCCAACCGCAACTACGCCAAGCTCTACCGCCGCGACGGCGCCGAGCTCACCTACCTCACCGAGCCCATCAACGGCCTCAACCTGCGCCTGAGCGGGGGCTACTTCGACCGCCACGAGCTGTTCAACACCACCGACCGCCTTCTGAAAGACGTGCCCGGCCGAGCGTTCACCCCTAACCTGCCCGTGAGCGAGAAGATGCCCGACCCCAGCTTCGGCCGCAGCCAAGTGCTCACTGTGGGCGTGTCGATGGACTACAAGCCCGGGCAGCGCTACATCAGCCGGCCCGATGGCAAGTTCAACCTCGGCTCGAAGTGGCCCACCTTCAACCTGCAGGGCCGCGCGGCCCTGCCCGGCGTGCTTGGGGCCGATGTGCGCTACACTCTGCTCCAGGCCGGCGTGCGCGACAACGTGGCGCTAGGCCTGCTGGGCAACAGCAGCTACCGCGTCAGTATTGGCAGCTTCCTGGGCCGGAAGGAGGGCATGCAGTTCATGGACTACCGCCATTTCTCCGGCAACCAAACCATTCTGGCCGGCAACTTCAGCAACTTCCAACTACTGGACTACTACCGCTTCAGCACCAACAACAGCTACTTTGAGGCCCACTACGACCACCATTTCAACGGTTTTTTCCTCAATAATATCCCGCTGCTGCGCAAGCTCAAGCTGCAGGAAGTGGCCTCGCTGAACTACCTAACTACTGCCCAGGCCGGCCACTACGTGGAGCTGGGGGTAGGCATCGAGCACATCCTAAAGGTGCTGCGGGTGGATTTCTACACCGCTCTGCAAAGCGGCGAGAAGCTGGGCACGGGCGTGCGGATTGGCTTCGGGTTCTAATTAAAATGAGTAGGGCTTCACCTTAACCGCTGGCAGGGCAGGGCTCAAAAAATTGGTGGTGTGGGCTTGCAGCGCTGCTTCTCTGCTAGCCTCAAATGGGGAGGGCGAGGAGTTTTTTGCCAGCAAAACGCATCGGGTAGGATGGGTTGAAGTTGCGACGGGATTCGGCGAGGAAATCCTCGGACCGGATAATTCGCAATAACTTACGACTCCAAGAATTTCGGCCACCAAACCCCTCCTTGCTGAGCATATGCCTAACTATTTACTTGCGCTAACTGCGCTTGCTCTCTCCTGGCCACTAGCGGCGCCGGCGCAGCAGTCGCCTGCCTTAACGGCTCAGGATTATGCGCGGGCGGAACGCTCCATGAGCTACCACACCCAGGCGCTGGTCGACCGGAGCAGCGTGCAGCCCAACTGGCTGGCCAATGACCGGTTCTGGTACCGCGTGGTAACGGCGGAGGGCAGCGAATTCATTCTGGTGGACCCAGCCCGCAAAACCCGCACCGCGGCATTTGATAAAGCCAAGCTTGCTAGCGCGCTTTCAGCGGCCAGCAGCAAACAGTACGAGGCGGCCCGGCTCCCATTTCGCAGCTTTGTGTTTGCGCCCGATGAAAACTCTATTTCCTTTGCGGCTGATGGCAAAAGCTGGAAATACAACCTGACAACCGGCCAGATAAGCGCCGATGCCATACCTGCGGCCGACCCCGCCGGCAGCAAAAATGCCGAGAATGAAATCGTGTCGCCCGATGGCCGACTGGCGGCGTATATCCGCGATTACAACCTGTGGGTGCGCGACACGAAAACCAACCAGCAAACCCCGCTGACCACCGACGGCGTTAAGGACTTCGGCTACGCCACCGATAACGCCGGCTGGTCTTCCAGCGACCGGCCCATCATGCTCTGGTCGCCGGACTCGCGCAAAATTGCCACCTACCAGCAAGACCAACGCAAGGTGAGCGACATGTACTTGGTGACGACTAACATCGGCAAGCCGACCCTCAAATCCTGGAAGTACCCGCTGCCCGGCGACAAGGACATCACCACCATCGAGCGGGTCATCGTGGAAGTGAACGGCCCGAAAGTCGTGCGCTTCCAAATGGCGCCCGACCTGCGCCGCGGCTCTCTCTCCGACGACATCAATAGCGCCGGCACTGGGTTTGATGACGTGAACTGGAGCCCCGACGGCACCGAACTGGCGTTTGTGTCGACCTCGCGTGACCACAAAGAGGAAAAATTCCGGGTGGCCGACGCCGCGACCGGCGCCGTCCGGGAGGTGTTTTCTGAAACCGTGGCCACGCAGTACGAGTCTGGCCAGCATGCCATTAACTGGCGCTACCTGCCCAAGACCAAAGAAGCTATTTGGTACTCTGAGCGCGACAACTGGGGCCACCTCTACCTATACGACGCGACCACCGGCAAAGTCAAGCAGCAGATTACTAAAGGTAACTGGGTAGTAACGCAACTGCTGAAGGTGGATGAGAAAGCCCGCCAGCTTTACTTTCTGGCTGATGGCCGCGAGCCAGGCAACCCCTATTTTACCCATCTCTACCGCATTGGCATGAATGGGAAAAACCTGACCTTGCTCACGCCGGAGGCTGGCAACCACCGGGTCACGCTCTCGCCTTCAGGCCGCTATTTCATCGACTCTTACTCGCAGCCGGACCGCCCTGGCGCTACCCTGCTGCGTTCCATGGACGGCAAACTCGTATCGGCCCTGGAAAAAACCGATATTTCCCGCCTCACGGCCACTGGCTGGAAGCCGCCCACGCCCATCACGGTGAAGGCCCAGGACGGCCAGACCGACCTCTACGGCCTGATGTTCACGCCCACGAACCTGGACCCGGCCAAGAAATACCCAATTGTCAACTACATCTACCCGGGGCCACAGGGCGGCAGCGTGGGCAGCTGGTCATTTGCCGCGGCGCGGGGCGACAATCAGGCCTTGGCCGAATTAGGCTTTGTGGTGGTGGCCATAGAGGGCAGCTGCAACCCGCTGCGTTCCAAGAGTTTCCATGATGGCTGCTACGGCAACATGGCGGAGAATACCCTCTCCGACCAGATGACCGGCATGCGGCAGCTGGCCCAGCGCTATCCCTACATCGACCTGGCGCGGGCGGGTATCTGGGGTCATTCGGGCGGCGGCTACGCCACCGCAGCGGCGATGTTCCGCTACCCGGATTTCTTCAAAGTCGGCATCTCCGAATCGGGCAACCACGAGAGCCGCAACTACGAAGACGACTGGGGCGAGCGCTACATTGGCCTGCTCACGACTCAGGCCGATGGCACCACCAACTACGACTCGCAGGCCAACGCTCCATATGTCAAGAACCTCAAGGGCAAGCTCATGCTGGCCCACGGCATGATGGACAACAACGTGCCGCCGTATAACACGCTGCTGGTGGTGGAAGCGCTAATCAAAGCCAACAAGACTTTCGACTTGGTCATGTTTCCCAACGCCACCCACGGCTTCGGCGCCTATTCGCCCTACATGACCCGGCGCCGCTGGGACTATTTCGTGCGCCACCTGGCCGGGGCCGAGCCGCCTAAGGACTACGAGATGACGCCCAAGGCCGACCCACGCAACGTGGTTGGGCAGTAGTCAACCCAATGCACCACGGCGCGCTAGCTTGGGTCACTACTTGCTATATCAACTGAAAGCCTTGGCTTGGAATTGTCGTATGCCCCGCCCATATTCACCTCTATAACGAGGGCCTGTAGCGCAAACTCTGTAGTTCGCGTCACCGAACGATACCCGAACGAATTCACAAACGGCGCGGGGCCGCGAACTACATAGTTCGCGCTACTCGCCTGGTATGCTGGTTTTCCCCGTTACGGGTTTTTCACAGCCCGCAGCATGTTGGTGAGGGCCGCGGCCGGGTAGGCTTTGCCGCGCGACACCACGGCATCAATGTGCTTGATGTTGGCGATATTCTCCAACGGGTTGGCCGTGAGCAAGAGCAAGTCGGCGTCCTTGCCCGGGGCGATGGTGGCGGTGCGGTCGGCTACTCCCATGAACTTGGCGCCGTTGATGGTGGCAGCTTGCAGGGCCTGCAAGGGCGTGAGGCCGGCACGCACCAACTCCTGAAGCTCGTCTTGCAGGGAGGCCCCAGGGTAGATGAAAGAGTTGAATGGCCCACTGTCCGAACCGGCTAGGATGGGCACCCCGGCGGCCTGCATCAGCGGCACCAGGGTGTAGAACTTGGCTTCCAGCTTCTGGCTGAACGCCCGGGCGGCGGGCGACTGCTGCTGAGCGCTAGCCAAGCGTCGGGTGTAGGTAGCCTGAATCCTGGGGTCGATGTAGGCCCGCATGGTGTCTTGCGCGTGGTTGTTTTCCGCCAGCTCGCTCAGGGTTTTGCCAATGTGCAGCGTGGGCACCACCGCGGTTTTGTGCTTGGCCATGAGCTTGAAAATGCGGTCGGCCGCCTCCGGGCTGTACGTGTCGTACACAGCCGGCAGCATCGCAAACAAACCCAGCGGCTTAGGGGTCTGCAGGCTGTTGCGCACCAGGGCCGTGAGGCTGTCCTCCTTGCTGGAGCAGGCCTTGAACACGTAGTAGAGGTGCTCGGTGGCATCGAGCCCACGCTTTACGGCCTCGCCCAAGGTCACGGAGTAGGGCATGTGCCCGGTAGTTCTCAGGCCTCGCCGCTGGGCCTGGGAAATGGTGTTCAGGAAGGCTTGGCCGGAAATCTTGCTGTCGTAAATCTTCACGTAGTCCACCTGCAGCCGCTTGAGCGAATCAACGGCTTTGCGAATTTGAGGCACGGTTTCTACTTCCAGCGAGCCGGGCCAGTAGGCCTGGGGGCCGTCAATTTTGGGGCCCGACGTGAAAATGCGCGGGCCCGCCAGCTTGCCCGCATCCATGTCTCGCCGCCACTGGAAAATGCTGGAAGTGAGGTCGCCGCCCGCGTCGCGCACTGTCGTAATGCCGTGGGCCAGAAACAGGGTTAAGCTCTTGCGGTTGGCTGCCATGAGGGTATCGCCGCCCCGAAAGTGCACGTGCATGTCCCACAGTCCCGGAATGAGGTAGCGGCCGTTGCCGTTCACGTACTGCTTGGCCGCGTAGCTGTCCCGGTCGGCGGGCTCCACCTTGATAATCTTGCCCTTCAGAATGGACACGACCTGGTTGGGTAGGAGTTGCCCGGTCACCACGTCCACAATGGTCACGTGGTTGATGACCACGTCGTAAATCGGCAGCTTGGTGGTCTGCACCTTGGCCGGCCGGGCGCACCCGGTTAGCAGCGCGGCCACGCTCAGGCCGAATAACAGTTGAAAAAATCTCATGCGGGGAATGGGCAAGCGGCGGGCAGCAAAGTTAGGCGGGTATTCGGACCGTGAATTCGGTAAATTCTCCCTCCTGGGTTTTCAGGGTGAGGGAGCCGTGGTGGCCTTTGGTGATAATGTCGTGGGCGAGGGACAGGCCCAGGCCCGTGCCCTCGCCCACGGGTTTGGTCGTGAAGAAGGGCTTAAATACTTGCGCGGCCACAGCCTCGGACATGCCTGGGCCATTGTCACGCACCCGCACCTGCATGGCATCGCCCACGTGCTCGGTCGTGACACTGACTGTGGGCTGATGGCCCGGCTCGGTGGCCTGCCGCAGCCGGGCGGCATGCAAGGCATTAGTAAATAGGTTGAGCAAAGCCCGCCCCAGCTCGCCGCGCACCGTGGGCACCGGCTGTAAATACGGTGCAAAGTGGGTATGCAGCTCAACCGCCGAGCCGGCCCCGGGGGCCACGCTGCCATGGTCGGTCAGGAGCAGGGTTTGGGCCACCAAGGCGTTGAGGTCGGTGGGCTCGCGCTGGCTAGTGCCGGTGCGAGCATGGTCCAGCATGTTTTTGATGATGGACGAAGCCCGCTGGCCGTGCTGGCTGATTTGCTGCAGGTTTTGCTTCAGCCCGGCCCTTATTTCCTGCTCCAGCCCTGCCGCTTGGGCTGCGCCGGGCTGCTCCTGGTCAATCATGGCTACGCTGACTTTGGCAAAATGGTGCATGAACGCCAAGGGGTTGCGCAGCTCATGGGCAATGCCGGCCGACAGCTCGCCTATAAAAGCCAGCTTTTCGGCCGCTACCAATTGGGCCTGTGTGCTGCGCAGCTCAGTGAGGGTGGTGGCGAGCTCCTGGCTTTGGGCCTCAATCTGAATGTTGCGCTCGTTCAGGAGCTGGTTGGCGCGGCGCTGCTGGCGGTTGGAGCGCCCCAGCAGCAGCGCCACCACCCCAGCAATGCATGCAATGGCCAGCAGCCCCAGGCGTTGGTAACGCACGGTTTGTCGCTCCTGGGCCTGCTCCTGGCGTAGCTGTTTCTGCTGCTCAGTGAAGGCCAGCAGCTGCAGCTGCCGAAATTTCTCGGGACCGAACAGGCTGTCGTGAGTGGCCATGGCCAGCCGTTGGTACCGAAAAGCGCTATCGACGTTGGCCCGGGTTTGGTACAGGCGAGTGAGCAGGTTGCTTGCCTCCAGTATCGTGACCCGGTAAGATACTTTTTGAGCGGTGCGCAAGGCCTCGTGGGCATAGCGCAGGGCCGAGTCGGGCCGCTGCAGGGTGTGATACAGGTCGGCCATGAGGTAGGTCGCCATGGCTCGGTTGCGCAGGTCGTTATTAAGGTAGGTTTCGCGAATGGCCCGCCGGTAGTAGGCTAAGGCCTCCGGCTGCCGACCCAGCCGGGCTAGCACGTTGCCCATGTTGCGCAGGGCCAGTGCTGCCGCCAGCCGGGGCTGCGGGTGCTGCGCAATCAGCTCCTCGGCCCGTTGTTGAAACAGCAGCGCCGAGTCCAGCACGCCCAGCTTCTCGTAGCAGCCGCCAAGGTTGGTGAGCGCGCCCGCCACCCAGGGTTGCAGTTGAAGCCGCTCAAAAATGGTTTTTGATTGCTCGTAATAGCGCAGGGCCTGCCGGTACTGGCGCAGGTCCAAGCTGATGTTGCCGAGCGAGTTGAGGCTGCGGGCTTCTCCTTCGGCGTCGCGGCTTTCCCGGCTGAGCTGCAAGGCTTGTAGCTGGGTCGCAAAAGCCTCCGGCAATTGGCCGCGCTCGCGCTGCACACTGCCTATCATGCCCAGAGCCTGGCCTTTGCCTTTGCCAAAGCCAACCTGCTGAGCCAGCTGCAGCGCCTTTTGGGCCAGGTGCGCAGTAGAGTCCGGCTTGGATGCGCGGTAGGAATAAGCCAGCTTGAGCAGCTTCAGCACCCGGCTCGAATCGGGTGGGGTTTGAGCCAGACTGCGGCGCAGACTGTCCGTAGCAGTCGTTTGGGCGCTGGCTGCTTGCCCCACGCCCGCGAGCAGCAGCCACAGCATGAGCAGCAGTCGGGGAATAGTAGTTAAGGTGGGTAAGCCGTTCAATGAATAAGGCGGATTTTGCTTGAGTCCTGTCAGGTACCTACGAAGCTAAAGGAAGTAACGGGTCTTATGGCAGATTGTAACAAGCGGATTCTCCATACTGCTAGTGTTAAGAAAGCGTTGCTTTTCAATGACTACTTGCGGGCAGTTGGTGCTCTTAGCTATGGAGTCATGGATTGTGCTAAATGTGTTTGCTAGCGCCAGCGCACCTTCTTGCCGGCTTTGCCCGCGTGGAGCCCAGCGGGTACGTTAGCCAAAATCAGGTTGCGCAAAGCGGTGAGCAGCGTGGTGCGCACAAAGCCATGGTGCACTACCAGGCTTACTTCGCGCGCCGGCGCCGGGGCTACAAAGCGCTTTATGAGCGGATTGTTATCTGCCTCCTCCAGCATAGTCAGCTCAGGTACCAGCGTATAGCCGTGGTGGCGGCGCACCAGTTCTTTCAACGGTTTCATCGAGCCGCTTTCGTAGGTGGTGCCGCCAGTTGGGGAGGCTGGCCCGCACAGATTCAGAACCTGCTTGCGGAAGCAGTAGCCCTATTGCGTCAGCCTAGAGGTCGGCGGGGCTTACGGTGGCTTGAGTGGCCAGCTCGTGCGTTTCTGAAACTAACACCAGAAAGGGCTCATCAAGCAAGGGCAACTCGCGCAGCTGCCGGTCGTCGAGCGACGTCATTAGCAGGCCAACATCGAGGTGGTGCTCCTTGAGATGCTGCATGGATTTCTTCTGAGCTTAATTCCTCCACCCGCATCTGCAAATCGGGTAAGTCGTGACAGTTATTGCTCCTGCACCTTGAGGTTCTCAAAGTCGCCGGCCAGGAGGATGGTGCACTTGGGGCCGTTATACGACGATGCTGTGCCGGGCTCTGTCTGTTCGGGGCTCCCACTTCAAACGCGGCCGCTCACCAGCTGGCGCTTGGCGTCGTAAGCTGTGATGGTAACGTTGCCGGTAAGCTCGCGAAAACGCAGAAAAGGTAGTAAACCGAATGTGATGCTTACTGCCTAGGCAAAGGTTAGAAAAAACACATATTTATAGTATTAACAGGACCATCCCCGCTACTGCTCTTCAGGAAGCAGCCGTGAAATGGCCCTGTGTTGTGTGGATACCAGCTGTGTCTGACAAGGTTAGAGCGGTTTCTTGCGCATCTGCTGAAACTTCTTCAGCTGCGGCTCAATCACCTTCTTGTCGCCCACCACCACTATGGTCATGGCCTCGGGTCGGATGTACTTGCGCGCAGTTTCGCTCACCTGCTGGGGCGTCACAGCGTTGATGTTCTTCACCTGTTCGGTGAGGTAGGTTTCGGGCAGGCCGTGGAAATCGAGGGTGTTGAGCTGGTTGATAATACCGCCGGGGTTAGAATTTCGCAGCACAAACATGCCGCCTTCAAAATTCTGAATACCCTTCAGCTCATCGGCTGATGGCGGCGTTTTTTGCAGGCGCTCAATTTCGTACATGATTTCGCGCAGCGAGCTGCCGGTTTCGGCAGTGGTCACGTCGGCGTTCTGCGTCCAGTTGGCGGTGCGGTAGTTGCTTTGGATGTAGCTGTAGGGCGAGTACGTGTAGCCCTTGTCCTCCCGAATGTTGCGGGTGATACGCGAGCCAAACGAGCCGCCAAGCAGCGAGTTCATCACCCGCAGGCGGAGGTAGTCGGGGTTGCTGGGGTCGACAACCGGCAGGCCCACCACAATGGTCGACTGCGGCGCACTCGGACGGTCCTGGGTCAGCACCTCGCCCTTGGCCACGGGCTTGGCAATGTCGATGGTGGGCGCGGGTCCCTGCGGGAAACCGCTCCACGCCTTGGTGATGGCCTGGCGCAGGGCCGGCGCATCAAAGCGGCCCGCAACGTACACGCTGGTGCGCTGAGCACCGTACTGGTTCTTGTAAAAATTCTGCGCCTGCGCCAGGGTCAAGGCATCCAGTTGAACATCGGTGGGCAGGGCGCGACCATAGGGGTGGTTGCCGTAGATGGCGGCGGTGAATTTCTGGCGGGCCTGGACCCCAGGCTGGGCTCGGGCCAGGGCCATTTGCCGCTTCAGGTCGGTTTTGAGACGGGGCACCTCCGCTGCGGGCAGGGCGGGGTTCAGCACTACTTCGGCCATTAGCGCCGCCATCTCTGGCGCATATTCCGAGAGCGATGACGCCCAAATGGTGGTTTGGTCGGGGCCAACGGAAATGTTCAGCGAGCCGCCCATGCGAGCCACGCGCTCGGCCAGTTGGGTAGCCGACATGTTGCGGGTGCCTTCCTGCAGCAGCTTGCCCAGCAGGTCGGCCACGGCCACCTCGTTTTCCGCCTCGTGCACGTTGCCCGCCTGAATGGCGACCATCAGGGTCACTTTGGGTACTTGGCCATAGGGCACCAGCCGAGCTCGCAGGCCATTGTCCAGCGTAAATTCTTCCTTAGCGGGGAGCGTAAAGTCGCGCGGTTTCCCACCTTCCGGGGGCGCTTCTTTGGCGGCGGCCGGTGATTTGGCCGCTGCTACTGCCCTGGCTACGCCCGCCGAGCGGGTAGTGGCTGGCTTGGTGGCTGACTTCGATTTGGTGGGCGTTTTCTGGGCGTACATTCCCGGCGCGGCCGTGGTAACAAGGGCGGCGCTGAGCAGCCCGACAAGTAGCTTGTTCATGGCAGGTAGGGGAGTAGGCTAGCTCTTGGCCAGTGGGTTGACGGTGATAATGGTGCGGTTGGTGGGCCGCAGGTACTCGCGGATGGTGGCCTGCATAAGGGCCGGCGTCACTTGCCGGAACTCGCTCTCGAGGCGGTTGATGCGGCTGGGGTCCTTGTCAAACAAGGCAAACGAAGCCAGCAAGTCGGCCCGCCCAAAATTGTCGGACCCGCTCACCTGGTCGTAAAACGCCGAGCGGATTTTTACCATCGCCAAATCCATCGTGGCCTGGTTGATGCCATTCTTGGCCAAGCGGCTGATTTCCTGGTCGAGCACTTGCGTCACCGAATCGGCCAGCACGGTGGGGTCGTATATAAGGCTGCCCATCCAGAGCATGGGACCGTTGTAGTTGAACTGGTTGCCGAGGTCCGAGTTGATGCCGCCGCTTACGTTGTCAGTGTAGCCGCGCTTCTGCACCAGCGCCTGGTAGAGGCGGCTGTCGTTGCCCTGCAGCAAAATCTGGTCGAGCATTATCATGGCGTAGTACTCGGGGGTGTTGCGCTCGGGCATGTGGTAGGCAAAAGCCAGGGCCGGCTTGGTGGCCAGCTTATCGTCCTGCACGAAGCGCTGCTCCTGCTCCTGGCGCGGCTCGGCCAGGTCGGGCTTGGGCGGCTGCGGCGCGCTGGGAATGTTGCCGTAGTACTTCTCTACCCAGGCCTTGGCTTCGGCGGGGTCGAAGTCGCCCACCACGGCCAGCACAGCATTGTTGGGTGCGTAGTAAGTTTTGAAAAACTCCTTGGTATCGGCCAGTGTGGCCGCGTCGAGGTCTTTCAGGTCGCCGTAGAAATTGTGGGCGTTGTTCCAATTTTTGTTAGCCTTCTGGGGCATCAGCAGCCACGGGAAGCCGCCGTAGGGCTGGTTGAGCACGTTCACGCGCACCTCGTTTTTCACCACGCCCTGCTGGTTGGTCAGGTTGGTTTGGGTGATGGCCAAGCCGCGCATGCGGTCAGCTTCGGCCCACAGAATGGTTTCCAGCTTGTGGGCCGGCACCACCTCGTAGTAGTTGGTGAAATCGAAGCGGGTCGAGCCGTTCAGGGCCCCGCCATTTTTCTGAATCAGGCCAATGAACTCGTTCTTGCCCAGGTTCTGCGAGCCCTGAAACATCAGGTGCTCAAACAGATGCGCGAAGCCCGTGCGGTTGCGCGGCTCGGTGCGGAAGCCCACCGCATAATAGGCTGCCACCGTGGCCGTGGGTGCCGTATGGTCGGGCGAGAGCACTACTTGCAGCCCGTTGGGCAGGGTATAATATTCCACCGGAATCTGGAAAGCTGGCCCCGCGGGTGCCGGAGCCGATGTCGCGGCCGTGGCCGAAGTTTCGGTGGGCGCGGTGACCACGGCGGTAGTTTTCTGGCTACACGCGCCCAAGGCGAGCACAACCGCCGGTCCCCACATCAGGCTGCGGCCGAATATTTTAAAGTGTCTCATAGGAAAAAAGGTATGGAGGGGGAGAACTGAGTAGAATTCGATTTACATAATATTCAGCAGAATTCAGTGTATTGTAACCGCTTTTTATTGGGTAAATGACTCAGGTTTAGTAGGCAAGCTGCGCACTTCGCTTGTCTGGCTCCGCATTTCCGCCCCCGCCGCCGACCTTTGCTTTGTGTTCTCCTTCTCTGCTCTTCCCGCCCTATTGGCCGGCCACTTGGTGCAAGCCCCCGCCGACCCCAGCGCCGAGGTTCGCCACTTACTGCTCGACAGCCGCCGGGTGGGGCTGCCCGCCGGTGCGCTGTTTTTTGCGCTGCGCGGCCCCAGCCACGACGGCCACCGTTACCTGCCGGCGCTGTATGCCCAAGGCGTACGCCTGTTCATCGTGGCAGCAAGCGCTGCGCTGCCCGGAGGCCTCACTGCCTACCCCGAGGCCGGCATCATTGCCGTAGCAAGCCCCTTAGCAGCCCTGCAGGCCGTTGCCGCCGCCCACCGCGCCACGTTTGCCGGCCCCGTGCTGGCCATCACCGGCTCCAACGGTAAGACCATTGTGAAGGAATGGCTGGCCCAGCTGCTAAGCCCCGACGAGGACATCTGCCGCTCGCCGCGCTCCTTCAATTCGCAAGTGGGCGTGCCGCTTAGCGTGTGGGAGCTCAACCCCGAGCGGCACACGCTGGGTATTTTCGAAGCCGGCATTTCCGAAGTAGGGGAAATGGCCCGGCTGGCGGCCGTCATTCAGCCCACCGATGGCATCTTCACCACCCTAGGCACCGCCCACGATGCCGGTTTCGCCTCTCATGAGCAGAAGTTGGCTGAGAAGCTGCAGTTGTTTCAGGGGCCACAGTTTCAGCGGCTGTTCTATTGCCACGACCAGCCGCTGGTGCGCCAGGCCGTGGCAGTCCGGCAACTGCCAGGCTTCAGCTGGACGCGCCACGCCGGGAAGCCGGCCGATGTTCACTTTGCCCTTGACCAAAGCACGGCAGGGAGCACCAGCCTGCACGCCCAGTATGCCGCGGCGGGGCTGGAAGCCGCGTTCACGCTGCCCTTTTCCGACGAGCCGTCCGTCGAAAATGCCCTGCACTGCCTGGCCGTATTGCTGCAACGCCAAGTGGAGCCCGCCGAAATTCAGCGCCGACTCGCCCGCTTGCATCCGGTGGCCATGCGCCTGGAAATGAAACTGGGACGCCACGACGCGTACCTGCTCGACGACACCTACAACAACGACCTCGCCGGCCTGGCACTAGCCCTTAATGCCCTGGGCCGGCAGTCGCGCCCCGGCCGCCGCACCCTCATCTTGAGCGATGTGCTTGAGTCGGGCCTGCGCGGGGAGGAGCTGTACGCCCGCGTGGCCCGGCTGTTACTGCCCGCCAACGTCACGCGCCTCGTCGGCATCGGCCCCGAAATCAACCGGCATCACTCATTCTTTACCGAACTACGAACGGCTGATGGCTTGTCGCTGTCGGCAGACTTCTACCCCAGCACCGAGGCCTTTCTTGCGGGGCTGGATGCGGCACAATTTGCCCGCGAAATCATCCTCGTCAAGGGCGCCCGGCGATTTGGGCTTGAGCGCATCGTGGTTGCCTTGCAGGCCCAGCAGCACGGCACCGTGCTCGAAGTCAACCTCGACGCCCTAAGCCACAACCTGCAACACTACCGCAGCCAGCTGCAGCCCGGCACCAAACTCATGGTGATGGTAAAGGCCTTCGCGTACGGCGCGGGCTCCTACGAGGTAGCCAGCCTGCTCGAATTCCAGCGCGCCGACTACCTCGCCGTGGCTTACGCCGACGAAGGCGTGGCCCTACGCGAAGCTGGCATCAGCCTGCCCATCATGGTGATGAATCCGGCGCCAGACTCGTTTGGCACCCTGCGTCACTATCGCCTCGAGCCAGAAATCTACTCCTTTGAAATGCTGAAGGAATACCTCGAAGCTTTTCCAATTGAGGCCGAAGAAATGACCGGGAGCCCTTCATTGACCAGCCACGCCACACCGCCGTCCATCCACCTCAAGCTGGACACCGGCATGCGCCGCCTCGGCTTCGACGAAGCCGACCTGCCCGAACTAACGCGCCTGCTGCAGCAGCACGCGGCTCGCCTGCTCGTGGCCAGCATCATGACGCACCTGGCCGCGGCCGACGAAGCGGGCCATGACGAATTTACCCGGGAGCAGCTGGCATCTTTCCGGCGCATGGCGACGGCCGTGGAAGCTGTACTCGGTCACGCTGTGCTCAAGCACGCGCTGAACTCGGCCGGCATCCTGCGCTTTCCCGACGCTCATCTCGACATGGTTCGCCTCGGCATCGGCCTCTACGGCGTCGATGCCAGTGGGCGCGACAACGACGCCCTACGCCCCGTGAGCCAGCTGCGCACCACCATTTCCCAAATCAAAACCCTGCCCGCGGGCCGCACCGTGGGCTACGGCCGCCGGGGCTCTGCCACCGAGGGCGACCGACGCATTGCCACGCTGGCCATAGGGTACGCCGATGGCTACGACCGGCGCTTTGGCAACGGAGCTGGCACAGTACTCATTCACGGACAGCCAGCGCCGCTGGTGGGCTCGGTGTGCATGGACATGTGCATGGTCGACGTCACCGATATTCCGCAGGCCCGGCCCGGCGATGTGGCTTTGGTCTTTGGCGAAGGCCTACCGCTGCCGGAGCTGGCGACCCGCATCGGCACCATTGCCTACGAGTTGCTCACCAACGTGAGCGAGCGAGTCAAGCGGGTGTTTGTGAGCGAGTAACTATGCCCGCTTTTACCGGCGCTGGCACTTCAAGAATACTGATTTTTCGTGTTCGGCCCGATTAGAGCAATGTTGGCAAGATATTTATTTTGCTACTTTACAGTTCGCGTCACGTGCATTCTATAACTTTGGGGTGATATAGTGTTCTGAAGCTTTTCTTTTTATTATGACAATCAATACTTTCCGTTTATTCCGTCTGTTTGGCGGTTTCATTATTTGTTTGACCCTGGCCGCTTCGGGTAGGCTTCATGCCCGGCCACATTCAAGCATTTTGGCTGCACCAACGGATGTTCCTGCGCTTGACGGTCTTTGGAAAGGCCAGCTAAAAGTGCCAGGTGGCCAGCTCGAAGTCATCTTTCGGTTTCAGAAACTCACGGGCGGCGAATATTTCTGCGCCCTAGATGTGCCTCAGCAGAAGGTGAGCCGGATGGCCGTAAAAACGGAGTTGAAGGGCGACACCGTGCGTCTATATGCCGAAGAAGCCGCGACGCGCTTTGTTGGCAAGGTTTCCACCGATGGCAAGCAGATGTCCGGCACCTGGCAGTCGCCGGGCTTTAAAACGCCCATGGTGCTAACCTTCAGCGCCCTGCCCGACATGAGCGCCAAAAATGTGCGCCTCACCCCGCCTTACCGCGAGGAGGAAGCCACCTTCACCAACCTTACCGTGAACGCCCGCCTCAACGGCATGCTCACCATTCCCGCTGGCCCCGGGCCGTTCCCAGCCGTGGTACTGTTGAGCGATTCCGGCCCGCACGACCGCGACGGCACCGTGGGCGACTTTGCTCCGCTGGGCCTGCTTGCCGACTACCTCACCCGCCGGGGCGTGGCGGTGCTGCGTTTCGATGACCGCGGCGTGGGCAAGTCGACCGGCACGCCCGCCGTCACCACCCTCGACTTGGTGAGCGACGCTCAAGCCGGCCTGAACTTCCTACGCACCCGGCCCGAAATCGACTTGTCACATCTTGGCTTGGTAGGCCACGGCGAAGGCGGCAACGTTGCCCTGCTGGCTGCTGCTCAGCCCTTGCCGCCAGCGTTTGTGGTGACTCTGGCCGCCTATGGGTTGCCTGGTCGCGACATTGTAGTGCAGCAGCAGGCCACCACCCTCCGTACGTTAGGCACCGAAGCTGCGCAAATTGAAGCCGCCACCAAGCGTCAGCTGGCCATGCTCGAAATTATCCGCCAAACCACCGATAATGCCCAGGCCCAAGCCATTGTGGCCAACATGCTGAAGCAGAACAACGCCGCCATCGATAATGCCACTGCCCAGTCGAGCGCGGCCGAGATGACTTCGGCACGTTACCGCTTTTTCCTGGCTTTCAATCCCGTGGAGAAGCTAACAGCCGTCAACTGCCCCGTGCTTGTGCTCAACGGCACATCTGACCTAACTGTTAACGCGGACGCCAACCAGAACGTGCTTAAAAAAGGTCTGAGCATGAATAAGAACGTCACCGTCAAGAAGCTCATAGGTGTTAACCACCTTTTCCAGCCCGAAGCCAGCAAATGGCCCTTGGTAAACGGTCAGCAGCAGCCCAACTTTTCGCCCGAGGCTCAGGAGACCATCCGCGAGTGGATTGTCGCGCAGAGCAAGAAGTAGGAAGGGGTTTTGCCGGCTGCCACGCTGCCAGCTAACCGCTGCCATCACGCCGCTTAAGTATTCAAAGGTGCCACGACGAAAGAGTTGTGGCACCTTTTTTTAGGTGTTTCAGAAGCCTTTCAGAGCCAGAAGTGCTTTGGTATTAGAACCAATGCTAGGACAAGGCAACGGCTGCAAATGGCGGTCGCTAGTGTAGTGAATTTCATCATTTGTCATGCTGACGAAGGAAGCATCCTGTCATGCTATAACGATTTGTGCAGCAAGCATAATACGTTTGGCTGCGCTACCCGGTTCGTGGCTCAACATGACCGAAAGCTGGTGTTGCAAATGACGTAGATGTGCTCCGGCAAGCTCATCCCAATGCCTTAACTGCTTTCTTAACAGCGTTAGCTATAACAGAAAAGGCCCCGCTTCTGAGCGGGGCCTTTTCTGTTATAGCTAACTAAAATACGAGAGCCGCTGGTATGCACAGCACCTCAGTGGCTTCGATGAAATATTACTTAATCATGTCAACCTCGGCCTTAATCATGGCGTTGTAGCGACGGCCTTGGCCGTTGGCCAGGGTCAGCAGGTTCCAGCCCTTACCAATGGTATAGCTCCAGGTGCGGCTCTCCTTGAATTCGAAGGTGGGGCGCATAATCTGACCGTAAGGCGTGTAGTTATCCATGAAGTTGGTGGTGTAGAATTTGTCGCCACCCACAATCCATTCCATGGCTACGAAGAAGCCTTCTTCAGGAGCAGGGATATTGTATGTACTCAGGTCGATGGTGTACCACTCACCGCCGCGCGACGCTGACACTACCACGTTTTCGGTGAGCAGGTCGGTGTTGGGGGCGTTGTAGTTGCCGTCGGCTTTGTAGATACGAACACGGAAAGGCTCGCGGGGGAAGCCGTTTTCGCCGATGTAGAACGACACCGTGCGGACGTTTCCTAACTTCTTCTGTTTCTCATTTTTCACGAAAAAAGCATATTGGCTGCCAGGCAGACCTTGTATCATGCCTTCGCCGGGGCTATTCGAGTTAGAACCGAGTTCCAGGTTCTTAACCTTGCTACCTTTTACTACCACGCCGCTCAGTTCAATTACCCGCTTCTTTAGCTCAATAATCAGGTCTTCGGTGCTGCCGCGTTTGATGAATAGCGCGCTGCGTTCATAGCCCAATGTCATGATAATCAACGAGTCTTGGCTTGTTTTTTCCAGGCCAGCCAATTGAAAATATCCATATTCATTAGTAAGTGCTCCGGTGCCTTCTTCGCGCAGACCAATGGAAGCGAAAGGCACTGGGTCTTTGGTTTTAGCGTCTACTACGCGGCCCGTAATGCGGTTTTCCTGTGCCCAGCTCAGTGCCGGCAATAACAACAGAGCCCATAATGCTAGAAAAGGTAAGTGTTTCATCATTGCCAAAAAATAATATAATGGATGGTCGACTGGCAAATTTACAAATTCAAAGCCAATCCATCGTCATTGACGCCCGGTGAGGGCACTAATTGGTTCGATGAATACAAATTGATTTTGGCTGTGAGACAGCTAAGGTACGGTTTTATTCCTATAGAAAAAGTACTCAAGACCTTAAAAAAAACCCCTGCATAAGCTAATAAGTGATAAAATCCCAATATAGACACAAGTACAAAGTAGTTGAAGTGGCGCTATTCTTTTAATCCAAATCAAAAGGTTAATGAAAAATTATTTTTTTGTGAAATGAGAAAGATGAAAATGAATAGCTTACTAATCCAATGTTTGTAGAGGAATGACGCAGCAAGCGAACAGCAGGAAGGGCCCTCAAAAGGCAGCCCTTAAAGCAGGAGAGGAACAGAAGTATTTATATTTTTTAGTTGCTCCTGTTTTGTTGAGCCTCTGTGAAGCTATAGAGTAGGTCGAGTTAGTTTAAAGTGACGTGAGCTACGCCTTATCTTGCAGGTCCTATAGCATGAGTTATAGTATTTTTTATATGAAAAGGGGGTTTATTTGGGTTCTATTGCTGCTGGCTGCGTTCAGCACCGGCACTGCTGGAGCCCATGCGGGTACATTGCTGGGAGAAGCATTGCCATTGGGAGGGTTGTGGAAAGGGAAGCTAGTGGTGCTGGGTGGGGAGTTGCATTTAACCATTAGCATAGTGCCGCTGGCAGGCGACAAGTATTTTGCGGCCCTTGATGTACCCGCGCAGAAGTTGAACCGGGTGACTACGGAACTCACCGTGCGGGGCGACTCGGTGCTGCTACGCATGCCCGGGGCCGGCAGCAGCTACGATGCCCGGTACGATGCCGCCCGGCGTGAGTTAAATGGGGTCTGGAACCAGGGTGGCGTGAAGTCGGCCTTGGTATTGCGGTATTCACCCATGCCAACTGCTCACGGGCAGGGCACCCGTCTGGCGCCGCCTTACCGTGAGGAAGAGGTGATGTTCAACAACCCCGTAGCACGAATAAACCTCAGTGGTACCCTGACGGTGCCGGCGGGCCCCGGCCCGTTTCCCGCCGTGGTGTTGGTGAGCGACCTTGGGGCGCAGGACCGCGACGGTACCGTGGGCGACTACCACCTGCTGGGTTCCCTGGCCGACTACCTCACCCGCCGGGGCGTGGCCGTGCTGCGCTACGATGACCGGGGCGTGGGTCAATCGGGCGGTAGTATTGCCACGGCCACTACGGCCATGCTGGTGAGCGACGTGCAGGCGGCTATCAATTTCCTGCGCTCCCGACTCGAAATAAACATTGCCCGCATTGGGGCCGTTGGGCACGGCGAAGGCGCCAATGTGGCGCTGCTGGCGGCAGCGCAGCCGCTGCCACCAGCCTTTGTTGTATCCTTGGCGGGCTATGGCCTCACCGGGGAGCAAACCCTGTTGCAGCAGCAAGTAGGAACGCAGAAGGCCAACAAGGTGAACCCCGTGGCGATGCAAGCGGCTTATGAACGCCAGCGCACCATGTACGACATCATTCGGCTGACCAGCCCGCTGCAGGCCCAATCCATCGTGAGCAACATTCTGCGCCAAGACCAGCCCGGCCTAGGGCCCGAAGCTGCGCAAAAGGCTGCGGCCGACTTGCTTACGCCCTGGCAACGGTATTTTCTCGCTTTTGACCCCGTAGAAGAACTCGCCCAGGTGCGCTGCCCGGTGCTCCTGCTCAGCGGTACCAACGACTTGGAAGCTCCTGCCGAACTCCACCAAACGGCCCTGGAGAAAGAGTTAAAAAGCAGCAACCGCTACACCACCGCCAAGCGCCTGCCCGGGGTGAACCACCTATTTCAGCCCCCAAAAACCGAGTGGACGCTGATGAACGGCGAGATGAAGCCACTGTTTTCGCCCGTGGCTCAGGAAACCATTCGGGCCTGGGTGGCAGGCCTGGGCAAGAAATAAGCAGGCCACACCGCTTGTTTTTAGACGCAGCTTCTTGGCTTAGGGCCAGCGGCGTCACAGCAGCTAGAAGCGGCTTTCGTAAAGGCTGACGCATGATTCTTTCAAGCTGCACCGGCATAAAAAAGGCCCCGGCTTATGCAAGTCGGGGCCTTTTCCTATTAGTCAAACCAAAGTCTTAGCACTGCAAAGGTTTATTTTATCATGTCGACCTCGGCCTTAATCATGGCGTTGTAGCGCAGGCCTTGGCCGTTGGCTGCGGTGATGAGGCTCCAGCCCTTGCCCATGGAGTAGTTCCAGGTGCGGCTCTCCTTAAATTCGAAGGTGGGACGCATAATCTGACCGTAAGGCGTGTAGTCGTCCATGAAGTTGGTGGCAAAAAACTTGTCGCCGCTCACTACCCATTCCATGGCAACAAAGAATCCTTCTTCCGGAGCCATGATGTTGTAGGGCGTGAGGTCGACGGTGTACCACTGACCGCCCTGGGGGGCCGACACTACCACGTTTTCGGTGAGCAGGTCGGTGTTGGGGGCGTTGTAGTTGCCGTCGGCTTTGTAGATACGAACACGGAAAGGCTCTCGGGGGAAGCCATTTTCGCCTATGTAGAACGACACCGTGCGCACGCTGCCTAACTTTTTCTTCTTGTCGTTTTTCACGAAGAAGGCGTACTGGCTGCCGGGCAAGCCTTGAATCATGCCTTCGCCGGGGTTGTCGGACTTGGCGCCGAGGCCCAGGTTTTTGATTTTGCCGGCCTTCACCACCACATTTCCCAGCGCCACAGCGCGCTTGGGCACTTCAATGGTCAGGCTTGACACATTTTCCCCGCGCTTCACCAGCACGGCTTTGCGCCCGTAGCCGAGGGCGACCACGATGAGCGAATCGTCGGGGTTTTTACTGGGGGCAGGCACCACAAACTGGCCATGTTCGTTGCTGAGGGCACCGATTTGCTCATTCTTCAGCCCGACAGAAGTGAAGGGCAATGGCTCTTTGGTGTCCTTATCAAGGATAAGGCCTTTGATTTGAGCTTGCTGAGCCCAACCAGAAGTTGCAGTGGCAACTATAAATAATGCAATTAAAAGTAGTCTTGTAGGCATATAACGGTAGGTAAGAAGAACAAAATTACAAATTCTTGGGCTGAAAGTTATCAGAAAATTTTAGGACACACAACAATACGGAAAAGCATAGACGTGTCAACCCATCTATATGCCCATTTGAGTACTTATCAGGCCCTTTAAAAAACTCTTAGCTGCCAGAAAGCGTTTGGTGGCGTACCTTTGTTTGTATTCTTTCTAAATAAGCGTTTATCCTTGCTTTTCCTGCCCGTGGCTCTATTCCGTCGTTCTTCCCAAGTTGTCGCTGCTGGTGCCGCTACTCGGCGCACCGCCAAAGACCTGCGCTTGGGCGAAACCGGCACCATTTGCTGCCTGGAAGACCCGGAGATGGCGCTTAAGCTGTTGGAGATGGGCTGCGTGCCCGGCGTGAAGGTGCGCTTGAGTGGCCGTGCGCCTTTGGGCGACCCGCTGATGCTGGTTCTCGGCGACCAGGAGTACACGTTGTCGGTTCGTGCGAGCGAGGCCGCCAATATTTTGTTGAAAGAGGAGGGCGCAGCGCATGGCGGCGGTAGTAAATAACACAGCGACGGCAGAGCCTATTGCCACGCAACCCGGCCCGGCTACCAGCCAGCGGCCCATGCGCATTGCGCTGATTGGAAACCCCAACAGCGGCAAGACGTCCTTATTCAACCAGCTCACTGGCCTCAATCAGAAGGTAGGCAACTTCCCGGGCGTGACCGTGGACCGCAAGTCGGGCTTTGCGCAGCTTACGCCAGGTCAGCGGGCCGAAATTGTGGACCTGCCCGGCACGTACTCGCTCTACCCCAAGAGCTTGGACGAAAAGGTGATTACCGACCTGCTTTACGACCGGGCCGCCGGCAACTACCCCGATTTCGTGGTGGTGACGGTAGATGCCAACAACCTGCGGCGCAGCCTGCTGCTGTTTACCCAGCTCGGCGACTTGGGCCTGCCCGCCGTGCTGGCCCTGAACATGATGGACGTGGCCGAGCGCCACGGCGTCAACATCGACCTGCCGGCCCTGGAGCGGGAACTGGGCGTGCCCATCATCCCGATGAATGCGCGCAAGGGCATCGGCGTGGCGGCCCTCAAAATAGTGATGGCCCAACGGCTCGATGCGCCGCCCGTGCGCTGCTGGGAGCCCGACGACAAGCTGCTGCCCCTGGTGCGGCAGATTCGTTACTACTTCGACCTGCACAACGACTACCTGGCGCTGCACTACGCGCAGCAGTACCGCCACATTGGTTTCCTGAGCGCCGACGACAAAGCCCACCTGCAGGAGCTAACGCAGCAGTACAGCTTCGATGCCACGGCGCAGCAGGCGGCGGAAACCATTTCCCGCTACGCCCGCATCAACGAGATTCTGCTCGAGACCGTGACGGTGACCCGCACCGAAACCCGCGAGCCGGTGAGCAACCGCATCGACAAGGTGCTGACCCACCGCATTGGGGGCTACCTGATTTTTTTAAGTATCCTGTTCCTGTTGTTTCAGGCCATTTTCGCTTGGGCACAGTACCCCATGGACTGGATAGACCTCGGCATTTCAGCCTTGAGCTCGACCATTCAGGACAACTTCAGTGGGCCGCTGGTGCGGCTGCTAACCGAGGGCGTGCTCGCCGGCTTGGGCGGGGTACTGATATTTATTCCGCAGATAGCCTTGCTGTTTGGCTTCTTGGCGGTGCTGGAGGAAACGGGCTACATGGCCCGCGTTACGTTCCTGATGGATAAGCTGATGCGGCCCTTTGGCCTCAGCGGCAAAAGCGTGGTGCCTATGATATCGGGGCTGGCCTGCGCGGTGCCGGCCATTATGGGGGCGCGCACCATCGAGAGTTGGAAAGACCGGATGATTACGATTTTCGTGACGCCGCTGATGTCGTGCTCGGCCCGCATACCGGTGTACACGGTGCTAGTAGCGCTGGTGGTGCCGGACGAGGCCGCCTGGGGCATCTTCAACCTGCGTGGCGTTACCCTAATGGGTCTGTACCTGCTGGGCTTGTTTTCGGCGCTGGGTTCGGCCTGGGTACTGAAAACGGTGCTAAAGGCGCGGGAGCGGAGCTACTTCATCATGGAGTTTCCGGTGTATCAGTGGCCGCGGTGGAAGAACGTGGGCCTCACCATCTACCAGAAGGTGCAGGCGTTTGTGCTGCAGGCCGGCAAGGTGATTGTGGCCATTTCGGTGCTGCTGTGGGTGCTGGCCAGCTACGGTCCCGGCCAAAAGCAGGAGATAGCCGAGGCTCAGGTGCGGCAGCAGATAGCCGCGCAAAACCTGGATGAAGACGAGGTGAGCCGCCGCGTGGCTTCGGCCCGGCTGGAAAATTCCTACGCCGGTTCGTTTGGGCGGGCGCTGGAGCCGGCCATCCGACCGCTGGGTTACGACTGGAAGATTGGCATTGCCCTGCTCACGTCCTTTGCGGCGCGCGAGGTTTTTGTAGGTACCATTTCGACCATTTACAGCGTGGGCCAGGACGCCGACATGGGCACGCTGCAGGAGAAGATGCGGGCGGAGAAGGACGCTAACGGGCAGCCGTTTTTCACGCCGGCACGGGCGTTTTCCCTGCTCGTGTTCTATGTGTTTGCGATGCAGTGCATGAGCACGCTGGCCGTGACTTACCGCGAAACCAAGAACTGGAAGTGGCCGCTGGCCCAGCTCATTTACATGACCGGACTGGCCTATGTAGCTGCACTGGCGGTGTACCAAGTGCTGGCTTAGAGGCACTTTGAGGGTGAAACCACCGCGCTTATTGCGGGCAATCGGTGAGCTTAAGGGCCAACCATGGTCGCATTCGAAGCAATTGGTGATACACCAATGTCCAATTGAGAACAGTATGTCCATATCTGAACACTTTATGATAACGCCTTTTAAACAATAAATCTGATAATGATTTGATATTCAGATAGCTGTCTAAATGGCACGCGGCTTGGCAATACCTGTAGGAATATCCCTTATTCCTGCACAAAAATGGACAGAGCCATAGCCCCTTCAATCCAAGCCCAACGCAAGCGGCAGCGCTGGCTCCTGGGCGCTGGCGCATTGGTACTAGTGTTGGCCACGATACTGGCCTTCCGCACGGTTTTGAAACCCAGCATCCGTCGAGGCGATGTGCTGATGGCCGTCGTAGCAATTGGCGATGTAGAAGCCTCGCTAACTGCGGCGGGCACAATTATTCCCGGCCGCGAAGCCGTCATCACCAGCCCCATTCAAAGCACCATCAGCCGCGTGATGGTAGCGGTGGGCGCCCGCGTTCAGCCCAATGAAACCATTCTGGAGTTGGACAAAGAGCTGGCTAATTCGTCGCTGGCTAAGCTGAGCGATGAGCAGCTCCGCAACCAAAACAAGAACTCTCAGCTGCAACTCAGCCTGGAGCGCAGCCTTAACGACCTGCGGGCCCAGGCCGAAGTGCAGGCGGTGAAGGTGCGCAGCCTGCAGTCGGCCCTGCGCGACGAGCAGCAACTGTTGCAAATAGGCGGCGGCACGGCCGAGAACGTGCGCCAGGCCGAGCTCAACCTCACCGTGGCGCAGCTGGAAGCCCAGCGCCTGGCCCGCCAGATTCAAACCCAACAGCGCTTGAACCAAGCCGATGTGCGCGAGTTGGGCTACACGGTTTCGATGCAGCAGCGCAGCATTTCGGAGCTTGCCACCAAGCTGCGGCAAGCCAACATCAGCAGCCAGCAGGCGGGCGTGCTGACCTGGGTAAATGAGAACATTGGCACCACAGTGCAGGCCGGCGACCCTCTGGCCCGCGTGGCCGACCTGAGTAGCTTCCGGGTGCGGGCCACGATTTCGGACACCTACGCCGATGCCCTGCACCAAGGCGACCCGGTGGTTGTGCGCATCAACGAAACCGACCTGCGCGGCACCGTGACCAACATCAGCCCCGCCGTGGAAAAAGGAGTGGTGACCTTTTATGCGCAGCTCGACAACCCGCGTCACCCCGCGCTGCGGCCCAACCTGCGGGCCGATGTGTTTGTGGTGACCCGGGCCCACCGTGGCGTGCTGCGCCTGAAAAACGGCCCGTTTTACCAGGGCGGCAAAGAGCAGCCGGTGTTTGTGGTGAAGGATGGCCGGGCCGTGCGGCGCACCGTGCGCTTCGGCGACAGCAACTTCGATTTTGTGCAGATACTGGGCGGCCTGCAGGTCGGCGATGAAGTGGTGGTGTCGGACATGAAAGAGCACCTGGAAACTCGTGAACTCATTGTCAAAGACTAAGGCGGCCCAGCGATGAAAACACTTATTCTCTTCGTAGCGACACTCCTGGGGCTTGCTTGCCGGCCCGCGGCGGCCCAATTACCAACCGGCGGCCTCACCCTAGACGAGGTAATCGCGCGGGCGCTCACTAACTCGGCAGTGGGCCAGCAAGCTTTCACCACCCGCGAAATCAGCTACTGGACTTGGCGCGGCTTCCAGGCCAACTACCGGCCTCAGTTGGGCTTGCAGGGCACGCTGCCCAATTTCAGCCGGGCCATTACACCAGTAGTGCAGCCCGATGGCACCACCAGCTTCCAGTCTGTTCGCATCAACAACTCGGATTTGGGCCTGACCATGAGCCAAAACATTGGCCTGACGGGCGGGCAGATATTTGTGGGCTCGGTGGTGCAGCGCTTCGACGACTTTAACGGCCAGCTGCGGCGCTACAACAACCAGCCTTTTACGCTGGGCCTCACCCAACCGCTGGGGCAGTTCAACGGGCTGCGCTGGGCCCGCCGCATCGAGCCCCTGCGCTACCAGGAAAGCCAGCGGCAGTACGTGGAAGAGCGCGAAACCATAGCCCAGCGCGTCACGGAGCTGTATTTTGATGTGCTGCTGCAGCAGGTGAACGCCGAAGTAGCCCGCCAAAACGCTGCCGCCACCGCCGAGTTGCTGCGCATTGGCCAGGAGCGGTACCAGCTGGGCCGGCTTTCGCAGAGCGACTTGCTACAGCTGGAACTGAACCTGCTGGATGCCCGCCAAGCCCAGAACCAGGCCCAGCTCAACGCTCAGAATGCCACGGTGGAAATGCAGGCCTACACTGGCATGGCCGAGGCGCCGCCGCTGGTGGTGCCCGCTTCGGCGCCCCTGCCCACCGTGCTGCCCACCCAGGCGCTGGAAGAGGCCCGACGAAACCGCAGCACCACGCTCAGCTTCCGGCGCCGGCTGCTGCAAGCCGAGCGCGACGTGGCCCAGGCCCGCGGCACCACTGGTTTCCGGGCCACGCTCACGGCCAACATGGGCTATGTCAACCAGGCGCAGAGCTTCGGAGAAACCTATAATAACCTGCAAAACCAGCAGCAGGTCGGCTTGGTGTTTTCGATGCCGTTGGTGGACTGGGGCCGCCAGAAATCCATCATAAAAACTGCCGAGCTTGCCCGCGAGCAAGTGCAGCGCACCGTGGCCCAGGAAGAGCAGAGCTTCGAGCAGATTGTGCTCGCCCAGGCTGGCCAGCAAGCGGCCCTCAGCGAGCAGCTGCGCCTGGCTGGCCGGGCCGACTCGTTGGCCCAGCGCCGCTACGACATTGCCCGTGCTACCTACCTACTGGGCCGCATCAGCCTAACCGATTTGAGTCTGGCTACGCTGGCCAAGGACGGCGCCAAGCAAGCCTATATTTTCGCGCTGCGGGCGTGCTGGGTGGCGCATTTCCGCCTGCGCGCCCTCACGCTGTACGACTTTGAAAAACAGGCGCCCATCGTCGCCAACCGCTGATTTCGACTACGTTTTCGCCCGCGCTTTTCTCGCCTTTTCTGCATCTTTCGCTTTCTGCTCCCTTCATCTTTTTCTCATGGAAAATCTGCTCGCTACTTCGATTGACACCCGCACCCAGCCGCCCCTGACTGACCCGAAGGCCACCACGCCGGTGCTCAAGCTTACCAACATCGAGAAGGTGTACCAGACCGCCACCATCGAAACAGTGGCGCTAAACCAAGTGAACCTCACCATCAACCGTGGCGAGTTTGTGTCCATCATGGGGCCGTCGGGCTGCGGCAAGTCCACGCTGCTGAGTTTGATGGGCCTGCTCGACGAGCCCACCAGCGGTACCATAGAAGTGGATGGCCGGCCGGTGCAGTCGTATTCTGATAAAGAATTGGCGGGGCTGCGCAACCTGAAAATTGGCTTCGTGTTCCAGAGCTACCACCTCATAAATGACCTGTCGGTGCTCGACAACGTGGAGCTGCCCCTGCTGTACCGGCCCAAGCTGAGCGGGAAAGAGCGCCGGCAGCGCGCCGTGGCGGCCCTCGACAAAGTAGGCCTCAGCGCCCGCACCGGGCACTTCCCCAGCCAGCTTTCGGGCGGGCAGCGGCAGCGGGTGGCCATTGCCCGGGCCCTGGTGGGTGGCCCCGAAATCATTCTGGCCGACGAACCCACCGGCAACCTCGACTCGGTGATGGGGGAAGAGATTATGGACCTGCTGATGGGTCTGAACAAAAGCGAAGGCGTGACCATCGTGATGGTGACCCACGACGAGCAACAAGCTCTGAAGACCGGCCGCGTGGTGCGCTTTTTCGATGGCAGCCAGGTGGGCTGAGCTCAGCTCGCCATACCTAACCAGCTCAGCCTGATATTCTTTTTTCTGCTCACTACCTATTACCCAAAGCCATGCTGCTCTCTTACCTGAAAATAGCTTGGAAGGTGCTTCTGCGCCGAAAGTTCTTCACTTTCATCAGCCTATTTGGGGTCAGCTTTACGCTGATGATTTTGCTGGTGGTGATGGCCATGTTCGACCACTTGGTAGGGCCGAGTACTCCCACCAAGCGCATTGACCGGATGCTTTTTGTGAACAGCATCCGCCACCAGATGACAGACGAACATGGCTGGATGAACATGCCGGCCAGCGTCCACTTCGTGGACAGCTACGTGCGAAAGTTGAAAACCCCCGAAAAAGTGGGCATTATCACGGCTTCCTCCAATGCCACAGCATTCACTAAGAGCAAGTTGATGCCGCTCGACCTTTCGTACACCGATGGCAGCTTCTGGCAAATCATGGACTATGATTTCCTGGGGGGGCGGGCCTTCACCGAGGCCGAAGTAAAAAGCGCCCAGCACGTGTGCGTGCTGAACGAAGCCACCGCTCGCGGCTACTTCGGCACTGCCGACGTGGTGGGCCGCACCATCGAAATTGACCTGAAGCGCTACCGGATAGCAGGCGTGGTGCGTAACGTGTCGGCCGCGCACGTGTATGCTTACGCCGACGTGTGGGTGCCCTTCACCCTGAGTCCGCTGTATTACAAGGACAACCGCCTCAGCGGCGAGTTTGTGGTGGTGATGCTGGCGCCTTCGGCCGCGGCTGTGCCCGCCGTGCGTGACGAATACCGCCAGATGATGCGACGGGTAGACATTCCCAATCCCAAGGAGGTAAAAGCCATTTTTTCTTACGCCGACCCCGTTTTGGCGAGCTTCACCCGTCCCATGCTCAGCCACCAAGACCAGACCGTTGACGACGACAACCTAGATGCTTTCTACCTGATAGTTGGCGCCCTGGCGCTCCTGTTTATGCTGCTGCCGGCCCTGAACTTGGTGAACCTGAACGTGACGCGCATTCTGGAGCGCTCAGGCGAGATTGGGGTGCGCAAAGCTTTCGGCGCGGCGGGCCGCGACTTGGTAGGTCAGTTTTTGGTGGAGAACGTGGTGCTGGCCCTGGTGGGCGGCCTGTTGGGCCTGGGGCTGGCCGCTGGCGCGCTGGCGCTTGTCAACAACACCCACCCCATTGCCTACGCCCACTTCTCGCTGAGTTGGCGAGTATTTGGCTGGGGCATGCTGCTCACGCTGCTTTTTGGGCTGATGAGCGGCGTATACCCCGCCTGGAAAATGTCGCGCCTTAACCCTGTAGACGCCCTGCGCGGCGGAGGCGACCAGAAATAATAGGGGGAGGAGGCAGGTGAATGCGGGGGCAGGAGGGGCAACGATGCTTTTACCTCCTGCTCTCTCGGCTCGCTTCACCTTCTTATCACCATGACCTTTTGCCAGCACACTCACCTGCTCTAATTTTCCGATAATCATGCTACGCCACTTGTTCACACTCATCTGGAATCGCAAGCGGGCCAATCTGCTGCTCATCTCCGAAATTTTCTTCTCCTTCGTGGTGCTGTTTGGGGTGGGCGCGGTGCTCATCACCACTGCCAAAAACTACTTGGCGCCGCACGGTTTCAACTACGAGCAGGTGTGGCGGCTGCAGGTGCGCGCTGGCCAAGGCCTTAAAATGCCCCGCGCCGAGTTAGACGACGTGCTGCGCCAGGTGAAAGCCCTGCCCGGCGTCCAAACCGTGGCCCTCACCAGCGGCAACGTGCCCTTCATCTTTAACACCAACAATTCGGTTTTTAGCTATAAGGGCAAGCAGTCGCCGATAAGTAACGTGTACGACGCCGACGACCACTATGCCGCGGCCATGCAGCTGCAGCTGCGCGAGGGCCGCTGGTTTGCGCCGAGCGACGACGGGAGCAACCACCGTCCCGTGGTCATCAGCCAGGACTTACGCGAAAACCTGTTTGGGGACGAGCCTGCCTTAGGCAAAATCTTCACTTACAGCACACCGGGCAAAAACATCAAGCCCGAAGACGAATTCCTGGTGATGGGCGTAGTGGACAACGTTCGTATGGAAAGCGACTTCTCGGCCTCCATTCCTTCGGTGTGGAAGCGCCTCATTCCCTACGACACCACTCACTGGGAAACGGCCAACGTGCTGGTTCGCGTGACCCCGGGCTCAGGTGGCGAACTGCAGGAGAAAATAGCCCGCACCGTGGCCAGTGTCACCCGCCAATGGACCACCGAAGTGCGCGTGATGGATGATGACCGCATCAACCGGCGTCGCTATACGCTGGTGCCGGTGGTGGGGCTGGCCATCGTCGGACTGTTTCTCATCATCAACGTGGCACTGGGGCTGTTTGGGGTGCTGTGGTACAACATCAGCCAGCGCCGGGCCGAGATTGGCCTGCGCCGGGCCATGGGCGCCACCAGCGCGGGCATCGGCTGGCAGTTTTTGGGCGAGATGATGGTGGTGACCACTTTTGGGGTCTTTTTGGGCGGGTTGCTGGTGGTCCAGTTCCCCCTGCTCCACGCGTTCGACCTGCCGGCGCAGCCGTACTTGCTGGCCATTGCGGCGGCCACGGGCACCGTGTATTTTATCACGGCGCTCTGCGCGTGGCAGCCCAGCCGGCTGGCGGCTGCCATTCATCCCGCGGTTGCGCTGCGGGAAGAGTGAGGCTGACCTGTGCGGGCCTGTTCCCCACGGGGCTGGCCCTTTTGGCCCAATGTGGCCTCCCTTGTGAGAATGGACCAGCATTCGGCCCGCCATAGTGCTGCGCGAATAATGGTGGGCGGGAAGTAATGTCTTGTTGGTCAAAGGGTAATAATGAATTAGTGCTTCTCTTGGTAAGTAGGCAACCCTATTCCTGAGATGCGCATCTGTGTTGCTGAACACAAGCTTATTACACACTTCACCTTTCACACCTTTTTTATGAAAAATCTGACCACCCTCGCCCTACTCTGGCTGCTGGCCCTGGTGCCCGCCCTGGCCCAAACCCCTCCCGAAACCCGCTCCGTGGGCACATTCAAATCCATAGAAGTAAGTAGCGGCATCGAGCTGAACCTGGTGGCAGGCCAGCCCCAGCGCGTGGACGTGAGCGCCGAGACGCCGGAGCTGCGTGAACGCATCAAAACCGAAGTGCGCGATGGCGTGCTCAAAATCAGCTTCGACCGCAAGTTGAGCGAAATGTTAGGCAAGAACAACTTCGTGAAAAACCTGCGCGTGAAGGTGACCGCCGCCTCGCTCACGGCTCTGAGCGCTAGTAGCGGCAGCATCGTCACAGTGGCAGGGCCATACGCCACCGAAACGCTGAAACTTGACGTCTCGTCGGGCGCGGTGCTCAAGGCCAACTTCACGGCTACGTCCCTGGAGGCGCAAGTGAGCAGTGGCGGCGTGGCCACCGTGGCGGGCAAAATCCAGCGCCTCGATGTGCGCTCTTCCAGTGGCGGCGTGTTTAAAGGTGCTGATTTGCAGGCTGCCCGGTGCGAGGCTTCGGCATCGAGCGGTGGAACCATTGCGGTGGCCGTGCAGGAAACGCTTGCGGCCAAGGCTTCGAGCGGCGGTGAGGTGCGCTACAGCGGCTCGCCCTCTGTGAGCAAAAACACCAGCTCCGGCGGCAGCGTCCGGGGCCGCTAGAGGCCAATTTTCAGTAGCGCGAACTTTGCAGTTCGTGTCCCCGCGCCAGTGCCGGCGTTTGATTAATCGTGCGGAGACGCGTACTGCAAAGTTCGCGCTACGGCCCTCGACCCCGTCATTTTTCCCGTCCTTCGCACCTTTCCCTTCTCTGCAATCATGTTCCTCATTGTCGACGATGACATCGCCGTGCGGACGTCACTCAAGCTGCTTCTGAAGCAGGCTGGCTACCCCGCGCAAGCTGTGGCTACGCCCGCCGAGGCCCTGGCCGTGGCGCGCGAAAAACGGCCCCAGCTGGTGCTCATGGACATGAACTTCTCGCTGGCCACTACTGGGGAAGATGGCTTGGTCCTGCTGCGCCAAGTAAAGCAGCTCGCGCCGCGGGTGCCGGTCATCCTTATCACGGGCTGGGGCTCCATTGGCCTAGCCGTGGAGGGCATGAAAGCCGGCGCCGCCGAATTTGTGACCAAGCCTTGGCACAACGACGCCCTGCTTCAGACCATTCGCACGGTGCTAGGCCTGCACGAGAACCCCGAGTCCGGTTCTGCCGAAACTGCCAGTGCCACTACCCGCCGCCAGCTCGATAAGCAGTACCAGTTTGCTGACATTGTGGGCCAGGACGCCCAATTGCTGAACGTGTTGCGCCAAGTGGGGCAGGTGGCCCGCACCGATGCGTCGGTGCTGATTGAGGGCGAAAGCGGTACCGGCAAGGAGCTCATTGCCGAAGCCATTCACCGCAACAGCCACCGCCGCGGGCAGCCGTTTGTGAAGGTGAACCTGGGCGGCATCTCGTCGTCACTTTTTGAAAGCGAGATGTTCGGCCACCGCCGCGGCGCCTTCACCGACGCCAAGGCCGACCGCCTGGGTCGCTTCGAGATGGCCAACGGCGGCACCATTTTCCTGGATGAGATTGGCGAGCTGGAGTTGGCCAGCCAGGTGAAGCTGCTGCGCGTACTGCAAGACCGCACCTACGAAGTACTGGGCGACAGCAAGCCCCGCCGCCTCAACATCCGCGTCATTGCTGCCACCAACCGCAACTTGGCCGAGATGGTGGCCCAGGGCCGCTTCCGCGAAGACTTGTTCTACCGCATCAACCTCATCACGGTGCGCCTGCCGGCCCTGCGCGAGCGGCCCCAGGACATTCCGCTGCTAACCCAGCACTTCATTGGCCAGCTGCGCACCACCTACCAGCGCCCGGCCCTGAAGGTGAGCGCCCGCGCCCTGCACTGGCTTAGCGAACAGCTGTTGCCAGGCAATATCCGCGAGCTGAAAAACTTGGTGGAGCGCGCCGTCCTCGTGAGCGGCAAAGACGAGCTGGGTCCCGAAGACTTCCACGTTAATGCGCTGCCAGGCACGGCCTCGCGCCAGTCTGCCAGCTCATCCGAGGCGGGCGAATTCCCCGCTCCTGGCACTATGACGCTCGAAGAGCTTGAAGCGCACATGATTCGGCAGGCGCTGAGTCATTACGATGGCAACATCAGCCGGGTAGCCCGGGCGCTGGGCCTGAGCCGGGGGGCCTTGTACCGGAGGCTGGAAAAGCATGCCATTCCCTTCGACACAGCCGAGTAGGGCCGGCTACTGGTGCTGGCGCGCCAACCTCTTCTTTTTGGCGATTTCACGACATGACGCTTCGCACCCAATTTCTTCTGTTTGTTGTCATCATTCATACCGTGCTTATTGGGCTGGCGGCGCAGCTTCGCCTCACCAGCCCGGTGCTGTTTGTGACGGCGGAAGTACTGTTGCTGGTGAGCATAGTGCTTACAGTGCAGCTGTATCGGGGATTTGTGCGGCCGTTTCAGCTCATCGCTGCGGGCACCACAGCCATCCAGGCCAAAGACTTCTCCATGAAGTTTGTGCCCGTGGGCCAGCGCGAGATGGACCAGCTCATCACCGTGTACAACCAGATGATTGACGCTCTGCGGCGCGAACGGGTGAGCCAGCACGAAAAAAGCTTCCTGCTCGAGCGCCTCATTCAGGCTTCGCCGGCCGGCATGCTTATCCTAGACTTCGACGGCCGAATTGAAGGCGTCAACGCTGCGGCCGAACGGTTTTTAGAACAACCGGCCGCCCAGCTGCTGGGCCAGCTGCCAGCCGAGCTGCCCGGCGCCTGGGGTCCGGCCCTGGCTGCCCTCACCGAAAACCAGCCCCAGGCCCTGCGCCTCTCCGGCCTGCAGACCTACCGGGCCCACGCTGCCCATTTCCTAGACCGGGGCTTTACCAGGCGCTTCCTCGTGCTAGAGGAGCTGACTCAGGAGCTGATTCAACAGGAAAAGCAGGCCTACAGCAAGCTGATTCGGATGATGTCGCACGAAATCAACAATTCCATTGGCGCTATCAACTCCATTCTGCACAGCTTTCACCACTACGCCCCGCAACTTGACCCGGCCGACCAACCCGATTTCACGCAGGCCCTCGACGTGAGCATCACGCGCAACACCCAGCTGGCCAACTTCATTGCCAATTTTGCACACCTGGTTCGGTTGCCAGTTCCTGTGCTTCAACCCACCGACCTGCACGCTTTGCTGCGCAGCATTTGCCGGCTACTGCAGCCCCAGAGCGAGGAGCGGCGCATTCGCTGGCACCTGGAGCTGCCCGCCACGCCGCTGGTGCTTCCCCTCGATGCCCAGCAGCTAGAGCAAGCCTTGCTCAACATCGCCAAGAATGCTTTAGAGGCCATTGGGCATGATGGCAACATTTGGGTGCGCACTACATCTCAGCCGCCCACAATTACCATAAAAAACGACGGTCCTGGCTTAAGTCCTGAGGTCAGCCAGCGGCTATTCACTCCTTTTTTCAGTACCAAGCGCGATGGGCAGGGCATCGGCCTCACGCTGGTGAGGGATATTCTACTTGCTCACGGCTTCGCCTTCCACTTGCGTACCAGAACCGATGGCCGCACTGAGTTCTCAATTCAAATGAGTCAGTTTAATGAAAAACAACATTTGAGTTAAAAGGCATAAATAAACAGGGTGGTAATGGAGGGTTGATGCCTAATTATTGAAGAAATAGCTTGTGAAAGAAGGGGGTGTTTAAAATTAAGTGTAATTTAGTGGTCAGAACCCTGCTAAATCTATGCTGATTATGACTCGCAAACAGTACTTAGCTTCAACTTGCCTTGCTGTCCTCATGATTGTGGCATTGGTTGCGGCGCTGGTGCCGCAAGACCACCCCGATGCCAAGCCTGATGCCTTCATTGCCGCCGATTTGGCCTGGATGCTCACCGCCTCCGGGCTGGTGCTCTTCATGGTGCCTGGGCTGGCTTTTTTCTACGGCGGCATGGTCAGTAAGCGCAGCGTCATCTCCACCATGCTGCAAAGCTTTATCTCGCTGGGTGTGATATCGGTGCTGTGGTATGTGGTGGGTTTCTCTTTGGCGTTTGGCGAGAGCATCGGCGGCGTCATTGGCAACCCCATGACGTTCCTGCTTTTCAACCACGTGGGTACGGCCCCGCATCCGCGCCTGGCCCCCAATTTGCCGTTGGTGCTGTACGCGGCCTTCCAACTGAAGTTTGCCATTATCACGCCCGCCCTCATCAGCGGGGCCTTCGCCGAGCGGATACGTTTCTGGGGCTACTTGTTGTTCATCAGCCTGTTTAGCCTAATTATCTACTGCCCGCTGGCGCATTGGACCTGGCACCCTGATGGGTTCTTGTTTAAGTGGGGCGTATTGGACTTTGCAGGTGGCACGGTGGTGCACATCTCGGCAGGCTTTGCCGCGCTGGCCGGCGCCCTGGCACTGGGCCGGCGCGAAGCGCACAAGGCAGGCCATCAGCATATTCCGGTCAACATTCCGTTTGTGCTGCTGGGCACCGGCTTGCTGTGGTTTGGTTGGTTTGGCTTCAATTCCGGGTCAGCTTTGGCTGCCAACACGGTGGCTGTGCAGGCGTTCTTCACCACGCACATGGCCTCGGCAGCGGCCATGCTCACCTGGATGCTCATTGAAGCAGTGCGCGGGCAGCGGCCGTCGGCCGTCGGCGCGGCAATAGGGGCAGTGGTGGGCCTGGTGGCCATTACGCCGGCCGCAGGCTACGTGAGCTACGGCCCCGCTCTGTTTATCGGCGCTAGTGCGGCAGCCATTAGCGCCTGGGCCGTGGCCATGAAAAACCGGACCACCCTCGACGACACCCTCGACGTATTTCCCTGCCACGGCGTGGGCGGCATTGTGGGCATGATAATGACGGCCGTTTTTGCCAAAGAAGGCGGACTCATCACGGGCTCGCCCACTCTGTTTCTCCATCACATAGGGGCGCTGGCTTTTGTTTCCGTCTTCACCTTCGGCGGCTCTTTCCTGCTCTACAAGTTCACAAACCTGCTCATCCCCATTCGGGTAAATGCCCGCCACGAGGCCGATGGCCTCGATGTGAGCCAGCACGGCGAAACGATGACCCCGGCCCATGACCCGCTGCCCGTGGCACCAGAGCGCTACATCACATCTGAGCCGCTAACCATAAGCAATGGCCAATTGCAGGCAAGCAACTGGTCGCTGGCCTCCAACGCGTAGTTATGCGCAGCTAGGTTCCGATTACAAAAACCGTCGGAATCTTGTGCAACTCCGGGACCGGCAGGCGGCGCCAGTCGGCCACCGGCAGGGTCTTGATAAATTCACCGGCTCCCGTCACGTCGGCCGCTACGCAAAGGCGGGTGCCAGGCTGCAGGTGAGCCAGCAAATCAGCAAACAGGGCTCCGTTGCGGTAGGGTGTCTCAATAAACAGCTGCGACTGTTGCCGCTGCTGGGCCTCGCGCTCCAGCGTTTTGATGGCAGCCACGCGCGGTGCCTTCTCTATGGGCAGGTAGCCGTGAAAGGCAAACTGCTGCCCATTTAGCCCCGAAGCCATCAGAGCCAACAGCAACGACGAGGGGCCTACCAGCGGCACTACGCGCAAGCCCTGCCGGTGGGCCTCGCGCACCAGCGCAGCGCCTGGGTCGGCAATGCCAGGGCAACCGGCTTCGCTGAGAATGCCGGCGTCCAATCCTTCTTTCACCAGGGGCACCAGGGCGGCCCGCACTTCGGCATCTGTGCTGTCTTTGTCGATGACGGTGAACCGGATTTCCTCAATGACGCGGTGCGGGGCCACGCTTTTCACAAAGCGGCGGGCCGTACGGGCGTTCTCAACCAGAAAGTAGGGGAGGGCCGCGACGGCGGCCACTACCTGCGGCGGCAGCACTTGGGGGGCGGTGTCGTCGGCGAGGGGCGTAGGGAGGAGGTACAGGGTAGCAGGCATGGGAGCGGGTAAGAGTGCACAAAGGAACGGCGCCGCGGCTTGCCGCTGCCGTGGCCGAACCACCCGCGGGCCGGCGCGTAGGTAGAGGGCGTCCCTTCAGCCTCCTTGCTCGTGCCCGATACTTCTCGTTCCAGCCGCCTGCCGCTTTACCTGTCGCTGTCCATTATTGCGCCGCTGGTGGGCGCCTACTTTTTATGGCCCGCTTTCCAGCTGGGCGTGCAGGAGGGCTGGGCCGTGCTGCGCACCGGCGACCAAGCTAAGGTAGCCGCCTGGGTAGCGAAGTTCGGGTACTGGGGGCCGGTGCTGGTGGTGGCCGTCATGGTCGCCCAGATGTTTCTGATTGTCATCAACAACGCCCTGCTGATACTGGTGTCGGTGCTGGCCTACGGACCGTGGTGGGGTGCCCTACTGGCGTGGGTGGGTGTGCTCACCGCCTCCAGCGTGGGCTATTGGCTGGGTCGTAGCCTGGGGGAGCCCGTAGTGCAGCGTATGCTGGGCGAGAAAAGTGAGAAAAAAGTAGCTGGCTTTGTGGAGCAGTACGGCCTGGGAGCGGTGGCGGTGGCCCGGCTGACGCCCGTGGTGTCCAACGATGCCATCAGCTTTGTGGCCGGGGCCATGCGCATGGGCTATTTCCGGTTTGTGGGCGTGACGGGCGTCGCTATTCTTCCGCTTATTGGGCTGCTCGCCTATTTGGGCCAGGACAGCCAGCGCCTCAAAACCGGCCTGCTGTGGGTGTCGGGCGTGGGCCTGATGCTTTTTGGTTGCTACATCTGGTGGACCAAAACCCGCAAAAATGCGGACCGCCCGGTGCCGGACGGTCCGTTGAACTGAGCAGTTCGACTTTCGACTTAAGGACGTGTCAGTCTCTTGGGCTTGGAAAGTATCATGAAGCTGGGAGCCGGCGGTACCTCTTTTAGTAGCTGGGTGTCAGTCAGGCCCAAGGGCTCAACTCCACCGCCTGGGCTCGAGGTGGAGATGCTCTGGCTTACTGGGTAGGTCTGAGCGGTAAGGGCAGGGTCTTGCGGCAGCGGAAGTTGCTGGTTGGTAGTCGTGCCATCGCCAAGCTGACCAAATCCGTTGCAGCCCCAGGTGCAAAGCTGGTTATCGGTGGTGTAAGCCAGCGAGTGAAATCCTCCACTCACAATCCGGGCCCATTTGGCCGAAGCAGAACCCTGTGGCATTGACACAAGCACTGGTTGCAGCTGCCGGGTGGTGCTGCCATCGCCCAATTGGCCCGCGCAGTTGTTGCCCCAGGCTACCAGGCGGCCGTCGGTGCTCAACGCCAGGGAGTGGAAATCGCCCGCCGCTACTTGTGCCCAAGCTACGCGAGCGAGGCGGCGGGGCAGCTGCAGCGGCTCGGGCAGGGTGCGGACGATGGTTTGGTCGTTGGCGAGCTGGCCATACCGATTCGAGCCCCAGGTATAAATCCGGCCCTCTTTGGTTACGGCCAGGGTATGGGAGCGCCCCGCCGAAACGTGAGCCCAGCGAAGGGGGGCAGTTTCTCGGGAGGGCCCCACGGCCACGGGCACCGGCGTGCTCATGGTGGAGCCGTTGCCCAGCTGGCCGCAGTCGTTATTGCCCCAGGCATAGAGGCGGCCATCGGCGGTGAGGGCCAGGGTGTGGCCATTGCCCGCAGCTACGTAGGCCCACGTAGAGTTGGCAGCGCTCAGCGGCAGTGGCACTTCCACGGGCTGGGTGAGGCTGCGGCGGTAGCCGGTGCCCAACTGGCCAGTAGCGTTGTGGCCCCAGGCCAGCAGGTGGCCGTCGGCCGTGAGGGCCAGGGAGTGCGAGGTGCCCGCGGCAACCTGCTTCCAGGTGGCTTTGGCAAAAGCCGGAGGCAGGGATACGGCCACTGGGCGTGCGTGCGATTCATTTGAGCCGGTGCCCAACTGGCCAGCGGCATTGCTGCCCCAGGCGTAGAGGCGGCCGTCGGTGGTCACCGCCAAGGTGTGCGAGGTGCCGGTCGCTACTTGTGTCCAGCGCGTAGCCGGGTTCTGGGTATTTACCTGCACGGGCGTTGAACTGTGCCTGGTGGTGCCGTTGCCAAGCTGCCCTTCGTAGTTGATGCCCCACATCCAGAGGCTGCCGTCAGGCTTGATGGTAGCCGAGTGGTTGGTGCTGGCTGCTAATGGGTTGGCTGTGGTTTGAGCCGTGGCGGCCCCGGCACTGAAGAGCAGGCACAGCCCGCCCCACAGAGGGATTGATTTGAATTGCATGATGTTTTGCAGAAAAGAAGTGAGAAGTTTTTTGTCTCCTAGGCCAGACATGGCGAAAGATGCTGGCTCTCGAACAACCGTTGTCTGAAGACAAGAAAATATTTCACAAAACTGCTTTTCTGCCACGCAAAGGGCAAAAAAAAATAGCAGCCCCACCAAAACGGGGCTGCTATTGACTCAACACTCGAGCTTACAGCTTGTTGCTAGGTGCAAACAAGCTGAGCCATTGGTTGCTTACTGCTTCACAAACGCCTGAACTAACTGAAATACCTCTTCCGGCTTTTCAGCGTGCAGCCAGTGGCCGGCATCGACCACGGTTTCCACCTGCGAGTTGGGAAACAGAGCCGGAATGGAGTGCAGCTTGTCGTCGGCGGTTATGTAGTTCGACTTGCCGCCCCGCACAAACAGCGTGGGTTTGAGGAAGGGCTGCGCAGCCGTGATTTCCTCGCCTACCGCTTCCATGGATTCCGCCAGCACCTCCACATTGATGCGCCAGTCAAAGGAATTGTCTTCGCGGCGATAAAGGTTTTTGAGCAGAAACTGCCGCACGCCCGCTTGCGGAATGTGCTGAGCCATGGCCTCATCGGCCTGCTGGCGGCTCTCGAGCGTGGCGAGCGGCACGGCCAGAATGCCGGCAATGATGTCGTTCTGGTGCTCCATGTCGGAGAAACGCGGGGAAATGTCGAACACCAGCAAGCGGGCCAGCCGCTCGGGGTAGCTGAGGACGAAGCGCATGGCTACTTTGCCGCCCATGCTGTGGCCCATCAACGAAACGTCCTCGCCCAGGCCGAGGTGGTCGAACAGCGCCAGCACGTCCTGGGCCATCAGCTCGTAGCTGTGGTCGGTGCTTTGGAAAGAGCGGCCGTGGTTGCGCAAGTCCACGCTGATAACGCGCAGGCCCGCTTCGGTGGCCCAGCGTCGGCTCAGCGTTTGCCAGTTATCAAGCGTGCCAAACAAGCCGTGAAGGATAACCAAGGGCCGGCCCTGGCCTTGGTCGAGGTGGTGGAGGAGAGAAGACATAGAGGCAAAAATAGCAAAAGCCTCTCCGGCCGGGCTGGCAATTGCCGTGGGCGGATACCTAACTGCCAGCACACCTAAACGCCACTGTGTATAAAATTCGGGCATATCGGAAAAGAGTCCAGTCGCCGCAGGTTCGGCTCCGTACCTTTGCATAGCCCAATGGCGCGCTAGAATATCCCACCCAACACCACCCCGTGTATCTTCATCATGTGGCTGCCTACATCCCGGAAGCAGTCGTAACCAATGCTCACTTCACCCGCCTCAACGGCCTTGCCAGCGAGTGGATAATCGAGCGAACCGGCATTCAGGAGCGTCGCAAAGCGGGCCCAGGCGAAAATGCCAACACCATGGCCATAGCAGCCACCCGGGCTGCATTGGCCGCTGCGCCTGCCTTTGCCCAGGGTACAGTTGACCTGGTGGTGGCCGGCACCTACACGCCGCACGACACTATTTTTACGGCGGCGCACGCCGTGCAGCGCGACCTAGGCATCAACGAAATACCCACGGTCAGCATTTCTTCGGCCTGCTCTTCGCTGCTGAACGCTGTAGAAATTGTGGAAGGCTATTTTGCCATGGGCAAAGCCACCCGGGCCGTAGTGGTGGTAAGCGAGCACAACACCGCTTACAACAATGAGGAAGACACCATGGCCGGCCACTTGTGGGGCGATGGGGCCGCTGCCCTGCTCATCTCCAAAGAGCGCATCAGTCCCGACGACCTGCACATTGCCGAAGTTATTACGGGTGGGGCCGCGCCCGTGAGCAAGGCTGACGAGGCCGTGACCCTGAAGCCAGTGGAGAAGGGCATCGTGATGCCCTTTGGCCGCGACGTGTTTCAGCAGGCCTGCATCTACATGGCCCGCGTCACGCAAACCCTGCTCGACAAGCACCACATTGCCACGTCCGCCCTCACGTACCTCATTCCGCACCAAGCCAACCTGCGCATCTCCAAAAATGTGGTGAAGCAGCTCGGCATCGACCCGGAGCGCGCCGTGAGCAACATCGAGCGCCTCGGCAATACCGGCTGCGCCGGTGCAGCCATTGGCCTAGCCGAAGTTTGGAATACCTTAAAAGGCGGCGACAGGGTAATTATCACCGTGTTCGGAGGCGGCTATTCCTACGGCGCCATGCTGCTGATGAGGGATTAACTATTAAAATAGAAGAATTTAGAAGAGCTAGATTAGGCTGTTTGCCGCTCACGTCTGCCCATTTCTAATTCTTCTTTTTTGCTTTTTGATTCCACCCCATGCTCGCCCCTGCCGAAGCCTTCTTGCCGGAAATCATTTTCCAGACCAGCCGTTCCAGCGGCCCCGGTGGGCAAAACGTCAACAAGGTAGAGTCGCGGGTAGAGCTGCGGTTTCATGTGCAGAATTCGCAAGTGCTCAGCGATACCCAAAAAGCGCTGATTCTGGAGAAGCTGAGTAACCAGCTCACCGCCGATGGTCTGTTGCTTATCACCGCTCAGGACGACCGCAGCCAGTTCCGGAACAAGGAAATTGCCCTGGCCCGCTTTCATGAACTGCTGCAAAATAGCCTGCGCCGGCCCAAGCCCCGCAAGGCCACTAAGCCCAGCAAAAGCGCCGTGCGCAAGCGCCTCGAAGGCAAGAAAATTCAGGGTGAGAAAAAGGCTAACCGCCGCCGGCTGGAATAGCAACGGCGCGGGCTAGTTCAGGTCGAGGCCAAACAGGACGCCAAACCAGGGCTTGTGCCGGTATATCCAGTAAGGGCCATCGGCCCCCATCAGCTGGTCGATGCCGGTAGCCAAGCCAATGTTAAATGCTCGGGCATCGTAAATGGCCGCCAGACCGCCGTGTAGCACCAGCCCTTCGTAGTCGGCCGAGGTGGGGCGTGGGCCGGTCACATCGGCGCTCACAAACGTCGAGCCCATGCCCACAAAAGCACCGTAGCCAATGCCCGTAGCCCGAATGTGCGGCGTGGCGCCAAATGGCGTGGCCCGCTTCGTGTGCAGGGAATAAAAGTCGAGGCGCCGGCCCACGTAGATGGCCGCGTTAAAGTTGGTGTTCAGCTGCACGGGTACTCCGCCTTGCGGCGGGCGCACTTTAAAAGGCAGCGCAAACACGTCGAGGTCGAGCCGGCGGCGCAGGAGCAGCAGCCGGTGATTGGGCTGCATGGTATAGCGGTAGGTGGCAATGGGTGCCCCCGGAGCCGGGTTGGGCGTGAGTAGCAGGGTGTCGGCGTGTTGCTGCACGTAGAGCTGCTGATTGGGGATGGTCCCCGCCAACGAGTCCCGGGTGGAGCGCCGCACTACCCGGTAGTAGCCATCGTCGAGCTGCGTTATATTGCCCACCACCGCGCAGCTGCCTAACAGGAGCATGCTGCCCACTGCCAGCCACAAAGCAAGACACTGCGTTGCCCGCCAATCCCAGGAATGCCGTGCGTGAGGGGTCATAGAGGAAGCGACTAGAGCAGGGTGCCGCGCAGAAACAGGAGCGCAAAAGCGAAGTAAATGATTACGCCCGTCACGTCGACCAGCGTGGCCACGAAGGGCGCCGACGAAGTAGCCGGGTCGGCCCCGAGGCGCTTGAGCAAGAGCGGCAGCATTGAGCCGCACAGCGAACCCCACAGCACAATACCCACCAGCGACGAGCCTACTGTGAAGCCGATGCGCCAGTAGTATTCCCCGTACTCGCCCGGAAACAGCTGCGACCACAGCAGAATGCGCATCAAGCCTACGAAGCCGAGGATGGCGCCCAGCATCAGGCCCGTGGCCAGCTCGCGGCGCATCACCCGCCACCACTCGCCCAAACTCAGCTCGCCCAGGCTCATGGCCCGGATGATGAGGGAGGTAGCCTGGGAGCCGGCGTTGCCGCCCGCGCTGATGATGAGCGGGATAAACAGCATTAGCACCACGGCTTTGGCAATTTCGTCCTCGAAATACCCCATGGCCGTGGCCGTAAACATCTCTCCAATCAGCAGAATAACCAGCCAGCCAGCCCGCTTCTGCACCATGCGCAGCATGGGCGTGGCGAGGTATGGCTCGTCGAGGGCTTCGGAGCCGCCCAGCTTCTGCATGTCTTCGGTGTCTTCCTGCTCGCGAATGCTCAGGATGTCATCGATGGTCACAATGCCCAGCAGAATGCCTTGGTCGCTGACCACGGGCAGGGCGTTGCGGTCGTTGCGGCGAAACACGTCGATGGCCTCTTCCTGGTCCTGGTCGGCCATAAGCTGCACAAAGCGGCGGTCCATCAGGTCGCGCACCCGGGCCGTGGGCGCGGCCAGCAGAAACTCCCGAATGCGGATGTCGTCCATCAGCACGCCTTGCGCATCGGTCACGTACAGCATGCTCAGCGTTTCCGACTGACCGCCGTGCTGGCGAATGTAGTCGAGCACCTGTTGCACCGTCCAGTTCTCGCGAATGGCAATGTAGTCGGGCGTCATGAGGCGTCCCACCGATTCTTCGGGGTAGCCCAGCAGCTGCAAGGTCACCTTGCGCTCTTCCTCCGAGAGGCTCTGCACCAACTCTGCAACGAAGTTGGCCGGTAGGAATTCCAGCAGGGTGGTGCGGTCATCCGGCGACATCTCGTTGAGAATGTCGGCCATCTTATCCTGGGCCAGGTTATCGAGGAAGTGGCGCTGTATCTCCAGGTCGAGGTACTCGAACACTTCGGTGGCCAGCTTCAGCGGCAGCAGCCGAAAAATGATGAGCTGCTCCCGTTCTTCTTCTTCTTCAATAAGCGCAACCAGTTCCGACGGCTGAAACTCGCGAAGCACCTGCTTCAACTTGAAAAATTCGCCCTCCTGAATCAGGGACGTGATGGTTTCCACGGTCTGCGGCTGCATGAAAAGAGGGGGCGGAGATGCTTCGCTAGGCAAGCGGGCTGGTGAAAGGAAAGACCGACTGTACAAAAGTAGGGCTAAAGCGTAGCTTCAGGCCAAAAAATACCGTTAGGCAAGGGGATAAAGCCCTGCTAGGGCAAAATGCTACCCTGCCGCTGCTCCCAAATCTGCGCCAATGCCTGTTGATTCTACTTCCCTTGACGCGCCCCGCGGCACCCTGGTCTTGCTCGGTGGCGGCGACGACGACCCCATGCTGACCCTGCTGGCCAGCATGGGGTCTGGTCCTTCCGCCACCATAGAGGTGCTCACCACGGCCACCCGGCGCCAGCCCGCGCGCACTGCTGCCGCCTACGCCCACACTTTGCACCAGCTGGGTTGTCCTCACGTGCGCCACCTGCAGGTCGATGAGAACCATCCGGCCGATGACCCGGCCACACTCATGCGCCTGCGCCGGGCCACGCTCGTATTCATGAGCGGCGGCGACCAAGAGCGCCTCACCGATTTTCTGCTCAACACTGAATTCTTGGCCATTCTCAAAGCCAAATACCAGCAGGAGCCGAACTTCATCGTGGCGGGAACCAGCGCCGGTGCTTCGGCCATAGCAGAATGCATGCTGGTCTACGGGCATGGTTGGCGCAGCCTGAAAAAGGGCAACATCGATGTAAAACCCGGCTTAAATCTGCTGCCGGGCGTGCTGCTCGACCAGCACTTCGCCGAGCGCGGGCGCTACCCACGCCTTATGCACGCCGCCCTGGCCCAGCCCGATTTGCTGGGCATTGGGCTGAGCGAGGAAACAGGAGTCATCGTGCGTGCGGGGCAGCCCATGGAGGTTTTTGGCGATGAAGTCGTCGTCGTTGTTGATGCGGCCCAGCTCACGCACAATAACCTGCCCGGCTTGGCCGAAGGTCAGATTATCAGTGCCCATGGTCTCCAGGTTCACTTGCTGGTAGCCGGCCAGCAGCTCGACCTCGCTACGCGGCAAGTAATGAAGTAAGCCTAACAGGAAGTAAGAGGCTGTGCGCGTCAGCCCACATGTTCTTTCACCCGCGCCTTCCCCGGTTCCTTATTCCAACGGGCACCAAACCGGCCTACCTTTGCGTTGATGCCGCGAAATCATTCCGTGTTCTTCATGCGTATTTCTCGTTTGTGGCTCAGGCCGCTACGTTTCCTGGGCCTGGCGTTGGTGCTGGGCACGCTGCTTCCATGGGCATGCACGCGCAAGGCCATTTCCTTTAACAGTAACCCCGAGCAGCCCACTATGGCCGTTCTCGGGGCCGACACGCTCACCCGAACCGCCGATTCTCTCAACGGCAAGCCCTTAAGCACCGCCCGCAAAGTCGTTATCACCAAGGAGCAAGAGCGCGCTGCCAAAGAAGCCGAGAAGGAAGCCCAACGCAAACCCAAGAAGAAAAAGAAGGTCTTTCTTGGGGAGAAAATCAAACGCGGCTTTGCCAAGTCGGGACCCAAGGGTCGCAACCAGATTATTGAGGTTTTCTACTTCCTCAAGTACCCGATGCCGCTCAACGCCTACGCGCCGGCGCATTACTACTACGACGTCAAGAAACGCAAAATTCTGAAGCTGGCCGCCATTGAGGAAGATATCTCCAACCTCAAAATCCTGCACGGCCCCTATAAGAAGCTCCAAAACAACAAGGTCATTGAAACCGGCTATTACGCCCTGGGTACCCGGCATCTGCGCTGGGAGCGGTTCGATAGAAACGGTGTCCTGCTGACCAAGGTGCACTACGAAATGGGCTTCCCGCGCGACGCCAACGTGAGCTACTACGGCGAAGACCGTAGCCTCATCAACGAAGTGGTGCCTTACGTGAACGGCAAGCTGGAAGGCGATTACGCCAAGTTCCTCATCAATGGCCAGCCCGACTGGCGCGGCCAGTTCGAAAACGGCCGCCGCGTGGGCGTCTGGACCAAGTATTGGGGCTTTCGCGGCCGCCGCCACTACGAGTACCAGTACGGCGAGTCGGGCTACGACCCGGAAGTAACCGAGCCTGAGTTAATTCGGGAGTACAACCGCAACTTTGTGCTCATCTACGACAAGGAGAAGAACATCGACAAGCGCGGCCAGCCCGAAGTTGAGGACAGACCTGCCCAGCGCAAGGCAGCACCCCGCGCCGCCCCCAAAGCGGCCACAAAGCGCAAGTAGGGGAGGGGGACTTGCGACACCTCAATAAAACGCATCTTCGAAGTGCTCGATGCGAAAGCCTTGGGCAAGCAAGGTGAGCGCCACAATGTCGAAGCGGATGTCGCCGCGCCAATCCAGTTCCTCTTGCAGGTGGGTGGCCGCGAGCCGGAACAACTCCTTCTTCCGGGCCGATACAAATGTCTCAGGCGGCCCGTACTGAGCCGAAGAGCGGGTCTTGACTTCCACAAAAACCAGCAACTCACGGCCGCGCCGTAGCACCAGGTCTATTTCGGCGCGGCCCTGGCGGTAGCTACGCGCCAATACCTCGTAGCCTAGGGCCATGTAGTGCTCGGCGGTCGCAACTTCGCCGGCTCGGCCTAATTCGTGGGGTGCGTGTGCCATGAGATAGAAATCCGGATAAGTAGGAGCAGAGCGCAGAGCCAGAGGAGGTGAGTGCGGCTGCAAGCTACCCCGCCGCCCGCACAACTTTCCGGGGCTCCACAGCGCCAGCGCCAACGAAGAAGCAGCGCATCAAAGAGAAGGCATCGGCTAAAGCTTACGGCGCTTAGTACCTTTGCGTCCCGTTTCATCAATCCACGCTTATGGCCTCTTCTGTAGAACAGTTCGCGCCCCAACTGCTCGACGCCATCCCTTCCGACGACGCCGGCTCTGTGCTTAACCGTGCCTTGCACGTTCAGCGGTTGGGGTTAGTGGATTATGTGCCCACGTGGCAGCTACAGGAAGCTCTGATGGAGGCCACACTCGCCATAAAGTCGCAAAACCGCCAGGCCGAAACCAGCGGGGCAGCGCTGGCCCCCACCCCCAATCACCTGCTGCTCTGCGAGCATCCGCACACTTACACGCTGGGCAAAAGCGGCAAGCCCGAACACCTGCTGCTCGACGATGCCGCCCTAGCCGCCCACCAAGCCAGCTTCCACCGCATCAACCGCGGGGGCGACATCACTTACCACGGCCCCGGCCAGCTGGTGGGCTACCCCATCCTCGACCTCGACAACTTCCGAACCGATATCCACTGGTACCTGCGCGTGCTCGAGGAAGCCGTTATTCGGACGCTGGCCGAATACGGGCTGCAAGCCGGGCGCATTGCTGGCCTCACCGGCGTGTGGCTCGACTGGGAAGCTGGTGCGCCCAACCCACGCAAAATATGTGCCCTCGGCGTGAAGTGCAGCCGCTGGGTTACCCTCCACGGCTTCGCCCTCAATGTCAATCCTGACCTCAGCTACTTCGGCCACATCGTGCCTTGTGGCATCCCCGACAAGGCCGTCACTTCCTTGGCACAAGAGTTGGGGCAGGCTGTGTCGGTGCCCGAGGTTCAGGAGCGCCTGCTGCCTCACCTCTTTGAACTACTGGACGCTCAGAACCCCGCCATTTCACCGAATGCACCCAGCCTGGCAACATAAGCCTGATAAGAAAACCGTGCAATCAGTTTTATCCGACTAAATCCGTGCTTTTGTGAAACAAGACATCGTTTTTGACCCTGTAGAAGGCGTTTCCGTAGCCGTAATTCCCGACGACGGGGCTCGTACGCCCGAGGGTCAGTCCATCTGGCAGGTGTATCTGCTCAACCATAATTCCTTCCCGCTGCAGAACGTCATCATCAACGCCAATGGCTACGGCCAGCGGGAGGATGGCGAAAAGGTGCGCACCTCCACCTTGCGCTACTTATTTGAGGAAGTGCCGGCCCACGCCGCCGTGCCCGTCGAGCCCATCGATTCGTCTTTGTTTCACCTCAACAATCAATACTGGGTGAGTTACTACCGAGGACCCCAGATTTTCGACAAAAGATTCATTTTCGTGCCCGACTCCATTATGCCCGAGAACTTCACGCACATTGCCCTTCTTGATAAAGTTGGGGTATTGCACAGCTAAGTAGCCGCCGTTGCCCCGGGGGCGGGCTGTGTCTCCATCTACGGTTTTTTACGCCCTTCTGCTCCAACTATTATCTATGAATAACTACGATATTCCCTTAAGCTTGTCCTGGATGTGGGCCTTTCTCGTGTCCTTGTTCGCGGTTCCGTCCATTATCTACATTGCCCACCTCAAGAACATGCTCGATACTCCCAATGGGCGTACCGTGCACCAGTCGCTCACTCCCCGCTTGGGCGGCGTAGCGGTGTTCGCCGGCTTCATGTCGGCCCTCACCATCTTCGCGCCCCTCGATAACGGCGCCAAGGAGCTGCTGGCTGGCTGCATCATCCTGTTCTTTGTTGGACTCAAGGATGACTTAGTCGGCATGTCGGTGTCAAAAAAATTCGTAGGTCAGCTACTGGCTACCGGCATTGTCATGATAATGGCCGATGTTCGCATCACCAGCTTTCAGGGCATCCTCGGCATTCACACTTTGCCCGTTGGCATCAGCTACGCCTTCACCCTGGGCGTTATCGTGGGCATCACCAACGCCATCAACCTCATCGACGGTCTGGATGGCTTGGCGGGCACCATTGTTCTGATTGTCAGTGGTACATTTGGCTATTACTTCTACGCCTATGGCGGCTCGTCTTATGGCAACTACTCCTTTGTAGCGGTCTGCCTCATTGGAGGCCTGCTCGGGTTTTTGCGGTATAACTTCCATCGGGCTCCCATTTTTATGGGCGACACGGGCTCGCTGGTGTGCGGGTTCATCGTGTCGGTGATGGCCATTCAATTCATTGAGATGGGGCTCCGGGTGGGTGCGCCTTTCGGTTCGTCGGCACCGTCGGTGGCGGTAGGCATTTTGTTTGTGCCGTTGTTCGACACATTGCGGGTGTTTTCCCTGCGCATGCTGGCCGGCCGCTCGCCTTTCGCCCCCGACAAAAACCACATCCATCACCGCATTCTGGCCATGGGCTTTCAGCAAATCAGCACGGTGCTGCTACTGGGCTTGCTCAATATTATCGTCATTCTCTTCGTTATTCGGTTTGCGGACCTCGGCAACACGGTGCTTATCGTGGCGCTGGCTGTCTTCTCCGCATTGTTGAGCGTTTTCTTTGGCGTATACCAAAGTCGTATTTCCCGCCGTCAGCTTCTGACGGTCGAAAAAGCAAACTTGTCGTAGCTGCCATGGCACTTGGGGGCTCTTTGCGTAGTTCGTGGTTGCTCACTTGCAGCCTACTGCTGGCAATGATGGCCATGGGGCATTGCGCCTGGAGCAGCGAGTACCGCCAATTGCCGCCCGCTTCGCCCACAGCTCTTTCCGCCGACTGGCTCATACACGACGTCGCCCGCAATCGCCTCATCTTCTACCTGCCCGGCTACCACCAACCCGCCCATGTTTACTACCAATGGGTGCAAATAGAGCGCAACCAGCCTTTCCCGTTGTCCTTCGCTGCTCAGCCTGGCCTGAGCCTGTTTCTGGATAATCAACTCATTTTCACCGCCCGAACCGCCACCACCTACTCCCTCGATATCGCCCAACTGATGCCGGCTCAGCTAGAGGCCGGCCGCCACTTGCTGGCGGTGTGGCAGCCCGACGGCTCGCCGGCTCTGGCTTCCTTTTCCGGAGTTGCTACCATTGGCACGGTCGGCGGCCAGCCCGAGGTGCGCGTTGGGCGCGCCCAGCCCCGGCTTCCGGGGCCACAGGGGCAAAACGTTTATCTGAGCTTTTTGCTGGTGCTCGGCTTGTCCTACGGGGCCATACGCTCCACGTACCAGCCTGGCCTGGCCCGCATCTTTCAAATTGAGGAACTGTTTGGCAACGGCGGCGACCAGCAGGCCTTTTTGGCCAAGCCGGCTTTTTCCTTGCTTAACCTGTTGCTGGTAATCCTTTTTGCTTTGTCGTTTGGCTTGCTCCTCACCGCCATTCACACCGACCTGCAAAATCTGCCTCTACTGCGCCGCTTCTTCAATGTGCCCGAAACTGCCATCGTGGCCCGCGTTCTGCTCTATACTGCCATCATCACCACCTTCGTATTTGGCAAGTATCTGTACGTTGGCATCATGGCTTACATCTTTGGCCTACAAGGCCTTGTCAACGTTCAGTACCGCGAGTTTTTGCGAACCACTCTATTAGCCGGCTTGTTTCTCCCGCTGGTGCTGCTGCTCTACCTTAGCCTCAACAGTAGCTATCCTAGCACCGTGGCCTGGGCGGCCAGTGGAGCCATTGGTATTGTTTTAATTGGTACTGTTCTGCGAGTTGCCCGCACGCTGCATCATCATGCTTCACTGCTAAATCTACATTTGTTTGCCTACCTTTGTGCTACCGAAGTTCTGCCTCTGTTGGTATTGCTTAAACTTATTGTTTTTACTTACTAATTGGCGTTGCTCGCTACCCTGTTCGTATTAGCACATTTCTCCTTTCCTTATTGTCCTAGCATTACCCTTTCTTCTCCTGTATGGCCGAAAGTGCAGATAAGCCGGGCACAGGCCGGCATGCCAAGCGCATCACTAGTATCCTGGTTACCCAGCCCAAGCCCACCAACGACGTATCCCCCTACTTCGCCATTGCCGACAAATACGGCATCCAGGTCGACTTTCGGGAATTCATTGAGGTACAGCCCGTATCCTACAAGGATTTTAGGCGCGACAAAATAAACATTCTGGACTTTACGGCGGTGATTTTCACTAGCCGTAATGCTGTCGACCATTTCTTCAGGATTTGCCAGGAAGCCAAGTTGGAGATGCCCGCAGAAATGAAGTATTTCTGTATCTCCGAGCAAACGGCTAACTACCTCCAGAAATACATTGTGCTGCGCAAGCGCAAGCTCTTTGTCGGTGAGCGCACCGCTGCAGACTTGTTCGATGTCATCAAAAAGCACAAAGGTGAGAAGTTCTTGTACCCATGCTCCGACATCCGAAAGGATGACCTCCCGGTGTTTATGCGGGCCAACAACCTGAAATTCTCCGAGGCAGTTATCTACCGCACCGTAGCCAGCGACTTGTCTGACCTTTCGGATGTGAAGTACGATTGCATTGCGTTTTTTAGCCCCTCCGGCATTAGCTCGCTGTTTATCAACTTTCCCGACTTCGTGCAGGACGGGACCCGCATCGCGGCCTTTGGTCCCACCACTGCCAAGGCAGTCGTAGACGCAGGGCTAATTCTTGACATTGAGGCCCCTCACCCTAACGCGCCGTCCATGACGGGCGCCATTGAGGCTTACATTCGGCGTCACTCGCTCACAGATGTAGGCAAAACAAGTTCGAAAAACGCTAATCCCAGCGTCTAGAGAGTATAACAGACTGAGAACCGGCGCAACCTTCCCGTGCGCCGGTTTTTTTGTGCAAATTTTTTGGCGACTGTTTTTGGCTTACATTTGGAAGGTATTAACGCCCTGGCACCCACCCCCTCCCGCGCCGGGCGTTTTCCTTCTTCCAATTCTGCCACCCCGCCTCATGAAAGTAACGATTCTTGCGACTTTGCTTCTTGCTGTTGCGGCGGGTTCTGCGGCGGCTCAGCAGCAGCCTCAGTTTACCCATTATGGGCTCAACGGCATGCATCTGAACCCGGCGTATGCAGGCATCAAAGGTCAGGGAGAAGCACTGTTGATTGGGCGTTATCAGTACTATAACTACGGCACGTATGGCGATGCCAATGGCTCGCCCCGCACGGGCTTGATGACCGTTTCTTTACCCATCCTTGCTGTTAGCGGTGGAGTTGGCCTCTCGGTCTATTACGACCAAGCGGGCATGTCGAAGATGACCAACGCGGCCCTGTCTTACTCGCAGCACGTCAAGCTGGGGTCTGGTAAGCTTGGCATTGGCATTCAAGGCCTCTATACCTACCTGGGCAAGGGCACCTACATTGCCATCGACCCCGAAGACATCAACGTGCCCAAGAATGCTTCCGACAACAAGTTCGATGTCGGTGCAGGTTTATGGTACGAAGCACCGAAATTCTATACAGGCATCAGCCTCAACAACCTTCTGCGCTCGGAATATTCATTTAAAAGCGGGGGTACAGAAGGGACTCCTAGCCGGTACTTGGCCGAAAATCATGCGTATTTTACAGCTGGCTATAATATAGATGCTACTTCTTCCGTTGTTGTGACGCCAATGGTCTTGATGAAGGCGGTGTTGCCAGGAAAGTATTCCAGTAGCACCAAATTTGTTAATCCAAAGAACTACTCTTTTGAAGGAGGCGTTCGTGCTACTATCGATGACAAATATTGGGCGGGAGTCAATTACCGCCACGAGGAATCTGTTTCAGGCCTCCTTGGCCTAAGCTTTGCAAAGGATAATGCCATGCGTCTGGGCTATGCCTTCGACTTTATTGCTTTCAATCAGGAAGCCCGGGCTTTCAGCTCGCACGAAATTATGCTCTCTTACCGCCTGCCCAAGCCAGGTCTTATTACCCGTCCAGCAATTCGCACGCCCCGCTATAGCTTCTAATTCTCCTATTTTCTAATCTTGCCTATTGGGCACCATTTTTATTTAAAGTTAGGATAAATTTTAGGCGGCCTCATGGCCGATAAACGGGTTAATCAAGCTATTTGGGCCATTCGGCGTGTTTACCCCTGATTTGGCCGGGCGCAAACAAAATCAAGTATTGCACAGCATCCTAAAAAAGTGTAGATTTGCCAGCCCATCCAAATGTACTTTAACGGTATTGGCAATTAAAACAGAATTTTAAACTCTCATGAACAAGCTTCTAGCAGTATCCCTTTTCGCTATCTCCGGAGCATTATTGGGTGGGTGTGGTTTCGGAAAAGGACCTCAGGGTGAACTGGTTGGTTCTGATGACCGTCCTATATTCAACCCCCAAGAGGTTCCCTTCGGCATGGTGCCCTGTCCCGGTGGTACTTTTCATATGGGCCAGACCGACCAGGATATCTCCGCATCTATGGTAAATATGAATAAGCAGGTGACTATCGCCGGCTTTTATATGGACGAGACGGAAATCACTAACAACGAGTACCGTCAGTTCATGGATGCCATCAAGCAGGATTCGCTTGATGTATTGGGCGAAGAATATGTGATGACGGAGCTCTACCCCGACACTACGGTTTGGGTGCGTGATTTTACCTATCACATGGGTGACCCGCTGTTAGAATATTACTATACACACCCTGCCTTTGACGATTATCCGGTTGTAGGTGTCGATTGGTTTGCTGCTAAATATTTCTGCAACTGGCGCACCAAGTTCCGGAACGCAGCACGGGAAGAGAGTGGTTTTGCCAACGACCCCAACTTCCGTCTTCCTTCCGAAGCTGAGTGGGAATACGCCGCTCGCGGTGGACGCGACTTGGCTACCTATCCCTGGGGCGGTCCTTACCTGCGCAATAGCAAGGGTTGCATGCTGGCCAACTTCAAGCCCGGCCGCGGCGATTATGCTTCTGACGGGTTTGCTTACACAGCGGAAGTAGGTTCTTTCTTTCCTAACGATTTCGGCCTTTACGATATGGCCGGCAACGTGTCGGAGTGGTGTGATGATGCTTATATGGAGGCTTCGGTGCCAGTTGTATGGGACCTGAACCCAACCAACCCGGACGATAACGAACCCCGGAAAGTGGTTCGTGGCGGCTCTTGGAAGGACATTGCGTATTTCCTCGAAACCGGCACCCGCAACTATGAATATCAGGACTCCGCTCGTTCGTACATCGGCTTCCGTTGCTCGATGATTCAGATTGGCATGGGTTCCAACAGTTCGCTAAACTAGGTTATATCAATTCAAACGGCTGACGCCACTATCTAATTAACACCCTCCCTTCATCACCTTCTTCAACCCCCTTTCAAAGTTAAATTCTCATGGCAGCTAAAGGAAGTTTTCTCTACGATACGTTGATGCCCAAAGTTTATGGCCTCGGCGCAGCAGTTGTAATTATTGGTGCTCTATTCAAAATTCAGCACTGGGAAGGTGCCGACATTATGCTAATCGTAGGTCTGGGCACCGAAGCCCTCATCTTTGCTCTAAGCGCTTTCCAGCCCCAGGCTAAGGAGCACGACTGGTCGCTCGTTTATCCCGAATTGAGCGAAGGATACGACCCCTCTACAGGTAATTCGAGCTTCTCGACCGATAACTCAGCTAAAGGCCTGACCATGAAGCTGGACGATATGTTGAAGAATGCTAACGTAACCCCCGAAGCCCTCACCAACCTAGGCCAGGGCCTGAACCGCCTCAGCACCACCACGTCGCAGTTGTCGCAGCTGGGCGAGGCTACAAACGTGACTGACGAATACACCAAGAAGGTGCGCACAGCCGCTGATTCACTCGATAAAATCAACGTTGCTTATGGCAATACGGTAGAAGCCATTTCGGCCATGTCGAATGCTACTTCCGATGCTAAGGAGTATCACATGCAGGTTCAGAATGTAACCAAAAACTTGGGCGCACTGAATGCAGTGTACGAAATGGAACTGCAGGATGCCAACACGCACCTCAAGTCCATGAACCAGTTCTACGGCACCCTCAGCAAGGCCATGGACAACATGACTCAGGCTGGCAAAGACACCGAGCAGTTCCAGAAGCAGGTATCTGACCTGACGAGCAACCTGACCTCGCTCAACCGTGTCTACGGCAACATGCTGAACGCTATGCGCGCCCCTATCCAAGCCTAATTATTAGGCAGAATTAAGTTCTTCATCCCATATTAGAGGAAACAGATAATGGCAGGCGGAAAAGAAACCCCGCGGCAGAAGATGATTGGCATGATGTACCTCGTGCTAACCGCTCTTCTGGCGCTCCAAGTGAACTCAGCGATTCTGCTGAAGTTCAAATTCATCGACGACAGCTTGCTGAGCGTCAATGATAAGACATCGGTAGCTGCCGATGGTACCGTAAAGGGTATACAGGCTGCTGTGACGAAAAACCAGAATACGGCTCGTGATAAAGCTGTGTTGGCCCAAAGCGAGGAAATTCGCCAGAAGACCAAAGAAATGGTTGCCTATCTACGTGGCATTCGTGAGCAGCTGTATAAGGCTACGGATAATACCCCCACCGAGTTCAAAAATATGAGCGGTGAAGACAAGGTGGCTATCACCATGCTCGGCGGTAAAAAGAACGGCATTGCTTACACTTCGCTGCAGCCAAAATTGAACGAGTACGCTCAATACATGAAGCAGTTCGTTCCTGATGCTGCTCCCTTGGCACTTGACGCTAAAGAGGACCCCCGCGTAACGGATAAGACCCAGCGCACTAAGAACTTCGCCGAGCTTAACTTCGAAAACACTCCGGTAGTAGCTGCTTTGGCAACTATCTCGCAGAAAGAAACCGAGATTCTTGAATTGGAAGCTGAAGCCTTGCAAAAACAGGCAGAAAAAGTAGGTGCGAAGACAATTGTGTTTGACAAAATTGGCGCTTTTGCCAGTGCTGAGTCTAACACTGTAGCTGCTGGTACCAAGTACAAGGCGGAGTTGTTCTTGACTGCTTCCGCTTCGAGCATTAGCCCAAAGATGACTTTGAATGGCAGCCCTCTGCCAGTAAGCCCCGATGGCAAAGGCAAGGTAGAGTTTACGGCTCGCCCTGGTTCCTTCGACGCTTCTGGCAATGCCAAAGCCTCGTGGACAGGTACCATCCGCTTCAACCAGAACGGCCGTGACACCACTTTTACGGTGAAGGTGCCTTACACCATTACCAAGCCTGTGATGCAGATTCAGTCGGCTTCGGTGCAGGCTCTGTACTTTAAGTGCGGCAACAAGCTGAGCGTTTCAGTTCCAGCCTTGGGTGCTCAGTACAAGCCAAGCTTCTCAGCTTCGGGTGCTTCGGTTCTGCCTGGCAGCAAAGTAGGCGATGTAACGCTCGTGCCGAACTCTAGAGAAGTGACCCTGAACGTAAGCAGCGATGGCAATGCCATTGGCTCGCAGACCTTCCAGGTACGTCCCATCCCCAAGCCCACAATTGAGTGCTTCGTAGGTGGCCGTCCGGTGAACGAGAAGCAGGGCACTCCTGGTACTGCTGTACGCAACATGACCCTGCGTGCTATTCCTGACGCTGGTTTCGCAACCTTCCTGCCCGATGACGCAAAGTACCGTGTTTCGAGCTACGAGGTTACGCTGGTGCGTGGCCGTCGCCCCGCCATACAGCCCCGGACCGTTAGTGGGCCATCGGCCGACCTCAGCGATATTGTGAATGCTTACCGCGAAGGCGACCGTATCTACATCGAGGTGAAAGGCGTGCAGCGCCTCAACTTCCAAGGCAATGTTGAGGAGGTGAATATCTCCAAGCAATTCAACGTTCCGCTGTTGTAATATTTTCGGCCTTGGCCACGTTAGCGAACTATCTTAAAGTAAATCTGCTTTTGCCCGATATGAAATCCATCCACACCTTGGCCGCTATTGCGGCGGGCTTGTCGCTCTCGCTGACGGCTTCGGCTCAGGAGCAAGCCACTACGGCGAGCAGCACGGGCTCGCACCGGCCGATTCCTCCTTCCGACCAGATGTTTCGCAAGAGCATTTGGCGCCAGGTGGACCTGCGCGAAAAGCAGAACAAGCCGATGTTCTCTGAAGGCAAGGAAATCAGCCGTATCATCCTCGAGGCAGTGAAGCGCGGTGAGTTGCAAGCCTACAAGAACGATTCGCTGACTTCGACCTACACTGGGCAGGAAGTAACTGGCAATGCGTCGTATGCCGACGAAGGATTTAAGCTGAGCGACGAGGAAAAGGCCGCTGGCTTCAGCGAGAAGGACCTGAATGGCGGTGGCGACGATGGCTGGGGTGCTCCCGCGCCAAAGAAAGGCAGCACTGCCGCTAAGACGGTTCGTCAGCCCAAGCTGGGTGCCAATGGCAAGCCGTTGAAGGATAAAAGAGGTAAGGTGATTATGGAGACCGTGGCCGTTGCGCCCCCGCCTCCACCCCCGCCCGCTGCCAACCTTTACCGCTACAAGGACTTGTATGAGATGGAAATAAAGGAGGATATGATTTTCGACAAGAAACGGTCGAGAATGTATCACGACATCAAATCCATTACCTTGCTCGTGCCCTCGACGCTTCCATCGAATACTTCAGGTATCGAAAAGCCAATTGGAACGTTCAAATACAGCGACTTGGTGAAGGTATTCCGCGCCAATCCCGAGAATGCCATCTGGTTCAACCCTGAGAATGACGCTCAGCATAAAAACCTGGCTGATGCTTTCGAACTGTGGTTGTTCAACTCTTATATCACGAAAGTGTCAAATGCGGGCGATAGCCGTCTGGATGACATCTACGGTGGTGCCCAGCAAGGCATCTTGGCTGCTCAGCAGACCGCTGCCGACCTGATTGAGTACGAGTACAACCTGTGGAGCTTCTAGTATCACGCGTTCAGCGTGATTACCCTGAGTTCTTGATTATTTAAAAAAAGGCCCTTGCATCACTGCAAGGACCTTTTTTTGTCGTGCTTATAGTTGCTTTATGCGGTGGGTTAGCCGGGAAGCTGTCGGGCTGGCATGGGGTGAGCGGGAGCGTCGTGCTCGGCGAAGTAGTTCTGGAGCACCTTGGCTTTGGCTTTGCCGACTTCGGCAATAAGTTCGGCTTCCGAAAGCTCGCGGATTTTTTTGACGGATTTAAACTTATTCAGGAGCTTGTCGGCGGTCACCGGGCCCAGGCCTTTCACGTCGGTAAGCTCGGTTTTGAGGGTGGCAGCGTCGCGGCGGGAGCGGTGGAAGGTGATGCCGAAACGGTGCACTTCGTCGCGCATGCGCTGGAAGAGGCGGAGTGATTCGCTCTTTTTATCGATATAGAGTGGAAGGGGGTCGTTGGGAACGTAGATTTCCTCTAGGCGCTTGGCGATGCCGATGACGGGAATCTGACCCCAGAGGTTGAGGTCTTTCAAGGCCTTGACGGCCATGCTGAGCTGGCCCTTGCCGCCGTCCACGATGACGAGCTGAGGTAGGCTAGCGCCTTCGTCAACAAGGCGGCGGTAACGTCGAGATACAACTTCGTACATCGAGTCGAAGTCGTTGGGGCCAATAACGGTTTTTATGTGGTAGTGGCGGTAGTCTTTCTTACTGGGCTTGGCATTACGAAAGCACACCATGGCTGCCACCGGATTATCGCCTTGGAAGTTGGAGTTGTCGAAGCATTCGATGTGCTTGGGAAGCTCAGTGAGGCGCAGGTCCTTCTTGATGGTTTCCATGATGCGCACTTCGTTGAGGTCCTTGCTGCGGTCGTTCATGCTTTCCTTTTCCTTGCGGGCGTAGAGCACGTTTTTAAGGGCAAGCTCCAGCAGCTTGCGCTTGTCGCCGATTTGCGGCACGGACAAGGCAACGCCCGGCAGCGGAAGCTGCACGGCTACGTTGGTGAGGATTTCACGCGACTCGCTTTCAAACTCCTGCCGCATCTGCATAACGAGGGGAGCTAGAATTTCCGCATCTTCTTCGTCCAGTTTCTTCTGCACCTCCAGCGACTGCGTGAGAATAATGGAGCCGTTCATGACCTTGAGGTAGGTGATAAAGGCCGATTTCTCGTTACTGGCGATGGCGAACACATCAATATTTGTGAGTGTGGCCGAGACAATGGTGCTCTTTACCTGGAAGGCTTCAATCTTATCGAGCTTGACCTTAAACTGATGGGCCAGTTCATACTGCATGTTCTGCGCGGCGGCCGTCATTTGGTCGCGGAAGTACTGCTTGGGCACGCGCAGGTCGCCGTTGAGGATGTTGCGAATCTGCTGAATGTAACCGTTGTACTGGGCCTCGTCTTCTTTGTCTTCGCAAGGGCCTTTGCAGTTGCCGAGGTGATACTCCAGGCAAACCTTGAATTTGCCAGCGGCCACGTTTTGCGGGCTCAGATTGAAGTTGCAGGTGCGCAGCGGGTAGAGGGCCCGGATGAGCTCCAGTAGTACGTTGAGGGCCGTGCCATTGGCGTATGGGCCGTAGTAGCGCGAGCCGTCGTTAATCTTGTTGCGGGTGGGAATAAGACGCGGAAAACGCTCGTTGGTGAGGCAGAGGTACGGATAGGTCTTGCCGTCTTTCAGCAGGATGTTGTACTTGGGCTGGTGCTGCTTGATGAGGTTGTTCTCGAGCAGAAAGGCATCAGACTCCGAATCCACGATGGTGAATTCGATGCGTTTGATGTTTTTGACCAGCTGTTGGGTTTTCTTGTTGTGGTCCTGCTTGGTGAAATAGCTGCTGACTCGCTTGCGCAGGTCGATGGCTTTGCCCACATAAATGATGCCTTCGTCGTCGAAATACTTGTAGACACCCGGCTTGTGAGGCAGGGCACTTATTTGGGCTTGCAGGTGCTCGTTGGCTGCCATGAATCGCAGGTTTATGCTGATATACTGTAGTTACGCTGATTCAAACAGCATGTTTGAATTGAGAAGCGCCGACATGAGGGAGAAGCGCTGCGAAGTCAGCGCCAGTCGGGTTCTAACAAAAAATGACCAGCAAAAGTCGCTGGTCATTTTCAATCTGTGTTGGGCAAGTAAAGGTTTGCCTGAGCCAGCGGCGAAGATTTGACTAAATGTCTTCGCGGCTGAGGTCAACCGGGTCGCGGCGGTCCATCTTCTGAGCGGCGGGAATGGTATCACGCTGGCCACCGTAGTAGCGAGAACAATCAATTTCGATGCTGAGCGGGGCTGCAGGTTTAGGGAAAGGACCGGTGTTGATGCCAATGCTTTTGTCCTTATACACCTTCTGCATGAAAAGGCCATAAAGAGGCAGCGCTAGGCGAGCACCCTGCCCGTAGGTACCGCTGCGGAAGTGAATGCTGCGGTCTTCGCCGCCCACCCACATGCCGCACACCAGGTCGGGCGTAATGCCCATAAACCAGGCATCGGAATAGTTAGAAGTAGTGCCGGTTTTGGCCCCAATTTCATTGGGGAACTTGAAGCCGGTGTGCAGGATGGTGCTGGTGCCGCCGGGCTCGGTGGTGCTAGCTTGCAGCATGTTGGTCATGATGTAGGCTGTTTCTTCGCTGAGCACTTCTTTGGCTCTGGGCACAAACTCCCGCAGCACGTTGCCGTTTTTGTCTTCGATGCGGGTCACCATCATGGGCTCGGTCCAGTACCCCTTGTTGACGAAGGTGGCATAAGCGCCACACAGCTCGTAGATATTGCAGTCGGAAGAGCCAAACCCAACGGCTGGAACTGCCTCAATGGGCGAGTTGATGCCCAGCCGTTTGGCGTAAGACACAACGGTTTCGGGCGTGAGCTTCATCACCAGCCACGCCGTGATGGAGTTCATGGAGCGAGCCAAGGCTTGGCGCAAGGTGAACACCCGGCCCGAGAAGTTGCCGTCGAAGTTGCGGGGGGTGTAGGGCGCGCGCCCGGCTACGGCGGGGAAAGTCGTGGCCACGTCGGGTCGCGGGTAGCAGGGGGAATAGCCCTGGTCGATGGCGGCCGCATACACAATGGGCTTAAAGGTGGAGCCCGGTTGGCGCTTGCCTTGGCGCACGTGGTCGAATTTGAAAAACTTATAGTTGGAGCCGCCCACCCAGGCTTTAATCTGGCCATTGAGCGGGTTCATGGCCATGAATCCGGCTCGCAGGAAACGCTTGTAATAAGCCAGCGAATCGAGCGGCGACATGAGCATTTCTTTCTCGCCCTCCCACGTAAACACGGGCATCTTGTATTTCTTGTTCAGGTAATAATTCACCGAGTCGCGGTTGCCCTCGTGCAAATTCATCAATGACTTGTAGCGCTGGGTGCGGCGCATGGAGATATTGAGAAAATTGGGGATGACTTTGCCGTTTTCGTCGCGCCAGGGAAGCTGGCCCTTCCAGTGCTGGGTGAACCACTTCTGCTGCAGGGCCAAGTGTTCGGCTACCGATTTCTCGGCGTACACCTGCATGCGCGAGTCGATGGTGGTATAGATCTTCAGGCCGTCGGAGTACAGGTCGTGGTCGGTTTCCCGGGCCCAGGCCAAGAGGGATTTGGCCACTTCGGCCCGGAAATACGGCGCCAGCCCCTTGCTGGGATTCTCGACGGAATACTTCAGGACAATGGGCTTGGCAGTATCGGCCATCAGCTGGGCCGTGGTGATGTAGTTGGACTTGGCCATTTGGCGCAATACCCAATTGCGCCGCTTCTTCGAGCGGTTGGGGTGGGTGACGGGGCTGAATCGGCCCGGCGCGTTCACGATGCCTACCAACGTAGCCGCTTCAGCGTTGGTCAGGTCCTTTGGCTTTTTATTAAAAAACGTTTTGGCCGCGGTGTTGATGCCAAACGAGTTAGAGCCATACTCCACAGTATTGAGGTACATGCGCAAAATTTCGCGCTTGGTGTAGTTGCGCTCCAGGCGGATGGCCAGAATCCACTCCTTGGTTTTGGTGATGAGCAAGCCCAGCTTGCCGTTGCCGTTCAGGGTCCCGTCGTTGAGGTCGGCCCGGGTACGAAACAGCACCTTGGCTACCTGCTGCGTGAGCGTAGAGCCACCACCGTTGCGGTTGAAGGTGGCCACACCCGCCACGGCCCGGAATACGCTCTTCATGTCGATACCGGAGTGTTGTTCGAAGCGCACGTCTTCGGTGGCAATCAGGGCATCAATCAGGTTTTGCGGTAGGTCTTTGAACTCAACCGGCGTGCGGTTTTCGCGGAAATATTTGCCAAGCAGAACCCCATCGGCAGAGTAGATTTCAGAAGCCAGCTCGGAGCGCGGATTTTCCAGCGTTTTCAGGTTGGGCATGCGCCCGAACAGCTCCAGGAAGTTGCCACTCACAGCCAGCACAAACAGTACTAGGCCCAGCACGCCGGCGCCAAATAGCAGCCACATTGTGCGCGCAAAGGCCGTGAAGCGCCCTTTAGGCGCTGGTTTCAAGGGCGTCGGCTTGGGGCGTCGGGCGGGAGTGGGAGTAGGCATAGATGACAAAAACGGAATTATTTTGTAAAAATAAAGCCTCCGGCGCGGGACGGAGGCTTGGGATACTATTTTTTCGGCCGTTGGCTGACGGCTCATACTATTGAGCGAGCGATTACCCAGCGTTATCCGATAGGCAGCAACTCAAACATGCCGACAGTAGCCCTATTTATACACGCGCTGATAGAAGCTCAAATACCCGGCCAAGTCGCCCGAAGCCTGCAGCAACGCCAGGTTCTCCATGCTAATGACCAAGGCCTGGTAGCCAGCGCCCCGCAGCCGTGCAAGCGGCGATTGAGGACCTCGCAGCTTGGTAGCGTAGCTCTGCGCTACTTTGGCACCGGGGAGGGTACGTACCACCACTAAGTCCTGGTCGGAACCCAAAGAAGACGTTTCTACCTGCAGGTTATTGGCCCGGAAAAACCGATTGTTGTAAGTGCCCAGTTGAGTGACCATGTCTGGCGCCGCCGGCGCGGTCTTCGGAAACACCATTACTACTGCGTGCGCACCGCTTAGCTGAGTGGTGTAGGCCGTGGCCGGGGAAGTAGGAGCAGCCGGGGCTATCGCTGGAGCGTTGGTGATAGGAGCGGGGGGCGTGTCGCCAGCAGGCGCGACGGGAGGCACAGCCACCGGAGGAGGGATAGCCGAGGCAGTGGTGGAAGCTGCCTTTTCCGGGGCAGCCCTGCTCGGGAGCGCAGGAGGGGCTTTTGAGACGGGCTTCTTCAGGGGCACCATGTCTGGCGAAGCGGCAGGAGCTAGTGCTTCGGAGGGAGATGCTGGCGCTGCCGTAAGCCCGGTCGAGGGTTCAACGGCCCCTGCAGCAGAGACAATAGCATTCAGGGCCTTGGCGGGTGTTTGGTCTTCGCGGTACTGAATGCGCATGCGGTTGTCGACTTCGCCGGGCCGAAAAATTGATACCACAGGCTTCTGAGTAGAAGCTAGGGCGCCCGCTATTTGTCCGGAGCCTTGCTTGCGGTAAGTCTCGGCCAGGGCCTGCGCCTGAGGTACTAGTGGGCTGTCGGGGTAGTCCTTATAGAATTTTTCGACCGCCGACCGAGCGGCGAGGGGCGGCTGGGTGCGGATAACCAACAGCGTCTTCAGGTAGGCCACGCGGTCGGCCAGGTCACTCTTGGGATATTGCTTTTCGGTGCGCGCCAGCACGGCCCTCGCCTTGGTGAACTCCTGCTTCTTGTAGTGGGTGAAGGCAGAGTCGACCCGACTGGCTACGGCGTTGTGCAGGGCCAGCTGGTGCTCCCGGTAAAGAGGGTCGGCAATTAGCTTGGCATAGATGGAAGTAGGAAACTCGCGTTGTAATGCAGCAGCGTACTGAGCCATCTTGGCAGCGTCGGGCAAGTCTTTGTAGTACAAATAAAGCAAGTAGTAGGCGTCGGGCGCGTGCTCCCCGCGAGGGTAGCGCGCCACTTGCTTCTCGTAAGTCTCAAAGCCTTTCTCACGCTCTTTCAGCTGCTCTTTATAAATGCCAGCCAGCTCGTACAAGGCAGCTTCCACTTGGGTATCCGAAACCTTGAGCAACTCCGGCGTAAGGGGCAAGGTGCTGCGGTATTGAGCCACTAAAGCTTGCTTTGCCACCTGGGGGTCGGCAGCAGACGCTACTGCGGCTGAATCTGCTCGGCGGGCATTTAGCTCATTCAAATTGCGGCTGGAGCGCGCCACGGGCAGGCCAGCAGTAGCCGGAGTATTGGGTGAGTTGCTGGCTTGGCTGCTGATGCGCCAATTATCCTGCAGCTGACGGTCGCCCCACTTGCGGATGAAGTCAGCACGCGCTGTACCCAGCGTGGCCGGATTATCAAAGTACCACTGCGCGCCAGCAGCTGTGGCAGTGGGGTCAAACGTAGATAAATCGTTTCCTGGCAGATTATTGCCTGGGAGGCCACTTGAACCACTGCTGGTGGTGCGGGAGGCTAGTTCGGTGGCGCGTTCACCGGCTTTCTGTAGTGCGGCCAACCGGGCTTCCTCTTTCTCTCTAACGGCGATTTCGGCGTCGGCGTAGAGATTTAACTGCTGGTCGAGCGCTTCGGGGCTCAGGCGCGCCAGCGCCTGCAGGCTATCCTGCGTTTCAACGATGGTATACTGTTTGGCAAACTCCGTGAGGATGTCGCTGCGCTCCTTGATGGCCGCGTAGGTTTTGGCTTCCTTGGACAGGTTCTGCACCGTACTGTCGTAGTAGGCGGCCGCGAGGCGGTACTTCTGCAGTTCCTCGTAGTAGATGCGCCCTGCCAGCAAGTAAGTGTAGCTCTTCTGTAGGTTGTTGGTGGTCGTGGCCTTGATGGATTCCCGTAGCAGCTTCAGCGCCTCAGGGTAGTTCTTCTCGCGGTAGTTCAGCCGCGCCATCTCATAGTAAATCTTGTCGCGATAGTCCTTGTTCTTGGGGTCTTTCAGCAGGTTGGCGAAAGTCTTATTCAGACGCAGCCGGTCTTTGGGAGTTAACTCCGATACCTGGCTCAGCATCAGCTTCGACTGAAAGTCGAGCTCATAAGGCGGGTTGCGCGCCAGAATCTGGTCGAGCTGCTCGTAAGCTTTCTTATTCTCGCCAGCGTCCTGGTACAGCTGCGCCAGCACGTAGCGCGTGCGCGACCGTTCATTTTTCCGCTCAATCAGTGGAATGGCGCGCTCCAGCTGTGGGATAGCCTTTTCAGGCTGCTCGGTACGGATGTAGTAGTCGGCGCGGGTCAGGAACAGCTGCCGGGCATCTTCCGGCCGGCCGGCCTCTTTGTCCAGCAAATCAGAGACCGCCTTGGCGCTTTCAAATTCTCCCTGAGACACAAACGTGCGCATCAGCCCAATCAGCGCTTCGTGCTTGGCGTTGGCGTCCTTGCTCGTTGAGTTGACGTACTTAAAGGTGAGGGCCGCGTCATCGAACTGCATCTGATAAAACCGCGCCCAGCCCACCAGAATGTAAGCGTCGTCAGTCCAATCAGAGCCCGGCCGGTGCTGAATCGGCATCGAAGCCTTCTTAATAATATCGTTCAAGTCGGCCCGGTTGGCTCGCACGGTGCCACTGTCCAGGGTCGGAAACAGTGGCAGGGTCTGGTTATAGTCGTTGATGCGGCTGGCATAGAGCTTTTCCTCGGTTTCGTGCAGCTTCTCGCGGGCCAGGAAATAAGCATTGTCCCGCGCCGCCACGTTGTTGAACGCATGCGCCACCAGGTTTTTATCGGATGCGCAGCCCGCCGCGCCCAACCCCAGAAGAAAAAGGAGGAGGGCCGGCCAGCGGTATATCAGCAGGTGTTGTGTCAAAGCCAAAGGGAAGGATAAAGGCAACCGATTGCCCCCGCAACGTAGCAGGCAACCCGAATTGTTCGTTCGAGCGTATGAAGCGCCGGTTAGCTAACGAAGGCGGAGGGGTAAAATTACGTTTTTCCCCGACCAAACTCCGCTTCGCTCTCGTCGTAACTTTGCGCGGCTGACGTACCCTTCCTTTAAACCATGTCCACTCCGCCTGTTTCTGAGCCCGACGGCAAGCCTGTGGGCTCCAGCCGCGTTCGCTCATTCGCCAAGTACACAGGCATAGCGTTTCAGATGCTGGCCATCATCGGCTTCTTCACCTGGCTCGGCATGTGGCTCGACGAGCGGTACCAGTCCAAGAACCCTTGGTTCACGGTGGGGCTCATGCTGGTGGGCGTCTTTCTGGCCATGTTCCAGATTATTCGCAGCCTGACTAAAGGGACATGATGAGGAATCACTCGTTGCCTTTCAGAAGGCCTTATGCTCGCTTATGATTCGATTTCTGCGCCAGTTTCTCTTGTTTGCCAGCGTGCTAGGCCTGCTGATAATCGGCTTGCACTACGCCTACGGAGCGGCTGTTATACATCCACGCACGGGCTTGCTATTCGGCTTTATGGCGGCGCTAACGGTCCTTATCTATAGCCTGACGGCGCGCCTCGTGGCAGTGTCGCCCACTAACCTGGGCATTGGATACCTCATCGGTATGACCGTCCGCATGCTGTCATCGCTAGCCCTCGTGACGGTGCATCTGGCCCGGGGCGGCGCCAAGGAAGGGCACGGCGTCTGGACCTTCCTAGGCGCCTTCTTCGTCCTGTACTTTTCGTGGGCTGGGTTTGAAATCTGGGCTACTTTGAGTAACTTGCGGCCGATTTCGAAAAAGCAAGTGGCGCAACCATAGCGCTTTAGCCCGAAATCTTCCATTAATCTCCTTTTAATGAAGCGTTTACTCTCGATTCTTCTTTGCTTCGTATCTCTGTCCGTTTTTGCCAACGAACCTGCCGCTGAGGCTTCCAAAGGGGAAGGCTTCAATCCTGGCGAAATGATTTTGGAGCACATTGGCGATTCTCACGAATGGCACCTGGCAACCCTCGGTGAAGGCGAACACGCCAAACACATCAGTCTGCCGCTCCCCATCATTGCCTACCAGCCCAACAAGGGCCTAAGCATGTTCTCGGGTAGCCAGCTGGCCCACGGCCACAGCCACAATGGCCTGAAGCTGGAAGAGGACAAGCTGGTAGCCGAAGACGGTAGCAAGGTTTACGACTTTTCCATTACCAAAAACACCGCTTCGCTGCTGTTCAGCGCCGCACTGATGCTGATTGTGTTCACCGCCGTAGCCCGTGGCTATAAGAAGAACCACGGCCGTGCCCCCAGCGGCTTGCAGTCGTTTTTCGAGCCGGTTATCATCTTCATCCGCGACGAAATTGCCAAGAAGAACATCGGCCCCAAGTACGAGCGCTACATGCCGTACCTGCTCACGGCCTTCTTCTTTATCTGGTTCAACAACCTGCTGGGCCTGATGCCCGGCGCAGCTAACCTGAGCGGCAACATCGCTGTGACCCTGGTGTTGGCTGTAATGACTTTGGTTATCACGCTGGCTTCTAGCAATAAGAACTACTGGGCTCACATCTTCGCTACGCCCGGCGTGCCGAAGCCGCTGCTGCCCATCATGATTGTGGTAGAGTTCCTGGGCATCTTCACCAAGCCCTTCTCCCTGATGATTCGTCTGTTTGCCAACATCACGGCCGGACACATCGTAGTACTAAGCTTTATCAGCTTGGTGTTCATCTTCAAGTCGTGGGCTGTAGCGCCGGTTACGCTGGCTTTCGGCTTGTTCATCAACATTCTGGAACTGCTGGTGGCCATTCTGCAGGCCTTCATCTTCACGCTGCTTACCGCCATGTACATCGGCGGCGCAGTAGAAGAACACCACGACGCTGACCATCAGATTGGCGGTGGCGACGGCGCTGACCAGGCCCACGTTCCTGCCCACGCTCACTAATAACAAGACTTTTTAGGCAGGCTTCGTGCCTGACCTGCCGGCTGCTTTAGTCAGACCGCAGCAATCCCCCCCCCCCGCTGCGGGACTGGCTAGCTTTTTCTCTTCCCCATTTTTCTTTTTTTTATGCTTCTTTCTTTGTTGTTGCAGGCTGCTGCTGAAATGGCTGCCAACTACGGTCCTGGTTTGGCTGTAATGGGTGCCGGTATCGGTGCAGGTCTGGTTGCTTTGGGCGTAGGCCTGGGTATTGGTCGCATTGGCGGCAGCGCTATGGATGCCATCGGCCGTCAGCCCGATGCTTCGGGCAAAATCCAGACGGCTATGATTATCGCCGCCGCTCTGATTGAAGGCCTTGGCCTGTTCGCAGTCGTAGTTTGCGTACTTATCTGGACCAAGCTCTAAGATGATTTGCCGGGCGCTGCGCCCGGAAGTAGTTGGAAGCCCGCCGCCCGCTGCTGCCTATGCAGTTGGCGCGGCGGGCTTACCTGCTCTTACAAACTGCAGCAAGCTTAACCGGCCTTTATCCGCAGGTTCCCTAAATCTAAATTCCCTATGCCAGCTTTCTTAAATCCTGAACTCGGCCTGATTTTCTGGCAACTGGTTATCTTCCTGTTGGTGTTGTTTCTGCTGGCGAAGTTCGCTTGGCGGCCCATCCTGCTGTCGCTCAAAGAGCGGGAAGATACCATCGAAAATGCCCTGCGCATGGCCGACCAGGCCAAAATTGAAATGCAGCAGCTGAAAGCTGGCAACGAAAAGTTGCTTGCCGATGCCCGCCACGAGCGCGACCGCATGATGCAGGAAGCCACCGTGATGGCCAACCAGCACCGCGATGCCGAAAAGGCCCGCGCTACGGAAGAAGCCAACCGCATTATTGCCCAAGCCCGCGAAGCCATTCAGCAGGAGAAGAACGCTGCTTTGGCCGAGGTGAAAAACACCGCTGCCCAATTGTCGCTCGATATTGCCGAGCGTGTGCTGCGCCGCGAGTTGAGTGACCCCGCTGCACAAACGCAGCTGGTTGATGCGTATCTGAAAGACGTTAAACTTAATTAACGCCTGTCATGCTGACGAAGGAAGCATCTTATCCTGGCTGCTTTCGTCAGATTATAATAGTCCCCGAGTAGTGCGAACCTGATAAGATGCTTCGCAAGCTCAGCATGACAAACATCAAACTATGGCTGACCAACGAGTAGCGGCCCGCTACGCCAAGTCGCTTCTCGACTTGAGCAAGGAGATGGGCACGCTGAATAGCGTGAAGGAGGACATGGACCTCCTGAGCAAGACCATGGCCGAAAGCCGTGAGCTGCGCCTGTTGCTGCGCAACCCGATTGTGAAGCACGACAAGAAGCTGGCCATCCTGACTGCTATTTTCAGCGGCAAGGTGTCTAACATGACCATGCGTTTCTTCACCATTCTCACCGAGAAAAACCGGGAGTCGGCGCTGGAAAGCATGGGTACCGAGTTTCAGATTCAGTACAATGCCATGCAGGGCATTCAGATGGCAGAGGTGACTTCGGCCACCCCGCTGACGGCTGCTTCGCGGGCTGAAATAGAAAAGCTGGTAACCAAGCAAACCGGCCTGGCCGATGTAAAGCTCACCGAAAAGGTAAACCCCGACCTCATCGGCGGTTTCATCCTGCGGGTGGGCGACCAGCAGATTGACGATTCCGTGCGCACCAGCCTCCGCAAAATGCGCATCTCTTTGCAAGACACTACTTTTCAACAAAAGATGTGATGAGGTTCTTGGTTATGAGGTGATGAAGGGAAAGGCCACTAACCTTTGATTCGTCGCTTTCCTCATCACCCCATCACTATACCACCTCCCACTTAGATTCCCAAAACCATGGCAGAAGTACGTCCGGACGAAGTATCCGCAATCCTGCGGCAGCAGCTGTCCAATTTCAAGTCCGAAGCCGAGCTGGAAGAAGTTGGCACCGTGCTGCAAGTCGGCGACGGCGTGGCCCGCATCTACGGCCTGAGCAAAGCCCAAGCGGGCGAGCTGATTGAGTTCGAAACCGGCCTGCAGGGCCTCGTGCTCAACCTCGAAGAGGACAACGTAGGTGCTGTATTGCTCGGCGACTACTCGGGTATTCAGGAAGGCGCCACCGTGCGTCGTACCAACAAAATTGCTTCGATTAAAGTAGGCGAAGGCATCGTGGGCCGCGTGGTGAACACCCTCGGTCAGCCCATCGACGGCCGTGGTCCTATCCAGGGCGAGCTGTACGAAATGCCCCTCGAGCGCAAGGCTCCTGGTGTAATCTACCGTCAGCCCGTAACCGAGCCGATGCAGACCGGCATCAAGTCGATTGACGCCATGATTCCGATTGGTCGTGGTCAGCGCGAGCTGATTATTGGTGACCGTCAGACTGGCAAATCGGCCGTAGCCATCGACACTATCATCAACCAGCGTGAATTCTACGAAGCTGGCCAGCCAGTATACTGCATTTACGTGGCCATTGGCCAGAAGGCTTCGACCATCGCCCAGGTGGTGCAGTCGCTGACCAAAGGCGGTGCCATGGACTACACGGTAGTGGTAGCTGCTCCGGCCGCTGACCCCGCTCCGCTGCAGTTCTATGCTCCCTTCACCGGTGCGGCTATTGGTGAGTTCTTCCGCGACACGGGTCGTCCGGCTCTGGTGGTTTACGACGACTTGTCGAAGCAGGCTGTGGCTTACCGTGAGGTGTCGCTACTGCTGCGTCGTCCTCCCGGACGCGAGGCTTATCCCGGCGACGTATTCTACCTGCACAGCCGCTTGCTGGAGCGGGCTGCTAAAATCAACTCTTCGGACGAAATCGCCCGGGACATGAACGACCTGCCCGAGAGCATCAAGCACTTGGTGAAAGGCGGCGGTTCGCTGACGGCTCTTCCCCTGATTGAGACGCAGGCAGGTGACGTGTCGGCTTATATTCCGACCAACGTTATTTCCATCACCGACGGTCAGATTTTCCTCGAGACGAACTTGTTCAACTCGGGTGTGCGTCCGGCCATTAACGTGGGTATTTCGGTATCGCGCGTGGGTGGTAACGCCCAGATTAAGTCGATGAAGAAAGTGGCCGGTACCTTGAAGCTCGACCAGGCTCAGTTCCGCGAGCTGGAAGCCTTCGCCAAATTCGGTTCCGACCTCGACGCCTCGACCAAGCTCACCATCGAGCGCGGCCGTCGCAACCTCGAAATCCTGAAGCAGCCCCAGTTCTCACCCGTGAAGGTGGAAGACCAAGTTGCTATCATCTACGCCGCCACCAACGGCCTCCTCGACAGTGTACCGGTTAACCGTGTGCGTGAGTTTGAGAAAGAGTTTGGCCAGGTAATGAACTCGCGCTACCCCGACGTGCTGAAGGCCCTCAAGGCTGGCAAACTGGAGGATACTGCAACCAAGGCCATCCGCGAGGTAGCTAAGGACGTTTCGGCGAGCTACGCGGTAAAGTAGTCAAGCATTAAAAAAGGCCGTCATGCTGAGCTTGCCGAAGCATCTCTACTGCGTAAGTAATTATTTACTCTCGTGGTAGAGATGCTTCGGCTCCACTCAGCATGACGTTCATTTAAATCAAATAAATGGCAAGCTTAAAAGAAGTCCGCAGCCGCATTGTGTCGGTGACGAGCACGCAGCAGATTACCAAAGCCATGAAAATGGTAGCGGCCGCCAAGCTGCGTCGTGCCCAGGACAACATCGTCCGGATGCGGCCCTACGCCCAGCGCCTGAATACCATTCTGGCGAACCTGACGCGGACGACCGACAACGACATTGTGAGCGACTACGGCGTGGCCCGTGAGGTGCGCCGGGTGCTGGTGATTGCCGTAACCTCGGACCGCGGTTTGGCGGGTGCGTTCAACTCGAATGTGTTCAAGGGCGTGAATGCCGCTATTGCGGAGCGCTACGCCAACCTGCCGGCGGCGAACATTTCGTTTTTGGCCATCGGTAAGAAGTCGCACGACTACTATACTCGTAAGGGCAATGTGGTGGGCAACTTTACCCACGTCTTCGCCAAGCTGTCGTTCGAAACGGTGCGCGAAGCCGCTGAACTTGCCATGGACGGCTTCCGCGCCGGCCAGTACGACGAGGTGGTGATGGTGTACAACGAGTTCAAGAACGTGGCTACGCAGATTGTGCGCACCGAGCAGCTGTTGCCGCTCGTGCCAGCTGCTGCGCCCGTTACGGCCTCGGCCACGGCCAATGTGGACTACCTGTTCGAGCCTTCGAAAGAAGAAATCGTGCAGACGTTGATTCCGCAATCCATCAAAATTCAGCTATACAAAGCGGTGCTGGAAAGTAACGCCTCGGAGCATGGCGCCCGCATGACGGCCATGGACAAAGCCACCGACAACGCCGGTGAGCTGCTCAAGGCCCTCAAGCTGACCTACAACAGGACGCGTCAGGCGGCCATCACGACCGAGATTCTCGAAATCGTGGGTGGTGCTGAAGCGCTGGCGGCTGGCTAGGGTTAATAGGTTAATAAAAATGAAAAGCCCTGCTTCCATTGGAAGCAGGGCTTTTTTGTGCTTTGGGGTCTGCTAAGTTTTGCTAGTGACGAGGCATGGGGCGAGTAAGAATGATTAAGGAGGGGGGCTGCCTTCTGATACAGGGGCAACAGGTGGCCTCACATAGCATGAGCAGTTCTGTTTTTCGCGGTTCGTCGGGAATGCAGCCTGGTTCGACGTGAATGCACGCCGATTGAACTGAGGAGGCACACGCGCCGTAAGGTTGCTCCGTTGAAGGAATAAAACCACGTTACCAACCTGCTATACCCACACCACTACACTACCCGAAATTCTATCCAGCCATTGAGGCTTCCAGCCTCGTGCTGGGTCGATAATCGGACCAAATACCTACTCTTCTATTGTCTTTCACCTGAGCTATGTTTTCTTTCACTTCTTCTCGTCTACTCGCCACTAGCCGACAGCTGGCTTTGCCCGTTCCTCTGTTCATGCTCCTGGCTACCCCCGCTGCTCGCGCTCAAGCTCCGCTGGATGAGATGAGCGTCTATCCAAATCCGGCCCATATCCGAGCCACGGTGCAGGTGCCAGCAGTGCCCGGGACTACCCGCGCTACGGTCACGCTCACCGACGGCCAAGGCACTGTGGTATTTGAGCAGCCAGTGAGTCTCTTGGCTACCGGTGGCAAAGCCGAAGTGCCGTTGCTGGGCCGCAAGCCGGGCCTCTACCGTGTGGTAGTACAAGCCGGCGACCAGCGCATTGCCCGCACCCTCACGGTGGAATAGGTGCTGCTATAAGCACTGGCCGTAGTGCCAGCCAAAAGGCTATTCCGGCAACTGTTCCAACAAAAAGCCCCGGCGATTGACGTCGGGGCTTTTTGTTTATAGCTGCATGTACTGCCGCTGGGCGCGCTGCTTGTCAGGCTTAGGCGCTTTCGGTTGCTGCTCGAGCAGCTCCAGCAGCCGCTCGGGCGTGAAACCGGTGAAATCCTTGATGACTGAGAGCGGATTTTGAAAGTCTTTGGCTTTTAACGACGAGGCCACAGCCACGCAGCGCATGCCGGCCCTATAAGCGGCTTGCTCGCCCAGCACGGCATCTTCAAACACAATGCAGTCTTCGGCCTGGGCACCGAGCTTGGCGGCAGCTACGGAGAAAGTATCGGCGTGGGGCTTGCCGCGGTCCACGTCCTCTTTGCCAATAACGGCGTCGAAGTACTGGCGTAGGTCGAGGTGGTCGATGATGTAGCTAATGGTTTCGGGGGGCGAGCCGGTGCCGAGGCCGACTTTGAACCCGGCGGCACGGGCCGCTTTCAGAAAGGGCACCAAGCCGGGCATGACGCGGCGCTTGCTCCAGTACAGGGTGCGGTAGAGGAACTCCCGCTGTCCGGCGTATTCCTTGAGCTGCTTTTCGGGCATGGGGTTGGTGAATACCGTTTTGAGGATGGTGGAGGCGGGCATGCCGTTGAGGCGGGCCAGCAGCTTGCGGGCGTTGGTGGTCAGGCCTAGGTCGCGGAAGAGGAGCTGGAAGGCGCGAGCCTGGTATGGCGTGTTATCGACAATCACGCCGTCCATGTCGAAAATGAGGGCTGGTTTCACGAGAACAAGGTTAAGGAATAAGTAATGGGTGAATTGGGCAGCATGGAGGCAGGCTGGGGTATCTTTGCCGCCGATAGACTTACCCCATTTCGATTGAAAAAGATTTTTGCATTTGCGCTGGCTGCCACGGTGGCTATCCCTTCATTTGCCCAAAAAGCTGCCAAACCCGTTGCTCGTCCTAAACTTGTCGTTGGCATTGTAGTGGACCAGATGCGCTACGATTACATCTATCGGTACTGGTCAAAGTTTGGCAATGACGGGTTCAAGCGCCTCTTGGGCCAGGGCTTTAGCTTCGAAAGCTGTAACTACAACTACGTGCCCACCTACACTGGGCCTGGCCACGCCAGCATCTACACCGGCGCCACGCCCGCGGCCAATGGAATTATCGGCAACAACTGGTTTGAGCGCGAAACCGGCAAGGGTACTTACGTCACAGAAGACAAAACCGTGCAGCCCGTGGGCGGCACCCTCGCCGCCGGGCAGCAGAGCCCGCGCCACATGCTGAGCACCACCATCGGCGATGAGCTGCGCATGGCCACCAACTTTCAGAGCAAAGTCATCGGGCTGAGCATGAAGGACCGGGGCAGCATTCTGCCAGCCGGCCATGCAGCCAATGCCGCCTACTGGTACGACGGCGAAAGCGGGGCCTTCATGACCAGCACCTTTTACATGAAGCAGCTGCCCGAGTGGGTGGCCAAGTTCAACGCCGAGAACCGCGCCGCGCAGTACCTCAGCAAGCCTTGGGAAACCCTGCTGCCCATTGCCCAATACACCGAAAGCTCGGCCGACGACGTGCCCTGGGAAAACGTGTTCAAAGGCGAGACCAAGCCTGTTTTTCCGCACGACCTGCCCACGCTCAGCGCCGCTCCCATAGCGGCCGTGAAGGCCCTAACCAAAGCGGCCGGGGAAGTGGCCCCAAAGGAAACCCACCAAAACTTAGACCTGATTCGGTCGACGCCCTTCGGCAACAGCCTCACAGCTGATTTTGCCATTGAAGCCCTCCGGGCTGAGCAAATGGGCCAGCGGCCGGGCATCACCGACATGCTGGCGGTGAGCTTTTCGAGCACCGACTACGTGGGCCACCAATTTGGAGCCAACGCGGTAGAAACCGAAGACACCTACCTGCGCCTCGACCGCGACGTGGCCCGGATGCTCGCCGCTCTCGACAAGGCCGTGGGCAAAGGGCAGGCGCTGGTGTTCCTCACTGCAGACCATGGGGCCGCGCACGCCGTGGGCTTCTTGCAAGAGCACCAGCTGCCCGGTGGCGGCGTGGGCACGTCCATCATGCGCGACTCGGTGCAGCGGGCGCTGGTGCGCCGGCATGGCCCCGGTGCCTGGGTACTGAGCTTCGAGAACCTGCAGGTGTACCTCAACCGCCCCCTGCTGGCCCAAAAAGGCCTGGACTTGGCCAAAGTTCAGAGCGAAGTAGCCAGCATCTTGCTCGGGCTGCCCGGATTGGCCCAAACCCGCACCGCCATGGCCCTGCAAAATGCTCATTGGAGCGAGGGCTCGGGCATGTTGCAGGAGAACGGTTTTTATGCCCCGCGCTCGGGCGACGTGCTGGCCGTGCTGCTGCCCGGCTGGCTCGAAGCCTACTCGTATCCGGTGGTGAAAGGAACCACCCACGGGGCTTCCTGGGCGTATGATACCCACGTGCCCCTACTTTTTTGGGGCTGGCACGTAAAGCACGGCGAGTCGGTGACTCCGGTGAAAGTGGTGGACATTGCGCCCACCATGGCCCGCTTCCTGCACATCCAGGAACCAAGCGGCACTTCGGGGATTCCGTTGGTGGAAGTGTTGAAGTAATGCGTCGTTGGACGGCAATTTCCCTCCTTTCCAAGGAGGGGACGCGGACGCTGACCTGGTTGTGGCGTTTAACGAATCTAGAACGACCTCGTTTGTATTCGTTCTGGTGTCGTGCAACAACCGCAACCGCCCCCGTTCGAGCCCTAGGGCTCGAACATCCCCTCCTTAGAGAGGGGAGTTTTTTTGTTCTGTCATTTCCCAATTCATTCAAGATTACATGAAAAACACCTATTTCAACCCCTGGCACAACGTTTCGCGCGGCGAAGACACCCCACAGGTTGTGCAGTCCATCATTGAAATCCCTAAGGGCAGCAAGGGCAAGTACGAGCTCGACAAAGACAGCGGCCTGCTAAAGCTTGACCGCGTGCTGTTCTCGGCCGTGCACTATCCGGCTGCCTACGGCTTCATTCCCCAAACTTATTGCGACGACAAAGACCCTCTGGATATTTTAGTGCTTTGCTCGGTCGACATCGTGCCCATGTGCCTGGTTGAGGCCAAGGTTATCGGGGTGATGCAGATGGTGGACCAGAACGAGGAAGATGATAAAATCATCGCTGTGGCGGCTCACGATATTTCTGTGAATCACTACAACGACATCAGCGACCTGCCCCCGCACACGCTGCTGGAAATGCGCCGCTTCTTCGAGGACTACAAGGCCTTGGAGCACAACAAGCACGTGACCGTGGAGCGCTTCATGGGCAAGGAAGATGCTTACCGCATTATTAACGACAGCATCAAGCTCTACGAAGAAACCTTCGGCAGCGAGGTGGTGAAGGACCAGGTAACGCTGTAGCCTCCCCCGTGAGGAGGCATTAGCAAGGCGGTGCGGCCGGCTTTTGCCGCTGGCGCTCAGTTAACCACCCTTTTCCCTAATCAAGCAAAACGCCAAAAGGCGAAGCATGGTCCTCCGAGGTCCGGCTTCGCCTTTTGGCGTTTTGCTACAAGAGTAGCAAGCTGCTGGTGGCCGCTGCGCAGTTCATGTTCACGTTGGCCGGGCGGAAGATGTCTGCCTCCCGAAACTGGCCGGTAGCGCAACCAACCGTGGGGCCAGCGGCGCTAATTTCGCCCGTGGCCAATCTGCTTTCTTCTGTTCCTGCTGCGGAATCTCGGCGCCCGCTGGGCCGGCTGCTCGATGCTGTGCTGTACAGTAGCGCGTGGCTGGCCGCAGCCGCCGCAGTTCAGACGGCTGCCACGCTACACCAGTGGCCGCCTCTGGGAGCCGGGGGCTACCGGTTGGTGACCTTAGTGTTTGCGGCCACTTTGCTGGTGTATAACCTCGATGCAGCCTTGCCCTTCAAGCACCGCGAACCGGCCGGCACCTCGGCCCGCAAGGCTTGGCAGCAGCGCCACCGCCTGCTCATGCTGGTGCTGGCTGGTGTGGCAGCGATTGTGGCCGGTTTTTTCTTTTTGGTGGATGGCTGGTGGCGCTACCTGCCATTTGTTGCGCCCTTGGTGGCGCTGGCGCTGCTCTATTCGTGGCCCATCTGGTCATGGCGAGGGCGGGCCCGCGCCCTACGCGAGGTGCCGCTGCTCAAAGGTTTTCTGATTGCAACGGTGTGGACGGCCGTGACCGTAGGCCTACCAGTGCTATTGCTACAAAAGCCTGCAACTGCCGCGGCCGGCCTGTTTGGGCAGCGCTTTTGCCTGATAATGGTCATCGCCATTGTATTCGATATTCGCGACTATGGGCGCGACCGGCGCGCGGGCACGCGCACCTTTCCCGGCGTGCTGGGCGTGCCCATGGCCAAGCGGCTGGCATTGGGGTTTCTTCTCGTTTCGATGGTGCTGGGTCTGGCTCGTGGCGCTGCACCGTTGGCGGTGCTGTTGCCTGGGTTGCTGTCGGCCGGTGTGGTGAGTGCCGCAGAAGAATCACGCGGCGATTATTTCTATGCGCTGCTCACCGACGGACTACTGGTGGTGCAGGCACTTGCCTATTTTATGTTTTAGCGCGAGGTAGAGGCGCGAGGTAGAGGCGCGAAGTGTTGCGTCTCGGCGTCCGCGCCCTGAGGATGCCATTGTGCATTCATCGTTCAACGGCAAGACGCGAGGTGTCGCGTCTCTACATCCGCATCAGCGCTGGCCCGATGTGCCGCACAATATCTCCCGCTACTAGGCCCGCGTGCCCGGTATGCGCGGCGGCTAAATCACCGGCCAGCCCGTGGGCGTACACACCCAGCCGCACCGCCTGAAATGGAAGGAGCCGTGCATCGGCCCGCAGGGCCAGCAACAGGCCCGTAAGTACGTCGCCACTGCCGCCGGTGGCCATGCCAGGGTTGCCGGTGCTGTTGAAGTGCAGCTCGCCATCGGGCGTGGCCAGGCAGGTATAGGCGCCTTTCAGCACCACTAAGCAGCGGTATTGCTGGGCGAAACCGCGCAGCAGCTCCAGGCGATGGTAGTCGTCGCGGGCTCGTTCGGTGAGGCGCTCGAACTCTTTGGGGTGGGGGGTAAGCACGGTATTTTCGGGCAGCTGCTTCAGCAGCTCGCGGTACTGGCCGTGCAGGTTCAGAGCATCGGCGTCAATAACTAGCGGCAGCGGTTTAGAGCGGGTTTCTGAGCTACCGGCAGCCACTTCCAGCAACTGCCGCAGCACGGCGAGACTGGCGGCGTCCTGTCCCAGGCCCGGCCCGATGCCCACGGCTTGGTAAGGCGTCAGGTCGGGTAGCTCACTGATATAATCCGGGTGCGGGTCAGTCAGGCACATGGCCTCGGGCGCGCTGACTTGGAGGATGTCGTAGCCACAGCCGGGCACCTGCACCGTGAGCAGGCCCACGCCGCTTCGCAGGCAGGCGTTGGCGGTCAGCACGGCGGCTCCTATTTTGCCCCGGCTGCCTGCCAGTAGCAGGGCGTGCCCAAAGGTGCCTTTGTGGCTGAATTTGGGCCGGGCGGGGAGAGCGCCGGCCATTGCGGTTGCGTCGGTATAGTGCCACGACGTGGTAGCGTCGGCAATGAACTGCCCGCTAAGCTGAATGTCTTCCACATGCCATTCGCCAACATACTCAGCGTTCTGCGGCAACAGAAACGCCAGTTTCGGCAGGCTGAAGCTGACGGTGTGGTCGGCCTTCACTATTGCGGTATCAGCTGCCTGAGGCGCATCAGTAAAGAGCCCACTGGGAATATCAATGGCCACTACGTGCGCTTTCGCCTCATTAAGATGCGCAACCAAGGCAGCTGGCAGTCCTTCCAACGGTCGGCTAAGCCCGGTACCGAATAGCGCATCAATGACCAGAAGCCCAGCGGAAATTTCGGGCAGTTGGTTCTCACCGATTTCGGCTACCGGCACGGCGGCGGGCAGGCGCTCGCGGTTGTGCTGCCAGTCAGGCGACCTCTGTGCGGCGGGCAGCAGGGCCACGCGCACGGCATAACTTGCCTGATGTAGCAGGCGGGCGACGGCCAGCCCATCGCCGCCGTTATTGCCCGGGCCACACAATATCAGAATCTCACCAGCATCAAAGGTGTCAAACCGGCCGAAAAACCATTCTGCAAATGCACTGGCTGCGCGTTCCATCAGCGTCGTCGAAGTCAATTGCTGCTCTGCAATTGTTGCTTGGTCAAGCAGGCGGGTTTGGGCGGCGCTGAGGATTTTCATTGCGGAGAATAGGTTGGAAGACGATTGAAAAGAACCGTAGAATGGTAAGGAAAAGCCGGCGGTGGCGTCTGCCTGGGTGCTACGGCAAACATCCCGGCCACGGCTGCGTTTACCTAATCCCACGTGCTTTTAAACTTCAATCCCACCGATATGCAAACCTGGAACGACGTTATCCGCCTTGCCAATAATCCCATGCCTTCGCCTCGCCGCGTAGAGAAAACGCCCGACGAGTGGCGCCAGCAACTCACCGCCGAGCAGTTTCACGTCACGCGGGAGCATGGCACCGAGCGCGCCTTCACCGGTGAGTACTGCGAGGCCCACGAAGCTGGTCTCTACGCCTGCGTGTGTTGCGGCACCCCGCTTTACGACTCCACCACTAAGTTCGAGTCGGGCACTGGCTGGCCCAGCTTCACCCAACCGGTGGAGGAAAGCGCCATTCGCTACAAGAAAGACACCAGCTACGGCATGACCCGTGTAGAAGTGCTTTGCAACGTGTGCGACGCCCACCAGGGCCATGTTTTCCCCGACGGCCCGGCCCCCAGCGGCTTGCGCCTGTGCATCAACTCGGCCAGCATCAAGCTTGTAAACGAGACTGAAAAACAGCCCGCGGCTTAAGTCCGGCCCCGCAATCCTGTAGCTTTGAGCCCCGGTTGAAGACACCTTCGGCCGGGGCTTTGCGTTATCATCTTTCCTATCCCAATTCCCACCCACGCCATGTCTTTACTCTTCAACGATTTCGCCTCCTGGGGCGCGCATTGCGCCGACACTGGCGAACCCCTGTACCAGCCCGTCCTCGCGTACGAAATCGAACAAAAAGGTCGCACTGAAGACGAAATCTGGAACGGCCTGCAGCGCGCCTACGACGTGATGCGCGACGCCGTGCACGAGGGCCTGACTGGCGACATGACTTCCCGCTCGGGCATGATAAACAACGGCGCGAAGAAGATTGCCGCCTCGCCCGTCACCGTCCTTTCCCCCGAATTCAAGCAGCTCATCACCCGCGCCCTGGGCGCCAAGGAGGTGAACTCCTGCATGGGCCGCGTGGTGGCCGCGCCCACTGCCGGCGCCTCGGGCATCTTGCCCGGCGTGCTCGTGACCCTGCAAGACCTGCATAAGCTCTCCGACCGCCAGATTCTGGAGGGCCTGCTCGTGGCGGCGGGCATCGCCCTCATCATCGAGCAAAACGCCTCGCTGGCCGGCGCGGTGGGCGGTTGCCAGGCCGAAACCGGCTCGGCCGCAGCCATGGCCAGCGGCGCCATTGTGTACTGCCTGGGCGGGCCAGTGGAGCAGGTGTTTGCTGCCGTGGCGGTCACCATTCAGTGCATGCTTGGGCTGGTGTGCGACCCCGTGGCCGGCCTGGTGGAAGTGCCCTGCGTAGTACGCAACGCCTCGGCAGCGGCTATTGCCTTCAGCTCGGCCCAGATTGCCATTGCCGGCATCGACCCTGTTATTCCCGTCGACCAATGCGTGGCGGCCCTCGGCGAAGTGGGCCAGGCTATGGAAACCCGCTACAAGGAAACGGCCCTCGGCGGCCTAGCCAACACCACCCGCGGCCGTGAAATCGAGCAGCGTGTGCTGGTTCAGGACATCAACATTCTGCCCGACGACGGGGAGTAGGGCAGAAGCTACGACCGGGTCATATCAGTTATTAGCGAGAGGCTGCCCGCTGCTTCCACAACTGCCGGAACGAGGCCGGAGCCACAGCCAGCGCCTCGCGCCGCTTGCTCCAGCCCACCTGACCCAGCAGCCGGCCCAGGCTCCAGTCTTTAATCGTAGCCGGGAGCACATCCAGCGCCCAGCGGTGCTGCATGCTCCACTTCCAGAGGCCAATGGCGGCGCGCTCTTCAGTGGGCGCGTGGCCTTCTTCCACGCTTTGCTTGCGGTTGAGCAACAACAGGTTGTGCAACGGAATGCGCACGGGACACACGCTGGTGCAGGCCCCACACAGGCTGCTGGCGTAACTCAGGTGCTTGTGCTCGGGCAGGCCGCTCAGGTGTGGGCTGATAACCGAGCCGATGGGGCCGGAATAAGTGGTTTCGTAGGTATGCCCGCCGATGTTCTTGTACACCGGGCACACGTTGAGGCAAGCGCCGCAGCGGATGCAGCGTAAGGCGGCGCGCTTGTCGGGCTGGGCCAGTAGGTTGGTACGGCCGTTGTCGAGCAGGATGACCACCATTTCCTCGGGGCCGTCGGCCTCGCCGGGCTGGCGCGGTCCGAAGTATACGGTGTTGTACACCGTCACTTGCTGGCCGGTGCCGCTGGTGCTGAGCAGCGGCCAAAACAAGTCCAGGTCAGTAAGCTTGGGAATGATTTTTTCGATGCCTACCACCGCAATGTGCAGCCTGGGAAAGGTAGCCGAAAGGCGGGCATTGCCTTCATTCTCGGTCACGGCCACGGCGCCGGCATCGGCAATGAGAAAATTGCCGCCGGTCACGCCCACTTCGGCGGCGGTGTACTTGTTGCGCAGCAGGTGCCGGGCCGTGAGCACCAGCTCCTGGGCGTCGTCGGTGCTCTTGGTGCCGAGGTGTTTCACAAAGATGTTGTTGATGTCGGCCTTGCTCAGGTGCATGGCCGGCGTCACAATGTGATAGGGCCGCTCGCCGTTCAGCTGCACGATGTACTCGCCCAAGTCGGTTTCAATGGATTCGACGCCCTGGATGGCCAGGTACTTGTTGAGGTGAATTTCCTCGGTGGTCATGCTCTTGGCCTTCACCACCGTTTTGGCGTTGCAGGCCTTGGTGAGCTTGCCGATTTCGGCCAGGGCTTCGGCAGCGTCGCGGGCCCAGATTACGCGGCCCCCGCGGGCGGTGAAGTTGGTTTCGAACTGCAGCAGGTACTCGTCCAGCTTTTCGAGCACAGTGGCCTTAAGGTAGGCGCCGCGGTCGCGGGCCAGCTCGTGCTGGTCATAGAGCTTCATGCCAGCGCTCACGGCCGCGTCGTACTTGCCGATGTTGAACAGAATTTTGCGGCGGTGCTCGCGGTCGAAGGCTTTGGCTTCGGCGTCTTGCTGAAATTGAGTGGCTTTTGTGAAATTGGTCATGGCTTATTGGAATCAACCACAATGCGCTTCTCCCGGTTTACTAGTTCCCAGGCGGTGTGGAACACCAGCTGCGCCCGCTCAGCTAATTTATCAAACTCAATCTTCTCCACGTCGTCCGTGGCCTTGTGGTAGTCCTCGTGCTCCCCGGTGGTGTAGAAGATGACCGGGATTTTGCGCCGTGCAAAGTTGTAGTGGTCCGAGCGGTAGTAGATGTGCTCCGGCTCATTCGGCACGTTGTAGCGGTAGTCCAGCTCCAGCTTGGTGTAGGTGCGGTTGGCCGTTTCGTTGATGCGGTGCAGTTCCGACGACAGCTTATCCGAGCCCACGATGTTCACAAACCGCTTCTTGGGGCTGTGCTTGCGGTCGGTGCGGCCCACCATGTCAATGTTGAGGTTAGCAATGGTGTTGGCCAAGGGCACCACTGGGTTGGCCGTGTAGTATTCCGAGCCAAACAGGCCTTCTTCCTCCGCCGTCATGCTGATGAACAGGATGCTGCGGCGTGGTCCGTGGCCTTCGGCCTTGGCCTGGGCAAAGGCTTTGGCAATGGCCAGCACTGCCACCGTGCCGGAGCCGTCGTCGTCGGCGCCGTTGTAGATGGTGTCATTTTTCACCCCCAGATGGTCGTAGTGCGAAGAAATGACCAGTACTTCGTCCTTTTTATCGGTGCCTTCCAGAAAGCCAAGCACGTTTTCAGTGGTGAGCTGCTCCTGCGTTTGGGGCAGGTGAATGGTCATGGCCGGTGGCTGAAAAGACGGCGGCACCGGCTTGCCGGCCCGGCCCAGCGCGCGGGCGTATTCCAGCAGGCCCGGCAGGGTGGTGCCCGCCAGTTTCAGGCCGAGGTTCTGGGAGGTAAGGTACACGCCGATGCCCGGCGGAATGTCTTCCCGCACCGTATCGATGACGGCCGGGCTTGGGTTGGTAAGGCCGAAAACCGGTTCGCGCAGCGAAGACGCAAACTCTGTGCCCTGTTTTCGGAAAGCTTCCGTGGGGGCAAACGTCATCAGGAAAATGCTCCGTGCGCCTTTGGCTTTGGCAATGGCGGCCTTGCGCAGCCCGGAGTCCCAGTAGTTGGCCGGCCGGCCGGTGGACTTCAGCAGCTTGCGGCCTCGCTCGTCCTGCGGGTCGCCCATGATGGCCACCACGTCCTTGCCCTGCACGTCGAGGCCGGCGTAGTCAGAATAAGCGCCCTGCTCCACCCCAAAGCCCACGAATACCGGCTGCGAAACCGTTTCACTAGGAAAGGTCGACAGCATGGGGCCGTAGCTGAAAAAGTCGTCCAGCCACTCGTAGCGCTGGTTGCCCACTTTCACGTAGCCGCCCGCCGCGAGGGTGGCCCGGGTAAGCGGGAAGTGCTGCAGGTAGGGGTTGTCGCTGCCCACCACCGGCCCTTGCAGGCCCAGTGCCGCAAATTCCTTCACCAGGTATTCCGCCGCCAGTTTCTGGCCCGGCTGGCCGGCCTCGCGCCCCAGAAATTCATCCGAAGCAATGACGGTCAGGTGTTGGCGCAGCTCCTCCGGCCGAATGGTTTTGGCGTAGGTGCGCGACCAGTCCGGCGCGGCAGCAGGCTTAGCTGCCTCTGCCTTGTTCTTGGTCTTGATTTTGACCTTGGTGGGTTGCTGGACCTGGGCAACACCGGGCAGCGCGTGGGCCAGGGCCAGGAGCCCGCACAACACGATTTTTTTCATGAAGGAAGGATAGGGAGTAGGGAAGGCCGGCCGAAGCCGGACGGCACTAAAACAGAACGTCATGCTGAGTGGAGCGGAAGCGGTAGAAAGGCTTCGGCTCCACTCAGCATGACGTTCGGCGGTTAGCAACTACGAGAAGCAGCTGCTTATGGCTTGTTCGAGTCTACGACGATGCGCTCCTCGCGGTTGGCCAGCTCCCAGGCCAGGTGAAACACCAGCTTGGCGCGCTTCTCCATCTTGGGAAACTCGATTTTGCTGATTTCGTCGGTCTCCTTGTGGTAGTCGGCGTGCACGCCATTGAAGAAGAACGAAACCGGGACCTTGTTCACGGCGAAATTGTAGTGGTCGGAGCGGTAGTAGAAGCGGTTCGGGTCGGCGGGGTCGTCGAAACGGTAGTCCAGGTCGAGCTGCGTGTATTTGGCGTTTTGTGCCTCCTGCACCACTTTCAGCTGCGAAGCCAGTTTGTCTGAGCCGATGACGTACACATAGTCGGCCTTGCCTTCGTGCTCTACGTCAGTGCGGCCTATCATGTCCACGTTCAGGTCGACCATGGTCTGGGCCATCGGAAACACCGGGTTCTTGGAGTAGTACTCCGAGCCAAACAGACCCTTTTCCTCGCCGGTCACGCTCAGGAACAGCAAGCTGCGGCGGGGGCCATGGCCTTCTTTCTTGGCGTTGGCAAACGCCTCGGCCATAGTAATGATGGCCGATGTGCCCGAGCCGTCGTCGTCGGCGCCGTTGAACACCACGCCGTTCTGGATGCCCAGGTGGTCGTGGTGGGCCGAAATCACAATGATGTCTTCCTTCTTGTCGCTACCCTCAATGAAGCCCAGTGCGTTTTCGGTAGGTAGCGGCGTGCGCGTGCGCGCCGCCTGTATCTGCACCGGCTTCACCTTGAAGTTGGAAGCCACAGGCTTTTTAGCGGTGTTGATTTTGGCCAGGTACTGCTTCATGCTGGCGTCGGTGGTGCCCAACATCTGCAGAGCCACGGCCGGCGAAATAAAGAAGGCCGCCGCACGGCTGGGCTGCTGCTCGGTCACCATCACGGTAGAGGGCCGGCTGATGTAGGGCGTCAGGCGGGCGGCCTGCTTGGAGAAGTTGCTGTTGGGGTTCAGGTCGACGAAAAACACCGAGCGGGCGCCTTTTTGGGTAGCCAGCTGGGCCTTGCCCCGGTAGTCGGTGCCCCATTTTGTGGGCAAGCCGTCGGCGCTGAGCAGGGATTTGCCGTCGGCGCTGGTGGGCTCGCCAAGTGCGATGAGCAGGTCTTTGCCTTTTACGTCTTGCCCGGCGTAGTCGGAGTAGCCTTCCTGCTCGATGCCGTAGCCCACAAACACGGGCTTAACCGTGGTAGCCTGCGTGAAGGGCGAGTCGCCCAGGCCGTAGAAATCGACCAGCCACTTGTAGCTTGTGTTGCCCACTTTCAGGTTGGCGCCCTCGGCCCAGCTCACCTGCTCCAGGTTGAAGCGCTGCAGGTACGGCTCGGCTGGGTCAGAAACGGGGCCGGTCAGGCCGGCGTTTTTGAATTGTTCGGCTACGTAGGCAGCCGCCATGTGCTGCCCTTTCATGCCCGTTTCGCGGCCCTCGTATTCGTCGGAGGCCAGCACGCTCAGGTGGGCCCGCAGGCGGTCGGCCGATACCAGGTCGGCGTACTTCACGCTCCAATCGGTTTCAGGCGCTGGCGCCGGTGCAACAGCTGGCACCGAAACTGACCTGCTTTTCTTGGTTTTGGTTTTAACTTTTATTTTGTCCTGGGCGTGAGCAGGAGCAACGCTGGCCAGTGCCAGCAGGGCAATCAGAAGGGTTTTGTTGGTCATTTGAAATAAAGTGGCGGGAATTCTGAATTAAGTACGCTGAATGAGAACCGTGGCATAAGCCGCCACGCCTTCTCGCCGACCCACAAAACCCAGTTTTTCGGTTGTGGTTGCTTTGATGGAGATGTCGTCTTCGGCAATGCCCATCACGGCGGCCAGCACGCGTTGCATTTCGGCAATGTGGGGATTCACCTTGGGCCGCTCCAGACAAATGGTCGAGTCGATGTTGCCCACTTCGTAGCCCTTCGAGCGCAGCAGGCGCATCACCTCGCTGAGCAGGCGCTTCGAGTCGATGCCCTTGTATTGCGGGTCGGTGTCGGGGAAGTGAAAGCCGATGTCGCGCAGGTTGGCCGCACCCAACAAGGCGTCGCAGATAACGTGAATGAGCACATCGGCGTCGGAATGGCCGAGGGCACCGTGGGTGTGCGGCACCTGAATGCCGCCTAGCCAGAACGGCAGCCCTTCTTGCAATTGGTGAACGTCGTAGCCGAAGCCGGTGCGAATTTTCATGTGTTCAAGTAAAAATTGGCTTACGGAGCCACCGCAAAAGTACCCGCCAGCGGGCGCATGAGCGCAGAAAGCCGGGCAGCTCAACTCCAATGACTAGCGTCACTAGTATTTTTTATTGTATACTAAATATTTTAGTTACAACTTACCATTGTGGTTAGTTGGTGTCTGCCAGGGTCACCCATCTTTTCAAACATGACTAAAATATTGCACTGGGCAATTCGTCAGAGTTCTCATCAATGGTGCAGCAGCAAGTGAAAATACTGTGGAAACTTTAGATACAGTAAAAGTTTCCACAGTATCTTTGCCCTGTAAATCATGGAAATCAAAGAACGAATCCTCAATCACTCGGCCACGCTTTTTCTGCGCAATGGCGTGAAGAGCGTGAGTATGGACGACATCGCGGCCAGCATGGCCATGTCAAAAAAAACCCTCTACAAATGGTTCGAAAACAAGGACCAAATTGTCCTCGCCACCATGGAGCTCCACTTGGGGAAGGTGCAAGGCGAGTGTGCCTCCATGTCAGGCCAAGCGGCCACCGCTGTGGAAGAGATGATGCGCATCACCGCTTGGGCCGAGCAGCAGTTTAGCAGCATGCACCCCGGCATTTTCTACGACCTGCAGAAGTACTACCCCGCCGCCTGGAGCCTGTTTGCGGCGCACAAGAGCACTTTTATCCTCGCTCAAATCACGAAAAACCTGGAACGTGGCATGACTGAAGGCTTGTACCGCTCCGACCTCGACGTGGACGTGCTGGCCCGCATGCACCTGGCTCAGATTGACCTCATGTTCAACGCTGAGCTTTTTCCACCCGGCCAGTTTGCGGCCCAGCGTGTGAGCCGGATTCTCGACGAACATTTTCTGCTTGGCGTGGCCTCCCTGAAGGGCCACAAGCTCATCAACGAGTTCCGCCACGTGACTGAAGAAGAATAACACCCGCTTTTCTCTCCGCTTTTCTGCATACCCCTTTTCCCCTTTTTGTTGTCGATGAAAAAGTTGTTGTTACCCAAGCTGCTGTTACTAGCGGCGATGGCCAGCGCGGCACCCACCGCGCTACTGGCCCAAACGGCTCCGGCCGCGCTGCCCTCGGCACCGCCCACGGGGGGAGTCATGGCGCTCAGCCTGCCCCAGGCCGTGAGCTATGCCATTCAGAATAAGTCAACTCTGCTGGCCACCCGCCTGGCCGAGCAGACCGCGAAGGCCCGCGTGGGCGAAATCAAGAGCGCCGGCCTGCCCCAGGTGAACGTGGGCGCCAACATCGCCGACAACTTCAAGCTCCAGAAGTCGCTGGTCGACTTTTCGAACTTTGGTGGCGCACCCTTGCAGGGCACACGGCTCACGGCCCAAGACGTGGCCGCCGCCCAGGCCGGCACGGCCGTAACCCTGAGCCCGGCCTACGGCGAGGCGCCCCAAACGGGGCCTACCCCGCTGGCTTTTGGCTTGCGCTACGCCGGCTCCACCAGTGCCAGCGTCTCGCAGCTGTTGTTCGACGGCTCTTACCTCATTGGCCTGAAAGCCGCCAAGGTGTACGAACAGCTGGCCCAGAAGCAAACCCAACAGGCCGAAATCGACGTGGTAGAGCAGGTAAGCAAGGCCTACTATAGTACGCTGGTGGCCCGCTCGCGCCTGGCCCTGCTGGGCCGCAACGTGCAGCGCCTTGACACCGTGCTCAACCAGACCCGCAAGATTTTCAAGGCCGGTTTCGCCGAAAAGCTCGACGTGGACCGCCTACAGGTGCAGCGCAACAACCTAGTGGTGGAGCAGCAGAAAGCGCAACGCCTCACCGAGCTGAGCGTGGCCTTGCTGAAGTTTCAGATGGGACTGCCGCAGCAGCAGCCCGTGCAGCTTACCGACTCGCTTGGGGCCGCCGTGGTAGACGCCAGCGCCCTGCGCCAGCGCTTGGGCGTGGCCAGCTTCGAAACAGGCAGCGGTGCAGCGGGAACCTCGGCCTTGCCCGGCCAGCCTGCCACCACCCCCGGCCAGGGCAACGCCGCCGACCAGAGCCGCGCCGACCAGCAGGCCGCTCTTAGCGGAGGTAGGTCGTCGCAGGTTGCTGCCGCGGCCAACTACAACAACCGCGTGGAGTTCTCGTTGCTCGAAACCCAGCAAGCGCTGGCCGGCCTAGACGTTCGCAACCGCCGCGCCGGCGCTTACCCGCGCTTGCTGCTCACCGGTGCCTACGGCTTCACCGGCTCCGACCCCCGGCTGGGTGGCCTAATGGAGTTCCGCGGCCCGGACTCGCGCAACGGCGCGGGCTTCATCAACCAGAACTGGTTTGGCTTCGGCAACGTGGGCCTGACGCTGCAGGTGCCGGTGTTCGATGGCTTCCGCCGCAAGTTCCAAGTGCAGCAGGGCCGCATTGCCCAACAATCCATTGAGCGGGGTTTTGAAACCCTGCGCCAGAGCATCGACTTGCAGGACGCCCAGAGCCGCACCACTCTTGTGAACGCTCTCGACGTGCTCGACAATCAAAAAGCCAATCTGGACCTGGCCGCCGACGTGGCCCGCGTCACCCGTATCAAGTTCAACGCCGGCGTGGGCTCCAACCTGGAAGTCATCACCGCCGAAACCGAGCTGCGCACGGCCCAAACCAACTACTACGGCGCTATTTATGACGTGCTGGTGGCCAAAGTTGACCGTGATAAGGCGACTGGCGAGCTGTATAGCCAGGTTAAAAAATAAGGTAGCGCGGACTTTTAGTCCGCGCCTCCAACTAAAGCCAATGGACCAATTCGCGGACTAAAAGTCAGCGCTACTGCTTGGCTGCCTCCCCTCATTTTAAAAATACTCGCTTTCTCATGCGTTTCTCTAAATCTCAACCCGCAGCCCTGTTTCTCGCTGGCACCTTGTTGCTGGCTTCTTGCGGCGGTTCGAACGACCCCAAGGCCGAACTGGCCAAACTAAAAAAAGAACAGGGCGCCAACCAGGCCAAAATAGCCGAGCTGGAAGCCAAAATGGGCGCCTCCGACCAGCCCGCCATCACGGCCACCCCCGTGTCGGTGATGAACGTGCAGCCCGAGAGCTTCAAAAGCTACCTCGAGGTGCAGGGTCGTGTCGACTTTGATCAGAACGCCACTGTGAGCGCCCGCGCCGCTGGCAGCCTCACCAGCCTGCGCGTGCAGCGCGGCGACCGGGTGAGCAAAGGCCAAGTGCTGGCTACCATCGATGCTTCTATCCTCGATGCGAGCATTGCCGAGCTGCGCACCCGCATGGAATTGGCTCAGACTGTCTATCAAAAGCAAAAAGGCTTGTGGGAGCAGCAAATCGGCACTGAAATTCAGTATCTGCAAGCTAAGAATAACTACGACGCCCTGCGCCGTAACCTGGCTACCCTCAACCAGCAGCGTGCTTTGTATAACGTGGTGGCCCCCTTCGCTGGCACCGCCGACGAGGTGATTCCTAAGCTGGGCGAAATGGTGGCTCCCGGCACGCCGGTAGTGCGCCTGACTAGCGGCTCGGGTGGCAAGATTCTGGCCGATGTGTCGGAAGCCTACGGCAACAGCATCAAGGCCGGTGACAAAGCCCTGGTAACCATTCCGGACATGGGCACCGAGGAAATTCCTGCCACGGTGCGCGTGGTGAGCCGCTCCATCAACGCCACCAGCCGCACATTCACCACCGAGCTGCGCCTAAACGGCGGCAAAGCTGCGGAGCTGCGCCCTAACATGGTCGCGACCGTTCGCATCCTGAACTACAACCGCCCCAACGCTACCGTGATTCCGGTGGACTTGGTGCAGAAAGATGAGCAGAACAGCTACGTTTTCGTGGTGGGCCAGCAAGGTGGCAAGGCGGTGGCGCAGAAGCGCATCATCAAAACCGGCAACACCTACAACGGCAAAGTAGAAGTAACCAGCGGCCTCACCGCCAACGACAAGGTGATTTCGGCGGGTTACCAGAACCTGAACGAGGGCCAGATTGTAACCGTCGCTAGTTAAGCCACAGAGGCGCCGTCCAGTGCGCTTCGGTACTGCAATAGATTATCTATCAAGCTTTTTAGTGAAGCCATGCAAGACGTAGAAAAAGAATTCGGGCCAACCAGTTGGTCCATTAATAACAAGACCAGTATCTACATCATCACGGTGATACTGTGCGTTGCGGGCATTTTCGCCTACATCAAGCTGGGCAAGGAGAAATTTCCTGACATCGTGATTCCGCGCATCATCGTGGCCACGGTGTACCCCGGCACTTCGCCCACCGACATCGAGAACCTGGTGACGCGCCAGCTCGAGAAGGAAATCAAGAGCGTGAACGGGGTGAAGAAAATCAGCTCCACCTCTAACCAAGACTATTGCATCGTGGACGTGGAGTTCAACTCTGGCGTCGACGTGCAGTACGCCAAGCAGCTCATCAAGGACGCCGTGGACAAGGCCGGCAACGACCTGCCCAACGACCTGCCCACGCCCCCCACGGTGCAGGAAGTAAACCTGTCGGAGCTGCCCATCATGAACATCAACCTGGCCGGCAACCTGCCCGTGAGCCAGCTCAAGAAGTTCGCCGACGACTTCCAGGACAAGATTGAGGCCCTGCCCGAAATCACCCGCGTCGACATCATCGGTGCCTTGGAGCAGCAAGTGAACGTGGATGTGGACTTGAACAAGCTGCGCGCCTCGCGCCTGGGCTTCTCGGACATTCAGCGCGCCATTGGCTCGGAGAACATCACCATATCGGGCGGTTCCATCAACGTGGGCAACCAGAAGCGCGCCGTGCGCGTGGCCGGCCAGTACACTCGGGCCTCTGACATTGCCAACATTCAAGTGAAAAACCTGAACGGGGCAGCCGTGCGCCTCGGCGATATTGCCACCGTGGAAGATGCCTTCAAGGAGCGCGAAAGCTACGCCCGCCTCGACGGCAAGCCCGCCATCACCCTGAACGTGGTGAAGCGCCAGGGCGAAAACCTGATTGACGCGTCCGATAACATCAAGCGCATTATTGAGGAGTCGAAGTCCAGCCTGCCCAAGGAGCTGACCATCACCGTAACCGGCGACACCTCGAACGACACCCGCGTTACGCTGCACGACCTCATCAACACCATCATCATCGGTTTCCTGCTCGTGACGTTGATTCTGATGTTCTTCATGGGCACCACCAACGCCCTGTTTGTGGGCCTTTCGGTGCCAATTTCGATGTTCCTCGCCTTCCTGCTCATCCCCATCTTCGGCTTCTCGCTGAACATGATTGTGCTGTTTGCCTTCCTGCTGGCCCTGGGTATTGTGGTCGACGACGCCATTGTGGTTATCGAAAACACCCACCGCATCCTGCACGAGCACCCCAAGCTGTCGACAGCCAAAGCCGCCAAGTTCGCCGCCGGCGAGGTATTCGTGCCCGTATTGGCCGGTACGCTCACCACGGTGGCGCCCTTCGTGCCGCTGCTGTTCTGGCCTGGCATTGTGGGCTCGTTCATGTACTACCTGCCCGTGACGCTGATTCTGACGCTGATGTCGTCGCTGGTCGTGGCCTTCATCATGAACCCGGTGTTTGCCGTGAGCTTCATGGAGCGCGAAGACCACCACAACGAGGCCAACAAGCCCAAGCTGACTAGGAGCTTCCTGATTTCGATGGGGGTACTGGCGGTCATTGCCGTGGTGGGCTACCTGTTTCGTTCGCCTTTTGTGGGCAATCTCACCCTGACCATCATCCTGTTCTGCTTCCTCAACGTGTTCGTGTTTTCGAAGATGATTGCCTGGTTCCAGACTCGCGCCCTGCCCCGCTTCCAGGACGGCTACGCCAACTTGGTGCGGGTCGTAACAGGTGGTACGCTGTGGCGGCAGGGCGCCATCATGGTAGGCATGGTGGTCATGTTTGTGCTTTCCGGGTTGGCTGTGAAGCTGCGGGAGCCCAAGGTGGCATTCTTTCCCAAGGGCGACCCCAAGTTTGTGTACACCTACCTGAAGATGCCCGTGGGCACCCGGGTAGAAGTGACCGACTCGGTAACGAAAATGCTTGAAAAACGCATCTACGGTGTTATCGGCCGCAATAACTCCGATGTGGAGTCGGTGATTACCAACGTGGCCATCGGCGCTACCGACGGCACCGAAGGCGGCGCGCCTGGCGTGTCGCAGTCGCACCTCGGCAAAGTGGGCGTGGCCTTCAAAGAGCTGAGCCAACGCACTGGTCCCAAAACCAGCACCTACATGGACAAAATACGCGAGGTGGTGAAAGGCATTCCCGGCACCGAAGTCTCAGTAGACCAGGAAGCCAGCGGCCCGCCCACGGGCAAAGAAATCGCCATTGAAGTAGCCGGCGACGACTACGTGGCCCTGGCCAAGCTCTCCAAGAAAGTGACCCGCTACATCGATTCGCTGAAAATCGGCGGCGTCGAGCAGCTGCGCTCCAACCTGGAAGACCGCAACCCCGAAATTGCTGTTAACATCGACCGCACCCGCGCTAACCGCGAAGGCATCAGCACCGCCCAGATTGGCATGGAAGTGCGGACGTCCATCTACGGCACGGAAGCCAGCAAATTCAAGACGCCGGACGACGAGTATCCCATTCAGGTGCGCTATGCCGAGCCTTATCGTTCCGACGTGAACGCCATTGTCAACGCACCGCTCACCTTCCGCGACGCCACCGGCCAGGTGCGCCAGGTGCCCATCAGCTCCGTGGCCGATGTTACCTACGGTACCACCTACGGCGGTATCAAGCGCAAAGACGTGAAGCGCGTTATCACCATTTCCTCGAACGTGCTGAACGGCTTCACCGGCCCCGACGTGGTGGCCAACATCCAGCAGGCCCTCAAGTCGTTCCCCACGCCGCCCGGCTATACCATTAAGATGGGTGGTGCGCAGGAAAACCAAAAGGAAACCAGCGACTTCTTGCCGCTGGCCGGCGCGCTCTCGTTGGGCCTCATCTTCCTGATTCTAGTTACGCAGTTCAACTCGTTCAGCAAGCCGGTCATCATCCTCTCCGAGGTGCTGTTCTCCATTGCCGGCGTATTCTTTGGCCTAGCCATCACCGGCATGAACATCAGCATCGTGATGACGGGCGTGGGCATCATCGCCCTGGCTGGCATCGTGGTGAAGAACGGCATCCTGCTGGTCGAATTCACGGATATGCTGCGCTCGCAGGGCATGCCGCTGCGCGAGGCCATCGTGTTGGCCGGCCGCACCCGTCTGAATCCGGTTATTCTCACGGCCACGGCCGCCATCCTGGGCCTCATCCCGCTGGCCATCGGCCTGAACATCGACTTCTACGAGCTGTTCGCATCCGGCAACCCCCACTTCTTCATCGGTGGTGAGTCGGTAGTGTTCTGGGGCCCCCTGGCCTGGACCATCATTTTCGGCCTGAGCTTCGCCACAATTATCACGCTGGTAGTGGTGCCAGTAATGTATTTGCTGAGCGAAACGCTAAAAGGAAAAATAACCGGAAAAAATCCCGACCACGTTGCAACCCTTTCCGAAGAGGTAGACTCTGAAGAAATACATGCGGCTTCGCCGCGGGTACTAGTTTAACCCAATAGCGCGTTGTAGGAGCTCGTTGGTAGTTTTTGTTGCAGCATTAACCACCAACGGGCACCTTCGCTGCTTGCTTCCGCTGCCTCTACGACACCTTATTTGCCTACTCTTATGTACGTATCCACCACTACTAGCCCCGTCCACACTACGCCCTCTATCGAGCAGCAGGTATTCCGTATCATCAGCAAGCGCAAGGCCATCCGGGCCAGCCGGGTGCGCAAAACCGCCAGCCTTGCCCGCGACCTCCGCTTCGACACCGTCGATGTGGTTGATATTATCCTCGAACTCGAGCGCAACTTCAGCATCGTGATTCCCGATGAAGTGCCGCTTTACACCGTGGGCGACTTCGTGCGCTACGTACGCGACCACGCTGCCGCAGCGTAAGGTCTTAGTTTTATAGATTGGTGTCTACAACAAAAAGCCCCAGCAACTCATATTGCTGGGGCTTTTGTTTTGTCAAAAGGGGGGCTACCGCACGTTACCGCCTGCGTCGAGGTTGCCGGCATCCGTAGCGTTGCGGCTGCCTTCCCAGGCTCGCACGGTAGGGCCGTTGGTGGGGCCGCTGGGCTGGGCGTCGGGGCCGGCCTCATGCACGGGGCGCGGGCTGCTGCTTTCCGGCGAACCCAAGCCCGAATCGGTGTTGGAATGAGCAGGAGGGAGGTCAACGGTGCCGTGCTGCTTGGCCGACTCCGGGGCCAGCTGCGCGCGGTTGGCGTCAGGAGCCGACGACGAAGCAGGAGTTGAAGCCGAGGTCGAAGTAGCGGCACTGCCCGACATGGTAGCGGCCATGCGCTCAGCCGAGGCCTTATGCTCGTCGGTGTCGCCGGTCATGGCCAGGCCCGGGCGGGTCGTTTCCCACTCGGTAAACTTGTCTATCTCAACTTTCAGAGTAGTGGAGAACCACGCTACCAGGGCCACATCATCGAGCAAGCCCAGCACCGGAATAAAGTCCGGAATCAGGTCAATTGGGCTCAGGAAATAGATGAGCACGGCCACGGCGGCGGCAATGGTAGTGCCGGGCACGCCAGTATACTCGCCCGACATAGATGCCTTAATAAGGCGGAACATGGTCTGGAGGGTTTCCCAGGCCTCATGCGCCAGCGTGCCTACGTCGTTTTTCTCGCTGGCCTTTTTGTACGCGTCGGTCAGCAACTGCTTCATGCGGGTGGGCTGACGAATGTAGCCTTCCGCTGAATTCAGAAATTTCTTGAAGAGTGCAGAGCCAGCAACTTCGTTGCTGCTAGGGGGAGTTTGTTGATTTTCAGCCACGGGGAGCAGGGTTAGTTAATGCGAAAAGAGTGCGAGGGCGGCGCAGTAGGCCTATGCCTGAATACTGATTTAAGCGACTCAAGGTTTTTAGTTAAACGACGTTTCATGCCGCGAAAAGTGAAATAGCCTCCGGTGCTTCGCTACTGCTAAGTGCGGAAGCCTAGCGCAGGCAAAGCGCCAAAAGCAACGGCCTGCTTCCGAGGAGGAACAGGCCGTTGAAGAAGATGCCCAGACCAGTGAGATGGGCTGGGAAGTCCGCTTGGCCTATTCAAAAACCTTCACTACAAACACATAGTCCTTAAGCTTCTTTAGCTGCTGGGGACGCGAGCTGCCCGCCAGCTGCCCATAGCGGGGCAAATGGTAGGGTATAGCGGGTTTGGCTGCCGCCAGCGAGTCGACCAAACGCACCAGATACGACGACTTAGTGGCGAATGCCGCGCTTTGCGCATCGTTCTGGCGGCCGCTCACCACCCCAATCAGGTTGCCGCGCTCGTCGAGCAGCGGGCCACCCGAGTTACCCGGGTTCACCGGAATGCTGACTTGGTAGAAAGCCGTATCGCCCTGGAAGCCTGAGCGGGCGCTCAAGGCGCCTTCGCCATATACTACGTCCTCACGCGGGTAGCCCAGCGTGTAAACCCGCTCGCCCAAGTCGGCTTGGCCTGCCTTGATGGCGTAGGGCAAACGGCCGAAACCGCTAAACCGCTTGTCGGTAATGCGCAAAATGGCCAGGTCATGCTTCACGTCGGAATACACTGGCTCGGCGTGGTAGCGCTTGTGGTCGCGGCCCTCCACCAGCACCGAATCGGCGCCCTGAATGACGTGGTAGCTCGTAACCAAGTACCCTTCCGAGGTAAGGGCGAAGCCCGTTCCGCTGCTTTCTTTGGCTACTGGGGGCGTTGAACCGGGGCGCCCAAATTGGTTAAGCGTTAGTGTTAAGTCCTTCTGGTTCTTTTTGATGCGTTCTACTTCCCGCTTGAGCACGGTGTAGCCGTACATCGAAGGCTGGGTTTTGGCCGCCCGCCACCACTCCAGGCCCAGCAGGGTAGCAAATACGGCCAGCACCGCCACCGAGGCTGCCACGCCCATGGTGGCCCGGTGCCCGTTCCAAAAATCGCGCAGCACACGCTCGGCGCGCGAAATGCGCAGCATGGGGTTCACGGAGTGTGTGAGGCGGCGCGGCGCGGTGGCCGTTTCGGTCGCAATCTCAGGGGTTTCAGCGGCTAGCATGGCCGCGTGCAGCCCTTGCAGCTTCTGCCGGGTACTTTGGCGTTGGCCGTATGCGCGCAGAGTGCCGGTCAACTCCGTGAAGTCGGCGTAGCGCAAAGCCAGAGCAGGGTCGGCCGCCAGGCGCGCTTCGAAGTTGGCGCGGGCAGGCCCGGCCAGTTCTCCGTGGGCGTAGGCTTCAAATAAGGCGTAATAATCTGCTTCGGTCATCATGGGCAAAAGCGGCTGGCCTGGGGCCGGCGGCGGTAAGCAAACTGGGGATTCTGCGGGCAATCAGCTCGCGGCTAACATCAGATAGACTCTTCTTTATAGTGAGTGAAAAATAGTTTTTTCAGGCGCACCAAGCACTTGTATTTCTGATTTTTAGCATTGTCGGCGTTGGTGTAGCCGAATTCTGCAGTTAAGTCCTGCATGGATTTGTCGAGCAGGTAAAAGCCTTCGATAAGCGAACGGCAGGGCTCGCCGAGATGGTTCAGGGCCTCGCTCATGGTGTCGAAGCGGCGGTCTTGTTCCTCGGCAGCGAGCAAATCTTCTTCGGCTCCGGTGTTCAGGTAGGGGCCATGTTCCTCGTCGTCGAGCAAGCGCACGCCGAAGCGGCTTTTGCTCGTGAGGCGTTTTAGCCACACACGGCGGCACACGGCGTAGAGGTAGGTTTTAATCTGGCAGCTCAACTCGAGGGAGCCGTCGCGTACTTTTTCATAAAACACCATCACGCCTTCCTGGTACACGTCCTGGGCGTCGTCTTCCGTGCCGCTGTTTTGCAGCACGAAATGCGACACCATGGGCCAGTGCAGCCGGTAGAGGTGGGCCAGGGCCCGCTCATCGCCGCTACGAATAGCGGCAATCAGCACATCGTCGGTGGGAGTCAAAGAAGAGGAAGTAGGATTGCCCCTGCTCATTCACTTTCGGGGATTAATACGAATACAGGGCATAAGTAACCCGGTAAAATAATTTATTTACATGCCGGGTTACCTTTTCAATAAGCCGGAATAAAGGGCAGCTTTTGAGTTAAATCACTTTCAAAATTACCCCCAAAATGAAGAACCTGATTAAAGTTGCCGCCCTGGGCCTCGCCCTGACCGCTGGTCTGACCTCGTGCGAGTCGAAGACGACCGAAACCACCACCGTTGAGGCTCCCGGTACCACCGAGACCACCACGATGTCGACTGACAGCACCATGACCGACGCTACCATGACGGACGCTGCTGGCACCACCACCGGTACCACCACCGGTACCACCACTACCGAAGGCACTACCACCACCACCGAGCAGAAGTAATTAGCTGCTGGCCTTGCGCCAGCCTGCTGATTAGTCTGACTGGTCTGAAACAGCCCGGATTTTCCTACAGGAAAGTCTGGGCTGTTTTTTTGCCTGCCTGCGCGGGCAGAAGCCCCAACAACCTACTCCACCAAACGCAGCAAGTCGGCGGCAATGCCCGGCCAGGGTTGGTGCAGATTGAGGGTGACTACCCGCACGGGGTGCCCGCCCAACGTATAGCGCACGTCCACATTCTGAGTGGCAGCAGGACCGTGACCGGCAGGGTAAAGTAGGATGCCCTCCAAAGCCTGGCCCGGTGCCGGGCGCTGGTTTTGCAGGTAGGCGTAGAGCTGGTAAAGGTGCGGCGCTATGAGGCGCTGCCGGTCGTAGCGCGGACGCAGGGCTGCTGCGTAGTACTTGGTATCGAGGATAATTTTACGGTCGAAAGCTTCGAGGGTGGTGTCTGTGAGCATGGTGGGCAGCAGGGCCAGGTCGTCGGTCTGTCCGTCGGCCTGCCAGGCAATGGTTTCGGCGTATACCCGGTAGCGGCGCTGCTCGCGGCGGAAAAAATTGCGCGTGAACTGCTCAAAAAGCCGGGCCATTAGGGCTTCGTCGCGGCGGAAGTCGGCGAAGCGGTTACGGCCGCGGGCAGTGGGCTCGGGCAAGGCTATCTGCCACACTAGCTCGCACACGTGCAGCAAAAAAGCGGCTTGGCTGCTGAGCCGTTGCCGACGCAGTTCCCGAAACGTAGCGGCCGTGGGTGGCACCGAATTTCCGGCCGTGACGGACGCAGGAAAGCGCTGGCGCGTCTGGCTCAACTCGCGGCGCAGTGCCAAAGGAAGCTCAGCAGCATTTGCCAAGCTGCCCAGCGTGTGAGCCAGCAAGCGGTGCAGGGGCGAATTTGGGCTTAGCTCATCGAAGGTGCAAATGGCACGGCCACGCTCTAGCAAGCCGCGTCCTAGGCTGGGGGCCAGTTCAATGCGGCCGCGCAGGCTGGTAAGTTCGGCTTCCTGGGGCTGAAAGGTGCGTGGCAGGCCTGCCCTGAGCAGACGGCGGGTGCCGTGCAGCAGCACCTGAGCCAGCAGGCCCAGCGGTCGGTGAAACGGGGTGGCCTCGCTGGCTTGCAGCACGGCGGGCTCGGGCAGCCGGTTCCAAGCATAGCACAGGAAGTAATAAAGCGTAACTACCGGTATCAAGGCTATTGGCTAAATAAAACGAAGGCGGATGCGGAAGCTGCCGTCAGCTGCAGCAAACGGCAGCTTCCGAGACCGTGTTTATGCTAGCAGTTTGCGAAGCTGGGTAGCGGCCGTAGCCGGTTGCTCGCGCCAATAGTCAGCTAGCAGCGGTCCAATTTCCTGCTCGAAAATTAAGCGAAGCCACTCGGCGGCTTGCGCGGGCTGGGGTGGCGGCTGGCAGAAGTAGCTGTGGCCAATCTGAAAATCGGGGCCGAGTTCGGGGTCGTCGGCTATGGTTTGGTTGAGGGCCGCCATGCGGAAGCACAGCTGCTCGATGACGGTGCCGGGAACTTGGCGCGCGGCCAGAAACTGCCGCAGCGGAGCACCAAATTGGGGCTTCAGCTCCACGAAGGCAAAGCGGCGCCGCAGGGCATAGTCGAGCGGGCTAAGGGAACGGTCGGCTAGGTTGAGGGTGCCGATGACGTGCAGATTGTCGGGCACAAAGAAGCGCGGGGCGTCAGGCGGAGCATAGGGTAGGCGCAGGGCGTGCGCAGGCCCGCGCTTGTCGGCTTCCAGCAGCAGAAGCAGCTCGCCAAAAATGCGGGACACGTTGCCGCGGTTCACCTCGTCAATCAGCAGAAAATACGGCTGGTCGGGGTCGGCAGCGGCGCGCTGGCAGAGCAGTGGCAGCACCCCGGGCACCAAATGAAAGCGCCCTTCGGCATCGGGCCGGAAGCCTAGCATAAAGTCCTCGTAGCCGTAGCTGGGATGAAACTGCACCAGCTCGATGTGGCTTTCGTCTTTGGCCTCCAGCAGCAGCCACGCCAGGCGGCGGGCCAGAAAAGTCTTGCCCGTGCCGGGCGGGCCCTGTAACAGCAGGTTGCGGCGCCGGGCTAGGCCGGCCAGGGCGGCTTCTAGCTCGCCCTCCGTGATGAATAGCTCGGTGGCGGCATCGGTCCGCGTGTAGGACGTTGGCTCGTAGGCGGCAGATGGCTCGGCCACGGTGTCGGCGGGGCTGGAGTCGCTGGCCTCGCGAACTAGCCCCGTGTACAGGGCTTCGGCTTGCTGGCGGGCGGTTTCGTCCCCGTCGTGGGCCGAGCCGGAGGTGAGAACGGGCCGCTTGGTGCTGATGGTAAAGTCAAGCCCTTCTAATACTGCATTGGTAGGGCCGCCAGCTGGGCGCGGCCAGTGGGCCGCCGGGTTGCCGGTGGCTAGGCGGTAAGCGAGCTCGGCTACGGCGCGGGGCGGATAGCGCCGGCCGCGGTACACCAACTCGTACACCGTGCCGGCGGGCAGGGGGCGACCTTCGCGCGTTATCTGCCGCAGGGCCCGCAGCACCTGCTCGCGGGTAAGCAGCGGCTTCGGGCTGGCCTGGGCCGACGAGGTGGACGCAGAATGAGGTGGGACAGGAGGCATGGCAGGCAAGGTAGAAACCGGAGCAAGTAACGGACTCCGCCCAAAAAAGAACGTCATGCTGAGCAAAGCCAACGCATCCTTCCCGCTGTTGCTGTATAGCTGAGGCGGGCGCAAGAATGAATCGGCTTTGCTCAGCATGACGCGCTGAGCTTTTGAAAATCGGGATTACGGGGTCACTGTGAACGTGCGGGTTACCGAGTTGAACGCGCCGGGCAGCAGGTTGCCGCTGCCGTCAATTAGCTCCAGCTTCACGGTGTTTTCACCGGCGGGCAGGCCTTCCATCTGATAGGGCACCCAGCGTTCAATCATGAATTCGTTGCCGTTGATGGTAGCACGTACGCGGTTTCCACCGGGTTCCAGGGTAGTGTTGACGAGGTAGAAATCCAGCATAACGCGGCGCGCATCGGCGCCGGCATACGTGTCTTTCGGGCGGCTATAGAACAGGTTAGGCGCTTTTACGTCAATGATGGGCGCGCCAGTTGGCGTAGCGGAGCCCACGTTGATGATGCGCAGGTCGTAGGCGCCGCGGTGCTTCAGGCTCTCGTGGTAGGAGCGCGACAGGAACGACAGCACGGCGTGCTGCCCGTCGGCCAAGGGCTTGCGGAAGCTGGTTTCGTAGTGAGCCGTGTAGGGCTCGTTGTCCACAATGTTGTGGATGTGCTGGCCCTTGGCCGAATTCGCCATTTGGGCCATGTGCGGACCACCGCTCATCTTGGTGAGTTGAAAGTTGGTGATTTGGTAGCTGAAAGGAACCTCACCGCTGGGCACGGTGGAGTTGGCCATGGGAGCCCGGAGCTGCATCTGAGCTTCGGGGAAGCGGGGCGAGTCGGTGAAAGGCGTCAGGCGAATGCCGTTCGACTCCATGCTCTCGGCGTTGGAACTGGGAGCGCTGGCAGCGTTGACGCCACCGGCTGAAGAACTTACATCAGTGGCCGGCCGGCTTGTTTCGCAGCTAGCCAGCAGTGCCAGGGTAAGAGTGGTGCTGCACAGCAGCCAGGTGGAACGTTTCATGAAAACAGAGCTCAAAAATGTTTGTTGGTAGTTAAAGAAATGCAAATAGCGTATGTAACATTACCCACAAAAATGCGATGCTTGCGGAGAGGACCTGGTGCCGGGTTTTGCTTAACTTGCGGCGTTGTTCACCGTGGGGCTTATTTGCCTCAAAGTAAACCTAAATTTTCCATGCAAGACCAACTTCTTGACCAAATTCCCTCGCTCGACCTGGCCGATTTTCGTTCCGGGGACCCTGAGCGCAAAGCCCGTTTCGTGCAGCAGCTTGGCGAGGCTTACCAAAACATTGGCTTTGTAGCCCTGAAAAACCACGGCCTCAACGACGAGCAAACCAAGCAGCTGTACGCCGATGTACAGGCGTTTTTCCAGCTGCCCGACCAAGCCAAGCAGCGCTACGAAAACCCCGAACTGGCCGGTCAGCGTGGCTACATCAGCAAGGGCAAGGAGCACGCCAAGGGCCGCAATACCGGCGACCTGAAGGAATTCTACCACGTGGGCCAAGAAGTGGAAGACGATACCGACCCTATCAAGAACGAATACCCCGCCAACATCTGGCCCGAAGAAGTGCCTGGTTTTAAGCAAAGCACTTTCACGGCCTACCGCACCCTGGAGAGCGCCGGCCAAGATGTGTTGCGCGCTATTGCTCTGTATTTGCACTTGCCCGAGACTTACTTCGACGACAAGGTGAAGCATGGCAATAGCATCCTGCGTCCGATTCACTATTTCCCCATCGAAAACCCCGACGAGGTGCCCGCCGATGCCGTGCGCGCCGCCGAACACGGCGACATCAACCTGATTACCCTGCTGATGGGTGCCAGCGCCGATGGCCTGCAAGTGAAGCGCCGCGACGACAACTGGATTCCCATCACGGCCCTGCCCGACCAGATTGTGGTGAACGTGGGCGACATGCTGCAACGCCTGACCAACGGCGTGCTCAAGTCGACCATTCACCGCGTGGTGAACCCGGCCCGCGAGAAGATGAACACCTCGCGCTACAGCATTCCGTTCTTCATGCACCCGCGCTCTGAAATGAGCCTGGCGGCTTTGGAGCACTGCGTGACCGAGGACAACCCCAAGAAGGAAGCCGACATTACCGCCGGCGAATTCCTGAACGAGCGCCTCATAGAGCTGGGGCTGAAGAAAAAGTAAGCCCTGCGCTACCAAGTAAAAAAAGCGGCCCGTCGTAACAGACGGGCCGCTTTTTTTACGGGTCTACGGTCGAGGCGAACGTGGCGGGAATGCCCACAGTTGCTTCAAAAGCGCAGGAAGCCGTTGCCTTGGACTTAGCCGTTTGTCTTACCTTCGGGTGCAGGCAACCTCTCTTCTTGTGCAGCCCCTTTCCTCGTCCTCGACTCCGGTTTCGCTGGCGCCACCTCCCCGGCGCTCCGGCAAGCGTACGCGGCGGGTGCGGGGCATCATTTTTCTGAAAGACGTAGCGGCCCTGGCCTTTACGGCCTTCGGTGGGCCGCAGGCGCACCTGGCCATGATGTTCCGGCTGCTCGTGGACAAGCGCCGCTACATCAGCACAGCCGAGCTGCTGGAGCTCCAGGCCCTGTGCGCCCTGCTGCCGGGCCCCACCTCCACGCAAACCATCACGGTTATCGGATTCCGGCTGGGTGGGCCCAACCTGGCCTACCTCACACTGCTGGTGTGGATGACGCCTTCTGTCACGCTGATGACGGTGGCGGCGCTCACCCTGAGCCACCTCGACCCGGTGCGCGTGGGGGCGCTGGTGCAGTTTGTGCAGCCGGTGGCCGTGGGCTTCGTGGCGTTCTCGGCTTACCGCATTGCGGAAAAAGTTATCCATACCAAAACAGCCGTTGGTTTGATGGTGGCCTCGGCCATGATGGCCTACTTCTTCCAGCTGCCCTGGATGCTGCCGCTGCTGCTGCTGGCCGGCGGCGCCGTGACCACGGTGCGCTACCGCAAGCACGCCATCATTCAGGAGAAAAAGCCACTGCAGGTGGAGTGGGCCAACTTCTTTCTGTGGCTGGGCATCCTATTGGGGGCGGCGGTGCTGGGCCACTACACCCGGCTGCTGCCGGTGCGGCTGTTCGAGAATTTCTACCGCAACGGCTCGCTGGTGTTTGGGGGCGGGCAAGTGCTGGCGCCGCTGCTCTTTGCCGAGTTTGTGAAGTTCAAGCACTACCTCACGGCGCCCGAGTTCTTATCGGGGCTGGGGCTGGTGCAGGCCATGCCAGGCCCCAATTTTTCGATAGCCGCCTACATCGGGGCGCTGGCCATGCGGCCAGCCGGTGGGCCCGGCATGCAGGTAGTGGGGGCGCTGGTCGGCACAGCCGGCATCTTTTTGCCTGGTACGTTCCTCATATTCTTTGTCATTCGCTTCTGGGACCGGCTGCGGCAATACCGCGTGGTGCAAGCGTCGCTGGAAGGCATCAACGCCGTGAGTGCTGGGCTGGTGTGCGCGGCCACGTTTCTGCTCTACCATCCCCTGCCCGATAGGGAGCTGAGCCTGCCGTTTCACCTGGGGCCAATCGATACCCTGCCCCTCAACCCGTTGCTGGTAGGCACTACGTTCCTGGTGCTGCTCACGGAAAAGGTACCGTCGGTGTTCATTGTGGGGGCGGCACTGCTGGCGGGGGTGCTGCTGCGGTAGGGCAAGGCAGGCGAGTGCTTTCGCAAGAATCAGGTTTTTTCGTGACGAAGGTCATGGGCTGCGCCCGGGCGTTGGCTGACCTTTGCGAGTAATTCCATCAACCGCTGCGACTTTCGCACCCGACAAACGCATTCTGTCATGACCGTCACCTTTTTCAACTCCAAGCAATACGACCAGCAGTCCTTCACGGAGGTCAACGAGCAATACGGCCATGAGCTACGCTTTCTGGCCGTGCCGCTGAATGCCCAAACCGCCGTGCTGGCCAAGGGTGCGCAGGCCGTGTGCGTGTTCGTGAACGACCGGGTTGATGCGGAGGTGCTTGAGCAACTAGCTGAGGCCGGAGTACAGCTGCTGGCCCTGCGCTGCGCCGGCTACAACAACGTGGACTTGCCGGCCGCTGCCGCCTTGGGCCTGCAGGTGGTGCGGGTGCCCGCCTACTCGCCCTACGCCGTGGCTGAGCACACCCTGGCCCTTATTCTAACCCTGAACCGCAAAACGCACCGGGCCTACAACCGGGTGCGCGAGGGAAACTTCGCCCTCACCGGCCTGCTGGGCTTCGATCTGCACGGCCGCACGGTGGGCCTTATTGGGTTGGGCACCATTGGTCTGGTAACGGCCCGCATTCTGAAGGGCTTCGGGTGCCGCGTGCTCGGCTTCGACATCCAAAACAGCCCCGAAGCAGAAGAGATAGGCGTGGAGTTTGCCGACCTCGATGGCCTTTATGCCCAGTCCGATATTATCTCGCTGCACTGCCCGCTTACGCCGGAAACCCATCACCTGATTGACAACGCTGCCGTTGCCAAGATGAAAGACGGGGTGATGCTGATTAACACCAGCCGCGGCGCTATCATCGACACCAAGGCCGTAATCAAGGGCCTCAAAAGCGAGAAGATTAAATACCTGGGCTTGGACGTGTACGAAGAGGAAGGCGACCTTTTCTTCGAAGACTATTCCAACAAGGTTATTCAGGACGACGTGTTTATGCGGCTGCTTTCCTTTAACAACGTGCTCATCACCGGGCACCAAGCCTTCTTTACGGCCGATGCCATGCACAACATCGCCCAGATTACCCTGCAAAACATCACCGATTTCGCGGAGAAGAAGGAGTTGGCCAATGCCGTGCAGGCGTAAGGCACGGTGTGCTATGAGCCTAAAGAAAAGTTAAATCGCACGTCATGCTGAGCTTGCCGAAGCATCTCTACCGCGCAGCTAATAAAGTTTCGTATTGCGATAGAGATGCTTCGGCAAGCTCAGCATGACCGGCTTTTTTCATAGGCAGCTTTTTAGGATAGACTCTAAAGTTGATGCATCGGCTAATGTGCTGAAACCAGTGCATCAATGCTCTGTACAGGAACAGCAATACATCACCTCGCTCCAGCCTGGCCATTTATTTCCTTCCCCTGACGATGTCCGCATGATTTACCTGTTCGCGCTGTTGCCTATTCTGCTGCTGGTCGCGGTTTCCTTGACCAAGGGCGTGAAGCCGGCGGTGCTCGTGAGCAGCGTGGTGACCTCCGCCCTGTTCTTCTATTGGGGCGCGGGAGGCGGCCATTACCTGGGGGCCGTGGTGGTGTCCTTGCTCACCACTTTCAACATTCTGCTGACGGTGCTGGGGGCGGTTTTTCTCTACACCGTGATGCAGCACACCGGGCTGATTGAGCAGCTTACGCATTCGCTCGATAAGCTGCATCCGTCCAAAGAGCTGCGGTTTTTTCTGTTGGCTATTGGCCTCACGGCCTTCTTTGAGGGCGTGGCGGGTTTTGGTACCCCCGGGGCCATTGTGCCGCTCATCCTGATAGCGCTGGGGTTTGAGGCCGTCCTGTCGGTGTCAGTGGTGTTGCTGTTCGACGGACTGTTTGCGCTCTTTGGGGCCGTGGGCACGCCCATCCTCATTGGCTTGCAAGCGCCGTTGGGCCTGGCGGCAGCCGATGTCAATACCATTGGCCTCACAGCGGCCTTGCTCATGAGCGGAGTGGGGTTGCTGGTGCTGGCGCTGGTGTTTCGGCTGGTGGGCCAGGAGCAGGGGCCGCTGGCCAACCGGCGGCTGGTGCTGCTGCTTTATGCCTTCCTGATGCTGCCCTTCTGTGGGCTGGCCTGGCTGGCACCTGAGCTGGCTACGGTGTTCGGTGCGCTGTGCATGCTGGGCCTGTCGGTGCTGTACTTCAAGCCCCGCGGCGTCAAGCTCGACCTCCGCCCCTGGCTGCCTTATGCCGTGCTGGCCGTGCTCCTGCTCCTGCCCAAGCTGCTGCCACCACTGCGGCAGTTCCTGGACTGGGAACTGGCCTTCGAGAACCTGTTTGGGTCGGGCATTCGGGGAGGCATCAAGCCGCTGCAGTCGCCTTTTCTGCCGTTTGTGGCGGTGGGCCTGGGCGTGGCGTTGGTTTGTAAACTTCCGTCGCTGCCCCTCAGGGAACCGCTTGGTAAGATGGGCAACGTGTTTGTGGTGCTGTTTCCCTCGGTGCTAATTGCGCAGCTTATGATTTATTCGGGGGGCACGCAGCCGTCAATGGTGCGCTACATCGCGGAGCTTCTCAGCCATCTGGGTCAACTGTACCCGGTTTTTGCACCACTCATCGGGATAATGGGGACCTTCATAACTGGCAGCACTACTATTTCCAACCTCGTATTTGGGGCCTCGCAACAGCAAGCCGCTGTCTCGCTCGGCATCAGCTCTAACGTAGTACTGGCCCTGCAGCTGGTCGGGGCCTCGCTGGGTAATGCCGTTTGCCTATTCAATATCATTGCCGCTGCCTCCGTTGCCAACATCAAAAACTACAAGGCTGTGTTAGCTCACAATCTCATGCCTACGTTGCTAGCGGCTTTGCTAGCCGGGCTGCTGGGCACTGGCCTGCTCGCTGTATTGCAATAGAGAATCCGGAGCTAGTTACTAGCGCGGCAGGGTTCTGGCCAGATAGGAAACCCGAGCTTCCTGCAGCTGAGCTACCAAAGCTGCCCGCTGCTTCAGCAGCTCGGCGCCCACGGCCGGCGCGCGTCGGAAAAGGCGTAGCGCGCGCAGCCGCTCCAGGCGGGTGGCCAGGGTCTTCCAGTAGCTCAGGGCATAGAAGCCGGTGAGGGGCAGGCTGAGCACATAGAGGGCCGTCAGGCGCCAGTCGTGCGTGAGCCAGTGGTGCACCGCGGCGGCTTGCAGGGCATAGGCCAGCGGAAAGGTTATCATGCCCACCACCAGCATGATGGGGGCCACAAACTCTACTTCCTTGGTGGCGCGCCGGGCCACCCTAGCGGGCAGCGTGTAGGGCAGGTAATTGTTGAGCAACCCATACGCCCACACGGGAAACCCCAACACTAGGTTGAGCAACCCAGCAATGGCGCCGCGCCGCTGGCCTTCCAACGCTTCGTCGGTCAGGTGGTGTTGGCTCAGGGTGGCGCGGTAGGCTTGCAGCTGCTGGCGCATGGCCACCAGCCGGGCGGGGGCGTATTGCTCAAACCAAGCCAGGGCTTGCAGCAGGGTTTGGCTCAGCTGGAAGTTGTCGTAGAGTGTGTCCGGGTCGTCGTTGGGATTGAGGTGGTCACCAAAGGTTCGCTCTATCTGCTGCACGAAGTCGTCTTCGGCGGCGTCACGCGTGATGACCAAGCGGCGCTCCAGCGCTTCGCGAATGGTTTCGGTGAGCTGGTCGGCCGCCGCTTCGGGGTCGAGGGCGTAGAGGTCGGCATAGTCGGCTACCACAATGGGCGGGGCTACGTTCAAGAGCACGTCGGAACGGAAGCGCGTGGGGTCGAAGTAGTTAATGGCAATGGGCACCACCCGCAGCCCCAGCCTGAACTGGTGCCGGGCTTCGGCCCCTAGCGCAATGCGGGCTGCGCCGGTTTTGAGCGGCCGCAGCCGGCGTTCGCTCACGCTGGTCCCCTCCGGAAAAATCATGATGGTGCCGCCCTGGCCCAGGTAATCGTAGCAGCGCCCGAAGCTGGCCTCGTTCTGGGCCCCGAGCTGCTGGGGGGTGTTGTCCCTACCCTCCGCATCCTGGCGCCGGTAAATGGGGATGGAGTTGCCCGACTCGAGAATGGCTCGCGTGATGGGGTTGTTGAAGAATGTGCTTTTGGCCAAAAACGCTACGGGCTGGCGGCTGTGAATGCCCACCAGCAGCGGGTCCATCAGGGTGTTGGGGTGGTTGCCGGCAAACAGCAGCGGCCCCGGCAGGGCCAGCCAGTCGCGGTGCCGAACCTCAATGCACCGAAAAAATACCCGCAGGGCCACCTGCATCACGGGCTTAATGAGGGTGTAAAAGAGCATGGGCCGGAAGAAATTGGGGCAGCGAAGGTAAGGGCAGCACCGGTCCTGCGGCGCTCGCCTTTCGCAGCAAAAAAAACGCCGCCAGCCCGGGGGCATGGCGGCGGTTAATACGCGGTTGCAACTGCAAGTAGGGTGCTAGCGCTTGGATTTCTCGCGTGCTTTGGTACGCTTCTCAGCGGCTTTAGCCTTCTCCTCAGCAATCTTTTCCTTGGCTTTGGCTTTGCGAGCGGCTTCCTCTTCCATCTTCTTGCGCTTGCCGGGATACTTAAGGTCAAAAGTTTTGATTTTGAGCAAGCTGTCGGCTTCCACAATTGACCGGCGGGAGGTAACGCGGCCGGTGAGCGACACTTGGTCGCCTTCGGTCATTTGGGTAGTGGTGCCGTCGGTGGCGGTCACGAGGCCGGTGGTGGTAATCGTGGTGCCGTTCACCAGCTTCTTGTCAGCTGTGAGGGGGTTGGTAATGCCCAGCTCGGTGAGTACCACCCGGCCATTTTGCATAGTCAGGCCGTCTTTCAACCCAACGCCATTCGCTGCCATTCGCGGCCTTGGGGCTACGGCGCCGGGGCGGCGTGCGGGTACCCGGGTCTGAGCTTGAGCTACAGCGCCGGTCAGGAGCGCTACCATCAAAATGAGGTTAAAAGCGAATCGAGAAGTCATGGGGAATAGGGAGTAGATTAAAGTAACTGAGGTAAGAATTATAGTAAGTCTTAATGACAGCGCAAGTTATCGCTTTAAGTGCATTAATTAACACTGCGTTAATGCGGTGGGCTTTGCAAAATCGGGGCCAGTTTTTTGCAACGCCCACACCCTTAACTTTTCAGTGTGTCTTTCGTTCAATCAGAAACGCCAAAATTTGGGTGTTAACGCCGCATTCCGCACCTTATAACCTGGCTGAGAAGTAACTTGGATTCGGCCCCGGCCCCGTCCAACAATTTTCGCTGCCACCGCTATGGGAAAAGATAACGGCTGAGCTAACGCCCTTTTGTGAAAGAAGCCCTGGCCAGGAAGCCTAGGCCAGCTTCTTTGGAACCCGGTTCTATTAGTAAACCCCATGCGTGGAATGCGTGCCGAATTGCCTGGGTCAGGCGCTGGCCAGTGGGTTGCCGCTTAATGGATTAACTAACCCTTCAACTCCGTGGATTACAAAGACTATTATAAAGTATTGGGGGTCGAGAAAACGGCCACGCCCGAGCAAATCAAGAAGGCGTACCGCAAGCTGGCCCGCCAGCATCACCCCGATGTGAACCCGAACGACAAGGGTGCCGAGCAAAAATTTAAAGAACTGAACGAGGCACATGAGGTGCTCAGCGACCCCGAGAAGCGGAAGAAGTACGACCAGTTTGGAGCCGACTGGCAGCGCTACCAGCAGCAGCCGCAAGGTGCCGGCCGCCCTGGCCAGCCCGGCGGGGGCTTCGACTGGGGCCAGTACAGCCAGGGCGGGGGATTTGGTGAAGGCGGCCAGTTTGAGGCAGGGGAGGACTTTTCCGATTTTTTCGGCTCCCTCTTCGGCAACATGGGAGGGCGGCGCGCCGGTGGCAACCGCCCCGGTGCCGGTGCCGACTTCCAAGCCGAGCTGGAGCTAACCCTGGAGGAAGCCTACCACGGCGGCCTGCGCACCATCACGGTGAACGGTAAAAACCTGCGCCTTAACATTCAGCCCGGCGTGGCCGATGGGCAAACCATCCGGCTGCGCGACCAGGGCAGCCCCGGCCGCAACGGCGGTCCCAGCGGCTCCCTGCTCATCACCTTTCGCATTCAGCCCGACGCCCGCTACGCCCGCACCGGCGACGACCTCACCCAGGACGTGCCCGTGAGTATTTATAAGGCCCTGCTGGGCGGCGAGCAAACCGTGGAAACGCTTAGTGGCCCCGTCAAAATCAAGTTAAAGCCCGAAACCCAGAACGGCACCCGCCTGCGCCTGCGCGGCAAAGGTTTCCCCGTGTACAAGAAGGCCGGACAGTTCGGCGACCTCTACCTGCGGCTTACCCTGACGCTGCCCCAAAACCTGACTGCCCAGGAAAAAGAGCTGATTCAGCAATTGGCCGCGCTCCGCCCCGAAGAATAACTTATTGTTTCGATGCCATGGAAACGCATATTCTTACCCTCACCTATCAGGAGTGCTCAGCCCAATTTGGCTTGAGTGCCGCCGAGTTGCACGACTTCCTGCAAGCTGGCTTGCTGCGCCCGGCCCCAGTGCCCGATGCCGTCATCATCGACGAGCCCGACGACCTGCCCCGCCTGGCCCGCTTGCACCACGAACTGGGCTTGGCGCCGGAGGCGCTGGACATCATCTTGGCTATGCGCCAGCAACTGGTGCGCTTGCAAGCCACGCTGGAGTACGAAAAGGCACGCGCCCGGCAACTGGAAAATTTCTTGCGCGGCGCCGGGCCGCTGGAAGAAGCGTGAACAGCTGAACAGAGGGCATAAGGGTTGGTTACACTTCAATTCGGCTGCTTGAACACCTGCGGAGCGAACCAGTAACAGAATGAACAATATGCTGAGAAAGCCTTGCGCGATAAATTTTCAGCATAAGGTGCATTACACTCCCGCTATCGGAATAATGGTGGTTTTTGGGCTTCCCCCCTGTTAAGAGCATTTTGGCACTTCGAAGAGGGCAAGGTTTCAATTCGAAGTTTACGAAACTCATTCATATGGAGCATTTCGTAAACTTTGAATCGTAGACGGGTTTCTTAAACTCAGCCTGCGCTACAGGGGCCATTTGCCACCTAGTGTCGAACTGATGCCTGCCGTTCACTGAAAGGAGCGTTATTTTGTTCAGTCAAAAGCAGTTCATGATTCCGCTTATAATCCACCAGCCCGCGCCTTGCCACGAAAGCTGGGAGGCCATGACGCCCACCGAGATGGGCCGGCTCTGCGCCGCCTGCCACACGCAAGTCGTCGACTTCACCAGCATGAGCGACGAGGAAGTGGTGGCCTTTGTGCGCCACACCACCCCCGGCAGCCGGTGCGGTCGGTTTCGGGAAGACCAGGTGGGACGGCCGTTGCGTGCGGCCGTAACGCCCGTGAGCGGATGGCGGCGGTGGGCTGGGGCGGCGGTGCTGCTGCTTGGGCCGGTATTCGGCCTGAAGGCGCGCGCGCAGGGGCAGGAGTCGAACACCCAGGCACTGGCTCCGGCGATGGACGCCGACAGTTTGTTGCTCGTGGAAGGGGTGGTGCGCAATCGGTGGGGCGCGCGCACGGAAGGGGTGTGGGTGCGGATGGGAAGCCTTCGGGACACAACCGACGCCCGCGGTTACTTCAGGTTGCTGCTCCCCAAATGCCGCCTGGGAACCGTGCACACCATCGTCCTGAACTACCACAACCCGCGCCACGACGAGCGCCGCCTGGCGGCGAGGGTGCCATTCGACCCCGCCCGTATCAAGCCCTATCACATCACGCTGAAGAAAGCGCCCGTCATCCGGAATCCGGGATTCTACTAGGCACCGCCGCTAACCACAGTTTAAGAAAAGGGTCAATTTGCTTGGCAGGTGGGTGCTATGCTGTAGTGGCACCCTTGCGCCTTGCTGTTGCTGTTACCGTGGCGGCGAGTGGGCCTGTAGGGCGGCCAGAAAGCCTGCCAGCGTCAGGGTACAAGGCACTTGGTATGGGTCGTCGTGCATCATGGTGTCCCAGAGTTCGACAGCGCCCTCGGGGTAGCGGATAATCAGCCGATACACGTTGTATTCCGCCTCAAACGCCGGCTGCTTTTCTGCTTGGGCCACGCCAATCTCCCCGAGCAACTTCTGTTTGGCTAACGCGCTGGACACTTCCATCTCGAAGAAAGAAGTCAGATCGGCGTATACCATAGTTCAAGAATACGGTGGTTTGAATGGGATTTAAGCCATTTGTAGGCGGCATACGACCCTCTAAAACATGTAAAGCAACAATGATTCTGTGCTGAATATTAATCCTCAACCCCACCTGTTAAGCTCCTCACGCTACCGCCAGGGCCAGCATCAGTCCGCCCAGTGTAGCGCCCAGCTTGGGCCAGTTGAGCCGGTGCTCGGGGCTGGTTTCGAAGAGGATGGTGGTAGAAACGTGCAAGAAATTGCCCGCCACCAAGCCCAGCAGGGCCGCATACAGTCCGCCGCTCAACAGCTTCGACAGCACCACGTAGTTGCTGAACACGATGCCCATCGGCGAAGCCAGGGCAAACACCAGTAGCCACAGCCACACCCGCCGAAAGCTGCCCAGCCGCAGCCGCAGCAGCGTAGCCAGCGCAAAAGCCGCCGGTACGTGGTGCAGCGCCACGCCCACCACAATAGCGTAGAAATTCTGGCTCATTTGTCCCACTTCCGGCGCGTGCACTAGGATGCTGCCTTCCAGAAAGGAATGCACCACCAGCGCCGCCAGTAGTAAAAACGGCACCCTACTGCCGGCATCGTGGGGACTGTGGGCCGCTTCGTGGTGCACGTGTCCGTGCTCCACCCCCTGTGAGAGAACTTCCAGCAGCAGTTGCCCAAAAAAGCCGGCCAGCACCCAGTAGCCCACCCGCTCGGGGTGAGCGGGCAGCATTTGCAGCGCCTCGGGCAGAATATGGGTGACCGTGAGCGTGAACAGGTACGCCCCGCTGAAAGCCAGCAGCGGCTTTAGCCATTGGCTGCCCCGCGCCACCGGCACCCAAGCCGCCGCGGCACCCGCCCCCAGCACCGTCAGCAGCAGCAGAAAAATAGCAAACCCCATGCAGGAAGAAATGAGCAATGAGGAATGGGGAATGAAAGGCGCAGGAGCCAGCCACAACGGCAGATTCCTCTTGCTTCATCCCTCATTCCCCATTCAAAAGCAGCGGCAGCTTTGCGACCGCCGACCGGCGGGCAAAGCTGCCACTCAAACGAGTATTACGGCAATGCCAGCGACTTAGCGCTGTATCTGGTGGCCGCTGGCCGCCGTGTCGGCCTGGGTCGACTTGCCGGCGTCGTTCATTTTGCCACGCTTGCGCTGGCCTTCCTCGGCGTTCGCCGAAATGGCCGACTCAGCTTTCGGAGCCGGACGCTGGTCCAGGTCGGCCGCCGAGCTAATGGGCTTGGTGATGGCGCCGCCTTTGGCTTGGTTGGGGGCGTACTCGGTGTTTTGGTCGAAGTTGTCGGAGACACGGGTGCCAGGCGCAATCATGTCCAGCGATACTTTGTCGTCGGGCCGCCAGTCGGAAGGCTCGCTGCTGCAGGACGACAGGGCCAGAGAAGCAGTGGCCAGGGCCAGCAACAAGGTGTGGGTCAATTTCATCAGAAAAAAATTAGCAGGGGTTGTAGTTCAGACAAAAACGGCGCGCAAGCTTATACGGTTGTGGCGCCGGCTTCGGTGGGCAAAAGGTTTTTGCGTCGCAGCAGGGCTTCGAACAGCTTCAGGTCGTTGGGCGAGTTGAAGATGCGCAGGGGCAAATGTAAAAACACTGGCACATCGAAGGTGCGGGCCAGCCACATGCGCCAAGGCGCCAGGCCCTCGGGCGGGGTGCCGGGCTTCAGGTAAAGCAGGTACGCGTCGGAGTCGCGGCGGGCGCGGCCAATCATGTCCCAGGTCAGTTGCATAGCTTTTTCGGGGCCCGCGCGCATCAACAGCTGCTTCTGGTCCATCTCAAAGTTCATGCGCTCAAACAGGGGCTTGCTTTGCTCCATTTGGGTCACGCCAGTTATCTGGGCCGAGCGGAACAGCACAAACAGCACCGTGAGTACTACCGCCAGCACCAGCCACCACCACGAATGCACGAAAATGGCCGGCAGCAAGCCCAGCGCAAATGGAATCAAGGCGTACACCCAGTCCTTTTTCCATACCTCGGCCATGGCCAGACGGGTGTAGGTATTGGTGTCAAACTGCGTCTTCTTGGTGCGAATAGCCAGCGGCGAAGCCTGCTGGGCCTGGCGGAAGCCGCCGCCTCCGCCCCGTTGGTTGGGTTGGTTCACGTTAATTCAGATGTGTAAAATGTGGGAATGTGCTGAATGTGAAAAATGGAAAAGTATGAGAGATAAAAACAGCACGGCCAAGTGCTAAAACAGTCAAAGCGGTTAGGCCGATGCATTCTCACATTTTCACATTAAACGCATGCTTGCATTAGATTTTTAGTACGCTTTCAAGCTCAAGTCCAAGCTCTTCACCGAATGAGTGAGAGCCCCTACTGAAATATAGTCGACGCCGGTGCTGGCTACCCGGGCAATGGTTTGCTCGGTGATGCCGCCGCTGGCTTCGGTGGGGTAGCGGCCGTCGACGAGGGCCACGGCCTCGCGCAACAGGTTGGTGTCCATGTTGTCGAGCATGATGCGGTTAATGCCGCCGGCATCCAGCGCCTGCTGCACCTCGTCGAGGGAGCGGGTTTCGATTTCAATGGGTAGCTGCCGGCCGGTGCTGGCCAGGTAAGCTTGGCTGGCGGCGATGGCCTGGGCCACGCCCCCGGCATAGTCCACGTGGTTGTCCTTCAGAATTATCATGTCGAACAGCCCGTAGCGATGATTGACGCCGCCTCCGATGAGCACGGCCCACTTCTCGCAGATGCGGAAATTGGGCGTGGTCTTGCGGGTGTCGAGCAGTTTGGCCTTGGTGCCGGCCAGCAGCGTGTTGAGTTGGGCGGTGTAGGTGGCAATGCCACTCATGCGCTGCATGCAGTTGAGCACCAAGCGCTCGGCGGTGAGGATGCTGCGGGCCGGGCCTTCTACGGTGAAGGCGATGTCGCCGTGCCGCACCGGCGTACCGTCAGTTAGCAGCACGTTCATGGTCAGCGCCGGGTCAACCTCCTTGAAAATGAGCGGAGCCAGCGCTACGCCGGCCAGAATGCCTTCGCCCTTCACCAGCAGGTGAGCCCGGTTGCGGGCATCGGCGGGAATGGAGGACAGGGCCGAATGGTCGCCGTCGCCCACATCCTCGGCCAGGGCCGTGCGGATAAAGGTGGTCAGCGCTTTGGGGGTAAGATAGGAAGGGGTGGGAGTTTGCACAGGACAAAGGTACGGCCCCTGCCTCTGCGAATAAAACCGTACCGTAATCCTTATCTAAACCAGATACGTTGGGCCGAGGCCCATGGCCCGTCATACTTCGTCTGGCATCCGCTTGTCGAGACCTCTCTACCGCTTCGCCTGTCATGCTGAGTCTGCTCATGACCAAGGGCACAAAAAAAGCCCCGGCCTTGCGAGCCGGGGCTTTCCAAAATCCGATTCGAAATTATTCTTTCGTAAAGTCCAGCGTGTCAATCTGCGGATCTCCTTTAGAAGGCTTGAGCTTCACAAATACCCGGTACACGCCGTTGCGGCCCGTGTAGCGGCCAATGGCGTACTGAATGCCTTCCTGGCTTTTGCCTTGGTGAATGAACTCGAAGCTGCTGGGCGTATTCTTGGCGAAGAAGTCTTTCACAACAATCTCGGCCTGCGTGGCGTTGTAGCTCTTTTTGTCGCCGTCGAAGCCAACTTCAACGGTGGGAGCCAGGTATTGCGACAGCTCCCGTGAGGAGCCGCTGCGCAGGGCCGAGCGAACGGCACCAAGGTCATCGGCCTGGGCGTTGGCCACTACCGTGCCGGACAGGAATAGCCAACTAAAAAATAGCGTCCTAAAGAAATAGCTTTTCATTATTTGAGATATAAGTGCGTCATCCGCGTCGGGGTTAGAGCTAAAATAGTGCCAGGAAGTAAGACCCGCTTTTTTTCTATTCAGTAGATTTTAACCGAAAGATATAGGAGTTAAAGGCGTCGCGAAGGTAGATAATTCCAACCCATGGACAGGTCCGCCGTATCTTTGCGGCATGAATAAACAGGTTTTGTTGGTGATTCTGGACGGGTGGGGCATTCCTCAGAATACAACGGTGTCGGCAGTAGACGCGGCTAATACGCCTTTTTACCACGAGCTGTTGCAGCGTTTTCCGCACAGCCGACTGCAGGCTTCGGGCGAAGCAGTTGGGCTGCCCGACGGGCAGATGGGCAACTCCGAAGTAGGCCACATGAACATTGGGGCCGGCCGCGTGGTGAATCAGGAATTGGTGCGCATTGGCAAGTCTATTCGCGAGCGCAAGCTGGGGCAGATGCCCGCGCTGGTGAAGGCGTTTGAGTACGCCATTGCCAACGACAAGCCGCTGCACCTCATCGGGCTGCTTTCGGACGGCGGCGTGCACTCGCACATCGACCACGTGAAGGCCTTGTGCACCATTGCTCACGAAGCCGGCGTGCGCCGCGTGTTTGTGCACGCCTTCACCGATGGCCGCGACACCGACCCCAAGAGCGGCGTGCGCTACGTGAACGAGCTGGAGCAGTCGCTGGAGCGCAGCGGCGCGCGCATTGCCTCGGTAGTGGGCCGCTACTACGCCATGGACCGCGACCGCCGCTGGGAACGGGTGAAAGTGGCCTACGACCTGCTGGTGCACGGCGTTGGCACCCGCTCGCAAAACCTGATTCAAACCATCCAGGAACAGTACCGGGAGGACGTGACCGACGAATTCCTGAAGTCCATCGTAAAGATTGGCGCCGACGGCCAGCCCCTGGCCACCATTCAGGAGGGCGACGTGGTACTGTGCTTTAACTTCCGCACCGACCGGGGCCGCGAAATCACGGAGGTGCTCACCCAGCAGGACATGCACGCCTTCCAGATGTCGCGCCTGAATCTGCACTACCTGACCCTGACCAACTACGACGACTCGTTTGTGGGGGTGACCCCGGTGTTCGAAACCGACAACCTTAACAACACCTTGGGCGAGGTGCTGGCCGCCCACGGCAAAACCCAGATTCGCATTGCCGAAACCGAGAAGTACCCGCACGTGACGTTCTTCTTCTCGGGCGGCCGCGAGAATGCTTTTGAGGGGGAAACGCGCATCATGTGTCCCTCGCCCAAAGTAGCTACTTACGACCTAAAGCCCGAAATGAGTGCCGCCGACTTGGTGGAGGCATTGGTGCCGCAGTTGCAAGCTCGGGCTGCCGACTTTGTGGTGCTCAATTTTGCCAACCCCGACATGGTGGGCCACACCGGCGTGTTCGAAGCCGTGGTGAAGGCCGTGGAAACCACCGATGCCTGCGCCCGCGCAGTGGTGCAAGCCGCGGTGTCGGCCAACTACGCCTGCATCATCATCGCCGACCACGGCAATGCCGAGTTCATGCGCAACGCTGATGGCTCGCCCAACACCGCGCACACCACCAACCTGGTGCCCTGCATCCTGGTCGACAACGACTACGTGGGGACCCTGGCCGATGGCAAGCTCGGCGACCTGGCCCCCACCATTCTGGAGCTGATGGGCCTGCCCCAGCCTCTGGAAATGACTGGCCAGAGCCTGCTACGCCCCGCTGCTTCCACCATGCTGAATGCGTAGGCGCGTGGTCGGCCACAAGGGAATTGCGGGCTTGGGCCTGGCCCAGTGGCCGTGGCTGGCGGCAGCTGTGCTGCTGGCGGGCTGCGGCGACGCCAGCCCCGCCGCCCCGGCGGCCCGCCGTCCACTTTATTTCGACGTGAAAGGCCTGATGACGCAGCAGGTGGAGCAGCTGGCCCAACGCCAAGCTGCCGTCACCAAGCAAGTGAGCCTGCGCGGGAACGCCACCGAAACCGTGCGCGTGCCCGCCGTGAAATGGACCGATGAGCTGCAGATTTTCTATCAGGCCGACATCAACAAAGCCGCCTTGCGCGGTGCTTACGCCGTAGATTCGGTGGTGCTGCCCGGCGGACTCCTGCGCCGGACCTACACCCGCTTGCCCGGCCAGCCCAACGCTCCCGTTTCGACCCTAACCGTAGTTCAGCAAGGCCCCGTGGCCCAAGAGATAGCGGCCACTATTGTGCAAAGCAACGCGCTGTTTTCAGCCCAGAAGCAGCTACGCCTTGAGCTTCAGAATGGCAAGCTGAGCCGCTATGAAGTAATTGGAACCCAGAAGCTGGTGCTGTTCGATACGCTGCATTACGCCGCCGCCGGCCAAGTAGAATAACTTCACAGCAGCGCCAAGCCACTTAAGCTGTGCTACCGGGTCCGTCTACTTGTTGTGTTCGTAGGCGCCCAGGCTGGGGGTGTTCATCTTGCGCAGCAGGTTGCGCAAGTCCCGGGGAGGAACGGTACCGGCCGCCGGGCGCCGCGGCGCCGTAGCTGGGGAGTTGTCCTGCAGGGTATAGTCCGGATTGGTAAACGACGTGCGCTTAAAAAGCGGCTCGGTGTTGATGAGGTTTACGCCAGCCGCCCCAATAACGGCGGGCGTGGTGGCGTACTCCTTGGTGCGCAGCAGGGAGTTGCGGATGCTGAGCGCAGCATACTCCGGATGGTTCTTAACGAACAATTCGTCTTCGAGCGAGCCCCAGACAATGGAGTTGCGCAGGTTCAGGGTGAGGGGGCGCTTAACCTGGGGATTCACGGCGTCCTCGTTGGTGAAGGTGAGCGAAGCCGTTTCGCGCCGAAAGGAGGGGGTGAAGTTGGCGAAGGTGCAAAAGTTGAAGTTGTAAATCCCGCCGCCAACGCCCAGCACGGCAAACTCCCCGCAGTTGGTGAAGAGGCAGTTGGTAGCCGTCACGGTGCCCGAGAAGCTCATGATGCCGCCGCCCGAGGAAGCATTGGCGTTGGCGAAGGAAACATTGGACCCGGAAATATTCCGGACAACACTATTCTCCATTGTCAGGTCGGGGCGGCGCGCGGTGGGGTTGTCGGGGCTAATCAGGAGCGCGCCAAATGTGGCATTTTTGATTTCAGCGTAGCGAATGCGGTTATCCTTGCTGGTTCCAGTGAACACGATGCCGCCCCACTGCCCGGGTACTTCGGCGTAATAGGGTTCCAGTCGGTCGCCTTGGAAACGCACAATATTGGCGTTGTTGGCCTTCACCGTATCGGTAGGCACAAAGGCCGCAGGCTCGGTCAAGTCGTTTACCAACAAGGTCCCGTTTACCTGCAGGTAGGCCCCGGCATGCAGGTAGATGCGGGCACCTTTGGGAATGCGCAACGTCGCATTCTGGGCCACTACCACGCCCACTTGGTAGACTTGCCCACCCGCGGCGTAGTTGCTGTTGATAATGACGTGCGGCTTGTCGGTGGGCCAAGTGGTATCGGTGTTAATAAAATCGGCCCGGTGGAAATAAGCGTTCTGGCCGTAGGCTACCAGCCGCACCACCTGCTCGTTGCCATTGGTGCGGAAGCGCAGGTCATCGGTCACGAGAAACTGCTTGGCCGTGGTGGCCTGGCCGTTGTCGCCGAGCACGGCCCGCACCAGCACCAGCAGGCTGTCGCGGCCCCGAATGGTCACGTCCTGGGCCGAAGGCCGGGCATCACCGTTGATAATCACCGAAAACGGCGTGCCCGCCGCGCCGGCCAGGCTAATGTCGGTCTTCACCGCGCCGCGGTTACGATTGTACACCCACAGCCGCTTCGTCACCGTTTTAATGGTGGTAAACACAGTGTCGAAAAGCACTGTATCTGTCCGGAACTCCGACCTGAATTCGAGGCTGCCGCTGGTCTGTACCAGATTTTCCTTCGGTTCGCAGCCGGGCAGGAGCGTAAGCAAGCAGCTGAGAACGAAAAGTAATGGGCAGAGGTAGCGCATGCAGGAACAGTAGTCGGTCAACTCCCCTCCTTACCAAGGAGGGGACGCGGCCGCAAAGCGGACGCTGGGGTGGTTGTGGGCGTTGAATTTAGAGGTGAACGACCAATGGGGCCCGAAAGTATTCGAATGCTCGGAAGGGGAAACCAGAGTGTGCAATGCGCGGAAACCGTTCAACGCCCCAACCACCCCAGCGTTTGCTTCGCGTCCGCGTCCCCTCCTTGGTAAGGAGGGGAGTTGGCTGTTTTACTTTACTTCGCCACGCCCTCCTGCAGGCGCTCAGCGCTTTCCGCGATGCGGAGCTGCTCTACAAAGTCGTCGATGTTGCCTTCCATCACGCTGGACAGATTGTACACGGTGTAGCCGATGCGGTGGTCGGTCACGCGGCCCTGCGGGTAGTTGTAGGTGCGGATTTTGTCGCTGCGGTCACCGCCGCCTATCATGCTCTTTCGCACGAGCCCGTCGGCTTCGTTTTTCTTGGCCAGCTCCATATCGTACACGCGGGAGCGGAGCACGGCCAGGGCCTTGTCGAAATTTTTGAGCTGCGATTTCTGGTCCTGGCATTGAGCCACCAGGCCAGAGGGCAAGTGGGTGAGGCGCACGGCCGAGTAAGTGGTGTTTACGGACTGTCCGCCGGGGCCGCTGGAGCAGAAATAATCCTTGCGGATGTCGCTCATGTTCAGCTCCACGTCAAATTCCTCCACTTCGGGAATCACCACAATGGATGCCACGCTGGTGTGGATGCGGCCCTGGGTTTCAGTGGCCGGCACGCGCTGCACGCGGTGCACGCCGCTTTCAAACTTGAGCTTGCCGTATACGTCTTCGCCGCGCACGGCCACGATGATTTCCTTGTAGCCGCCGGCAGTGCCTTCCATGGCATCGATGAGCTCCATTTTCCAGTTCTGCTTTTCGGCGAAGCGCATGTACATGCGCTGCAGGTCGCCGGCAAAAATGGCCGCTTCGTCGCCGCCCGCGCCCGCCCGGATTTCCATGATGACGTCTTTCGAGTCGTTCGGGTCCTTGGGCAGCAGCAGGTCTTTGATAACGTCTTCCAAGCGTTCCTGCTCGGGCAGCAGCTCGTCAAGCTCGTCCTTGGCCATCTGGCGGAAGTCTTCGTCTTTCTCGGTAGATATCACCTGACGGGCATTCTCAATGTTGCTGAGCACGCCCTGGTAGTTGCGGTACTCGGCCACAATCTTGCCCAGCTCCTTGTACTCTTTGTTGAGCGCCTTGTAACGTTTCAAGTCCGACATAACGTCGGGCTGCATCAACTCCTCGTTCACGTTATTGTAGCGCTGGCTGATGGCTTCTAGTTTATCTAGCATCGGGTGTTCGGTATTTAGTCTTTAGCATACAAAGGTACTGAATCTAAACACCGCTATTTAGATGGTTGGTTCGCAGTGGGTGGGCTTGTAAGCTCGGAGCAGGGGAGTGGTGGGCACAAAAGGCCAAATGGGTGCGGGAAATAGGGCTGTAGGCGTTACATTGCGCCTGTCTGTTTGCACAACACCGACGCCGGAAGCTGGCTTAACAAGCCGTGCTGCCCCGATTTCTGGTTTGCCAACCGGCTTTTTTTATGCGTTTCGGTTCGCCGTGCGCTGCTCTTCTCCTTCTGGTTTCGCCATTCCCACCCAAGCGGTACCCCCAACTCAACCAGAAACTGTGATGCAAGTATTGAAATTTGGAGGCACGTCGGTGGCCTCCGCTGAAAACATTCGGAAGTCAATTGCCATCGTAGCTGCCGCCGCGGCCCAAGGGCCAGTCGTAATGGTAGTATCGGCCCTGGGTGGCACCACCGATACCTTGATTAGCGTGGGCCGCACCGCTGCCCAAGCCGACGGCTCCTACCGCGATACCCTGGCCCAACTGGCCGAGCGGCACCACACCGCTGCCTTGGAAATGCTGGTAAATGGTGAGCAGGAGGCTGGGGTAGAATTGATTGGAAGACACTTTGCCGAAGTGGGCCGGCTTTGCGATGGCATCTTTGCTTTGGGGGAGTTATCGACCCGCACCCTCGATAAACTTATGGGCTATGGCGAACTGCTGTCGTCGTGCCTGATAGCGGCCGCCGCTCAAGCCCAAGGCCTGGATGCCGTATGGGTGGATGCCCGGCAACTCATTCGCACCAATTCCCGCTTCGGTATGGCCGAGGTAAACATGGCGGCTACCGAGCGTCAGGTTGCTTTTTTGAAAGCTAAAACGGAGCAAAAAGTCTGGGTAGTGCCCGGCTTCATTGCCGCCGATGCCGAGGGCACCACCACCACGCTGGGCCGTGGCGGCTCCGACTACACCGCTGCGCTGCTGGCAGCGGCGTTGCACGCCGACAAGCTTGAAATCTGGACCGACGTGAGCGGGATGATGACCGCCGACCCGCGCCTGGTGCGCGGCGCCCGGCCCATTGCGCGCATTTCCTACCAGGAAGCCATGGAGCTGTCGCACTTTGGCGCCAAGGTGCTGTACCCGCCCACCATTCAACCGGTGATGAAGCGCGGCATTCCGCTCTGGATTAAAAACACCTTCGCCCCCGACGACTACGGCACCCTGGTGGAAGTAGAGCCGCCCCACACGGCGGCCTTCGTGCAGGGCATCTCCAGCATCGGCAACCTCACGCTGCTCAACCTGGAAGGCAGTGGCATGGTGGGCATTCCGGGGTTTTCGATGCGACTGTTTGCCGCCCTGGCCCGGGAGCGGATTAACGTGGTGCTCATCACCCAAAGCTCGTCGGAGCATTCGATTTGCGTGGGCGTAAACGAGGCTGACACTGCGCCAGCCCAGGTGGCAGTAGACGAGGAATTTGCCGTCGAAATTGCGGCCGGCCGCATTGAACCGCTGCGGCCCGAGCGCGGGCTGGCCATTGTGGCGCTGGTGGGCGAAAACATGAAGGACCACCCCGGCATCAGCGGCAAGCTGTTTGGGGCGCTGGGCCAGAACGGCGTGAACATCCGGGCCATTGCGCAGGGGGCTTCCGAGAAGAATATTTCCACGGTAATTCGGGCCGCCGATGTGCGCAAAGCCATCAACGTGTTGCACGAGGCCTTTTTTGAGGCGACTTACAAGCAGGTGAACCTGTTCATTCTGGGGCCCGGCAACGTGGGCAGCAAGCTGCTGGAGCAGCTGGCCAAGCAACAAGCCCACCTGCTCGAAAACATGGGCCTGCAGGTGCGGGTGGTGGCCATTGCTAGCAGCCGCCACTGCGTGGTGAACGAGCAGGGCCTGGACCTCACGGCTTGGCCCGAAGAGCTGGCCGAGGCCCCCGCCCAAAGCTTGGAGGAGTTCACCCAGCTCATCATCGGGCGCAACCTGCGCAACTCCATTTTTGTGGACGTGACGGCCAACCCGGCCGCTGCCCGGTGCTACTCTGCTTTGCTGGAAAAAAGCGTTGCCGTAGTGGCCTGCAACAAAGTGGCCGCGTCATCGGACTACGCCAGCTACGCCCGCCTCAAAAACCTTTCCAAGGAATTCAACGCCAGCTTTCTCTTCGAAACCAACGTGGGCGCCGGCCTGCCCGTCATTGGCACGCTGAACGACCTCACGCGCAGCGGCGACGTGGTGCGGCGCATGCAGGCCGTGCTCTCGGGCACGCTCAACTTCGTGTTCAACAACTACGACGGCAGCCGCCCCTTTGCCGACGTGGTGCGCCAGGCCCAGGCCGAAGGTTACACTGAGCCCGACCCACGCCTCGACCTGAGCGGCAGCGACGTGGCCCGCAAAATTCTGATTCTGGCCCGCGAAGCCGGCCAAGTGATGGAAATGAGCGACATTGAAATCGATACCTTCCTGCCGCCCGCCTGCCTGGAAGGCGACGTAGAAGCGTTCTATACCCAAATGGCGGCACACGAAGCGCACTTCCGCGCGCTGTACGATGCGGCCACGGCGGCGGGCACGCGCCTTAAGTTTGTGGCCCGCTACGCCGATGGGCACGCGGCCGTGGGCCTGCAGCAAATCCCGCCCGGCCACGATTTGTATGACCTGCGCGGCAAAGACAACGTGGTGCTGTTCTACACCGACCGGTACGTGGAGCAGCCCCTGGTGGTGAAAGGTGCCGGGGCCGGGGCCGAGGTCACGGCCTCGGGCGTGTTTGCCGATATAGTGCGGGCCGCGCGGCTGTAGTGCGGTCGTATCCGGAGGGACTTTTAGTCCGCGTATAAGCAGCTTTTGTTCGATTCTTTATTGATTTCCTTGTTTACTCGCGGACTGAAAGTCCGCGCTACTATGCCTGATTCCGTTCTCGTTCACTCGCCCGCTACACTTTCTAACCTGGGCTGCGGCTTTGATGTATTTGGCCTGGCCCTGGCTGCTCCCTACGACACCATCCGCATCCGCCGCACTGCCGAGCTGGGGGTGCGCATTCGGCACCTCGACGGGTATAACCTGACCACTGACCCGGCCCGTAACGTGGCAGGGGTAGCGGTGCAAGCGCTGTTGCGCGAAGTGGCGGAGCCAGTGGGGTTTGAGATTGAAATCACCAAGGGCATCAAGCCGGGCAGCGGGGTGGGCAGCAGCGCGGCCAGTGCAGTAGGGGCCGTAGTGGGCGCCAATGCCTTGCTGGGGAGCCGTTTCACCAAAATGCAGCTGGTGGATTTTGCCATGGCCGGCGAGATGGTGGCCTCCGGCGCCCGCCACGCAGACAACATCGCGCCCGCCATTTTTGGCGGGTTCACCGTGGTACGGGCCCTAGAGCCGGCCATTGATATCCTGGCTTTGCCGGCGCCGCCCCTGTGGGTGGCTGTGGTGCACCCCCAGATTGAGGTGAAAACCAGCGACTCACGCAAGGTGCTCCCGCCTGCTGTGCCCCTGGCCCTGGCCGTGCGGCAGTGGGCCAACGTGGCCGGGCTCGTAGCCGGTTTCCTGACGGCCGACTACGGCCTGATTGGCCGCTCGATGGATGACTATATCGTGGAGCCGGCGCGCCTGCCGCTCATTCCCGGGCTCGTCGAAGCCCGGAAGCGTGCCTTGGCAGCCGGCGCCATTGGGGGCGGCATTTCGGGTTCGGGGCCATCTATTTTCATGCTGAATAAAACAGAAGCCGTTGCCCAAGCCGTAGGCGTGGCGATGGGTAGTGTTTTTGCCGAACTTGGGATTGAATTTAATACCTACATAGGGGCCGTGGCTACCGAAGGAGCGAAGGTTGTTTCGAAAGCATAAAAAGCTTAATAGCCCGTTGCAAGTTTTTATAGAACGTCATGACGAGATAGAATGTCATGTCGAGCGCAGCCGAGACATCTCGCTCGTTTCGTTGCACGATTGGGTTAGTGCCCCGAGCGAGATGTCTCGACTACGCTCAACATGACGTTCCTTTTGCTCACTGCTCACTGCTCACTGCTCACTGCTCACCGTAACTGCCTAAATGAAATACTACAGCCTCCGTCACCAGTCGCCACCGGTTGATTTTCGTGCTGCCACCGTTACCGGCCAGGCACCGGACGGCGGCCTGTACTTTCCCGAAACCATCCCCCGGTTTCAGCCGGGCTTTCTGCGGGAGCTACGCAGCCTGAGCAAGGCCACTGTGGCCCTGAACGTGATGCGGCCCTACGTGGGCACTACCATACCGGAAAGCGACTTGCAGCGCATCTGCGCCGAGGCCGTGGACTTTGAGTTTCCGCTGGTGCCAATGGCGGCAGGCATATCGGCGCTGGAGCTATTCCACGGGCCTACGCTGGCGTTTAAGGACGTGGGGGCACGGTTTATGAGCCGCTGCCTGGGGCACTTTGCCCAGCAGGGCGACACCCCGCCCGTGACGGTGCTGGTGGCTACTTCCGGTGATACGGGTGGAGCCGTAGCCAGCGGATTTCTGGGGGTGCCCGGCGTGGAAGTGGTGATACTATACCCCTCGGGCAAGGTGAGCCCGGTGCAGGAGCAGCAGCTCACCACCCTGGGTCAGAACATTACGGCTCTGGAAGTGAGCGGCACTTTCGACGACTGCCAGGCCATGGTGAAACAGGCGTTTCAGGACCGGGAACTGGCGCAGCGGCGCTTCCTTACCTCGGCCAACTCCATCAACGTGGCGCGCTGGCTGCCGCAGCAGATTTACTATTGCTTTGCCTGGCAGCAGTGGCCCGCCGAGGCGCCCGCGCCGGTGGTAGCGGTGCCGAGCGGCAATTTTGGCAACCTGTGCGCCGGGCTGCTGGCGCAGGCGTCGGGGTTGCCGCTGGGGCACTTCATTGCTGCCTGCAACGCCAACGACCCCGTGCCGGTGTACCTCCGCACGGGCAACTACTTGCCGCGGCCGGCTGTGCCTACCTTCTCCAATGCCATGGACGTGGGCAACCCCAGCAACTTCGTGCGCATTCTCGAACTCTTCAAAAACGACCTAACCAAGCTGCGGGCCACCCTCAGCGCTGCTACCGTGACTGATGAGGATACCGTGGCGGCCATCCGGGAGGTGTGGGCCGCTGAAGAGTACTTGCTGGAGCCTCACGCTGCCGTGGCCCACACGGCGTTGCGCCGCTACCAGGCCCAGCACCCGGCTGCCAAAGGACTAATTTTGGCCACGGCTCACCCGGTTAAGTTTCCCGACGTGGTAGAGCCTATTCTCGGGAAGCCCATTCCGTTGCCGGAGGCGGTGGCGCAACTGCAAAATCGTCCGAAACGAAGTGTGCCTTTGGCGGTTGATTACGAACAGCTAAAAGCCTTCCTGATGAAATAGGAACGGGCCGCTGTACGTTTGAGGTTAGTACTGCATGCTCCCATTGATGTTCAACAGCATTTTTCGCCCACTTCCTGCCTCCGGTGCCGCCAAGCGCGCTGCCACGCATTTTTGCCTTGTGGCGGCTGCGGCCTTGGCCGCCACCGCTTGCCGACCTGACCAGGTTGAACATCTTAAAGACACCAAGCGCATCGGCATCGAAACGGCCAACTGGGAAGTAAAGCGCATCATGCCCAAAGACCTGCTCAAGGCCACGCGCTGGGCCGGCGATTCGCTCACGGCCACGGCCGACACGCTCCTGCGCCGCACGCTTGCTCGCGAGCTGGCTGCGGGCGGGGTTACCCAGGCCGCAGCCTTCTGCCGGCCCGAAACCTATCGAATTGTCGACTCCCTGGCGGGCGCGATGAAAGCAACGCCCCGCCGCGTGAGTGCCCGGCCGCGCAACCCCGAGCACCGGGCCACCCTAGCAGCCGAGCAGCTGCGCACCGATACCACGCGCACCATCACCCGCGAGTCGCAGGAGGTGTTTTTTTACCAACGGCCCATTGTGCTGAACAATGCGCTGTGCCTGCGCTGCCACGGCGAAGTGGGCAAAGACGTTGCCGCGGCCGAGTACGCTTTCCTCAAAAAGCAATTCCCGCAGGATGAGGTCACCGGCTATCGCCTGGGCCAGCAAATGGGCGCCTGGCAGGTGAGCCTGCGCCGCGACGGCGTGGCTGGATTCTGGACCATGAAGACGCGCAAGAAATGGAAGCCGCACAAGTTTTGAATTGCGCATTCCCAAAGCCCGGCAGGCTCTAACTTAGCGCAAATTCTATCCATTCCTAAATATGCGCATTATTGCTCTTTCGGCTTTCTGTTTGCTGTCCTGCTTGGCCGCCAGCCAAGCCCCGGCCCAAACAACGGCCACGGCTTCGCTGGACACCTACGTGCGCGTGGTGGCTGGCGACAGCCTCAACTTTTTTTATGAGACGGACTATGGCATGGCCCAACCAGCCTGCGCCTGCATTCGCCGCCAAACGCGGCTCGACGGCACAGGTTCGTTCCACGGCGCTTTCCGCGATGCCCGCTGGCCCACCGACTCGGTGCAGCTGACCGGGCGCTACCAGCACGGCCAGAAAGAGGGATTGTTCACGCATTACCACCGCAATGGCAAGATGGAAGCCCAAGGCCAGTACCTGGGTAACCGGCGCAGCGGCGAGTGGAAGTTCTGGTATGCTTCGGGCCAGCCAGCTGAGGTGCTGAGCTACGGCACCAACGCGCAGCCCGAAGTGCGCGCGGCCTGGACCGCCGACGGCCAGCCCGTGGTGGTGAATGGCAACGGCCAGTGGAAGCGCCAGCTGAATGGCGGCGCCACTCAGTTCAGCGGCCCCGTTATCGATGGCCGCCCCACCGGCACTTGGCAGTTGGTTTCGCCCAAATTCACTTCGAAAGTGCTGCTCACCGAAACCTACGGGCCATCCGGCGCCGTGGTGGCAGGCGTGGAACACATCGTTGCCAGCGGCCGCACCGAAAAATACAAGGGGGTGTCGCGGGTGGTGGCCAGCCAAGAGCAGACTTTCGAAGCGGCAGAAACATTCCGGCTACGGCAGCCGTGCCAGTTCGTGGCAGCAGCGGCGTCGGTGCCAGCCGTTACTTCGTCGTTCAAGCAGGCATTTTACCGCGGTGGAGCCTCAGCGTATTCCGAGCTGATGTGGCTGCGGATACGTCCCATCATCGAAAACCCAGACCGCAACGGCGTCAGCCCGCTGACCACCTATCGGGGGACGCTGCGGTTTAAGGTGCGGCTCGACGCCAAAGGCAATTGGCAGAACGAGCCCAGCCAGCCCGAAGGCACCAACCTCGAAGCGGCCCGGCAGATGCTGGGCATCATGCGCAACCTGCCCCGCTGGCAGCCTGCACATCAAGACGGGCAACCCGTGGAAAGCACCGCCACAGTAGAGTTTACTGTAGGACTTGACCGGTACTCGCTAATCATCCAACCTGGCTATAATGCCAGTCCGCCGGCGACGGTTAGCGTTAGCCGGCCCTAGCCAGCCCAACCTTTCCGGCCGAAATCGTATTTGTTTAACATGAATCCTTTGTTTTCTTCCAAGCCCATTATCATCGTTGGGGCCGGCATGGCTGGCCTGGCTTGTGCCACGTGGCTGCACCGGGCCGGCCGCCCGGTGCTGATGCTCGATGCCGCCGACGCCGTGGGGGGGAGGGTGCGCACCGACGTTACTCCTGAGGGTTTCCGGCTCGACCGGGGCTTTCAGATTCTACTTACTAACTATCCGGAAGCCCGGCGCATCTTCGACTATAGTGCGTTGCAACTCAAGTATTTTAGCTCCGGAGCGGTTATTCGATTGGCTGATGGCCGCGAAACCACCCTGCAAAACCCATTGCAGCGTCCGCTGGCGGCTTTTTCGGCGCTCACTTCGCCTATTGGCACGCTCTACGACAAGCTGCGGGTTGTGAGCCTGGTGCGGCACGTGCTCAAGCATACACCGGAAGAGCTGCTGGCCCGCCCCGCCACCGACACGCTTTCTTTCCTGCAGCGCTATGGCTGGAGCGAGCAAATGATAAACACCTTTTTTAAGCCCTTTTTTGGCGGGGTTTTTCTGGACAGGGAGTTGAGCACGGCCAGTAATTTCTTCGAATTTGTGTTCCAGCAGTTCGTGACGGGCGACGCGGCCGTGCCTGCCCTGGGCATACAGCAGCTGCCGGAGCAATTGGCAGCCCGCTTGCCCACCGACTCGGTGCGGCTGTGCACGCCGGTGGCCGCAGTAGAAGGCGGCCGGGTGCGCCTTACTTCTGGGCAGGTGCTTGACGGCGCGGCCGTGGTGCTGGCCACCGACGGTCTCACTGCCCTGCGCCTGCTGGCTGGACGCAGCGGCAATGCCGATGACGGTTTCAGTGTGCAGGCCGCCAGTTTCCCCACCGCGGCACGCCTCACCACCTGCACTTATTTCGCAGCCGATGGGCATTCTCCGGGCCGGGGCGATAAGCTCCTGCGCCTCAATGCTGCCCCCGGAGCGCTGGCTCACAACCTGAGTTTTCCAGCCGATGTAAGCGGGGCATACGCGCCCAATGGCCGAGTCCTGATTTCAGTAAGCACGCACGGCGAACGCAGCCTGACCGAAGCCGAGCTAACGGCGGGCCTGCGCGAAGAGCTGGCCGCATGGTTTGGGCCGGCCGCACGGCAATGGGAGCACCTGCGCAGCTATCGTATTCCGGCTGCCTTGCCCGTGTACCTGCCCGGGCAGCCGGTGCGGCAGCCACTGAAGCTGGCCGAGGGCTTGTACCGCTGTGGCGACTGGTCTGCTTATCCGTCGTTGAATGCGGCCCTGGCCACTGGGCGCGAGGTAGCGGAAATACTGCTGGCCCAGTAGCAGCGCACAGCCATTGCAGGCCGCTATTTCAAAGGGCTACTTCGCCAGGGCCCCGGCGCAGTGCTGCTCATGCCTGGGCCAGCGTATAGCGCCGCTCCTTCCATTCCAGCTGGCCCGGCCAGAGCGTGTAAATGAGTACTGCTAAGGACATGACGCAGAGGTAAACCTCATAAAGCAACAATACGCCAAGGTTTTCGCGGCGGCCGGTTTGCCGGAGCGTCAGGGCCAGAAACACGGTTTGCAGCCCTATTTTGCCCAGGTAAATGCCCGCTACGATGGGGGGCGGCAAAAAGCCCGGCCAGAACAGTACCGCGTAGAAGACGCCGTACATGCCGAACAATCCAGTCAGGTACCACGGCAGGCCTCCGGCCGATTTCATCCACCGTTTGCGTTGCTTCAGGAGGGCATGCGCGGTGGGCTGCGCTTCCGAAACGCCCAGGGCCTGGGGCTCGCAGAGGTGGCGAAAGCCCCAGCCGCGGGCCACTACTTGCTGGAAAATTTGCAGGTCCTCGCTCACGTCGAACTGCATGTCTTCGAGACAGCCAATGCTTTCGCAGGCAGCCCGGGTCAGGAGCATGTTGTTGCCAATGGCGGAAGAGGGCAGCCCCCGTTCGGCTAATACCCGAATAACGTTTAGGCCAAACAGCCAGTCGAGGCCCTGCAGACGGCCAAAGAGGCTGCCCTCTGATGTTGTGATGCCCGTAACCACGCCTACGCCGGGCTCTACGGCAGCCAGCATGGTGCTCACCCAGTCGGGCGGCAGGGCCATATCGGCATCCGTAAATAGGAAATAGTCGGTGGTAGCGGCCCGGCATAGGTGAGCCAAAGCATTGCTTTTGTCCTTGGCCCGGCCCAGCCGCTCGCGCACCCGCAGCAACTGAAACTGGGGCTTGTCCTGTATAAACGCTTCAATAACCGCTGCTGTGGCATCGGTAGAGTGGTCATCGGCGATAAGAACCTCAAGGCGGCCGGTGGGATAGCGCTGCTGTGCCAACGAGCGCAGGCAGCGCTCAATGGTGGCTTCTTCGTTGCGGGCCGCCACCAGTATGCTCACCCGTGGCCGGGGTGGCCGGGCCCTCTGACGCCGACGTCGGTAGCGCCGCGGTAGCATCAACACCAGCCCAAGGCAAATCGCAAAAAACAACCCGAAAAAAATACCCGCAGCCAGCATGCAATATTCGAAAGGTGGACCCTTTGATAAATACGCAAGCTGGGTTAGCGGTAGCTATCGGATAAATGCTGGTTTTTGGGTTGTGAGGCGTTAGAAATATGGAGAGGGAACCGCGGAATTATACTTCTGGGTTGGCTGGAGCCAGCTTCTCGTAGCCTAGCGTATCAGCGGGCTCATCGGTGGCGGCCGGGCGTACATCGTCGGCATCGTCGACGCGAAGGGTGAGCAGCCCGGAGATTATCATGGAAACACCCCCCAGTACCAGGGTCAGGACCGACGCACCATGAAAAACATTTTTGGTAAAGAAGCCAAGGGTGACACCGGCCACCATCTGCGGAATCACAATGAAGAAGTTGAAAACACCCATGTAGTAGCCCATTTTGTTCCATGGCAGCGCCCCGGCGAGCATGGCGTACGGCACCGACAGGATGCTGGCCCAGGCAATACCTACTCCCACCATCGAGAGCAGTAGCATTTTTGGGTCTTGCACGAAGTAGATGGAAATCAGGCCCAATCCTCCCGCCGTGAGGCACAGCATATGGGTGAGGCGGCGGTTGGTAAGCCGGGCAATACTGGGGAGCAAGAGTGCAAAAACCGCCGAAACGCCGTTATATACCGAGAAGCAAACACCCACCCAGTCGGCTCCTTCGTTGTAGAGCTTCGAGGTGGTGTCGGTGGTGTGATAGATATGGCTGGTAATGGCCGGCGTCATATAAATCCACATGGCAAATAGTGCCAGCCAAGAGAAGAACTGCACGGCGGCCAGCTGTTTCATGGTTTTTGGCATATTGAAGATTCCCATGAACGACTCGCGTACGCCATTCCAGAAGCCGGCAGTGCGCCGCTTTTCCTCCTCAAAGGCCTTCATGTCTTCGGGCGGGTACTCTTTGGTCCGAATTACGGTCCAGAGCACAGCCAGCAGAAACACGATGCCGCCAATGTAGAAAGCATATTTGACCGACAATGGGATTTGACCCGGCCCAGCCGTATTGCTCACATCAAACCAGTTAGTGAACATCCAGGGCAGGGAGGATGCTACGATGGCGCCAACCCCGATGAAGAATGTTTGAGCGGCAAAGCCCGTCGTGCGCTGCCCTGAGGGCAGAACATCGCCCACCAAAGCCCTAAAAGGCTCCATTGAAATGTTGATGCTGGAGTCCATAATCCAGAGCATGCCAGCTGCCATCCACAGGGCTGTCACGTTGGGCATCACCAGCAGCGCAAGGGATGCGAGAATGGCCCCTACGAGAAAAAACGGCCGGCGGCGGCCCCAGCGTGGACTCCAAGTGCGGTCTGACATGTAGCCTACAATGGGCTGCACCAGCAAACCTGTTGTAGGTGCGGCCAGCCATAGAAAGGCAATGTCGTCGGTATTGGCCCCCATGGTTTCGAAGATTCGGCTGACGTTGGCGTTTTGCAACGCGAAGCCAAACTGAATGCCCAAAAAGCCGAAGCTCATGTTCCAGATTTGCCAGAAGCTAAGGCGGGGTTTTTCGTGGGTACTAACCGAGGAAGCGGCGGTGGGAGCAGCCATTGGGAAGGAGGAAGAAAGTGATGGCCGCACGGCCCTCCGGTGGCGGGGGCGGGGCGGCCATCAAACATACTAATTAGGAAACGTACTGCGGTGCCCTTACTGGGGCTTTAGCTCGAATACGTGGGCCGACAGGGGCGCCAGGGTGAGCTTAAGGGTTTTGAGCGGCTGTTTGGGGTTGAGCAGGTCGGTGTAGGTATAAAACCGCTTGCTATCCAGGCCCATGGCCGTCATGGCCTCGGCGGGCACGTTGATGACGGGCCGGTAGGTTTTGTCTGCGCTGAAGTTGACCACCACCAGCACCTGCTGCTTGTCGGTGTAGCGCAGGTAGGCGTAGAGGTGGCGCTGGTTGTACTCCTTGCCCAGGTTGTTGGCGTCCTGCAACTCGTAGAAGCGGCCCTTGCGAATGGCTTCGCTGGAGCTGGTCACGTTCAGTAGGCGGCGGTAGAAGTCGCGCAGGCTCTTTTGCTCCGGGCTAAGCTTGGCGCCGTCGAATTTGCCCTGGTTCAGCCACTTCTGGTGTTCGGGCACGCCCCAATAATCGAAAATGGTGGTGCGGCCGTCTTCGCCGCTGAAGCCTTCGCTACCATGGGCGGGCTCGCCCACATCCTGCCCAAAGTAGAGCATGACTGGGCCCGAGGCCAGCGTAGCGGTCACGGTCATGGCCGGAATGGCGCGGCGCGGGTCAGTGGCGAAGTCCTTGGAGGCGATGCGCTGCTCGTCGTGGTTCTCAAGAAAGCGCAGCATACGCGACGAGAAGCCGTTGCTTTCTTCCTTCCAAACCCGGGTGATGTCCTCGGTGCTGCTCTCCTGGCGCATGAGGCGGCGCAGGCCGTCGTAGAGGCCCACTTTGTCGTAGAGGAAGTCGAATTTGCCTTGGTCCAGGTAGGTTTTGTACACCTTGGGGTCGTAGGCTTCGGCAATGAAAACGATGTTGGGATTCACCTTCTTAACCTCTGGAATGACGTAGGCCCAAAACTCGACGGGCACCATTTCGGCCATGTCGCAACGGAAACCGTCCACGTTTTTGCCGGCCCAGAACACGAGGATGTCGCGCATCTTCTTCCAGGTGTCGGGCACGGGCGCGAAGTGGGGTTTGCGGCCCTGCTGGTAGTCCACACCGTAGTTCAGCTTGATGGTTTCAAACCAATCGTTGATGCTCGGTGCCTCCGAGAACACGTCGTTGCCGGTGGCTTTGGCGGGGTTCTCGGTGTATTTTTTGTTTTCCGCCGGTCCGGTCAGGGGGCCCAGCGGGTTGTAGTCCGCAGGAACCACGAAGCTTTTGCCGGGCAGGTAGTAAAAGTTATTATTCGGCGCGAAGGCCTTGGCTTTGTCGTCGGTTGCGCCTAGGTCCACCACGCCCTGGGGCTTGGCATCGGAGCGGTAGGAGCGCGCCACGTGGTTCGGGATGAAGTCCATGAGAACTTTCAGGCCGTGGTTGTGGGTGCGCTTGATGAGGGCCTCGTACTCGGGCATGCGGTTTTTTACCACCACGGCCAGGTCGGGGGCCACGTCGTAGTAGTCCTTGATGGCGTAGGGCGAACCCGCACGGCCCTTTACCACGTCGGCGTCGTCGGCCGGGATGCCATGGGAGCTGTAGTCCGTCATGGTGGCGTGCTCGAGCACACCGGTGTACCACACGTGCGACACGCCCATCTTCTTTATTTCGGCAAGGGCTTGGTCGGTGATGTCGTTGAACTTGCCACAGCCGTTTTCCGCAATGGTGCCGTACGGCTTGTTCAGAGCTACTTTATTGCCAAAAAGCCGGGGCAACAGCTGGTAGATGACCAGCTTGTTGTCTTGGGGAATCTCCGCGGTGGTGTTGGGGTCGTTGGTGGTGTGTAGGTCGTCCAAAGGGGGAGTGGGCAAAGAGAAAGCTGCCAAAGTGAGGAAGCCGCCAGCCAGCAACAGTTTTTTCATGGTGCGGCAAGATAGCAGTTCACTGCTCACTGACGACTGTTAATTGAAGATTACCATTCCTGCGTGAGCGGGTGCAGCATCAGTTCGTCTATCACCACGTGGGGCGGCGCTTCGAGTACGTAGCGCACGGCGTGGGCGATGTCGGTGGGGCGGAGGTGGGTTTTCTCGGCCTCGGCGCTGCCCGGCGTGGTGTCGTTGAAGTAGGTATCGACCAGCCCGGGGTAGATGCTGCTCACCTTGATGCCGTGCGGGCGCACTTCCTTGCGCAGGGTGGACAGCATGGCGTCCTGGGCATATTTGCTGGCGCCGTAGGCCGAGCCGTGGGCGAAGGTGCGCCGGGCCACGTCGGAAGCAATGCCGACGATGTGGCCTTTTTTCTGAGCCTTAAAATGAGGAATGGCGGCCTTGCACAGCAGGAAGGTGCCCTTCACGTTGGTATCGAATATCCGGTCCCACTCGGTGCTGGTGAAGTTTTCCAGCTCATTGAAGGAGCCCACGCCCGCGTTGCAAATGAGAATATCGAGCCGGCCGTAGTGCAGCAGCGTGCCCTCAATAACCTGCTCCGCGTCGGACTCCATGGTTACGTCGGCCACGATGCTCAAGCCCTTGGTTTTGTGGGTGAGCTCGGCCAGCTCGTCTTCGTTGCGGGCCACGGCCACTACTTTGGCGCCCTGCAGGGCCAGAACGATGGCAATGGCTTTGCCAATGCCCCGGCTGGCACCGGTTACGATGGCAACTTGGTCGGTGAGGTCGGTCATGGTGTGGTCGAAGCCGGTTTTAGCTGAAGTTATCGTTTTAATTCTACAACCCACGCCGTACGGCCCGGGATTTTTAATGTTTTCAAATCGGCAAGGGCGGCGCCGCTCGTCACCTCCGTGCCCGACGAAAAGCCCGCCAGCCGCTCGGCAAAGCGGGCCGTATCCACAGACTTTTCGTCTTTGTTGGAGTTCATCATCACCATCACCGCTTCGCCCTGGTCGTTGTAGCGGAAGTAGGAGTACACGCCCGCATCGGGGATGAACTGCATGAGCTTGCCGGAGTGCAGCACGGGGTGGGTTTTGCGGTAGTTGGCCAGCGTGCTCACGTAGCGAAAAGCTTCCTGCTCCTGGGCGTTGCGGCCCGCGGCTGTAAACAGGTTTTTCTTGTCGCCGGGCCAGCCGCCGGGGAAGTCTTCGCGCACCTTGCCATCGGGGTCGGTGAAGTTCTTCATAAGGACTTCGGTGCCGTAGTACAGCTGCGGAATGCCGCGGGAGGTAAGCAGCCAAGCCAAGCCCATCTTATATTTCTGGAAATCCTCGCCAACGACAGAATAAAAACGGCTCAGGTCGTGGTTGTCCAGAAACAGCACGTTGCGCATCGGGTTCTGGTACATCCAGTCGGCCTGCAGCGTGTAGTAGAGCTTGCTGATGCCCTCGGTCCAGCCCGCGTCTTTGGTCAGGGCCTCGTTGATGGCGTAATACATCTGGAAGTCCGTCACGCCGGGCAGGTTGGATTTGAAGCCCTGCGTTTCCGGGAAAATGTTCTGCGCGAAGTAGGCCTGCTGGGCCGTACCCTGCACCCAGGTTTCGCCAAACATCCCAAGGTTGGGGTATTCCTCCAGAATGGCGGCGCCCCACTGCATTAGGAAATTGCGGTCGGAATAAGAGTAGGTGTCGATGCGGTAGCCATCAAGGCCCGTGTTTTCTACCCACCACAGAAAGTTCTGGATGAGGTAGGTGGCCACCAGCGGGTTGGTCTGGTTGAGGTCGGGCATGTGGGTGTCGAACCAGCCCTCGCCAAACTGCTTGCGGTCGAAATTCGAGGCATAAGGGTCGTTGAAGGCCGCATCGCGAAAGTTGCTGCGCGTGAAGCTGGGCCACTGGTGAAACCAGTCCTTGGCCGGCTGGTCGCGAAACAGGTAGCTGCCCGAGCCCATGTGGTTGAGCACCACGTCGTGAATCACCTTCAGGCCCTTGGCGTGGGCATTTTTCACGAAGCCGACGTACTCAGCATTGGTGCCGTAGCGTGGGTCCACGGTGTAGTAGTCGGTGAGGGCGTAGCCGTGGTAGCTGGCTTTGGGCTGGTCGTTTTCCACCACCGGCGTGGGCCAAATGGCGGTCACGCCCAGCTCTTTGAGGTAGTCGAAGTGGTTTTCAATGCCCTTCAGGTCGCCGCCGTGGCGGGCATACATGGAATCGCGGGCCACTCGGTTTACGCGGGTGCCCTTCACCACGTCGTTTTTGGGGTTGCCGTTGGCGAAACGGTCCGGCATGAGCAGGTACACGAAATCGGCGCTGGTCACGCCCTGCGTGCGGTTGGGGTCGGTGTTGCGGGCGCGCAGCTCGTACTCGTATTTAACCTTTTTGGCGCCTGCAAACTGCAGCGCCACCTTGCCAGGCTTCGCGTCCGGGCCGATGGTCAGATTCACCAGCAGGTAGTTGGGGCTTTCCATCCTCACCACGCCGTCGAGAGTCACTCCGGCGTAGTTCAGCGTGACGGTGCTGCTCCCGATGCCGGGCCCGTGCACCAGCAGCTGCAGCTTGGGGTTCTTCATGCCAACCCACCAAAACGTGGGGTCGATGCGGGTGATGGGCGCGGGCTTAGCATCGGGCGCGGCGGCTCGGGTTGCCGGGACCACGGGAGTGGCTATGGCGGCAGCCGGGGTCAGCAGCAAAGCTCCAGCAAGCAAAGACAGGAGGTGGGTGGTTTTCATGGGAAAAGGCGGGACGCGTAGAATAGAGCCGGCAAGGTAGTCGCAGCGGGGAAGGTGGGCAACCCAAGGCTTCGCAGGCCCGGCTTGCGCGCCGCAAACTGGGCAAGGCGTGGCACCGGAGGTACTAGGCTAACAAATATTCGGTTAGCGTCAACCTCATCCGTGCAGCTGCCGTTAGGAAGCGGAATGTCTGGCGCCGAAAAGGCGTGCTCTCATAGAAACCTATTCATGATTATGGCCCCCGGCCCTCTCCCATGGCTGATTCCTCCAAACTTGCCGATACGCTCAACGAGCTAGCTCTTTTCGTAAACGACCGCATTGAAGGCTACAAAACCGCGGCCGACGAAACCAAAGACCCGCAAAACAAAGCTTACTACCAGGAGTTGGTGCAGCAAAGCGAACAATTTGCAAACGAGGTAAACGGCTTTGCCCGCGCCGCGGGTGGCGATGCCGAAAGCAGTACCACCCTCAAAGGCAAGTTCTACCGCGGCTTCATGGATGCCAGGGCCATTGTGACCAGCCGCAACGAGAAAAGCATTCTCGACTCCAACATCTACGGCGAGGAGTGGGCCATCAAAGCCTACACGGAAGCCTTGGCTGATTCGGCCCTGACTGGTCCCGCCCGGCAGGCCGTAGAGCGGCAGCACAAAGCCTCTCGGCAAACGCTGCGCAAGCTGCAGCAGCTCAAAGGCCTGCAAGAGGTATAGGGCCCTGCCGATGCCTGCAGAGGTCTAAGCTCATAGGAGATATCTGACTTTTGCATTGTTTGCAAAATGCTTCAGACCTTGCGCCCGCAACAAGCTACAGTCCAGGTTCTGGCATATCACATTTTAACCAGCTTTCCCTTAAGTCGCGGGCAACAGCCTACGCAGCAAATTCTTATGGCCTTTACTTTTAAACCTTACACCCCAGCTGCCAAGTACAAAACGGCCGCAGCGTATTTCTCGATGGAATTTGCCGTCGACCAGGCCCTTAAAACCTACTCCGGCGGGTTGGGCTTTTTGGCGGGCTCGCACATGCGCTCCGGCTACGAGCTGAAGCAGAACCTGGTCGGCATCAGCATCCTGTGGAGCTTTGGCTACTACGACCAGGGCCGCAACGAGGACCAAACCATGCGGGCCGACTTCCGCCAGAAGCACTACTCGTTTCTGGAAGACACCGGGCTGCTGTTCCCCATCACCATTCACGGCGCCGATGTGTTTGTGAAGGTGCTGTACCTGGCCCCGGAAGTATTCGGCACGGTGCCGATGTTCTTCCTGACCACGGACATTGCCGAAAACGACTACATCTCGCGCACCATCTCGCACCACCTCTATGACCCGGACGCTGCGGCCCGCGTGGCCCAAAGCATCCTGCTGGGTGTGGGCGGCGGCAAAATGCTCGACCTGCTCGGCCGCAAAACCGATGTGTACCACCTCAACGAAGGCCACGGCCTGCCGCTGGCGTTCTACCTCTACGAGAAGCATGGCCGCGACCTGGCCGAGGTGCAGAAGCGCCTGGTGTTCACCACGCACACCCCCGAGCTGGCTGGCAACGAGGAGCGCCTCATGAAGCTGCTCACCGACATGAGCTTCTTCGGCGAAGTGCCCGAGGAGGAAGTGCGCCGCGTGGCCCGCATCGAGAACGATGCTCTCAACTACACGCTCACCGCCCTGCGCTTTGCCCGCAAGGCCAACGCAGTGAGCAAAGTACACGGCCTCGTGAGCCTCGATATGTGGGGCCACCATGCAGGCATTTGCCCCATTATCCCCATCACCAACAGCCAGAACGGCTCCTACTGGCGCGACCCGCAGCTGGCCGCGGCCCTCAAAGCCAAGGACGACACCGCCCTGCTGGCCCGTAAGCAGGAGCTGAAGCAAGACCTCTTCAAAATAGTGGCTGACCAAACCGGCAACATCTTCGACCCCAAGGTGCTGACCATCGTGTGGGCCCGCCGCTTTGCCGGCTACAAGCGCGCCGACCTCATTCTGCGCCACTTCGACCGGTTTGTGGCGCTGGCCACCAACACCGCGCGTCCCATCCAGATAATTTGGGCTGGCAAGCCTTACCCTAAAGATTTTGGCGCGGTGGACCTGTTCAACGAAATCATCAAGCGCACGGCTCACCTGAAAAACTGCGCTGTGCTCACCGGCTACGAGCTGGGCCACTCGGCTGCGCTGAAAAAGGGTTCCGACATCTGGCTGAACACGCCCCGCTTCCCCCGCGAGGCCAGCGGCACCAGCGGCATGACCGCCGCCATGAACGCCAGCGTGAACTTGAGCATCGCCGACGGCTGGATTCCCGAGTTCTGCCGCGACGGCGAAAACGGCTTCCTCATCACGCACTCCGACGAGCACCTGCCCGAAGAAGTGAAGGACGACCAGGAAGCGACCGATTTGCTCGACGTGCTCGAAAATGAGGTGCTGCCCATGTACTACGACCAGCCCAAGAGCTTCCTGAAAGTGGTGAAAACCGCCATGAAGGACGTGGAGCCCGCGTTTGAGTCGGGCCGCATGGCCCGGGAGTACTACGAGCAGCTGTACAAGGCCTAGGCTCTTTATGGAGTAAAAAGAACGTCGTGCTGAGCTTGTCGAAGCATCTCTACCGCGCAACCAACGTAGTCATTAGATTACTGCTGCAGTAGAGATGCTTCGACAAGCTCAGCATGACGTTCTTTTTTTAGCTCATTTTTCTCTATATCTGGCATGTGTGGTCGTTATACCTTCATCGCTCCCGCGCCAACTGCTGAGCAGCGCTTCGACGCCAAGTTCACGGAGCCCGCGCCGGCCAACTACAACGCCGCGCCCTCGCAGCGCCTGCCCATCATCACCAACACGGCTCCTGGCCAAATTCAGCTGCTGAACTGGGGCCTAGTGCCCAGCTGGAGCCGCGACCCGGCCAAGGGGCCCAAGCCCATCAACGCCCGGGCCGAAACGCTGGCCGAGAAGCCCTCGTTTCGGCAGCTGCTAGGGCGCAAGCGCTGCCTGGTGCTAGCCGACAGCTTCTACGAGTGGCAGGCCACGCCCGAGGGCAAGGTGCCGCACCGCATTCTGCTGCGCGACGAGCAGCTCTTTGCCTTTGCCGGCCTCTGGGACGAGTGGCTCGACCGCAGCACCGGCGAGCTGCAGCCCACCTTCACCATCATCACCACCGAGCCCAACGCGCTGATGGCCAATATCCACAACCGTATGCCCGTCATTCTGCCCACCCGCAGCGCCGAGCAAGCCTGGCTGGACGACGGCTTGGGCGTGGCGGCGCATCAGCAACTGCTCGTGCCCCACGATGCCGCGGCTATGCGGGAGTACGTGGTGAGCAAGCGCGTGAACTCACCGGCCAACAACGACGCCGAAGTGCTGGCAGCGGCGTAAAGTCGTTTCCTGGCCCGAGGAATCGCTGCCGTTCGTGTTACTTTGCCCGCATGAATTGGCGTAACCCTTGGCTCCTGCTGCTGCTTATCCTCGTGCTGTCCTCGGCTGTGCAGCTGGACTTGCCATGGTGGAGCCTGGCCGTGGTTTCATTCGTGGTAGGATTCACCATGGCCCCATCGGGTCCGGCCGCTTTTGGCGCCGGCTTTGGCGGAGCCGGGCTGAGCTGGCTGCTGCCTGCTGCGTGGCTTTCGTACCAGAACAACGGCCTGCTGGCGCACCGCGTGGCGCAGCTGCTGCCGCTGGGCGGCTCACCGGTGGCACTGGTGGTTCTGACCGGTGTGGTAGCCGGGCTGGTGGGCGGGTTGGCCGCGCTATCTGGCACGTGGTTGCGCCAGGCGGTGCGCCCGGTTCCGCAAACGCACTAGCAGAACGCTAGGAGCAACCCTGCGGGTGTGCTAACAAATTACTTGAAAGTGTACCAAGCCAAGACTTCTAACCCAGCAGCATTGTCTTCCGCTTCCACTACCTCATCCATCACGTGCTGAATTTCGGCATCTGACCAATCTTCGTCTTCGGCTGCCCGCACCCACAGGTCGAGGGCGGCGTAGCGGTTCGTATCCGGAGGCAAATTCCAGCGTACCTTCTTGCGGATATTCATCTGATAAGAAAATTGTAAAGTCGTTGTTGAATACGTGTTCGTGCCTAGCGTGCCGCTGCGGCCTTGATAACCTTGAGTTGAACCGGAACCACGCCGGCATCGACGAGGTCGAGCTTGCGGGCGGCTTTGCGCGAAACGTCCACAATGCGGCCCTTCACGTGCGGGCCCCGGTCGTTTACGGTCACCTTCACCGACTTGCCATTGCGCACATTCGTCACCTTGATGCGGGTGCCAAAGGGTAGGGTGTTGTGGGCAGCCGTCATCTTCCCTGGCCGATACGGGACGCCGCTGGTAGTTTTTCGACCGGCAAATTTATCGGCGTAATAAGAGCCCTGGCCGGTTTGGGTGAAGGCATTACGGCTGCCGCAGGCCGAAAGCAGGGTTGCTGCCACTACAATCCAAAGCAGGTAGACAAATGGAGCGCGGTGCGGTGCAATAGCTGGGTGGTTCAACTTCATTGAGTGTTGCTAATGGTCGGTAGCCTTCGGTCGCATGCATTGCTTCAGTTTGCCTCGGGCCCCTCGAAAACCTCGGAAAGCAGCTACAGTTTTGCTCTGCTACCTGATTTGCTTTACGGCATCTGGCCAATTGAACACTGGCAAGATGACAAAAAAAGACGAAAAGAGGGCCGGCATCGCCTCAGTCCCAACGGGCAAAGAACGCGCCATTCGGTTCACGCAACGAAATTCGATGGCTTAGCGGGCAGCCCGCTTCGGCCGGGGCGCCCGCGTTTTCGGAGCAGGCGGCGCGGGCTTCGGGAAGGGCACTCGCATGGCCTGCAGCGACTCAAAACTGCCCTGAAACACGTTGAAATCGACCACGCCGCGGATGCCCGGCACGTATGCTTCGTCGGAATGCTGCCAGATTATCCACTTGTCGGCGGGCATGGCGGGGCGCTCCACTTCGTAGTGGGCCAACCAAAGCGGATAATGGTCAAAATGGCCCGCGAGGTGGCGCTTGTAGAAACTGTGGTTAGAATAGAGAATGGGCCGCACGCCGTAGTGGGCCTCGATGAGGCGGAGCCAGCGAGCTACTTCGCGGCGCAACACGGCCACGTCGTGAAAATTGGCCGCTTCCACGTCGAGCACCGGGGGCAGGTCGCCGGGTGCGATGGGCACTGTGCGGGCAAACAGGTCGGCCTGCAGCTGGCCGTCGCGTTTGGGCTGGAAGTAGTGGTAGGCGCCGCAGAGCACCCCGGCCGCGCGGGCCTCGCGCCAGTTGCGTTCGAAGCGCGGGTCCTGCATGGTGCCGCCTTCGGTTGCCTTGATGAAGGCAAAGCGCACCCCGTGCCGGGCCACTTCGGGCCAATCGATGCGGCCCTGGTAGGACGACACGTCGATGCCGTGCACCGAGTAGCCGACCAGCAAGGGCGTCTTCTCGCGGCCCGTCAGGCCGTTTTTGGTAAAGGTGGCCCACGTGCGGCGGGCGTAGCGGTTCAGCTGCACGCGGTGGCGCAGGTAGTAGGCCACCCCCAAAGCCAGGCCCAGCAGCAACAGTGCCAGTGCCCCGCGCCGCCACAGCCGTCGCCGGGCAGAGCGAGGGGCCGATTTGGCTTTGCGGTTGACGGGAGGAGAGGCAGGCATAGGCGTAGTGGCTCAAAAATAACGCCCCGAAGGCAGCCATCGTGCGCGGGGCCCCAGCTTTTCACGAACTTTACGCTTCTCAGCTGCCTTTTCCGCCTATGTCTTTCCTCCGCGCCGCCGATGCCCGCGACGAATCCGGCCACCTCATTCGTGAGTTGCACGGCGTCACGCTCGCCCAGATTCTCGAATACCTTGTGGCCGCCTACGGCTGGCCCGAGCTCGATGCCCGCTTGCGCATGAACTGCTTCGCCGAAAACCCAAGTATCAAGTCCAGCCTGAGCTTCCTGCGCCGCACGCCCTGGGCCCGCACCAAGGTAGAGGAGCTTTACATCAAGGCCCGCACGGCAGAGGTGCAAGGCCGCCCGCGCCCGTAGCCGGAAGATGGCGGACGTATCCGAAAAATCTTCTAAGCCGGCGCTTTTGGCTGGTTTTCTGTTGTTTGTAGGCTTCGAATTGGTGGCCTTCTACAGCCTGCAATACCTGACTTCGGGGCTGGGCGAAAGCAACCAGTACCAGGAGGAGAACACTATTGTCAGCAACTGGCTGAAGACGATGGTGTTCTTCGTGTCGCACCTTGTGCTGGTGATTGCCGCCATGCTGGTGCTCAGCAACCAAATGCCGCGCCGATACCGGGGGCAGGTGATGGGGTGGTTCTACCTGGCACTCGTCATGAGCTTCGTGCTGATTATTCCGCTGTTTGGGTAAAAAACAAAACCACCGCTATGGGCGGTGGCTCAAGAGTGAAATCCAATGCTCGGTATGCGGCCGGTCGGTCCCGGCGTTATGAATGGACTGCGGTGCCGGTCGGTCCCGGCGTTATTAAACTAAATAATAAAGAGGTAACACTAGCCAACGGGTAGCCGCCTTAGTTGTGACGGATATCAATTTCGCGTTGCTGGTCGCGGGGGTTCAGGAAGGGAATGCGCACGCGCAATTCGTTGTCTTCGTGAATGGCATCGATGCGGGCCAAGTCGAGGTTGGCGGGCAGGTCGAGGGTCTGCACGAAGAGGGGTGCGGCCAACTCGTCGTCGGGCTGGTGACGGTACTCGCCCAGTACGCTTAGGCGTTGCTGGTTGAGTACCACACGGAAGCTTTCGGCCGGCACGGTGGGCATGGCCACGCGCAGGATGATACCTTTCGGACGCTGGTCTATTTGCAGCTGAGGCTGGGCTACGCCACCGCCAATAGTGTTGAGCAAGTCAAGCTGCGGGGCGATGGAACGGATGAATTTCGGGCTGATAAGTTTCATAGCAAAGAGCCGGATTAATGTGCGGCTTCGATGCTACTATGACAAATGATGTACCAATCTGAATTGAGGGCTAGTGGGCCTGAATATCAGTCGTATTGTCGGGTTTTTTGGCAGGTATTCTCACGTTTGCGCCACTGTGTCGGATAGTAGTCGCGAGGCTTATTATTTCGGACGAAATGGCGTATATCCCTTGTTGCTTTAGCGCTAGCGGAGAACGTTTAAACGGTCATGCAGTATGATGAAAGAACGCCATGCTGAGCTTGTCGAAGCATCTCTACCACTTCGTATGGGTCGCGTCTCTCATGCTGAGCTTGCGAAGTATCCTCTCACGAATCATTTAATGGGGAGAAGATGCTTCTTGCGTCAGCATGACAACCGATTGAGTTTACTACCCCAAGCGTTATGCAGAGCGCGGCAATGCATAACGTACTTTCAAAGCTTTAGAACCGGCTGGTCAGGCCAAAGTGAATTTTGGAGGTCCTCAACTCAAAGCTCTGGTCGCGGGAGCGCCCCACCGAGTACACAAATTGGAACAAGCCCGCAGCCGTGCGAAAGCTCAGGCCTGTGCCTATGCCGGTGGGCTGGTCGGTGTAGCGGTTGGTGGTGATGTCGTGCCGCAAATAGGCTTGGTCGACAAACAAAAACACGTAGGAGTCCTCGCCAATAAACTGCCGGAATTCGGCCGTGGCCAGGGCAAAGGAGCTGGTGTAAAACTGGTTTTCGTTGAAGCCGCGCAGAGAGTTCAGGCCGCCTAGGCGTAGCAGGTCGTTAGTAAACAGGCGCGGGTTCACCAAGCCCTCGCTTCGCAGGCGAACCATGAGCACGCCTGCCCGTTTCACGGGTAAGTAGCGCTCGGCCCGCAGCCCAAAGGAATACTGAGTGGAGCGCAGCAGCACCCCGTTATACAGCTCCGGCAACAGTTGAGCATTCTGGCTGATGCTCTTGGTGCCCACTGCCGCCTGAGTGCTTACCAACAGGCCCCGATGCGGAAAGAACAAATCATCGAGGCTGTTGAAGGCGTAGCCGAGGCCGTAGGAGTTGTACTGCGAGTCTAGGTTTTGGGGCAGCACGGTGGTGTCCTGCAAGGCATCGATAAAGGAGCCGCGCTGCTCGGCAAAAAAGCTGATGCGGCCGGCGCGGGCCGTGGGGTATGTTACCTGCAGCCGGGGCTGAATGGTGGTGAAGTCGTTGGTTTGCTTATAGAGATTGAAAGTGCCGCTCACTTCCAGCGGCGAGCCGAAAATATTGGGGTGCACGTACTGCGCATCGAGCAGCTGCGAGAGGGCGTCGGTTTTGCGCCACTGCAGGCCCAGCTGCTTGCCGCCGCCTTTGATGTTGCGCAGATTGATGGTGACGTCGCCGGTGAACTGCACGCCGGTTTTGTTCACGTCGGCATTGGGCAGGATGCCCACAATGGCATCGAACTGATTCGAAGGCCGGTCATCGAGTAGCAGGTACACGCGGGCCTTGCCCCGGGCAAACCGCACCTCGGGCTCGGCCCGCAGGCGCAGGTAGGGGAGCTGGCGCAACTGCTGCGCCGCCGCCGCCACGCGCTGCTGGCTGAAGGGCTGGTTGGGGAAAATCTGTAGGTACTTGGTCAGGAAGCGCTTTTTGGTTTTGGTATTGCCCACAATTTCGAGCGAGTCAAACACCACTGCCTGTCCCCGCTTCAGCACCACGCGGCCCGCAATGCCCTGGTTGGTGAGCTGAATGGAATCGAGGCCCACGGTGGCAAAGGGGAAGCCCTGGTTTTCGGCTTCCGCCAGCACCCGCTCCTGCAGCTTGGCCCAGTCAGCGGGCAGGAAAGGCGTTTGGCGAAAAAGCTTCTCGCGGTAGCCAGCGCGGGTAAGCAGCCCATCGCCGAGGTTGCCGTTGCGGAGGTAGGCCCACCGGAACTGCTGGCCCACGTAGAGGCGTACGCGTACTGTATCGCGGCTCCAGCGCATTTCATCGGCCGAAGCCGTGAGGTAGGCGTCGCCCTGCAAGGCCAGCACCAGGTCGCGCACTTCGCGCAGGGCCGTGAGGGAATCGGGCACGCTGGCGCGCACCCGGTAGCGGCGCAAGGCGGGGCGGTCGGCCGCTTCGGCATCGAGCAGCAGCACCCGTGGGTGGGCCGGCATGCGCCGGGGGGCCGCCACCGGGGCCGCAGCGGGCACCGGTGGCAGGGGCGGGGTGGCCAGGCCGGGTTGGTTGGGTGCGGTGGGGTCCAGCGTTGGGGTTTGGGCCTGCGCCGTGGGGCACGCGACCAACCAGACCAGCACCAGTAATCCCAAGCAGCACAGTAGAAACCGGGTATACATTCGGGGCAACAACGCGAAAGCCGGCGTTTAATTTCCCGAAGATAAACCCCGGAACAGCGAGGAACCGAGCCACGGGCCACAGCGCGCCATTATCGGCATCAGGAACCCAGCCCGGGCAGGAGCAGGCGAAAGGTGGTGCCTTGCCCCACCTTGCTGGCTACTTCTATCCGGCCACCTACTTGGTGCACCAAGCGGTTGACGAGGTACAGGCCCACGCCGGAGCCCGTTACGTCGGGGTGGAAACGGCGAAACAGCTGAAACAATGCACTGCCGTGGCGCGCCAGGTCGATGCCCCGGCCGTTGTCCTGCACACTTAGCACGGGTATGCCCTCAAGCCAGGTTGTGCGCACCTCCACACGCGGCCGGCGGTCGGGTTCGGCGTACTTAAGCGCATTGCTGAGCAAGTTGTAGAGCACGCTGTGCAAGGCCGGCCGCGCCATGCGCAAGGTGGGCAGCTCCGTAAAATTCAGCGTAAACACCGGCTGGAGCTGTTCGCGCTGCTGCGGCAGGCTGCGGATAATTTCCTCTGCGAACGGCTGCAGCAGCACAGCTTCCACGGGGGCTTCCTCCAGTTGCCGCTGCTGCTGCACCACCTCCGTCAGGCCATCGATAGTGCCCAGCAACTGCTGCAGCGCTTCGTGAAACATGTGTACCATGCTGGCCGCCGCGGGGTCGTGAAACGTGGCGCTACGTTCAAATTCCTCGAAAAGGCCCTTGAGATTGTGTACAGGTTGCTTGAGGTCGTGCGAGGCCGTGTAAACGAAGCTGTCCAAGTCGGCATTGATGCGGGTGAGCTGCTCGTTCTGGGCGCGTAGCTGCTCGCGCTGCTCTTCGGCCTGTGCCTTGGTGCGCAGCAGTTCCTGCTCGTACTTGCGGCGGTCCGTGATGTCAAACAAGGTCACGCGTATAACTAACGGCTCGCCATCGCCATCGCGCAGCAGCACCGCGTTGAGCAGTACCGGCACCGTGCCGCCGTCTTTGTGCCGCAGCGAGTAGCTCACTTCCCGCACCCGGCCCTGCAGCAGCAGCAGGGGCACACAGTGCATTTCGTAGTGCAGGCGGGCTCCCACCGTAAGCAGATGCTGCAGGCACTGGCTCGCCACCAGCTCCTGGCGTGTATAGCCCAGCCAGCCCAGCAGTGTCTGGTTGAGTTTTACCAGGGTTCCATCAGGCAGGCAGGAGCAGTAGCCGCACGGTGCGTTCTCGTAGAGGTCGTCCAAGTTCTCCTCAGTCAGGCGCAGGTCCAGCGCAGGCAGCATCTTGTAGTTAACCCCTCTCATACTTGCGCTATACGCGCCGAATCGAGAAATAGGTCAATAGCTTTGAGGGTAGCCTGCGGAGCACTCAGGTGCGGGCAGTGCCCAGATGTGTCCAAGACGGTTAGCTGGCTGTTGGCCAAGTGCTGGTGCAGGTAGTGGCCCACGGCCAAGGGCGCCAAGACATCCTGGGCACATTGGAGAATAAGGGTCGGGATGCGCACCAGAGGCAGGTCGGCCCGGTTGTCGGCCAGAAACGTGACGCGGGCAAAATGCTTGGCAATGGTGGGGTCGGTGTTGCAGAAGCTATTGTTGAGCTCCTCGGTCAGGGCCGGCTCGTCGGGGTGGCCCATGATAACGGGGGTGATGGACGCCGACCAGCCCAGGTAGTTGTTGTCCATGGTTTCGAGCAGTTCCTCAATGTCGGACCGCTCAAACCCGCCCTTGTAGTCAACGTCGTTGATAAAGCGCGGCGAGGGCGCAACCATCACGAGCTTGGCAACCCGCGCCGGCTCCCGAATGGCGGCCAGCATGCCAATGGTGGCGCTCACGGAATGGCCCACCAAAGTGACATTGTGCAAGTCGAGGGCGTGCAGCACGGCCAGCACGTCTGCGGCGTGGGCATGCAGCGTGTTGTAGTGGCTGGGCTCGTAGGCGGTCAGGTCCGACTGGCCCGCCCCCACCAAATCGAGTAGCACCACGCGGTACCGGTCTTCAAAAGCCGGGGCTACAAGCCGCCACATGTGCTGGTCGCAGCCAAATCCGTGCACGAACACCATAGCCTGCTCGCCCTTGCCAGACACGGTGACATTGTTGCGCTTTAAAACGTCCATAGATATTAGATAAAATCAAGAAGGCCGATTTAGAAGCAACAACAGCCTCGGAAAGCTAGCGGTTTTAAAGTGCTTAAGCTCCAGTTTAGGACGCTGGTTTGCTAACGTGCTTGCAAAAATGCTTGCACAGGTGCTGCGTAGGGGCAAAAAGTTGATAATACAGCTTTGTCTTTTTTTTTAAGAAAGAGAAATAAAAGCAGCGGCTTCGCTATGCTCCCTGCCTCCGCTTAGCCCTTTGGCCAAGCAACTACCTTTGTGTTTCGCCGCTTCGCATGGCCAGTGGGAATTGTTATTCCCTGGCTTCTCGTTTGCAGGTAAGTAACTCCGTATTTGTGTTTTCATGGCAGGCCTCTACCTCCACATTCCGTTCTGCAAGCAGGCCTGTCACTACTGCGATTTCCACTTCAGCACCTCCTTGGGGCTGAAGAGCCGGCTGGTAGAAGCCGTAGTGCGGGAAATTGAGTTGCGGCGCGACTACTTAGGTGCTGCTGTCACGTTAGAAACCATCTACTTTGGCGGCGGAACCCCATCGTTGCTCACAGCCGGCGAGCTAAACCAGATTTTCGCGGCCATCCACCGCCATTTTGTGGTGGCTCCCCGGGCTGAAATTACGCTCGAAGCCAACCCCGACGACCTGAGCGCCGCTAAGCTGCAGGAGCTGCGGGCAGCATCCATCAACCGCCTCAGCATTGGCCTGCAAAGCTTCTACGAGCCCCACTTGCGAATGATGAACCGCGCCCACACGGCCGAAGAGTCGACCACGGCCGTGCGTCGGGCGCAGGACACGGGGTTTGAGAACATTTCCATCGACTTGATTTACGGGGTGCCCGCGCCGGGCCACCACATCTGGGAAGCCGACATGGCCAATGCCTTTGCGCTGGGCGTGCCCCACGTGTCGGCTTATGCCCTCACCATTGAGCCGGGCACTGCTTTCGGGCACCGCCTGCAGAAGGGCACCTTCAAGGCCGCGCCCGACGAGTTTGTGGCCACGCAGTTTGAGCTGCTGCTGGCGGCCATGCGCGCCCACGGCTACGAGCAGTACGAAATCAGCAACTTCTGCCAGCCCGGCCGCGAGTCGCGCCACAACGGCAACTACTGGCGTGGCGTGCCCTACCTCGGCCTAGGCCCCAGTGCCCACAGCTACGACGGCCACAACCGTCAGTTCACCTTGGCCAACAACCCCCAGTACGTGGCCGCCGTGCTCGAGCGCGGCGAAGTGCCTGTGACCGTGGACGCCCTCACCGCCACCGACCGTGCCAACGAGTACTTGCTCACCACCCTGCGCACCGCCCGCGGCTGCGACCTGGCCCACCTGCGCACCCATCTCGGCCTCGACCTACTGGCCACCCGCCTCACCTACCTCGCCGAGCTGCAAGCCAACGGTTGGGCCCGCATCCACAACGAAGTGCTTACCTTGACCGACGCGGGCAAGCTGCTGGCCGACCACATTACCCTGGAACTGTTTGAGCCCGCCCGCTAACAGATTTCATCCGATTGTAGCGGATTATTGTGGTTCTGCCCAGGAACAACCCCGCTTCCTACCTTTGCCCGGAACCACAATACTCCATTTTGTGCGTTGAAATCCGTTAAATCTGTGGTCCTATGAAACTACTGAGCGACAGCATTGCCGACGATGCCGACTTCTTTGTGGAGCAAATTCACCTCGTGGCCATTGTCTTCGACAACACCGACGACGTGACCGTGTGGGCCACCACGTATTTCGACAGCGACACGCATTTTTTTCACCTCGCTCTGCCGTTCAAATCCCTGGACACGCTGCTTGGTCTGGCCCACACCCGCGCCGAAGCCCTGCAGGAGGAAGTAGCCGAAGCCCTTGCCGCCGCCGACTGGCCTGCGCTGCTCGAATACAACTCGGACGAAAAGCTACCCGTGCTATTGCCCAGCGTCGCCCTGAAGCTTTCGGTGACATACCCTGTGATGGAAGACGACGAAAGCGACGACGAAGAAGGCCCCGACGACCCCCAACCCCACAATATCTTCTACCTGGAAGGCGTGTTCGTGCGGCTCGATACCTAAGCATAGCGCCCTTGTTTTGAACTAACACCACGCTCATGGCCGCGTCTCCCGCCCTGTTCTACCTGATTCCCGGGCTGGGGGCCGATGAGCGGGTTTTTAAATTTCTGTGCCTGGAGGACCAAACGCACGTGCTGCGCTGGCTGCCGCCCGAAAGCCTTCGCGAGCCGCTGCTGCACTACGCTGCCCGCCTAGCTGAGGCCGTACCGGAGCAGCGAGCCTGCTGGCTGGTTGGCGTGTCGTTCGGGGGCATATTGGCCCTGGAAGTGGCGCAACTGCGTCCCTTGGCGCGGGTGGTGCTCATATCCAGCTTTGTAGGACACGGCGAGCTGCCGTGGGTGGCGGGCCTGGCACGAGTTACGGGCCTGCATCACCTGCTGCCGCCGCAGCTGTTGCCGTGCCTGCCACGGGTAGCAAAGTGGTTTTTTGGTGTGAAGAAGGAGAGTGAATACCAGCTGTTGCAACAGATATTGCGCGACACCGCCCCGGATTTTACACGCTGGGCCATTGCGCAGCTGGTGCAGTGGTCGGGCCGAGCAACGCCATCCGTTATCCGCATCCACGGCACCGCCGACCGCCTGCTGCCTGCCGGGGCGGCACACAGCCAACACCTGCTGCCCGGTGGCCATCTCATCATTGTGAGTCAAGCCGCGGAAATTAGCAAGATTCTCAACCAACTTGCCGCCGAAACCGCGCCCGGGCAAGCTGCATAAGGCGAGCGTTAAGCACCATTAATAACCAGCTCTCAATTGCTTCCTACTTACCCCTACGCCGGCCGCACCTACAGCTTCGACCCCGCCGCGCCCATTGACATTTCCTTGCCCTTGGTGCCCGGGCCCGGCCAGGTGAACTGCTTTTGGGCCGAGCCCGTGCAGTTTGAAACCATTCGGGTGGGCAGCTTTGTGGGGAGCGTGGCCATGGGCGGCAGCACCAATTACCAGCGCGTGCACCTGACGCCCCACGGCAACGGCACCCACACCGAATGCTACGGCCACATCTCACCCGACCCGGCCGTGACGCTCAACCAGTGCCTGCGCCGCTTCCTGTTTGTGGCGCGGCTGGTGAGCGTGGCCCCGCGCCCGCAGCCCAACGGTGACCTGGTGGTGATGCTGGCCGATGTGCAAGCGGCTCTGGCCACCCAGCCCGACCGTTCCGTGCCCGAAGCGCTGGTCTTACGCACCCTGCCCAACGACGCGGCCAAACGCCACCGCCAGTACTCCGGCACCAACCCTACCTACATTGAGCCCGCGCTGGCCCATTTCCTGGTCGAGCACAGCGTCGAGCATTTCCTGCTCGACCTGCCCAGTGTGGACCGCGAAGAGGACGCCGGCCAGCTGCTAGCCCACCACGCCTTCTGGCAGTACCCGGCTGCGCCCCGCTGCGGCGCCACCATCACCGAGTTGATTTTTGTGCCCGACGAAGCAGCCGATGGCTTGTACCTGCTCAATATCCAAGTCATTAGCCTTGAGCTGGATGCCAGCCCGAGTAAGCCTGTTCTCTATGCCTTGCATTTGCCGGTGCCGAGCTAACCCGGCGGTAGCGGTGCAACCGTAGCCGCAAGAGGAGAATCTACAGCGTGAATCTTACTTCATATTTGCACCTATATGCGCCTTTCTGGTTTCTTTTCGCCTGGCCTTCTACTCCTGGCCAGCGTCACCCCAAGCATGGGCCAAACCGCCCCGGCCGTTACTCCGGCGGGAATACCGGCATCCGTCGACTCCGAGGTGCTGCCTGCCCAGAAGGTATTGTTCAAAATTGGCTTGAATGCTGGGCGCGCTTTGCGCAGCACAGGGTACTATGGCGTAGGGTCCCTGTTGCCCGTGACGGTGGGAGCGGAGTATTTGCTTAGCCCCAAGTTCACCGTCTATAGCCAGGTTGATACTGATTTTAACTTGTTTGACCGCGAGAGGTTTCCCAGTGGGCGTAGCCCGTTTATTCCGGCTGGCGCATTCGGCGTTGGATTTCGCTACTACGGCACACACGACCACAAGCCATTCGAAGGGCTTTACGTGGGCGCGGAGTTCCATACTGAAATGTTGCACCGGTACAATTCACAAACGAACCTTAACCCGGCGCTTAACGTGATTTGTGGAACGCAGCATCGGGTAGGAAGCAGCCTTTTGGTCGATTTGAACGCTGGCGTTGGCATCGGAGGCAATCAACGGTCAAGTGGCGGCGGTTATTACGCCCCCCCACTTGCCATTACCACCCAGCTCAACCTTGGTATTTGCTTTGCCCGCTAGGCTCGCCCTTGGCAGACGCACAACGCGAAAAGGGCTGCTCCGTGTGGAGCAGCCCTTTCTATGTCACGGGATGCAGCAATTAAGCTGGTACCGAGAATACTTCGCGGGGGATAACCGTTACGAAAGACCGGTCTTTGCGGCCTTTGCGGAACTGAACCTCGCCGTCAACGAGAGCGAACAGCGTGTGGTCCTTGCCCATGCCTACGTTCTCGCCGGCGTGGTGCTTGGTGCCGCGCTGACGCACGATGATGTTGCCGGCTACGAGGGCCTGGCCGCCGAAGATTTTTACGCCGAGACGTTTGGAATGCGATTCGCGGCCGTTGTTGGACGAGCCGACACCTTTCTTGTGAGCCATGGTATTTAAGCTAATGCTACCGGCAAGGGGCCCGTAGCGGCTGGTTTAAGATGGAATCAGTAGCATGAGCAAACGCTCAAACTAGCCGATGCTGTTAATCATTACTTTGGTAAACGACTGGCGGTGGCCGTTCATCTTCTGGTAGCCCTTGCGGCGCTTCTTCTTGAAGACGAGAACTTTGTCACCCTTCACGTGAGCGAGGATGGTGCCGGTTACGGCTACATCCAGGGTAGGCGCACCGATGGTGATGGTGCCGTTGTCATCGGTCAGCAGGGCGTTGCCCAGCGTTACGGTGTCACCGACGTTGCCGGCCAGTTTGTGAGCGTAAACGAATTTGTTGGCCTCAACCTTGGTCTGCTGGCCAGCTATGTTGACAATTGCGTACATCAGCTTTCGCGGGTTTTTCTGAAATGGGAAGGCAAAAGTACGACTTTGGTTTGGGATTTCCAAGCCTAAGTTGTTAATCGTCATTGGCTGTTCGCCGCATCACCCCTCAGAAGGGCCTCCATAGTGAATGCGCACCGATTACGGCTGAGTTAATAAATTACGGGAATACGTACGTACACCCCCTCGTTTTGGGGACAAGCCGGTTTATCCACAGCATAAATGTGGAAAAGTGGAAGAAAAGCGTCTGATTTTGAGGGGAGTTTGCTGATATTGTCAGCTTAGGGCAGTGCGTAAAAATTCGGATAGCTGGCCTAAAAAAGAGGGGGCGTAACGAAAAATTAACGAATAAAAAAGCCGAATTCTGTGCCCTTCCCCCTCCCGGGGCGGGCTATATTTGATGCTGGAAGCCCGGCAGCTTTTTTGAGCCATCGGCCAAACATCTGCCCGTAATCGGCAGTTGACCTGCCACCTTCCTCGACGAAATTCGCCACTTAGAACCTCAATATTTATGGAGCCGCTCCTCGCCGAAAACCCCAACCGCTTCGTGCTATTCCCCATCCAGAACGATGAGGTGTGGCAGTACTACAAGAAGTCACAGGCATCTTTCTGGACCGCCGAAGAAATTGACCTCTCGCAGGACCAAAAAGACTGGAACGGCCTGAACGACAACGAGCGCCACTTCATCAAGCACGTGCTGGCCTTCTTCGCCGCCTCCGACGGCATCGTGAACGAAAACCTGGCCGTGAACTTCATGCAAGAAGTGCAGATGCCCGAGGCGCGCTGCTTCTACGGCTTCCAGATTATGATGGAAAACATTCACAGCGAGACATATTCGCTGCTGATTGATACCTACATCAAAGACCCCAAGGAAAAGGACTACCTCTTCAACGCCCTCGAAACGGTGCCCGCCGTGCAGAAGAAAGGCGAGTGGGCCCTGAAGTGGATTAACTCCGAAAACTTCGCCGAGCGCCTCATCGCCTTCGCCGCCGTGGAAGGCATTTTCTTCTCGGGCTCGTTTTGCAGCATCTTCTGGCTGAAGAAGCGCGGCCTGATGCCCGGCCTTACGTTCTCGAACGAGCTGATTTCACGTGATGAGGGCCTGCACTGCGATTTTGCCTGCCTGCTCTACAGCTACCTGCAAAACAAGCTGCCCGAAGCCCGCGTGCAGGGCATCATTGCCGATGCCGTGCGCATCGAGCAAGAGTTTGTGACCGATGCCCTGCCGGTGAGCCTCATTGGCATGAACGCCAAGACGATGGCCCAGTACATCGAGTTTGTGGCCGACCGTCTGCTGGTGTCGCTGGGCTGCGCCAAAATTTACAACGCCACCAACCCCTTCGACTTCATGGAAATGATTTCGGTGCAGGGCAAAACCAACTTCTTCGAGAAGCGCGTGGCCGAGTACCAGAAAGCCGGCGTGATGAGCGAGCGCAATGACAACGTGTTCTCGCTGGACGAGGACTTCTAGGGTAATTCCTAGGCATAGATAACTCTGCCGGGCAAACTCTCAATCGTCTGTCATGCTGAGCTTGCGAAGCATCTTATTACGACCCAACGATTCGTTCTGCGGTGATACGATGCTTCGCTCTGCTCAGCATGACAGACGGTTTTTGTTTTTGGATTGTAATTAGGCGCCGCTCATAGCCGATAAGTTGATTCTTTCGGCAGCATGAGAGGTGGATAAGGTTTTGCGCGAGACATGGCTTACTTCGTCTACATCACAACCAATCCCGCTAAGTCGGTGCTGTACATTGGGGTGACGGGTAACATGGCGCGTCGTTTGGCGCAACACTACGATAGCCGAGGCAATGCGGAGACCTTCGCTGGGCGGTACTTCTGCCACCACCTGCTTTATACCGAACAGTTTGCGGATATCACTAGCGCTATTGCGCGGGAAAAGGAACTGAAGGGTTGGACAAGAGCAAAGAAGGATGCATTGATTGAGGAGGCTAATCCGGAGAGAGCATTTTTGATTATTTGACTGGATATAGGTCGTCTGTCATGCTGAGCTTGTGAAGCATCTTTTCATACCACAACGATTGGTTCAGCGGGGATAAGATGCTTCGCAAGCTCAGCATGACAGATGGCGCGGAGTCGACGTCTACTTGTTTGAAGCAAAGATTAATACCTAAACAGGTTGATGCCTGATAAGAGGTTCCATGCCTTGAGGGACGAACCCCATTTTTGCTTGTGCACCATGCTGGAACTGTTCAATGCTGAGGTGACACTGGAAAGATTCCCCGGCAAGGGAGGCTGGACGTTTGCGCCGGTGGGCCAGCTACCCTTCAAGGTGAAGACGCACTTTGGCAACTTGAAGGTTTGTGGGCGGCTGGATGAGGTGGTGCTGGCAGAAGCCCACCTGATGCCGATGGGCAAGGGCCTGCGCTTCTTACCCGTGAATGCGGAGCTGCGCAAGAAGCTGGGCAAACAGGCCGGCGATGCGGTGCATTTGCAGCTCTTTGTAGCGGAAGAGACTGAGGAGCTAGCTGTTTCGATGGCGGATTTTGCCGAGTGCCTGGCTGAAGTGCCCGCGGCGCTGGGGGCTTTTCAGGGGCTGGCGGCGGCGGCGCAGCAGGCTTGGCTGGCTTGGGTGACACAGGCAGAAGGGGACGAGCAGCGGGTGGCGCGCATAGAGCAGGCCATTGTGCAGCTTAGTGGAGCAGGAGGTAAAAGCAAAGGATTGTTGCCGCCGGCTTGAGCTAAAGAGCAGCACTCGCCCTACCCGGGAATCATAATACTTATTATCGCCTATGCCTCATTTGCAGGCTGGGGATTATAAAAAGCGGCCTAACAACGCCTGCGGGCCCAATGTGGAAAACTTCTATATTTTTTGCTTGGCCCCCGAAAACACAGGAGGTAATTTCCGGGATTGAATGAAACGAGACCGCCAACTAGGGGCGCACTCTGCGCTACTCTTTCACATCTGTTTTAGCTACTTGTAGCCGCGCACCCCCAGAGCCGGCTATTTTTTATACGAAAAAACCCACACCAAAACACCACTGGTATGCTAGTAATAAAACGCGACGGCCGCCGCGAATCCGTGAAGTTTGACAAAGTCACGGCGCGTATTGAGAAGTTGTGCTACGGCCTGAACATGGACTTCGTGTCGCCGATTGCCGTGGCCATGAAGGTGATTGACGGCATTTACGATGGCGTGACGACCATCGAGCTGGATAACCTGGCGGCCGAAACCGCGGCCTCGCTCACGACCAAGCACCCGGACTACGCCATTCTGGCGGCCCGCATTGCGGTGAGCAACCTGCACAAGGTGACCAGCAAGTCGTTCAGCAGCACCATGAAGCGGCTGTATACCTACGAGGACCCCAAGAACGGGGAGAATGCCTCGCTGCTGGCCAAGGACGTGTGGGAAATCATCCACAAAAACGCAGCGACCCTGGACTCGGCCATTATTTATGACCGGGACTACAACTACGACTTCTTCGGCTTCAAGACCCTGGAGCGGAGCTACCTGCTGCGCCTGGAAGGCAAGGTGGTGGAGCGGCCCCAGCACATGCTGATGCGCGTGTCGGTGGGTATTCACAAGGACGACATCGACTCGGTTATCAAAACCTACAACCTGCTGAGCGAGCGGTGGTTTACGCACGCCACGCCCACGCTGTTCAATGCCGGTACGCCGAAGCCGCAGATGTCGAGCTGCTTCCTGCTCACGATGAAGGACGACTCCATCGACGGCATTTACGACACGCTGAAGAACTGCGCGCTGATTTCGCAGAGCGCCGGCGGCATTGGCCTGTCGGTGAGCAACGTGCGGGCCACGGGCTCCTACATCAAGGGCACCAACGGCAACTCCAACGGCCTGGTGCCCATGCTGAAGGTGTTCAACGACACGGCCCGCTACGTGGACCAGGGCGGCGGCAAGCGCAAGGGCGCCTTCGCGGTGTACCTGGAGCCCTGGCACGCCGACATCTTCGAATTCCTGGACCTGAAGAAGAACCACGGCAAGGAGGAGATGCGCGCCCGCGACTTGTTTTACGCCATGTGGACGCCCGACCTGTTCATGAAGCGCGTGGAGGAGAACGGCGACTGGACCCTGATGTGCCCCCACGAGTGCCCCGGCCTCGACACGAGCTGGGGCCCGGAGTTTGAGAAGCTGTACGCCAAGTACGAGCGCGAAGGCCGCGGCCGCAAAACCATCAAGGCGCAGGAGCTGTGGTTCGCCATTCTGGAAAGCCAGACCGAGACCGGCACGCCCTACATGCTGTTTAAGGACGCCGCCAACGGCAAATCGAACCAGCAAAACCTGGGCACGATTAAGTCGAGCAACCTGTGCACCGAGATTATTGAGTACACCGACCGCGACGAAATTGCGGTGTGCAACCTGGCCTCGCTGGCGCTGCCCCGCTACCTCGTGACCGACAAGGCCGGCAACGTGACCTTCGACCACGACAAGCTGTACGAGGTGACCTACCAGGCCACGCTGAACCTGAACAAGGTGATTGACGTGAACTACTACCCGGTGCCCGAAACCGCGAAGTCGAACTTCCGCCACCGCCCCATCGGGCTGGGCGTGCAAGGCCTGGCCGACACGTTTATTGCCCTGCGCATGCCCTTCGAGAGCGACGAAGCTTCGGGCCTGAACAAGGACATCTTCGAAACCATCTACTTCGCGGCCATGACGGCCTCGAAGGACCTCGCCATCAAGGACGGGCCGTACGAGACCTTCCCCGGCTCGCCCCTGAGCCAGGGCAAGTTCCAGTTCGACCTGTGGGGCGTGACGCCGGACTCGGGCCGTTGGGACTGGGAAAGCCTGCGCGCCGAGGTGGTGAAGCACGGCGCCCGCAACTCGCTGTTGGTAGCGCCCATGCCCACCGCCAGCACCGCCCAGATTCTGGGCAACAACGAGTCGTTTGAGCCCTACACGAGCAACATTTACGTGCGGCGCGTGCTCAGCGGCGAGTTCATGGTGGTGAACAAGCACCTGCTGAAGGACCTGGTGGCCCTGGGCCTGTGGAATGACCAGATGAAGCAGGAAATCATCGCGGCCAACGGCTCGGTGCAGGGCATTGCCCGCATTCCGCAGCACATCAAGGACCTGTACAAGACGGTGTGGGAGATTTCGCAGCGCCGCATCATTGACCAGGCCGCCGACCGCGGCGCCTACATCTGCCAGAGCCAGAGCCTGAACCTGCACGTGCAAAACGTGAACTTCGGCAAGCTCACCAGCATGCACTTCCACTCCTGGAAGCGCGGCCTGAAAACCGGCATGTACTACCTGCGCACCAAAGCCGCCGCCGACGCCATCAAGTTCACGGTGGAAAAGCAAGCCGCCGAAACCCTGGAGCCCATGGCCCTGGTCGAGCAGAACCAAAGCGACATGAGCTGCTCGCTGGATAACCCGGAGGGCTGCGAGGCCTGCGGGTCGTAAATAAAAGAGAAAGCCGGGAGTTAACAACTCCCGGCTTTTTTTATGTGCTGCTCATATACACAAGTTCAATCAAGGCCTCGAATTTCGTTAGGCCATGAAATCTGGAATTCTACCTTTTAGTTCTCCCAAAATATGTTTGAATGGTTTACTGCAAATGCCGATAAAATAGGCGCTGCTCTAATAGGATTTGGCTCTGTCTACGCAGCTGTAAGAAAGTTTTTGTCTGGTAACAAAGAAGACAAAAAGCCTGAAGAAAAGAAGGAACAATCCAATCAAAATGGTTCTAGTCCTCAGATACAGGTCAGCCCAACCATCAACCCTAATAATGATAACACTAATACGAACAACATTACATTAAACAACTACTTACAGCCTCCCGCTGATGGAGGTAAGCAGATGAAAGAAGGAGTAGAGGAAGGCATCTCAAAGTGCAAGGACAGAGCGAGAATTTTGTTTATAGATGATGACGCAAAATTCAAGGTTGTTAGTATTCTTAAAGCTGCGGGATGGAATCATACTAAAGCTGTAAAGGATATCAAAGCCCTTGATGCTGAAGAGGTAAGAGAGGCGCATATCTTTTTTGTTGACATACAGGGGGTTGGGAAAGCGTTAGATTTTCACGACCAAGGACTTGGACTTGCGTACGCTCTTAAATCTAAGTATCCTCATAAAAAGGTTGTTATATACTCATCTGACCAGAATGGAGACCGTTTTCATAGGGCATTTAACATTGTCGATTACCAACTATACAAAAACGCTGAACCGTACGAGTTTATAAACCTTGTAGAACAGCTTGGTCTAGAAACATTTAAGTAGGTGAACCCATGTCAGTATTTGTTAATTTTCTTAATGTAAGAGGTGAAATTAGATTCAGTTCCTTGCCAAGCGATGCTTGTCAGTCATGCGTTCAAAAATGTAATTCGAGTGCTCAACTCGTGCAATGTGAGTTCTCAAAACTGCCTCGGCGACAAGGGAAAAATAATCAAGAAGCAGGAGCTGTATATATATGTGACGATTCAAGAGAGTCTTTAAATAGCGCTAAAAAATTTAAAGAAAAGCTAAGAATATATTCTGAGGTCTCTATTGGAATAGGAGGAATAAGGAACTCTATACGTGAAGAGTCTAATAAAAAAGCAGCTCGGTTAATCCACAATTTGGCTTCGTTAAATGGCCATAATATACAGGAAGCATATTTAGTTGTGCCACAAGAGGCACTAAATAAGGATGTTAAGCAAGTGCTCAGGACAATAAAGTCTTATATTCAAACTAATGTAGATGGCGCAGCGGAGGCAATTCTAAAAATAATGAAGAATAATATCTCCATGAAGACAGAGTTTTCTGTGTTCAATAAATTATACGATATAGCTCCCCGCCTTTCTAAAACATCTCATCCTGTTCATAAAATTGTTATGAACGTAATGCACCTGTTTTATCAGGATTTTTTCTCGAAAAACATTGACACTTATATAGAGCCAACCACCGAACGTATATACGTTGACTATGAGTCAACTCATGTAGCTATCTATCACCTAATCGAAAATGCAAGCAAATACATTTGCCCAAATACTAAACTAACAATATCCTTTAAAAAAAGTGGCAAATATTTGAATGTGTTTATGGATATGATAAGTGTAAGGATAGAAGACGCTGAAATGGATAAGATATTCCATGACGGTTACTCTGGCGAAAATGCGCTTCACCAAGAAAAAGCAGGTAATGGTATGGGGATGGATATCATACTAAAAGTTCTTGAACTCAATGGTGCTTGTTTATTCCTTGTGCCTAACTCAAAAATGGAAAGGAACATTGTCGTTGATGGAGGTATATACAACCATAACCTGTTTGTAATTAAACTGCCATCTTTCAATACCTCAGTTCAGCGTTAGGCACTAACACGTTTGTCCAGCCGCCCCCGCCCCGGGAGCGGCTGGTTTGGTTTTGGGGTAGCTTGCGGATAGAAGAGTTGTGGGAACTGTATATTCATAATATATTAGAAGTGTAATTATTTCGCTTCTGCTTATGAATGCTCGGTATTTCGCCCCCGTTCTCTTAGTATGCTTACTGCAACTTGCTGCCTGTAGTAGCAATAAGACAAAAGAGACAACAAGTAACGTAGCAGCGTCACAAATAAGAAGTTCGGGCGGTAAACTCGACCCCTTCGCCTACATCTTTTTGCCGCTGGCGGGCTGTGCTGGCATTATGGAGGTGGAATTAGGCAAAATTGCCTCCCAGCGAGCTACCAAGCCCACAGTTAGAGCCTACGCCAACCAAATGGTGCAACAGCACACTGATATAAACGACGAATACCGGTCCCTGATGCGGCGCAAAGGGCTAGTGCCGCCCGATACAATGATGCGTGAGCAGCGGCTAAAAGTTGATAGCCTCAATAATATCAGTGACGCCGAGCTAGACCGACGCTATATCACTATGATGGTGAACGACCACGGAATGGCAGTTAAGCTGTTTGATATGGCCTACGACAGCGCCCAGGATGCCGAGTACCGGGAATGGCTGGGGCGTATGCGTCGGATTGTGCGCGTACATCATCAGCACGCTTTGGCACTACGCAAAGGTGCTGAGCACCCTTAAGAAGGTACGTCGCTTAGTGGGAAGCGTAGCAGAAGAATACCCAGCCGCTGCCGCGCCGTGGGCGGCTGGTTTGTTTTTGGGGTAGCGTGCCTATCCATGGGCCCTGGGCACCTACTCGGGATACCCCGAATCAACTTTTCGGTATACTCGTCCGTACATCGGCTACTTCTTACCCGGCACCTGGGGTGCTGCTTTTCGCCTTAGCCATGAACAACCGCTTTGTTTACTTAATCGCCGCAGGTCTGCTGCTGGGCGGCTGCAGCCAGGAAGATGCCAAGCGGGCCGAAGCCGAACGCGCCCTCGACGATGCCGCCGAGGCCCAGGCCGAAGCCGATGCCAAAAGGGCCCGGGCCGAAGCCAAACTGGTGCGCGCCGAAGCCGAGTCCCGCGCCAACGACCTGGAACGCCACGCTGACGCGGTGGAGAAAAATGACGATTACGACCGTCCCTACACCGGCAGCGACGAAAAAGAGCGGATTCGCTACGAAGCCGAGCGCGAAATACGGCGCCGTGAGCGCGAGCGCCGCCGCAACGACGAAGAGCACCGCCGCCGCTAGCAGTTAGTTAAAACACCTCCGGTTTCCTCAGCCGCTGCCGCTCTGGTAGCGGCTGGTTTGTTTTTGGGGCGGCTTGCTTGGATGGAGTTGCTTCCGGAATGCTTCGTTAGGTATCCCCACCGGATTATAGCCAGCGCCGGCCAAAACGAAAGCCGAGGCCCGTGCACCGCTGTTGGGCAGCGTACGGGCCTCGGCTTTGTGCGATTTTACCAGTAACGGCCACATCGTATGCAACAGAAACGGCCGGTCAGGTGCCGCTTCCGCTACGAGGTGTGGCGGCCGACATTAGAGGTGCTGTCGTTGGGTTGGTTGTTGCGGAACTCCTTGTCGGAACTGTCGGCGCCCCGTTCGTCGGAGGCGTTAGCCTTGGAACCTTGGGGGCTGTGTTTTTCGGGGTCGAATTTCCCTTTCTTGGCACCGGCGCTGTGGCCCTCCCGGCTGGGCACGTTTTCGCCGCGGGTATTGGTGGCATCGCCGGCCACAGGGCCTTCGTGGGAACCGGTGAGCTGGCCACTTACGCCGGGGCCTTTCTTGCCCTGCTCGGGGCGTTTGGGGGTTTGCTGGTCGTTTTTCATAACGTGGGTTTAATGGGTTATAATCGGGTAGAACAATAGCTTATCAGCTGCTGGTGTTTTACAGCTGATGCAGGGAATGGTACGGAAAAATTTATGCGGCAGTTCGTAGTGTTGAGCTTCACGGTGAAGTCGTTACTACGAAGCTGTGTAGCAAGCGGCTTGACAAACGAGCAGAGTGCATCCTCCTGAATAGCCCACGCATTGGTTGCGTAATCTGGTAGCAATTGCTCTTGCCTTACTCTTTCTATGCCTCCATCTTCTACCCGCCTCAACCGTAAGTCACTTCGGCTTGGGCGCAAGTCCTGAACTAGCAAAAGCCTTTCGGAAGGTGGCCGATGTATTGAAAGCAGCAAAGAGGGAAGTCAGGAACTGAAGGGTGTCGGCATCAATAGCATCGCCCTGCCGCTGCCGTCTCGGGCGCGGCTGTTTTGTTTTGGGGTAGCTTGCGCATAGTAGTTAAATCCCTGTGCTCAACACCTATTCGGCGTAGGCAGCCCAACGTCTGCAGGTTCCGGTGCCAGTAGGGGAGCAGACCTCACATACCATTCAAAATGGCTTTTCGTACGATTGAAAACTCCCCGCTGGTGTATGCCCGTCTGGGGGGCGCCCTCTACCTGGTCATCATCCTGTTTGGTTTGTTTGCGGAGGGCTTCGTAACCAGCAAACTGCTGGTATCGGGCGATGCTGCCACCACCGCGCGCAACATACTGGCCGCGCCGGGGCTGTGGCGCCTTTCCGTGGCCGGCAATGTGCTGGTGGTACTGTGTGCCGTGCCCCTGCTGTGGATAGAATACCTGCTGCTGCGGCCCGTGAGCAAAAGCCTGGTGCTGCTGGCGTTGTTTTTCAACCTGGTTTCCCTGGCAGTGGAGGCCATCAGCAAGGTGTTTCTGCTGCTGGTGCTGCCCACCCTGGAAAGTGCCCAGTATGCCCAGGCCTTGGGACCTCGGCAGGTGCCCATGCTGGCAGACTTCTCCCTAAAGACCCACGAAATATCCTTCAACATTGCCCTCCTGTTCTTTGGCTTTACCTGCCTGGTGAACGGGTACCTGATTTTTAAGTCGGGCTACTTGCCCAAAGTGGTAGGCATCCTGATGCAGGTAGCGGGCGGGTGCTACCTGGTGGCTTGTTCTGCGGCTCTTTTTGCCCCGGTCCTCGCCGCATTGCTGCTTCCTGTTATTCTGCTGCCCTGCCTTATTGGCGAATCTTCGTTGTGCCTGTGGCTGCTGGTGAAGGGCGTGGATAGCGCAAAATGGCACGCGCAAGGGAGCCGGACTGCGCATCGTTTAGCTGCGGCCGGGTAGGCTGCACGCTTCAGCGCAGTACCGCAGCCGGGTTTAAATCGATACTGCCTCCTTCCCCGAACTGGGGCGCTCCTGCAAGCCAGTGGCCCGCCCAACCTGGCACGGATGCAAGAAACTATGGCCAAACACGGCTGGTGGCCTGAAGCATCGTCCAGCTGCCCCGGGCGCGGCTGGGTTTTTTGGGGGTAATGGGCTGTAATTCGTGTTGTTAGAGTAAGAATAAATTTTTATATTCGGTCCTCTGCTCATGAATTATGGTGTGCCTCAGAACTGTACTTCCGCTGCTGGTTTTAATCTGCTTGGGCTGGAGCAAACCGAGCTACGCCCAACAGGCCCCGTTCTCTGCTACCGAGGCTGTAAGTAGGCCCCTGCTCACCGCGGCTGATACCGTGGCCGCGCTGCAAGACCTGTTTCAAGCCAAACGCAAATCCAGTGGGTGGTTTCTGGCAGCCGCGCCTGTCGCATTGGGTCTGACAATGGCCGGGGCGGGATTGGCTTCTGTAATCCAGTATTACAGTCGAAATCCCAGCACTGTCCCGCCACTAATAATCCTGGGAGGGGGAGTCACTGGAACGGTGCTGTTGCTACAACGGTGCATTCGCTACACCAAAGGCAACGAACAGGAAGTATTGAGCAGGTACCAACGCACCCACAGGCTGCCCGGGTGGGTGGCGCGAAACCTGGCCAAGCATCGGGCTGCCAAACCGTAGCCAACCTCATTCAAGACGGTGAGCAGGCTAATGCAACGGATAGTATAGGCTTCTCCGATTCCTCAGCCGCCTCTGCCCCGGGCGCGGCTGGGTTGTTTTTGGGGTAGCTAGCTGAGGCAGAGCGCTTGAAATGCCAACTAAAGCCTATATTAGGCATCTTGTTCTAGCCCTATGATGCTCTCCCGAACTGTGGTCTGGCTGCTGGTTTTGCTCTGGTTCGGCTGGAGCAACCCCGGCTACGCACAGCAGGCACCGCTCCCCGCTGCCCCAGGCGTGAGTAGACCCCTGCTCACCGCGGCTGATACCGTGGCCGCGCTGCAAGACCTGTTTCAAGCCAAACGCAAGTCCAGCGGGTGGTTTTTGGCCGCTACGCCCGTGGCCTTGGGCGTGTCGGTGGCGGGGACGGGCCTGGTGGCTATTAGTCAGCTTTCCGGTACTGGCACCTCCAGCGCCATCCCGGCATTGATGGTTCTGGGTGCAGGAATCATCGGCACAGTGTCGGTGCTAAGCCGCTACACCCGCTACACCAAAGGCAGCGAAGAGGACGTATTGAGCAGGTACCAACGCACCCGCAGACTGCCCGGGTGGGTGGCGCGAAACCTGGCCCAGCACCGCGTGGTTAAACCGTAGTCAATTGCGAGTGCGGGTTTCCCAGGTATTAGCAGGTTTTAAAGTTTGTTTGCCCTGTGCAGTCTGTACCCACCATGCGCCACAACCCCATGAAGGCACTTGTTTCCGAACGCCTGGCCCTCCACTGCTTACTGGCTGTTTTTCTGGCTACTACAATTTTTCATGTGCTGGTGGTGACAGGCGTGGTCCCCTTCGGCATGGTATGGGGCGGCCGGCTGCGCAGCCATTCGCAGATGTTGACTTTCGAAGCCGTGTCCCTCACCATTACCCTGCTGATGCTGGCAGCCGTGGCGGTGAAAGCAGGGTATGTCAAGCTGATGGTGCCTCAACGGGTGATGACGGTTGTTTTTGGGCTGATGTTTCTGCTGTTCCTGGTGAATACTTTCGGCAACCTCGCGTCAAAAAACGAGCTTGAAAAGCTGCTGTTCACGCCCCTGACGTTGGTGCTGGCGCTACTTAGCTTGCGAGTAGCCGTGGGTAGTGCCGGCCACCGGGCCGGGGCAGGAACTGCTCGCTGAACGGGCTCGGTAAGCCGTACGCCCGGTTGTACAACCCGCCGACCCGGTTGGCGTACCGGCTTACCGGACTGCGGCGGCAGCTTGGCCAGTGCATTTGCTTAAGCATCGGGCGCGGCCAGGGACATGGGTAGAAGCGCGGCGACTACATTTGATTTTATCACCACTCTTTACTGTTTCGCAACATGATGAAATTACTTCTGAGCATCGTTTTCATGGTGATGGTTTCGGTAGCGGCGTGGGCTGGGCCGCCTAGCCTGGTGCTGGTGCAGTATCGTGCATTTCCTCATCATATCAAGCTCACGCGTGGGGCCGGCAAAACGGAGGTTATTAAGCCTAGCTCCGCAGCGGGCAACAACAAGAATGCGGAGTTTGAACAACTCCACGCCGTGCTGACGGGGCTTTACCGGGAAGGCTATGCCCTGCAAAGCACCTCGGTGCTAGGCTCCGCAGACCGCGCAACCGAGGTGGCGACCTACGTGCTGGTGAAGCCCTGAACAAAGCCGGCGCCTCCGCGCCCCAACTGAGCCTGAGCCTGCCTGGCACCTTCCGTCAGCGAGCAAAACAGCTGCCTAACGGTACCTGCAGCGGGGCGTATAAGGCAGGGGCCGGTGCAACGGCCTTTCACCCTAACTGGCACGTTAATGTTTGAGCAAGTTGACTGGGGCACCGTCTTTGTTCCCACCACGCCACTGCTCGAGATTGTGGTGCGGGGCACGCTGATTTTCCTGGGCATTTTCCTGCTGCTGCGGGTGGTGCTGAAGCGTGAGTCGGGGACGTTGGGCATCACCGACATGCTTTTTGTGGTGATGGTTGCCGATGCTGCTCAGAACGGCATGGCCGGCGAGTACCGCTCCGTCACGGAGGGCATCATCCTGGTTGGCACCATCATCTTCTGGAGCTACGCCCTGAACTGGCTGGGCTTTCATTTCCCGTTTTTCGACAAGCTGATTAAGCCCGGCAAGCTGCTGCTCATCAAGGACGGCCGCATGATGAAGGACAACATGCGCAAGGAGCTCATCACCCGCCAGGAGCTGATGAGCGAGGTGCGCTCCAACGGCCTCACCGACATCGACAGCATTAAGGAGGCCTACATGGAGCCCTCAGGGCGAATCAGCATCATCTGTAAAAAAGAAGAGCAGAACCCACCCGAGGCCCCATCGGCGGTGTAGCACTTTGCCTGCTGGCTGGCCACGCTTGTTTGGCTAGAAACCAACTGGCGCACAGGGGCAAATAGCCAGCGAGCCATGCGCCCTGATTGCCGGGCGGCCCCGGTTTTACGCGGCCAGCAGTGCACGTCTGGAGCGGGTGAATGGCTCATTTTCAAAGCGGGCCGTTGCTGACTGCTGAACTTTACGGGGTAGCGGGCGTACCTAAAGTGCGCCCTTTAGGGGGTGTCTTCACACTTTTTACCACCTGACTACTCAAGCTATGAAGACAGACGACGACAAAAAGCTGCAGTCGGTAGACAACGCCGACACCTTTTTGACCACCAACACCGGGGTGCGCATCTCCGACACCGACAATTCGCTAAAAGCCGGCGAGCGGGGCCCCACGCTGCTGGAAGATTTCCACCTGCGCGAGAAGATGACCCACTTCGACCACGAACGCATTCCGGAGCGGGTGGTGCACGCACGGGGCTCGGCAGCCCACGGCACTTTCCGGGCCTATGGCAACGTGAGCCACCTTACCAAAGCCGGCTTCCTGAAAGAAGGTGTGGAGACGCCGGTGTTCGTGCGCTTTTCCACCGTAGTAGGCTTCCGGGGCTCGGCCGATACTGTGCGCGACGTGCGCGGCTTCGCCACCAAGTTCTACACTCAGGAGGGCAACTACGACTTGGTGGGCAACAACATGCCGCCCTTCTTCATCCAGGATGCCATCAAGTTTCCCGACCTGGTGCACGCCGTGAAGCCCGAGCCGCACAACGAAATGCCGCAGGCCTCGGCCGCGCACGACAACTTCTGGGACTTTATCTCCCTCACGCCCGAAAGCATGCACATGATTTTATGGGTGCTGTCGGACCGCGCGCTGCCGCGCTCCTACCACAACATGGAGGGCTTTGGCGTGCACACGTTTCGCCTCATCAACGAGCAGGGCGAGAGCCACTTCGTTAAGTTTCACTGGAAGCCTGTGGCCGGTATGGCCTCCCTGGTGTGGGACGAAACCCAGAAAATTGCCGGCAAAGACCCCGACTTCAACCGCAAGCAGCTCTGGGAAAGCATTGAGCAGGGCAACTACCCGGAATACGAGCTGGGCATTCAGGTGATTGAGGAGAAAGACGAATTCATGTTCGACTTCGACTTGCTGGACGCCACCAAGCTCTGGCCCGAAGAGCTGGTGCCGGTGCAGCTCATTGGGAAAATGACGCTGGACCGCAACCCCGACAACTTTTTTGCCGAGACCGAGCAGGTAGCGTTTCACCCCGGCCACGTGGTGCCGGGCATCGACGTGACCAACGACCCGCTGCTGCAGGGGCGTCTGTTTTCCTACGTCGACACGCAGCTGCTGCGCCTGGGCGGGCCCAACTTCCAGGAGATTCCCATCAATCGGCCCGTGGCGCCGGTGCACAACAACCAGCGCGACGGCCACATGCGCCAGACCGTTAACAACGACAAGCAGAACCGCACCAACTATTTCCCCAACTCGCTCAACAACAGCTCACCGCGCCCAGCCACTGCGGCCGAAGGCGGCTACGTGCACCACCAGGAAAAGGTAGAAGGCCACAAAATCCGCAAGCGCTCCGAGAGCTTCAACGACCACTACACGCAGGCCCGGCTGTTCTACAACAGCATGACCAAGCCCGAGCAAAAGCACATCATGGAGGCCTTCGTGTTTGAGCTGGGCAAGGTAGAGCACCTGCACGTGCGCGAAGCCATGATAAACCACGTGGCGCAAGTAGACCTGGCGTTGGCCGTGGCCGTGGCTGATAGCGTCGGCGTGGACTTTGACGAAGCCGCCTGGAAAGCCTCCCTCAAGGACGCCGCTCATCACGTAGCCGACAAGGTGACCGGCGCGCTCAGCGACAAGAAAAGCGTCACCGACTCGCCGGCCCTCAGCATCGATAAGAACAAGAAAGAGCACATCAAGGGCCGCAAAGTGGCCGTGCTGCTCGCCGAGGGGTTCGACCATGAAGCCTACCAGCAGGTAAAAGCCATGCTGGAGCAAGGCAACGCCAAGGCCGAAACGGTCTCGACCAAGCTAGGCAAGGTGAAGGCCGCCAATGGGCAGGAGGTAGAAGTGAAGCACACCTTTGCCACCACCGCTTCGGTAGTGTACGACGCCGTGTTTGTGCCCGGTGGCGAGAAGAGCGTGCAGAAACTCCAGCAGATGGGCAAGGCCCTGCAATTTATAGAGGAGGCCTACCAGCACCACAAGCCCTTGGCAGCCAGCGGCGAAGGCGTGGGCCTGATGCAGGAATGCCGCCTCAAAGGCGCTTCCTTCGCCGACAGCGGCCTGAAGTCGGATAAAGGCGTGGTGACCCTACGCGGCACCGACTGGAGCGACTTCACCGAAGCCTACCGCAAGGCCATTGGCCAGCACCGGCATTGGGATAGACCAATCGAAGGCGTGCCGGCCTAGCGCCCCGCTGCCTGTCAAGTCGAAAAGCCCCCAAAGGGCGCTGAGGTCAGCGCCCTTTGGGGGCTTTTCGACTTGACAGGCAGGTAACAGCGGACAACTCGTTCATCGCAGGTTCGCCCCGGAGTACTTGTTGCATCAATGCTCGGCGTGTACAGTGGAAACGCTGCTGAGCCATTCGTAGGCTGCCACCACCTCGTCGAAAATGGCTACTTGCGGTTTGCGGTCACTGAAAGCCGTCATGAGGTCGATGTTGGTGCGGGCGCCCAGCAGAGGGCTATGCACCCACGCCACGTACCTAATGCCGGCCTGGGCGGCCACGGGCAGGTATTCGTAGGCTATCCACTTGGCCAGCTCCCAATTGCTTGCTGTTACGTGAGTGTTATCATTGAGGGCCTTGTGAGCGCCGGTTTGCACAATGAGCTCGGTGACCCGTGCGCAGGCGGCCTGCACTAGCTGCAGCTGCTGGGGGCCCTTCCAGTCCAGGTACAGCCAGGCGTGCGCTGCATCGTAATGCACGTCAAGAACTTCAGAGGCCAGCAAGAGCACGAGAGACATCAGCAAGACCGACGGGTAGAGATAGAATGTTAGGGAGATAGTAGGTAAATATAACCCTCTACGGCGGTTGCCCGGATGCCTTGACCTTACAAAAGCAAACCCAGTCCCGGCCGCGTGCAACTACGCTGTTCGGCCGGGACTGGGTTGGTGCAGGAAGCAACGGGGAGGGGCCTAGCCCAGGCCCAGCTTGTGCTTGGCTTTGGCCGCGAGGCCGCCGCTGGTCATCTGCTCGGTTTGCGCATGGCCTCGTGGGTCAGGAGCGGCTAGCTTGGGCTCGCCGCCCAAGGGCTGGGCCCGGCGGATGTGGAACTCGCCTTTGCCGTCCATAGACGGCCCTTCGGTCCAGCGGCCCAGGGGCGTGCCATCGCCGCGAATGTTGGTGGTCACGAAGGCGTAGTTGAAGTCTTTTACTTCCTGGCTCTGCGGGAAGCTGTTGGGGATGGGGTGGCAGTCGAGGCCGCCCAGCTCTTCGAGCACGGCCAGCCACTGATTTTGGTGCATGGTGTCGCGGGCAATGAGGAAGGCGAGCATGTCCTTCATGCCGGGGTCGTCGGTAGCTTCCCAGAGGCGGGTAGCCAGCACGCGGCCGGTGCTTTCGGCCATTACATTGGCGTACATGTCGGCGGCGATGTTGCCGCTTCCCACTACCCAGGAGCCGTTGAATGGAACCCCGTTGGCATCTACAGCCATGGCTGCGAGGCCAGAAGAGAGCACATGGCGCGGGTCCATGCCGCCCATTACAGCGCCAATCATCTTGTCTTTGCTCATCTCTTCTTTGAGGCTCATGGGCGCGCCTTCGAGGTTGAGGGCGACGGCCGTGGCCAGCATTTCGATGTGGGCCATTTCCTCGGTGCCGGTTTCGAGCAGCATGTCGCGGTACTTCACGGGGCCGCGCTGGCCCCAGGCTTGAAACATGTACTGCAAGCACACGCGGATTTCGCCTTCAATGCCGCCAATGGCTTGTTGCAGCATGCGGGCAAACACGGGATTAGGCTTGGTGACCCGGACCTTGTACTGGAGCTCTTTATCGTGATAGAACATGGATAGAAAGGGGGGGTGGAAAGGTGTTGGCCGCTAGCAATACGCTACGGTCTAATGATGTACGTCCGAATAAAACCTTGCTCCGAGGGAAAAACACGTATATTTTACTGAAATATGCGGGTGCCATTTTCGGTATTAACACGCAGAATGGAAGCAACGTCGGCCAGTTGGCCCGCACCAGCGAAGGCCGACAATAGCTTCGTTGGGCTGCCCGACTTCGGTGGCCCGTTGCCGTATACCTGCCCTATGATTCCGCTGATAACCCACACGCCCCGCCTTCTTATTCTGGCTGCCAGCCGGGCACTGCTCACCGCCGAGTTGCACAAACCCCAGTACTTTCCCGTGTTGCTGGGCGCGGCCCTGCCCGCCGACTGGCCACCCGGCGAGTACGACCGCGAGGCCATGCACTACTTCCTCGACCAGCTCACGGCCGGAGGCCGCACCGCCGCCGGCTGGTATGGCTGGTACGCCCTGCTCAAAGCCACCGACGACACGCCCCGTACCCTCATTGGCGCTGGTGGCTTCATGGGCCCACCCGACGCCGATGGCTCAACAGAAATTGGCTATTCCATCGCGGCCGACTGGCGTCAGCAGGGCCTGGCCACCGAGCTGGTGGCCGGGCTGGTGCAGCAGGCCGCCGCCACCGGCATGGTTCGGCAGCTGGTGGCCCACACCGACGCCGACAACCTGGCTTCGCAGCAGGTGCTGCTGCGCAACGGCTTTGCGCCAGCCGGCCATGCCCCCGACGGCCGCCTTCGGTTTGAGCGGGCAGTAGAGCCCACCGAAACTGCGGCCTGAGAACAACGCCCGGTTAAGCTCCTCAATAACAGCCATGCCGTCGCTGGCGCCGTAAAAGGTAAGTTAATTCGGATTGTTCTCTCACTTCAGCACCTGTGCCATGTCTCGTCTCTTATTTTTTGCTCTCGCATTTCTCTGGGCCGGATTGGCCCAGCCGGTGGCCGCGCAGTCGGGTACAGCCGCGGGGTTGCCGCCTCGTCCTTCGCCCTTCCAGTTCGTCAACGACCAGGCGCAGCTCATGTCTCCGGCCGACGCGAAAAAGCTGGAAAGCGGCCTGCGCCGCTACGCCGACAACACCGGCACTCAGGTTGTGGTAGTGACGGTGCCCTCGCTGGGCGGCCGCACCGTGGCCGATTATGCCCGTGGACTAGGCGAGTCCTGGGGCGTGGGCCAGCGCGATAAAAACAACGGCGTGGTGGTCCTCGTCAGTCAGCAGGAGCGTCAGGTAAGCATTCAGCCCGGCAGCGGCTTGAAAAACAGCATCACGCCCGCCGTTACCAGCCAGGTTATCGCCCAGATGACACCCAGCTTCAAGCAGGGCAACTACTTCGCGGGCCTGCGCACCGGCCTAAACACCCTGATGGCAACGGCCAACCCCGATTCGGCGCCGAAAAACGCGCAGGAGGGAGCCACGGCCTCGTCTTACTCCACAGCCCCGGGCAACACCAGCGGCCCGGGCCTGCAAACCGACCAGGCAGGCGTGGCCCAGGAGCCGGTTGCCAACACTCCCAACGACCCGCTGCTGACCCCGCCGAGTACCGAGCCATCGGCCGGCTTTGGCATTGGCACCATATTGCTGGGGGCGCTCGGTGTGGGGGGCTTGCTGTGGATATTGATGCGGATGTTCCGGCGCAAGAGTGCGCCTGCTGCAGCTGCGGCTCCCAGTCAGCCCAACCAAAACACCCCGAATTTCCTTCCTAACCAGAACACGCCGGACTTCCTTCCCAACCGCAACCCGGGCAACGGCCCCAATAACGGCCCAGGTAACGCGCAGCGGGGCGGCAGCAACTTTGGCGGTGGCGGCAACTACAATGCTACGCCCAACCAGGGCGGCGGTATCATGGGTGGTGGCGGAAGCGGCATGGGCGGCATACTAGCCACCGGCGCGGCTGCGGCCGCAGGCGCCTATCTGGGCAACCGGATGGCTTCGGGTCACGAAGCCCCAGGCCACGGCTTGGCTGGCGACGGCAGCGGCTCGCGCGGTTTTGACCCCAATAATGCCGCTGGAGCTGCTGGCGCAGGTGCCATGGGAACCGGCGCAGCCAACGACTTTTTTTCCTCCCGCGACGGGGGCACGGGCAATGCAGCGCCGGACTATTTTTCGGATGATTTAACCAATAACGACTCGCCGGATTACTTCTCGGCCGACGATAACAGCTACGACGACCCCTCGTCCGGTGACTTCGGCGGGGGCGGCTTCGACAGCGACGACGACAATAGCGGCTCGTGGTAAAAAGCGGGCTGAAGAACGGTGTAGAGACGCCACACCTGGCGTCTCGTCGTCCGCGCCGTCTGGCTATCGTTCCATCTATCGTTCAACGCCGAGACGCCAGGTGTGGCGTCTCTACACCGTTCAGTTGGTCGAGTCAGCCGTTAGCTTCTCTGAAAAAGAATAAGAATTGACAGAGCCCCGATGCAAAAGCGTCGGGGCTCTTTTCTTTGCTAGCTCTGAATTCTTCGCTCACGCTTCTTTATCGCTGCCAACTCTCATGTCCGTAACCGATACTCTCAAGTCTGCCGTGCAAATAGTGCCGGTGCTGGAAACCAGCCGTTTGATACTGCGAAGCATCAACCCGGATGATTTTCCAGCGCACCTGGCCATTGGCCGTCAGCCCGCTTTCCACCGCTACCTGAGCGCAGAGCCTTTGTCGGCCGAAGAGCACTGGAAGATGCTGCTGCGCAGCATGGGCCACTGGGCTATGCTGGGTTACGGGTTTTGGGCAATCGAGGAAAAGGCCACGGGGGAGTACATCGGCGGAGCGGGCTACCTGCATCTGAAGCGCGAAATCATCCCGGAAATTGGCGATACGCCCGAGATTGGCTGGGTGCTGGCCCCACGCGTGCACGGCCAGGGGTACGCCAGCGAGGCCGTGGCGGCGGTTATAGCTTGGGGCGATGCCCACTTCAAGCACGCCCGCACCATGTGCATTATTCATCCCGAAAACGAGGCGTCGCTGCGCTTGGCTCACAAGTTTGGCTACCGCGAATACATCCGCACCACCTACCACGGCGACCCCATTGTGATGCTGGAACGCTCGGGCAAAGCGGAAGAGCCCACCGGCGACGCCGCTGCCTTGTAGCGGCGGCAGCAGGCCGAGGCAGCGAGATGAAAATTCCAGTAGCTTGCGGGCGGGATACTCTCATTCTACCCGTTTTTTCTGCAAGCGCCCTATGTCATTTTTTCTGAAATTGTTGGTTGCCTTGCTGCTGATGGGCAGCGGCTTACCTGCGCAGGCCGCGCAACCCGTTGCGGCGCCTACGGTGCAGATTACACCCCAGGCGGCCTTCAACGTGGAGGCCGCTACGCAGGCCTACCTCAACTCCCTCACGCCCGCCCAAAAAGCCAAATCGGACGCCTATTTTGAGGGCGGTTACTGGCTGCAGCTGTGGAACGTGCTCTACGCCTTGGGCGTGGCCGGGGTGTTTCTGGGATTGGGACTGTCGCGGCGCCTCAAGGCCTTGGTGGGGCGACTGCCGCGGCCGGCGCTGCGCACGCTGGCCTATCTACCCCTGTACCTGCTGCTGGCCTGGGTGCTGAGCTTCCCCCTCACCGTGTACGAGGGCTACTTCCGGGAGCACCAGTACGGGCTATCGAACCAGAGCCTGGGCGAGTGGCTGAGCGAAACCTTCATCGGGCTGGCCCTAACGCTGGTGTTTGGCAGTTTGTTGCTGTTGGTGTTGTACGCGGCCGTGCGCCGAACGGGCCGCAGCTGGTGGGTGTGGAGCACGGGCATCGTGGCGGTGTTTCTGGTGGCTTCCGTATTCCTGGGGCCGGTGTTTATAAGTCCGCTGTTCAATAAATACGTGCCGCTGCCGGGCAGTCCCATTCGCGACAGCATACTAAGTATGGCACGGGCCAACGGCGTGCCCGCCAGCAACGTGTACCTCGTCGATGCCTCGAAGCAGAGCAAGCGCATCAGCGCCAATGTAAGCGGCATAGGCAGCACCATCCGCGTGTCGCTCAACGACAACTTACTGAAGCGCAGCACCCCGCAGGAAGTGCAGGCCGTGATGGGCCACGAGCTGGGCCACTACGTGCTGAATCACATTCCGAAGATGCTCGTGTTCTTCGTGCTGCTCATCGGCATCGGGTTTTGGTTTGTCGACTGGGCGTTTCGGAGGCTGGTGGCGCGCTATGGAGCCCGCTGGGACGTGGCCGGCCTGGCCGACGTGGGCGGGCTGCCACTGGCCGTAGCGTTGTTTGCCGTGTATAGCTTTCTGGCCACGCCGGTTTTCAATACCATCATCCGCACCAATGAGCAGGAGGCCGACGTGTTTGGTCTGAACGCCGCCCGCCAGCCCGATGCCTTTGCCTCAGTGGCCATGAAGCTGTCGGAGTACCGCAAAATCAACCCCGGCCCCCTGGAGGAAATCTTGTTTTTTGACCACCCCAGCGGCCATACACGCGTGTCCACGGCCATGCGCTGGAAGGCAGAGAACCTGGGTGACAAGCAGGCCAACTCGCCCGGACAGCTGCCCGCGGCTAGGTAGTGCCTCGCGCACGATTTGCGTACAAGTAGCTCGCTTTTCCCGCCTCCGCTATGACTTCCCGCCCTTACATCCTTGCCGAAACCACCTGGAAAACCGTTCAGGAAGCCAACTACCAGGTAGTGGTGCTGCCCTGGGGCGCCACCGAGGCCCACAACTACCACCTGCCCTACGCCACCGACAACTACCAGAACGACTACGTGGCCGCCGAGGCCGCCCGCAAAGCCTGGGAGCAGGGCGCCAAGGTGGTGGTGCTGCCCAATGTGCCCTTCGGCGTGAACACCGGCCAGCTCGACATCACGCTGGACATGAACCTGAACCCCAGCACGCAGCTAGCCATCGTGCGCGACCTGGTGCAGGTGCTGGCCCGCCAGGGCATTCCCAAGCTGGTGATTTTGAACGGCCACGGCGGCAACGACTTTCGCCAGATTCTGCGCGAGCTGCAGGCCGAATTCCCCACCGTGTTTCTAAGTACCCTCAACTGGTTTAAAGCCGCTGACCGCAGCCAGTACTTCACTGCGCCCGGTGACCACGCCGATGCCCTCGAAACCAGCGCCATGCTGCACATCGCCCCCGAGCTGGTGCGCCCGCTTTCGGAAGCCGGCGACGGGGACGCCAAGCAGTTTCGCATTGCTGCCCTGCGGCAGGGGTGGGCCTGGGCCCAGCGCGAGTGGAGCAAGGTGACGGCCGACACCGGCGTGGGCAACCCCGCCGAAGCTACCGCCGAAAAAGGCCAGGCCTTTCTCGAAGCCGTAACCACCAACATCGGCCAGTTTCTGGTGGAGCTGGCCGCGGCCGACCCGCAGGATTTGTACGAGTAGAAGCCCACCAAAACCGGCGTGGGCAAAGACGGTTTGCTGGGTGGCTGTCATCTTCGCCTTTCCAAACCCTTGCCTTTGCCCATGCCGCTTCCTTTCGATAGCATCATTTTCGACCTCGATGGCACCCTCTGGGATGCCTCGGCCGCCATTACTCTCGCCTTTCAAGCCGCTAAAAGCAGCGTCGACTACATCAACAACGACGTGACCCTGGCCCAGGTGCAGGCCGTGACCGGCCAGCCCTACGAGGTGGTCTACGAGCGGCTTTTCCCCAACCTGCCCGCTGATAAGCTGGAAGAATATCGTGCCCTTTGCGCCCGCCACGAACTGCAGGCGGCCCAGCAGCCGGGCGGCACGCTCTACCCTGGTCTGGAAGCCACGCTCGACTACCTGAAGGGGCGCGGCTACCGGCTGTTCATTGTCAGCAACTGCCAATTGGGCTACGTAGAAGCATTCTTTGAGAACAGCCAGCTGAGCCACCACTTCGAAGGCCACCAGTGCTTTGGCACCCGAAAGCTGCCCAAGTCCGAAAACATCCGCGAAGTGGTGGCCCGCTACGGCCTGCAGGCGCCCGTGTACGTGGGCGACACCCCCGGCGACCTTGCCGCCAGCCAGGCCGCTGAGGTTCCGTTCATCTTCGCAACCTACGGCTTTGGCAGCCTGACGGAGGCCGAAGCCCCCGTGCGCATCAATCAGCTTTCCGATTTGCATAACCTGCTTTGAGCCCGGCCGGGTTCCGGCTCAGGGGCCTGGCAAAAGCTAAAAACTTGTGTAGCTTTGGGTAAGTGCACATGCCCTTAGTGCGGAGCCTGTTATGTATCAGAATTTTGCTACAACAGCTTTCTTACACGTGCTCTACCGGCCGTATTCCAACGAGCTGGTGGGGCGCTGGCTGTGCTCCGTGACCGAGGAGCAGCTGCGTGAAGGGTACGAAACCATGCGCCAGGCCGCCCTGCATCACCACTGCGGGTGCTGGCATATTGATTCTCGCCGCCGGCCCAACCGCCGCCGCAACGGCCCCGAGTGGGTGATAACCCAGTTTTTGCCTCGGGTACAGCAGGAGCTGGCCTGCCCCCTGCGGGTGGCCTTTCTGGTGCTGCCCGACCACTACCGGGACGCCGAAGCCGCCAACCCTTCTCAGCCCTCCGCCTTCAATGGCGCCACCCCTTTTCAGTTCGCCCGGTTTACCGATGAGGGTGCGGCCAACACCTGGCTCAGCCAGCGCTGACGCTTTGGCTAGCGAGAGGGGGCCGGCTTGCCGCTAGCGCTGGCCTTCCAGGGTTTGCATGGGCGTAGCAATTTCCACATTCGAGGTATTGGGGAAGGCCAGGAAATGCGTGACACGCGGTTCCTCCGGACCGCTGTGAAACTGCCGCACCTGGGCTTCTACGGCCAAGTCTTCCTTAGTGAAGCGGTGGTGCTGGCGCTGGTGTTCGCCCCAGGTGGCCACGTAGAAAAACTCGGTGATGAGCGTGGGGCGGGCAATGTCGGAAAACACACCGGCGCGCAGGGCCCCATCGCGCAGGCGCAGGCGCTTGAGCTGCTCGGCGGCGGCCCGGAAGGCGGGCCAGTTGGCGGGTTCTACCTGGTATTCTATCATCACCACCACGGGGCCGTCGTCGGGGTCGATGTTGTTGTCGGCGTCGGGGTCGGGCCAGTGCTCAGCAGGGGCCAAGTCGAGGCCTTCGGCCGGGCGCATAGGGAAGGGAAAGGCCAACAGGGCGCTAACCAGCATCCAGCCAGCTGCGGCCAGAAGCGCAATTTCCAAGGTGGTGTGGTCAGCCAACTGGCCCCAGACCAAGCTGCCCACCGACATGCCCGCCTGAAACACCAGCATGTACACGCTGATGACCCGGGCCTGCACCCACTTGGGCACGCTCAGCTGCACGGTGGTGCTGAAGCTGGTCATCACCATCAGCCAGGCAATGCCGGATAAGAACATCACGCCGTAGAGTACATAAATCTGCGTGATGAGGGCCAGGGCCGCGTTGGTACCCGCAAAAGCCAGCACGCCCAGCAGCACGCGCTGGTTGAAGGTGAGCCGCGCGCCTGCCCGGCCCATCAGAAAAGCCCCGGTTACGGCGCCGGCGCCCAGCCACGACAGCATCACGCCGTAGTGCCCCGAGCTCAGGTTTAGCTTGCGGGCAATCACCACCGACACCAGGCCCCACATGGCGGCCGTGCCAAACGAAAACGCAAACGTGCGCACCAGCACCCCATAAATGGCCGGCGAATACTGCACGTAGCGCAGCCCTGCCCGCAGCGCCCCAATAAAGTGTTCGGCTGGCCCGCTCGTGACGGTGGCCTCTCGCTTCCAGAAATACACCACCGCCCATGTGGCCAGAAACGACGCCCCGTTCAGCATAAACACCCAACCCGCCGAGTAGTAGGCAATGATGGCCCCGCCCACGGCCGGGCCAATGGCCCGCGCAATGTTGTTGCTGACGCCGTTGAGGGTGATGGCAAACGGCAGGGCCGTGCGCGGCACCAGCTCCACGGTCACGGTTTGCCAGATGGGCGAGTTGAGCGCCGCCCCCATGCCCAACAGAAACGTGAAGCCCAGCACGCCCAGGGCCGAAATGCCGCCCGTGAGCGTGAGCACTCCCAGCGCAGTGGCCACCACCGTCATAAACGCCTGCGTGCACAGCAGCAGCTTGCGCCGGTCAATGAGGTCGGCCATGGCACCGGCTGGCATGCTCAGCAGGAAGGCCGGCAAACTGGTAGCGGCCTGCATGAGGGCCACCAGCAAGGCCGAAGTGGTGAGCGTGGTGACAAGCCACACGCCGGCCACGTTCTGCATCCAGGTTCCGACATTTGACACCAGCCCCGCAATCCAGATGGCGCGGAACACGGTGTACATAAACGGCGTCAGCAGCGTGGGTTTGGGGGCCGCCGTCGGTGGAGAAGGGGAAACAGAAGGCATTGCAGGCAGTCGGAATTCACCCCTTCTACAACAAATAGAGGGGTGAATCGACTTACGGCTGCCGGGCGAAAAGAGGTGTAGAGACGCCACACTTGTCGTCTCCTCGTTCGCGCCGTTCTAGCCCCGTTCAACGACGAGACGCCAAGTATGGCGTCTCTACACCATTCTGGTGGTCAGTCCTACCGCCGTTGCGACGACTCGCGCACCAGCAGCTTGGGCTTAAGCACAATGGGCTTGGGCGGCCCCAGCCGGGTGGGGGTGGTTTTCAGCATCTTCTGGAGCAGCTGCACGGCGGTTTTGCCCATTTGCTCGCAGCGCTGGTCCACGCTGCTCAGCATGGGCTCGGTGAGGGAGGTGAACATCTCGTTGCTGAAACCAACGATGGCCATGTCCTTCGGTACGCGCAGGCGGTGCGTTTTGGCTACCTGCAGGGCACCCACGGCCGCGAGGTCGTTGGATGAGAAGATGCCGTCTGGGCGCTGGTCCAGCTTCAGGAGCTGGCGCATGGCCTGGCTGCCGCCTTTTTGGTTCATCTCGCAGAACACAATCAGCTCCTCATCAACGGGCAGGCCGTGGGAAGTGAGGGCATCGCGGTAACCCTGGTGGCGGTTTTTGTGGATGTTCAGGTGCAATGGGCCGCTGAAGTGGGCAATGCGGGTACAGCCCTGCTCGATGAGGTGGGCCACCACCTGGTAGGCGCCCTGGTAGTCGTCGAGCATCACAGAGCTCACGTTACTGCCCTCAAAGTTTTCCACCACCCGGTCGAAAAACACCAGCGGAATGTCCTGCTGGCGCACGTCTTCAAAGTGACGGAAGTCGTGGGTGCTATTGGCCAGCGAGACAAGAATGCCTTCGACCTGAGAGTTCATCAGCAGGTCGATGTTCTTCTGCTCCTGAAGCACATCTTCGTTCGACTGGCAAATCATCACGTTGAAGCCCAGTTTGGCGGCTTCGGTGGCGATGCCGTGCACCACCTGCGGGAAAAAGTGCCCCGTGATGTGCGGCACCAGCACGCCCAGCGTGTTGCTGCGGCCCCGGCGCAGGCCGGCGGCCAGCTGGTTGGGCTTGTAGTGCAGCTCCTCGGCGAGCTGGCGCACCCGCTGCTTGGTGGCCTCGCTCACATCGTCGTGGTCGCTCAGGGCCCGCGAAATGGTGGAGGGGGAAAGTCCCAGCGTCTTGGCCAGGTCAGTAATGGAAGCGCGGCGATTGGCCATCTGTTGGTTGTAGCAAGATTAAATAAATGCCCGTACCCCGGCTGCAAACCGATGGCATCGAGCCCTAACAATGCCAGAGAAGGAGTTTTGTTGCCCACTGGGCGCTCCGGCACTGCGTGCTGACAATTGACCCGAAAGAAGAATGACTGCCAGGACGGAGCAGCCCGTTCGGATGTAGATGGGAATTCTATCGCAATCTACTCGCCGGAAGGGAATCGCAGATATTAGAAAATGAATTTTTTGTACTCCAGGGTGCTTTCGGGAATATTTTCAACTCTTCGCCCCTGTCTCCAGTCGCCAGGAAGTGTGGTAGTTATTCCACCACCAGCCCGTACTTCGCCACTACCCCCAAAAGGCCAGGCAATGAGAAGCGGGCGTTCAGCAGCGGATTGCTTTCCGGGTCGATGGTAAAACCGGTGGCAGAGGTGAAGTCGGCGCCCACCAGCTGGGTTTTTTGAAACACAGCGCCCGCCAGCGAACAGTCCTGAAACACGGCCGCCGAAAGGTCGGCATCGGCAAAGTCGGCCTCGTCGAGGGTGCAGTGCGCGAAGCGCGTGGCCGGCATGGAGCGGCCCGCAAACGACACGTAGCGCATCTGGCAGTGGTCGAAGTGCACGCCAAACAGCATGTCGCGGCAGGCCGTGAACTGCAACCCGAGCAGCTTGCACTCCTCAAAAGCTACGTTTTGCAGCGCCGTGCCCGCCAGCCGCACCGCCGACAGGTTGCAACGCTCAAATAGGCAGTCGGCAAAGCGCTTATGGCTCAAATCCACTTCGCTAAAGTCGCAGTTGATGAAGTGGTATTCATCGAATTCAACTTGGCCAGCGAGGTGCCGGGCATCCCCGCGCTCCACCACGTTTTCGGCGGGGAAACGGGCTGGTTTGCGGGCGGCAATGGGCTTGCGGCGTGGTTTCATGAGGTGGCGTTTGACTTGGGCAAAGGTAATCCTGGTGGAGTTCTGCCGGGATGAAGTTCAGCCAGGTAAGGTTCCACGCTCATAGACCTGCTTACAATTTCACCACGCGCTGCGTTTGGCTAAAGTCAACACCGCTGAGCCTCAGCACGTAGCTGCCTAGCGCCAATTGCGCCGTGCGCCGGGTAATTTCTCGCTGCAATTCCTCGCCCGTGCCCCGTAGCGTCAGCACGTGCTGGCCCAGCAGCGATATTACTTCCAGGGTGAGCGGCTGTGGGCCGGTGGCACTCCCAATGCGAAGGTTGAAGGCCCCCGCCGTCGGGTTGGGAAACACCTGTAGCGTCACGCCCGGGCCGGGCTTGGCCCTGCCTGTAACTACGCCCATAAAATTGAGGCCGACGAGAATGGGGTCGTGGTCCGATGAGCGAAAGGGGCTGTTAACGTCGGTAGCGGCCCCCGCCACGCTGTATTCCAGAAACAAGGGCTCGCTGGCATTGATGTGCCATGTTTCCACGGCCGCGTGGCCCACCAGATTGGACGTGAGCACGGCGTGGTCGAGGGAGCCACTCTGGCCGCTGAATACGTAGGAGGTGCTGCTGGGCGGGCCTCCCACCACCAGGCCAGCGGCGCGGAGGATGTCCATGGGGTCTTCCTCGTAGTTGGCATTGTAGTCGCCTACGCTCAGCACGTAGCGCGTGCCGGCGGGCTTCACTACGGTATTGATAAACTGCACCAAACCCGCGGCCTGGTCCTTACGGCGCAGGTTGGACGCACCCTGGCCATCGCCCTGGTCAGCGTTGGCCCCAGTGCCGCTGGCCTTCGACCGAAAGTGGTTCACGATGAGGGCAAAGGTGTCGGGCGCGGCTGTGGAGTTGGTGGTGAAGAGTTGGGCGATGGGTGGCCGCTCAAACACGCCGCTGACAGTGGCAATGAGGGCATTGCCGCGGGGTGTGAGCACCGCCGGCTTGTAAACAATGGCGCAGCGGATGAGGTCGGTATTGTTAGGCTGACGCAGGGTGCCATCTTCCACCAGGGCGTAGGTGCCCGCGCCGAGGGCCTGGTTCAGGCCGTTCACCAAATCCTGAATGGCGGAATGGATGCCCGTGCCATCGTTCTCAATTTCTATCAGGCACACCGCGTCAGCATTCATTTGGATGAGGGCGGCGAGGATTTTGCTGCGCTGGCGCTCAAAATCGACGAGGGTACGGGCGCCGCGGGAGGTCGGGAAGCCACCGCCCACGCCGTCGCCGTTGAAGTAGTTAAGCACGTTGAAGCTGGCCACTTTCACAGTGGTGGGCCCGAACGTGGGCACCGGCGGGCGCACCACCGTCACCACGGGGGCGTCGGGCCCGGGCAGGGGCTGCACGCGCCAGCGGCTAAAACCGTAGCCCAGGATGCCGCGCAGGCTAGGTATGGTGCTGCCCACGCGCACGGTTTGGGTGGCGGGGTCGAGGTAGGGGATGGGCAAGGGATTGGTAGCGGCGCGGCCGTCATCCAGGATGAGCGACTTGCTCACATTTTCGGCCTGGTAGGCAGTCACAGCGGCCACGTTGGTGGCGCCGGCGCTGCTGGTGCCAGAGGCCGGGTCGTCGTTGGGGTCCACAAACTGGGTGGGCTGGTAGACCGGGCCGCGCGTGGAAATCGTTAGCTCGCCGCGCGACCTTAACGAGGCCACGTCCGATACCGTGACCGGCGCCGAGAACTGAACCAGCATGCCTTCAAACGCCTCGGCCGTTTCGCTCGAATACGTGGCATTATCTACCATAGCGAAGGCCGGCAGCGCATTGCCCGCGGAAAGCACCGTGATGGCCGGCCCCGTGAGTACCGCTTGGTTGAAGGAAGGCGTGGAAGCAATTTCCTGCACCAGGCCGGTGATGCGCACTCGGTTGCCCACGGCCACGCTAGGGCTGGTTTGCACTACAAACAGCGCGTCGGAGGTAGCCGGGTCGCCGTCGGCACCGGCGGCGTCGTTCTGAATGTAGAAGCCGGCCGGGCTCAGGCCCGCATACACGCCCGTCACAATGGCCTCGACAGTGTAAGTGCCCGTGGTGGCCAGCACGCCTGCACCTTGAATCACGCCAATGGACGTAACCTGCTGGGCCAATACTGGCGCCGACGTCAGGGCTGCCAGGCAGGTCCAAAAGAAAACAGAAGTAAAAAATCTCATCAAATCAATTTCAGAATGGGGAAACCATGGCTGCAAATGTACTTGAAAACCACCGTGCTGCATAGGCAGTAGGGGCGGCTTAGGAGCCTTGTCGTCATGGCCTTGGGGCGGTGGTAGTGCGCAGTGGGCGTCCATATTGCCCTTGCCAATTAAGGCATGTGCCCTTGGGCCCAACCTCAGCATTTTGGCATCGCCAACCCCCCATTGGGAAAGCTGCGTAAGCCCAGGAACCACTTTCTTCACTTTCCTGATGGCCCCCAAAACCACGTCTGCCAAAGCGCCTGCCAAGAAGCCCGCTGCATCCAAACACAAAGCTTCTGCTTCGCTTGCGGTGAAGCTGCCGCCCCTGAACGCGCCCACCGAGCCGCAAAGCGCCGGCCCGCCCAACCCCGACCCTGAAGACCAGCGCGTAGGCTTTGCCCTAGTAGGCCTGGGCAAGCTCACTTTAGAGGAGTTGCTGCCGGCCATCAGCCAATGCAAGCACGCCAAGCTGGCGGCTCTGGTCAGCGGCGACCCTACCAAAATGCGCAAAGTGGCGCAGCAATATGGCATCAAGCCCAGCAGCTGTTACTCCTACGAAACCTACGACCAGCTCCGCGACAACCCCGAGGTGGAAGTGATTTACATTGTGCTGCCCAATTCCATGCACGCCGAATTCACCATTCGTGGAGCAAAGGCCGGCAAGCACATTCTCTGCGAAAAACCCATGGCCAACTCCGTGCAGGAGTGCGAGGACATGATTGCCGCTTGCAAAAAGGCCCGCAAAAAGCTCATGATTGCCTACCGCATTCAGTACGAGCCCCTCAACCGCATGGCCCATCAGCTGATACGCAACAAAACCTACGGCCGCGTGAAGATGATTGACGCCATGAACTGCCAAAGCCAGGCCCACGACCAGCAGTGGCGTCACCAGGCCAAGCTGGCCGGCGGTGGCTCCCTGCCCGATGTGGGTCTGTACTGCCTCAACACCACGCGCTTTTTGCTGGGCGAGGAGCCAAACGAAGTATACGCCACCATCTACAGCACGCCCGGCGATGCCCGCTTCCGGGAAGTAGAGGAAAACGTGAGCTTCATGCTGAAATTCCCCAGCGGCGTGATTGCCAACTGCGCCACAGGCTATGGCAGCTTCAACGCCAAGCGCTACGCCGTGTACGCCGAAATCGGCACCATCAAAATGGACCCGGCCTTCACTTACCGCGGCCTGCAGCAGGAGCGGGTGCACGCCCCCGACGGCCAGCAGATAATCGAACAGCCCGAGAACCCGCATAAAGACCAGTTTGCCCTCGAAATGGACCACATGGCCCAGTGCGTGCGCCAAAACAAAACCCCCTACACCCCCGGCGAGGAAGGCCTGCAGGACCAGCGCATCATGGAAGCCATCTACCAATCGGCCCGCGAAAACAAGCCCGTGCAGCTGCCCGTGGTGAAGAAGCTGGACGCCTTCCGCGGCCTGGAGCCTACGGAGGAGGCGTAAACTTTAGCCGTGTGCTTGGTCTTAATGAACCATGTTATGCAGAACTGAACGTCATGCAGAGCGCAGCGAAGCATCTTTACCGCGTAACTAATCAGAATTACTACAGCAGTAAAGATGCTTCGCTGCGCTCTGCATGACGTTTCTGCTTGTTAACAGCTTCTTCCTTTATGCCCTCCCAAAAACACCCACCCATGCGCACCATCAAGCAGCAGCACCGCGCCATCAGCGCGCCCATTGCCGACCTCACTACCTACCGGGCTCTGCCCACCGATTCCGTCGAGCACATCGACCCGTTTCTGTTTCTCAACCACCACGGTCCGCAGGTGTACCGGGCCAACAACAACGGCCTGCCTTTCGGCCCGCACCCGCACCGTGGCTTTGAAACGGTAACCTTCATTCTGGACGGTGACATCCTGCACAAGGACAGCAGTGGCCATGAAAGCGTGATTGAAGCCGGCGGCATTCAGTGGATGACGGCCGGTAGCGGCCTCATTCATGCCGAAGTCTCGTCTGATAATTTCAAAAAGCAGGGCGGCCCACTTGAAATTCTGCAGCTGTGGGTGAACCTGCCGGCTAAAGACAAGATGACGACCCCGCGCTACATTGGCTTGCAAAAAAACGAAATTCCTACCGCGACACTGGACGGTGGCGTGGTCATTCACGCGGTTTCTGGGCAGTGGGCAGGTACGGCGGGCGCCGTGGAGCCCCTGGCCGATGTGCAGCTCGCCTGGCTCGAACTGCCAGCTGGCGCCAACATCACCCTGCCCATTGCCGCGGACCGCAGCATTTTCTTCTACGTGGTGCGCGGCAGCCTGCAAGTCAACGGCACCACTACCCAGGACCGGCAGCTGGTCGAGTTCAACCACGACGGCGACGAACTCACCATCCAGGCCAGCACCGATGCCGTGCTGCTGCTGGGCCACGCCCAGCCCTTCCAGGAGCCCATTGTGTCCTACGGACCGTTCGTGATGAACACCGAAGCCGAGATTCAACAGGCCTACCGCGACTACCAGCGCGGGGCCTTTGGTAGCTGGAAAGGGTAGGAGAGCTAAAAAAACGACTTAAGCCCAAACCCAAGCAGCTCTTTGCGGTTGAGGTAGAATTCAAGGGAATGCGACCTTTTATTCCATGTTTTGGAGTCGATATCCCCGATACCTGTTTTTCTATTAAATAGTTGATTAAGACACCTGCCCGTTCGCTTTATTTCGAAAACGCCATTGGCCGTATTTGGGAAGAGCCCGACGGTTTCCTGCGGCTCGAATACCGGGCTGGCCCCCGCGAAACCCTACAGTTTCGGTCCTTGCTCACGCACGTGGCGCAGGCCCTGAGCCGTCGGCGCTGGTCGAAGATATTGGTCGACCAGCGCGACATGGCCCCGTTCAGCGCCAGCGAGCAAGAGTGGATGACCAGCGAATGGCTGCCTCGCGCCGTGCTCGAGCACGGCTACCGCTACGGTGCCGTGCTGGTGGCCAACAACGTGTTTGCCCGCCTCGCCATGAACCAGTTTGTGCTGGCCACCCGCAAGCTCACCCATACCTACCGCGCCTTCGAAACCGAAGAAGAAGCAGAGACGTGGCTACACAGTTTGGTCTAAAAGAAGAGGGATGCCACACTTGGCGTCCCTCTTCTTTATTTACATCAATGGCTTAATTGGGAACAAGGGACTCTTGATAAGAAGCCGCTACGCCTGCACCACTACCTCCGCATCAACCTGACCGGCCAGCAGGTCCTCGAACGTCTGGCGGCGGCGAATGAGCCGCAGCTCACCGGCCTCGTCCAGCAGCACCTCGGCAGGGCGCGTGCGCGAGTTAAAGCTGCTGCTCATCTCGAAACCATAGGCGCCGGCGTTGTGGAACACCAGTAAGTCGTTTTCGCGGATTTCCGGCAGCAGACGGTCCCAGGCGAAGGTGTCGGTCTCGCAGATGTTGCCCACTACCGTGTACAACCGCTCCGCGCCCTTGGGGTTGGTGAGGTTGCTGATGTGGTGGTAGCTGTCGTAGAACATGGGCCGAATCAGGTGGTTGAAGCCCGAGTTCACGCCAGCAAATACGGTGGCGGTGGTTTGCTTCACCACGGCCACGTTCACCAGCAAGTAGCCGCTTTCGCTCACCATGTACTTGCCGGGCTCAAACCAGCACTCCAGAGGCCGGCCGTATTCTTTCTCGAAGCCCTTGAAAGCCTCGGCCACCTGCTTGCCCAGTGCGTTCACGTCGGTTTCGGGGTCGCCGGGCTTGTAGGGCACCTTGAAGCCTGAGCCCAGGTCCAGGAAGTCGAGCTCGGGGAAGCGGCCGGCGGCATCGAACAGAATTTCGAGGGCCCGCATGAACACGCCCACGTCCTTGATTTCGGAGCCGGTGTGCATGTGCAGGCCGCGCACGTGCAGGCCGGTGCCCTTCACCACGCGCTCGAGGTGGCGCAGCTGGTGAATGCTGATGCCAAACTTGCTGTCGATGTGGCCGGTTTGAATCTTGTAGTTGCCGCCCGCCTCAATGTGGGGGTTCAGGCGCACGCACACCGGGTAGGAGCCGCCAAACGTGGCCCCGAACCGCTCCAGCAGCGAGATGTTATCGATGTTGAGATTGACCCCCAGGTTCTTGGCTTCTACCAGTTCCTCAAACGTCACGCTGTTGGGCGTAAACAGGATGTCGTCGGGCGCAAAGCCCACGTGCAGGCCCAGCCGCACTTCGTTTATGCTCACGCAGTCGAGCCCCGAGCCCAGGCTGTGAATGTGGCGCAGAATGCTCACATTGCTCAGGGCTTTGCAAGCGTAGAAAATGCGCGTTTTATGGCCCGAAAAAGCTTTTTTAAGCTTGCTGTACTGACCGGTGATGGTCGCGGAGTTGTAAACGTAAAGAGGGGTGCCGAACTGGTCGGCAGCGGCGCGCAGCGCATCGTTAATACCTGACATAATCACAAAAGTAAGGCCCGCACGGCGCCTTATGTAAATCTCAAGCAGATAGTACATTCACACCCCCGCCATAGTTTCCACTTTTTCTTCTTTATGCCGAACCCCAAAACCCCAGAAGTATGGCTGCGCGGCCCCCTGCCCGACATGCCGCCCCTGTTGCAGCCCGTGGCGCATGCCCTGCTGCAAGCCCGCGAAGAGCTCACCGCCGCCATGCGCGACTTCCCACCCACATTGCTCAACGAGCGGCCCGCAGGCGTGGCCTCCGTAGGCTTTCACCTGCAACACCTGTCCGGCGTGCTCGACCGGCTGTTTACCTACGCCCGCGCCGAAGCGTTGAGTGAGGCGCAGCTCGCCGCCCTGGCCGCTGAGAATCCGCCGCTGGCCGTCGAGGCCGATACGGTGGCACAGTTGGTTGCCCGGTTTAGCCGGCAGGTAGACCAAGCGCTAACCCAGCTGCGTGCAACACCCGAAATTACCCTGACCGAGCCGCGCGGCGTGGGCCGGGCCCAAATCCCTTCTACCCTCATTGGGTTGCTGGTGCACGCGGCCGAGCACACCACCCGGCACCTGGGCCAGCTGCTGGTAACGGCCCGCGTAGTGCGCTCCAGTCAGCAATAAGGCCACCAGTGGCAGGGTTTACCGTATGCGTAAGGGTTCATCACCTTTAGCCCCAACCGTATGCCTCCAATTCAAGTCTCTGTTCATCGCCCGCGTCCTGGCCAGCTCAAAGTCCTGTTATTCGACGTTAATGAGACTTTGCGCGACTTGAGCAAGCTCAAAAAAGCCGTCATTTCGGCTTTCCACGATAAGTCGGCCTTCCGCCAGTGGTTTGGGCTACTGCTCCAGTACTCACTGGTCGATACCGTGACGGAGCGCTATCACGAATTCGACGTCATCGGCAACGTTGCACTTGACATGACCGCCGCCAAGCTGGAAACCAAGCCGCTGAAGGCTGTGAAGAAACAGGAGATTCTTTCGCTGATGTCGCAGCTTCCCGCTCACCCCGACGTAGAGAAAGGCCTGAAAATGTTGCGGCAAGCTGGCTACCGGCTGGTGGCTTTCACCAACTCCACCAAATTCGTGCTCGACCAGCAACTGCATCACGCGGGTATAATGGGCTACTTCGAGCAGGGGCTGAGCGTCGATTCCCTTCGCCGCTACAAGCCCCAGCGAACCACCTACCACGATGCGGTCCGTCACCTGGGAGTCATGCCCGACCAAGCCGGCCTCATCGCCGCCCACGGCTGGGACATTGCCGGTGCCCAGGCAGCCGGGCTGTTCACTGGGTTCATCGCCCGCCCTGGGCAGGAGCTTTATCCCTTGGTGGGCCCGCCTACCTACCACGGCAAAACCTTAGTGGAAGTAGCCCGGCAAATTAGTGGGTGATTGCTGTAGTAGCGTAGGGTAGATTTGGTGGAGTATTCTGCCAGACAAAAGCTCACGCCCTCCGGAACCTCACCTCCCTATCCCCTGGAGAGGGGAGCCTGACAATCAAACGAAAGCCCCACGGCAGTTTGCCGTGGGGCTTTCGTTTGATTGTCAGGCTCCCATCACTTTGGGAGAAGGGCCGGGGCCGTGCCCGGTAGGGGAAAGGTTGCGGAGGGCGTGGGGCCCTACCAGGAGCGAGCTTCCCTAGCGCTGGCCCGCGGGCACAGTCTCCCGTGGCTTCGCCCGTTCGTACTGCACTGGCCACGCCATATCCACCCCCAACTCACGGGCCGCAAACAGCGGGAAATACGGCTCACGCAGAAACTCCCGGGCCAGCAGCACCACATCGGCCTGCCCGTTTGCCAAAATGGCCTCTGCCTCAGCTGGTGTAGTGATGAGGCCCACGGCCCCGGTCAGAATGCCGGTTTCCTGCTTGATGCGCTCGGCAAACTGCACCTGGTAGCCAGGGCCTACCGGAATCGGCGCCTTGGGCACGTTGCCGCCGGTAGAGCAGTCTATCAGGTCCACGCCGCGCGCTTTGAGCATGGCAGCCAGCTGCACGGATTCGTCGCCATTCCAGCCGCCTTCGGTCCAGTCGGTTACGGAAATGCGCACGATGAGCGGCAATTTCTCGGGCCATACCTCCCGGGTGGCCGCCACCACCTCCAGCAGCAGCCGGATGCGGTTTTCAAACGTGCCGCCGTACTCGTCAGTGCGGTGGTTGCTAAGCGGCGATAAAAATTCGTGCAGCAAGTAGCCGTGCGCCGCGTGCAACTCAATCACCTGGAAGCCAGCTGCGAGTGACCGCGCCGCGGCGGCCCGGAAATCGGCAACTACTTTTTGAACGCCAGCCGCATCGAGCGCTTGCGGGGCACCGTAGTTAAGGGCGAATTCAATAGCGCTGGGACCCACCGGCACCCAGCCGCCTTCGTGCTCGGGCACGTAACCTTCGCCTTTCCAGGGGCTGTAGGTGCTGGCTTTGCGGCCGGCGTGCGCCAGCTGAATGCCTGGCACACTGCCCTGAGATGTGATAAAAGCGTTGATGCGCTGCAGCATGGGCACATGCTCGTCTTTCCAGATGCCCAGGTCGTCGGGGCTGATGCGGCCTTCGGGCGAAACGGCCGCGGCTTCCGAAATAATGAGGCCGGCGCCACCCACGGCGCGGCCGCCCAGGTGCACCAGGTGCCAATCGTTAGCAAAGCCGTCGACGCTGCTGTATTGGCACATGGGCGATACAACAACGCGGTTCTTCAACGTGACGCCTCGTAGGGCGAGGGGTTCAAATAAGGTAACCATAGAACAGTCTTAATAAATGCGATGGATAGCAAGCTTAAACCTCGTTTTAGAGCCTTAGGTTATGGCGGCTGGTGTGCGGTTGCCGATGGTTAACTGAGATAAGAAGAATGTGATACAGAGAAGAACGTCATGCTGCGCTGCGCTCGGTATGATGGACTATATATCTTCCTTGCGCCATCTGCCCCCCTATACTATTCATTTCCCCTGCGTTGTTTTCTTGCTGAAATGGCAAGGAAACAAACGAATTCTCAAAATCTTGCTTACCTTGCAACCCAATTCGCAACCCTCATGCTCCAGACGCGCTACTTTTTTGGCTACTATTACTTCTGCGCCACCGCGTAGAACGAGCCGCCGTTTGTAGCTAATCCACACAAACACTTCCAGCGCCGCTCGTTCACCGAGAAGGCGCTTTTTTAATGCCCGGTTCTTCGATGTTCTCCACGCAACAGGTCTTTTTTTATTACAGCTATTACTTCTTCCACCCGGAGAAATAGGCCCGCTGTTGCCAGTGTTAACCACCACACTACCTGCCAACAACCTCAGGGCCCCGCACAACGGAGGCCTTTTTTATTGCCCAATTCATTGCTTGCTCTCATGCCGAACCACGTTTCCATTCAGGGTTTTAAGGGAAGTTTCCACGAGGTTGCGGCCCGGCAGTACTTCGGTGCCGAGCCGGAACTGCTGGCTTGCGCCACTTTTGCTGCGGTGGTGGCCCACGTGGTCAACGGCTCGGCCGACGCCGGCCTGATGGCCATGGAGAACTCGCTGGCCGGCAGCATCCTGCCCAACTACCTGCTGCTCGAGCGCCACGCCATTCACATCACGGGCGAAGTGTACCTGCCCATTCACCAGCACTTGCTGGCCCTGCCCGGCACCACGCTGGCCGATGTGCAGGCAGTGCACTCGCACCCCATGGCCCTACGCCAGTGCGGCGATTTCCTCGACCGCCACCCCCACTGGAAGCTGGTCGAGACCGACGACACCGGTCACAGCGCCCAATTGCTGGCCGAGACTCGCACGCCCGGCGTGGCCGTGGTGGCCGGTGCGCAAGCCGCTGCGCAATTTGGCCTGCACATTTTGGCCCCAGCCATCCACGACGACCCGCACAACTACACGCGCTTCCTCGTGCTACAGCGCGCCGAAACCGTGCTGCCCGACCCGGACGCCGACAAGGCCTCGCTTTACTTTTATGCGTCGCACGCGCCGGGTAGCCTGGCCAAGGTGCTCACCCGCGTCGCTGCGCACGGCCTTAACCTGAGCAAGCTGCAGTCTTGTCCGCGCCCCAGCCAGCCCTGGCACTACGGTTTTCACGCCGACGTTGAGTTCGACGACGCGGGCCAGCTCCGCGCTCTGCTCACCGACCTGGCCCCGGTGACGGAGGAACTGCGGGTATTGGGCACTTATCATCGCGGGCAGTGGAACACGGCCGAAGGCCCCTCCGCCCGCGTTGCCCAAGCATCGCCCCAACTTCTTGCCTAAAACACTTTGAATCCGATGATGCAAGTCAAAGTTGCCAGCCGCCTGGCCCACACCGGCGAATACTACTTCTCGCGCAAGCTGCGCGAGCTGGCTGCGCTCAATACCGCCGGCGCCAACATTATCAACCTGGGCATCGGCAGCCCCGATTTGCCGCCGCACCCCAGCGTCACGGCGGCCCTCGCCGCCACTGCTGCGCTGCCCACGGCCCACGGTTACCAAGGCTACCAGGGCACGCCCACCTTGCGCGGCGCCATGGCCGGGTTCTACCAGCGCCACTACGGCGTGGCCCTCAACCCCAATGCGGAAATTTTGCCGCTGCTGGGCTCAAAAGAAGGCCTTATGCACGTGGCCATGACGTTTCTGGAAGCCGGCGACGTCGTGCTCATACCCAACCCTGGCTACCCCACCTACCGCGCCGTGGCCGACATCTGCGGGGCCGACGTGCGCGAGTACGACCTCAGTGCCGCGACCGGCTGGTTGCCCGATTTGGAGGCCCTGGCCCAAGCCGACCTTTCCCGGGTCAAGGTCATGCTGGTTAATTACCCCCACATGCCCACCGGCACGGCGGCCGATTTGCCCTTCCTCACCCGCCTCGTGGCGTTTGCCCGCCAGCACGAAATCCTGCTGGTGCACGACAACCCCTACGGCTTTATCCTGAACGAAACACCGCCCATCAGCCTGTTGGCCGTGCCCGGCGCCCGCGAAGTAGCCCTGGAACTGAATTCGCTCAGCAAGTCGCACAACCTGGCCGGCTGGCGCGTGGGCATGCTGGTGGGCCGCGCGGATTTGGTGGCCGATGTCCTCCGCTTCAAAAGCAACATGGATTCGGGCATGTTCCTGGGCGTGCAGCAAGCAGCCGTGGTTGCTTTGGAACTAGGAGCCGAATGGTTCGAAGAATTAAACGCCACCTACCGCGCCCGACGCGAGCTGGTGGTTGAGCTGCTCCGCGCCGTGGGCTGCGAGCCGGCACCGGGCCAAGTGGGATTGTTCATCTGGGCCGCTGTGCCCGCGGGCTTTGCCGATGGCTATGCCCTGAGTGACGCTGTGCTGGCCGAAGCGCGGGTGTTTCTCACGCCGGGCGGCATCTTCGGCAGTAACGGGCTCGGCTACATCCGGGTCAGCCTCTGCCAGCCGGAAGCCGTGCTGCGTGAGGCATTGGGCAGGGTTCGCAGTGCTCAAGAAGGCCGTCCTGCTGAGCTTGCGGAGGCATCTCTACCGCAGAAGTAATTAAATGCTACTACAACGAAGCGGCAGAGATGCTTCGACAAGCCCCGCATCACCGTCCATTCAATAGTCAATACTACTCAAATGAATGTCACCATCATCGGCCTTGGCCTCATTGGCGGCTCCCTTGCCCTCAGCCTCCGTCAGCACGGTCTGGCTCAGCGCATCGTTGGCGTCGAGCAGAGTGCCGCGCATGCGAAGCGGGCCCTGGAATTAGCGTTGGTCGATGTAATCGAACCCGGCCTGGCCGCGGCTGTGCGCCAAGCCGATTTGATTGTGGTGGCCGTGCCCATGGACGCCATGGTCACCGTGCTGCCGCCCGTGCTCGATGCCGTCGGGGCGCACCAGGTCGTCATCGACGTGGGCTCGACCAAACAGGCATTGCTGGCCGCCGTGGCGCAGCACCCCAACCGGGGCCGGTTTGTGGCCGTGCACCCCATGGCCGGCACCGAGCATTCGGGCCCCGATGCAGCCATTGCGGGCTTGTTTGAAGGCAAAACCGTGGTGCTTTGCGACGCTGCCCACAGCGACCCCGACGCCCTGAAAATGGTGGAGCAGCTATTTCATGCGCTGCCCATGCGCCTGCTCTACCTCGACGGGGCCGACCATGATTTGCATACGGCCTACGTGTCGCACATTTCCCACATTACTTCCTTTGCTCTCGCCCTCACGGTGCTGGAAAAAGAAAAGGAAGAGCAGCGCATTTTCGACTTGGCCAGCGGCGGCTTTGAGTCTACCGTGCGCCTGGCCAAAAGCTCGCCCGCCACATGGGTACCCATCTTTCGCCAAAACCGCCTGAATGTGCTCGACGTGCTTGACGAGCATTTGCACCAGCTACAGCACCTGCGCGAACTACTGGCGAAGGAAGATTACACCGGACTTACTGAGCAAATTCAACAAGCCAACCACATTCGAAAAATCCTGCCATAACAGAACAGTAGGAGTCATAACATCCTAAACGTCATACTGAGCTTGTCGAAGCATCTCTGCCGCAGAAGTAACCAATCTGCTCAACGAAGCCGAAGAGATGCTTCGACAAGCTCAGCATGACTGTTCAACCACTCAAACCTAGATACAATCAACCCAACCCATATGGTACCCACAATGAAATCCGCGCTGTTCAACCGCCAGCCCGACGACAAGCCCTTCCTCATCTCCGGCCCGTGCTCGGCCGAAACCGAAGAGCAGGTGCTCGACACCTGCCAGCGCCTGGCCGCTACCGGCAAAGTGCAGGCCCTGCGCGCCGGCATCTGGAAGCCTCGCACCAAGCCCGGCATGTTCGAAGGGGTGGGCACCAAGGGCCTGCCCTGGCTGAAGAAAGCCAGCGAGCTAACTGGCCTGCCCACGGCCGTGGAAGTAGCCACTGCCAAGCACGTAGAAGACTGCCTGGCTTTTGGCATCGACATTTTGTGGGTGGGCGCCCGCACGACCGGCAACCCCTTTTCGGTGCAGGAAATCGCCAATGCCTTGCGCGGAGTCGACGTTCCGGTGCTGGTCAAGAACCCCATTCACCCCGAGCTGGAGCTTTGGGTGGGTGCCGTGGAGCGTCTCCAAAAAGCCGGCCTAACGCACGTTGGCCTCATTCACCGTGGCTTTTCGAGCTACGGCAACACCGACTTCCGCAATGCGCCCATGTGGCACCTGCCCATCGAAATGAAGCGCCGCATGCCCGAAATGCCGCTGCTCTGCGACCCCAGCCACATCTGCGGCCGTCGCGACACGCTGTTTGGCGTGGCCCAGCAAGCTCTCAACCTGGGCTTCGACGGCAACATGATTGAGTCGCACCAGGACCCTGATTCGGCCTGGAGCGATGCCAAGCAGCAAATCACCCCCGAAGTCTTGCGTGACCTCATCGAGGGCCTGGTGTGGCGCCACGAAAGCACCGACAAGCGCGAGTTCCTGACCGCCCTGTCCAGCTTCCGCGAGCAAATCAACCACCTCGACGCCGAGATTATGCAGCTGTTGGGCCGGCGCATGGCCGTGGCCGAGAAAATTGGGCAGTACAAAAAGGAAAATGACATCACCATCCTCCAAACCAGCCGCTGGAACGAGGTGCTGGAGCGCGCCATGCGCCAGGGCCAGGCCGTGGGCCTCACGCCTGAGTTTGTGGAGCAGTACCTGGCCGCCGTGCACCTGGAGTCCATTACCCACCAAACCCGGGTGATGGAAGGCTAGGGGACCACACGCGAAAAGGCCCCGTCCTTGCCTCATCTGAGGTTAGGACGGGGCCTTTTCGCGTGTTGGCGCTTGGGTTAATTAGTTGCCCATGGCCAGGTTGGTAATGCTTGTGATGGCGGGAGGGCTCTTTTTCAGGTACGCCCGGGCCTCTTTGTGGATGTCCGACTTACGCTCTGCCTTATCGAGCACCAGCTGGTAGCAGCGCCGGGCTTCCTGGGCGTTGTTGGCAGTGGCGGCAATGCGGCCGAGGTTGACTATCGAAAACAAGTAAAAGCCGCCCTTGACCTGGCCCACCGATTCGCAGAACACCACGCAGCGCCGGTAGTAGTCCTGCGCGGCGGCGGGGTTGCGGTGCTTGTATTGTTCTACGTAGCCAAGGTAGTAGGAAGCAATGCGCCCGCTGAAACCCTCGTAGCCGGGCATGCCCGCGTTGACTTTGGTCAGAATTTCGCGGCTGATACGCTCGCATTCGGTGAGCTCACCCTGGGCAAAGCTATTCTGGGCATGCGCGCGCTGGAAGCAGCTGTTGTCCGGGAAATCTTTGGTCAGGGTGCGGGCGGTTTCCAGCGCAGCGGCCGGGTTGTTCTCGGTGGCGCTGCCCAGGATGCGCATGCGGAAAAAGCGCGCTTCGGTGGCCGTATAAAAGCCGTTTTGGGCTACGTTGTTGAGCTGGGCCAAGCCGGTGGCCCGGTCGCCGCGCGGAAAGAACAGCAGCACCGGGCGCAGCAAGGGGTATTCCTCGGCAATCCAGACGGCGTAGTAGTTGAATAGGCCTTCGCCGAACACAAACTCGGGGCTCAGCCCATTGGCTTCCCGGCTTTTTTGCAGGTAGGTGAGCGAGCGCTTGCTGCTGACGGTGGCTTTGGTCCAGTTGCGGCGCTCAGCATTCAGGCGGGCATCGAAACCGTAGGCGGCCGAGAGAAAGAAGGCGGCTTCGTAGTTGCGCGAGTCGGCTTGGTACATGGTTTCGGCTTTGGTGATGGCCGTGTCCATGTAGGCAAAGAAGAGCTTGTCGTACTGCTTGTTGTACGTGTTGCTGGGCATGATTTTCCACCAAGTATTCAGCCCCAGCAGGAAGTAGGCCATGGGGTGCTGCGGGTAGCGGCGGCGCAGGGAGCGGAACTGCTTTTCGGCTTGGTCGAACTTGAAGTTGTAAAGGTTCTGCACCGCGCCACTCAGTTCCACCTGGATATCCTGGTTAAGCAAAAGCCACTCCTTGGTGTCGACAGCTGCCGGGGCCACAAACACATCGGCCAGGTCTACGCCGGGCATGGCCCGAATGGTATCGGCCAAGGAGGGAAAAGCAGGTGCAAGCTGGCCCTGCGCCTGCGCGCGGGACCCGTCAATAAATAATAAAATTGCGACCACGGCTAGTTGCAACGGACGAAGAAATCGGTACAAATGCGCCATGGGCAAGATGGAATATGATTAAAATAATAAATAGAGAATTTGGATAATCCGGCTAAAAAACAGATTTGCGTGAATTAAATCCGTTTAAAGGCCATTTAGAGCAATGTGTGTGCTTTGGTTCACAAAGATAGTAAATTGAAGAATTCGAACTTAAGTTCTGGGTTCTATATAAGCAAATTTATTTGTTCTGATGGCTGCTTTGTCATCCGGAATTTGTGGAAATCAGCCCATCTACACCCGGCAGGGAAGCTGCCCCCGGGCCTACAGAGAAGGAGGATGAACAAGCGCAGGTCCTGGCTTCGAATATCCCGCTTCGTGGTGCTGTTTGTCTTTGGGAGGTTGAGTTAAAAAACGCGCTATACGGTTCAGTAGAGGGTTTTTTTGTGAAACACTGCGCGTTTTGTCGCGTAAAAAAACCTGCCTGACCAGGCGGTTTTCTTTATGTTTAACCCTACTTAATTTTTACTGCCATGGCTATTCAAAAGTATCAGGACTCTTTCGGCGACATGATGCCGCAGAGTTTTTCGTCCATGCTCGACCGGTTCTTCCAGGACTCAGTAGCAGGCCGGGGCCGGGTTAGTGCTTTTTCGCCACAGGTCGATGCTTACGAAACGGAACAAGGCTATCAAATTGAAGTAGCCCTGCCCGGCATGAAGCGCGAAGACATCAAGGTGGATTTCCACCAGGGCCGTCTCACCATTTCGGGCGAACGGCACTTCAAAAATGAGCAGAACGACCGCCGTTACCACATGGTAGAAAGTTCCTACGGCTCGTTTAACCGCTCCTTCCAGTTGCCCGATACCGTGGAGCCCCGCCAGATTGAGGCCAAGTTTGAAGACGGCGTGCTGCGCGTGACCGTGCCCAAGAACGAGGAAAAGACCATGCGTCATCAGATTCAGGTGCAGGGCGGCCAGGGCCAGCAGGCCATGGGCAGCGGCCAGATGTCGGAGCGCATGGGCCAGCAAGCCACCGATGTTTCCGTTGAGCAAGGTAACGGCGACGGGCAAAACGCAAGTCAGCGCGAACCACAGATGTCAGCCCACTAATACCAGGGGCAAAACCTGCCTAAATAAGGGTTTTGTGCCGGGTTTGTACTAGTGGTATAAAAAAATGGCGCTCTACAACACGTAGGGCGCCATTTTTATGCCTGAACACTTCGTCGTCTACCAAATTACGGCGCGCTCTGCAGCGGGCCTAATCATTTTATCGCCTTCCTTGCAGCCAAAGGCCGCTTGGAACTGGGGCATGTTCATCATTGGTCCAATGGTGCGGTACTGGCCCGGCGAGTGCGGGTCGGTGGCAATTTGCTGGCGTAGCGCTTCGGGCCGAATGTTGGTGCGGCGCAGCTGGGCCCAGCTCAGGAAAAAGCGCTGTTCGGGCGTGAAACCGTCGTATTTAGGGCGCGGGCTGTCGCCATAGCGCTGCTGAAGCTGCTTCTGCAGGGCGCCATAGACCACGGTGAGTCCGGCAAAATCGGCCAGGTTTTCGCCCATGGTCAGCTTGCCGTTCACGTGCACCGAGTCCAGAGGTGTGAAGGCGTCGTACTGCTTGCCCACCACATTGGCGCGCTTCGTAAACTCGGCCGCGTCGGCGGGCGTCCACCAGTCGCGCAGGTTGCCCTCGGAGTCGTACTGCCGGCCCTGGTCGTCGAAAGCGTGGGTGATTTCGTGACCCATTACCCCACCGATGGCGCCGTAGTTGATGGCGTCATCGGCCTTGGGGTCGAAGAATGGCGGCTGCAGGTAGCCGGCCGGAAACACGATTTCGTTGAGCAGCGGGTTGTAGTAGGCGTTGATGGTGGGCGGCGTCATGCCCCACTCGTTGCGGTCGATGGCCCCACCGAATTTGGCCGTGCGGCGCCGGGCGTTCCACTGGCGGGCCGCCAGCACGTTTTTCAGGTAGCTCTCGCGCGTGATTTGTAAGTCTGAATAGTCTTTCCACACATCCGGATAGCCGATTTTCACGCGCAGCGCATTCAGCTTTTTCAGGGCTTCTGCCTTGGTCGGCTCGGTCATCCAGGTGTTGGTGCGGATGTGCTCAGCCATGCTGGACTTGATGTTGTTGACCATTTCCAGCGCCTTGGCCTTAGCTTCGGGGCTGAACGCCTGGTCGACGTAGAGTTGGCCAAATGCCTCGCCCAAGGTTTGGTCGGTAGCGGCCTGGATGCGCTTCCAGCGGGTTGCCTGCTGCTTAGCCCCGGTTTGTACCTGGTTGAAGCGAAAGGCCGCATCGGCGTAAGCCGTGGGCAGGGCGCTGGCCACAGAGCGCACCAGATGCCAGCGCATGTAGGTTTTGAGGTCGGCCAGGGGCTCGGTCTTCAGCACCGCATTCAGCTCATCAAAAAACGCAGGCTGGCCAACGATGATTTCCTGGGCTTTGCCGAGCCGCATGTCGGCCAGCAGTTTTTTGGGGTCGAGAGCCGGGTAGCGCTTTTGGGCAGCGGCCACGGTCATCTTGTTGTAGTTGGACTGCGGGTCGCGCAGCTCTACGCGGGTGCGGGAGGCCTTGGCGAGGCGGCTCTCAATGCGCTCTACCGCGGCGGCGTTGCGCTGGGCCACGGCAGGAGTGTCACCAATCAGGCCGAAAACCTCGGTCATGTAGCTTTGGTAGGCCGCCTTCACTTTCTGGGTACGTGCATCGTTCTTGAAATAGAAGTCGCGGTCGGGCAGCGTCAGGCCGCCCTGGTCGAATGCCACGGCGTATTGGGAAGTGTTTTTTTCGTCGACCTGAACGCCGCCCCGGAAGAAGACGCCGGTTTGCAACTCCTGTAGGCGCACAATGGCAGCGCGCAAAGCCGCTTTGTCGCGCACGGCCGCCAGCCGGGCCAGCTCCGGCTTCAGGGGCGTGAGGCCCGCTTTTTCGATGGCCACGGTGTCCATGGCCGAAGCGTAGAAGTCGCCGACCTTTTGGGCGTTGCTGCCCGGGGCCGCGGTCGTATTGGCGGCGGCATCTTCCAGGGTTTTGCGCAGCAAATCCTGCGTGTGGTTGCCGAGCAGGTTGCGTGGACCTCAGCTGGAAGCATAGCTCGGCACGGGGTTATTGCGCAGCCAGTTGCCGCCCGAAAATTGATAAAAGTCGTCGCAGGGGCTTACGGAGCGGTCAAGGTCGGCCACGTCGAGGCCTACTCCAGCGGGGTCCGGCGCAGCCGCAGTAACGGGTGCGGCTGTTGCGGGCGTGGAGGCCACCGGAGCAGGCTTACTGCCGGCACAGCTGGCCAGGGCCAGGGTAGCAGCTGCCATCCAGGGGCGGGAACAAAGTCTTTTCATGTAAGCGAGAGCAGGTTTAGCGAGTGCAAAGTAGCTAAAAAGACTGCTGCGGGCTTTTGTAGCTGCATCGTTGCGCTGTAAGAAGTGTCTTCTCTTCCGCTTCCCTGCCTGCATGCTCACATGCCGTTTGCTACTTGCCCAGCGAAGGCCGGCCCCCGGGCCAGCGGCTGCGCCCCTACTGGCACCGGAAGTTTCTATCAGCGCCAATGCGGCGGGCCCTGCCGCCTCAGACGGCAGCAAGGCTGTCACGGGAAAGGCCGGGTACACGGCCGCAAACAGCAGGTAAAAGCGGTTCAGCATGAAAAACGTTAGGTGGCGCAACAGCCCGAAATACGCCGCCGCAAACAGCAGCACCACGTTGGCCTTTAGCAGGTAGAGCAGGACGACACAATAGTGTCTCCAGGTAAAAATTTATTCGGCGGCTTGCTGCTCTTGCAGCCACCTGATTGCCTGGCCTTCGTCGCCAAAGAGGCCAATCGTAAAGGGCTTGTCGTTGTATAATTCAACAGGAACGAAATCGGGCCCGTTAACGATGTGGCGATGAAGGTCCGGGCCCACCAAGTACGCTACGCTGAGCCGGGCCTTCAGGCGCGTGGCCATGCTAGGAAAGTACTCGGCGAGAAGCCACGTAGTGGTATTGGGGTCGTTGGAGGTGCGGCGGCGAATATCCTGCAGCCAAAAGTGGCAGTCATCGCGCAAGGCGGCCTCGGCGAGCTGTTCGTAAGCTGTGGGCAGCAAAGTTGGCTCGGGCTGGAAGCCCCAACGGCCCACCAGAATACCCAGGTCGGGTCGGGGCGTGAGCTGTAGCAGGGGCAAGGAAGGAGCAAGAAACATGGTAGAAGGGAGCAAAGAGAGAGAGCTAACATACGACGCGCAGGGCGCTTCCATGACCAAGGTCACTGCAGGGGAGTAGAGAGCTAATGCGCCGTGGCTACCTCAACTGGCAAGGCGCTCGCCGCTAATTCAAGAATCGGTTTCAATACGCCAAACTCCAATCGGTGCTCACGCCTGCCTAGACTGGTGCACTAGCGCCCAAAGCGGCCAGTGGCAGGGGCCCCGAGTCGACGAGGCGCTGCTGGGCACTGAGGCCCACGTCGAGCAAATCCTGCATCAGGCCCTCGCCAATGGTCTCACGCGTGTAGGTGTCGTTGGTGGTGCTCACCACCAGCACCGGCCTTTCGGGTAGGCCTACCAAGGTTGCCCGGCGGTCAATCTCCGTTGGGAATACGGGCGCGCACATAATCAACCGGGTGTAGTCGAGGCTGGTGCCAGCCAGCCAGCGGCAGGCTGCTGCCGCACCGTGGCCGTAGCCAAATACGGTGAGGGGCGTGCCGGGAGGGCAACGGGCCAGCACGTCGTTGGTCAGGCCGTCGAGGTAGGTACTAAGGTCGGCCAGGTCAGCCAGCAGCGAATCGGGCGCAAACCACGCCGCGCCGGTGCATGGCGCGTCGCCCTCGGTGGTGGGCAGGGCGTGGCGGCTCAGGGCTTCGGGCAGCAGTAGCAGGCGTTCGGGGGTATCGAGGTTGAGCAGTTGGTTGGCCAGGTCAGACATTGGCTGGTCGTGGCCATGCAGGCACACCCAAACATGCTCAATGGCTGGCCCGGGCTCACCCAGGCTCAGGTAGCGGGCCGTGCGCGGCGTTGTGAAGGAAAGAGGTATCATGTTATTGCAGTAAAACCAACGTGAGGCGGACGTCTATACGGCAGCTGTCAATGCATCGCCGTCCCAAGGCTAAAGCTGCGCCCACCAGCCCCACATACTGGGCAAGCCGCGCGGGCAGGCTGATGCCAGCAATATAAAGCCTGTTGAAGCCAGCGCCGACAATATGGCCAACCATGCGCCCCACTATAAAGAGCCGGCCCAAGGGCAGTGCGCTGGCCGATTGCCCCCTGCAGGCCATGCCTACTGCCCGCGGCACCACGAAGTATTCTGCCGGTTCCCACTGAGGAGCTGTTTCGGCGGCGCTATTTTAAGGTGCTATCTATTTAGTGGGAACTACCGTATGAGGGGCAGTTCTGGCTGGTCCGAGCTTGTATTTGACTTTCACTCACTTTAACTACTTCCATGAACCAGAAACGCACCTTTGGCACGGTTCTCACCATTTTAGGCATCCTCGGCATCATCATCGGAGCCCTCGCCTTTTTGGGAATCGGCGGCATCAGCCTAAGCAAGGCGAATTCCGCTGTCCCTTTTATAGTGGGCCTTATCTTCTTCATGGCCGGTATCAACCTGGTGAAGACCACCAGCGACCGGGCTTAGCCACTAATATTGATAAAGTACTTGCTTGGTAGTCAACGGCTCACTCGATGTGGGCATGATTTTCCAGGAAAACACATTGCCTTCCCAGAAAAGCGCATTACCTTTGTATCACAAACAGTGCGGGGTGGAGCAGTTGGTAGCTCGTTGGGCTCATAACCCAAAGGTCACTGGTTCGAGTCCAGTCCCCGCTACCTAAGAAGAGGCCAAGTGATTCGTAATGAATTGCTTGGCTTTCTTCTTTTATGTACGTAGGACGCTATTAGCATGTTAAGGCCAGCTTTTAGTGTATTCGGAAAGGTGCCTTGTTTTTACAGCAGGCCAAGGAATTGTGGGTTATAAACCCAGCGAGCTACCAACTGCTCCACCCCGCACCTGGGCACTTTCCAGATATTGAGTGCCATTCGTGAGGATGGTCTTGGTTGCTTTTCAGCGGTAAGCAACTGTTGTTCGTATGCGTTCCTATAAGTCCTGCGTTGAGTAGGAATTGACCTGCTACGTTCATGGACGCTACTTTCCCTATTGCCGCGATTGCCGCGAAAAAGGTCCGCTTCCAGTCCTTGTTTGAGAACAGCCCTGAGTTGATTATCTATCAAAACGAAGCGGGCACTATCCTCGACGCCAACCCGGCCTTTCTCTCCTTGGTCGAGCAGTCCAAGCAGCAGGTGCTCTACCGCAACTATCACGAGTTTCTACCCCCGGAAGTGCAAGAGTTGTTTCGGCAGAAGCTCCGCGAAGCTTTTGCGACGGGCCAACCCGTGCGCTTCGGTATGTTTGCTGCCCAAGGCCACAGCGCCCCCCGCCACTGGGATGTGGTGAAAGTCCCCTTGGTCGAGAACAGCCAAGTGGTGGGCGTGCACATGTTGGCCCGCGACATCACCGAAAAAGTGAAAAGCCAGGAGGAAATGTTTCGGCAGAACCGGGACCTGCAGCAGTTTACCTGCATCGTGTCGCACAACCTGCGCGCCCCGCTGTCCAACGCCTTGGGGCTGGTGGAGCTGCTGGGCACCGAAGAATCCGACTCGGCGTACTTTCAGGAAACCCACGCTCACTTGCAGGGCAACCTGCAGCACCTTGACCAGGTGCTGCGCGACATGAACACCATTCTTGCCCTCCGGGACCAGCAGGGCCTGAATGCCCCCGAGGCCGTGCTCCTGGCCGACGTCGTGCAGCAGGTCGTGCAGGGCTTACAAAACCTGGTGGCCCAAGCAGGCGGTACCAATGAGGTGCACATCCCCGAGGGATTTCTTGTGCACACCAACCGGGCGTACCTGCACAGCATTTTCTTCAGCCTCTTATCCAACGCTATCAAATATCGCGCTGAAGAGCGTCCCCTGCACGTAGTCATCACCGCGACCGAAAACCCGGCAGCGGGCAAAACCATCGTAGTGGCCGACAACGGCTTGGGCTTTGACCAGGAACGGGCCGGAGCCAACGTCTTCCAGCTCTACCGGCGGTTTCACCCCCACCACGCCGGCCGGGGCGTAGAGTTGTACTTGGTCAAATCGCACATAGAAAGCATGGGCGGGCGCATTGAGGTGCGCAGCCAAGTGGACGAGGGTACCCGTTTTTTTATTTATCTGCCTTAATTACGTGATGCGAACCGTGCTTATTGACGACGACGCTACGGCAGTCTTTTTGACCAAGCGGCTCTTCCAACGGGAAGGACTAGGAGAGGGCCTGGCCGCCTTCGTGTCCCCGGTGGAGGCCGTGGCTGCTTTGCAGGAGCAAGCCCTGACCGGTACGCTGCCCCACGTCATTCTACTGGACCTGAACATGCCAGTGATGGGCGGCTGGGACGTATTGGAGGCCCTCCAGCCCTTGGAGCCGCACCTGAGGGGCCGCTGTGCGGTCTACATCCTCACCTCGTCGGTGTCTCCAGCAGACACGAACCGCGCCCGCGAGTACCCCCTGGTCGTGAAGTTGCTGCACAAGCCGTTGGACCAGGCCAAAATTCAAGCCATTCAAGCCCAGCTGCCAAAATAACGCTCGTTTGTTTCAGCGAATGGCCCTTGGTGTGAGCTGGCAAGCCCTGCCAAACCCCACCACAGTTAAGAGATTTCTGCTTTTGGCCGCCTGAAGCGGCTGAAGCAGAGCCGCAGCAAGCTGGGCAATACGTCGAACTTGGAACTGGCATCGCGCACCTGCTCAAAGTGGGTTGATTCTGCTCCACCTGGCATAGCGGCGAGATGCCGGGAGCCGCGCTGGCCCAGCGCTAGGATTCGGCTGCAGTGCCTGCGCCAGCCGGTACCCCAAAGCGGGATAAGCCCAGCTTTATTCCATTCTCCATTGTGTTTTCGCAGCCCGAAACAGGCCTGGGCTATGGGCTGGCCGTGCTGCCAGTCTTTCGGTTGGGAGCCGACACGACCACGCGCAAGTCCAACGCCCGGCTCATCGGTTGGCGCACTCAGAAAAAGCAGAGCTTGGTGCAGCTTAAACACAGCTTTTTCACGCCGGGCGAGCAGTTCTTTGTTTCCGGCGAGGTCAGCTTCTACAATCAATTCCCGATTAACTATTACAGCTTTGGGCCCGAAACGCAGCTGGAAGGCAAGTCAGTTATTCAGTACAAAGTATTCATCCTTAATCAGCAGGCCCTGAAAAAGCTGTTTTCGAAAGTCCTAACAGGCCCCGGTTCGACACCTAGGGCGTCGGACCGGGGCCTGTTTATTAACTACGAAAGTGCTCCAGGCAACGGTAGCAATACGCATAGGTGGTGCTTGCTGGTGACTCGAAATATGGTTGGCCTGAACAAAAGCGGGTTCAGCGCATTGGAATCCGTGACCAGTTATAACCGGGAAGGTGATGGACTACGCGGTACCTGTGCGCGCCACCACGGCGTACAACGGGTCGGAGCGGCCGGGCGGCTGCGGGCTGCGGTCGAGCAACTCGATGGCCTGCCAGCCACCAGCCGAAACCAGATATTGGCGCACCAGAGCCAAATGGCCCCGGTCGTCGAGGTGGTGCCAGGCGGCGATTGCTTTGCTGGGAAAGCAGCGGTTCGAAAACGTGATGACGAGCGGAGCCTCGGGCCGGAGCACGCGGGCCAGCTCGCGCAGCACCGCCACCGGCTGGGTCAGGTAGTCGATGGACACGCAAATCGCCGCGCCGTCGAATTCTTGGTCTTGGAAGGGCAGCGCGGGCTGCTGGTTGAGGTCATGTACCACGTAGGCGTCGAGGCGCGGATTGCCTTGTAACTCGGCGGCGTTCATGCCCAGGCCCACTACGCGGCGGTAGTGCACTTCGGCGGGCAGGTGGCTGACCCAGCTGCTCATCAAATCCAGCAAGGAGCTGTCTGGTGCGAAATTTTCGCGGTAGAGCTGCGTGACGGCTGCAATGGCCCGGTCGTCGATGTGGGTGACGAAGCGCGGGTGATGATAAAATTGAGCGTCGAGGGTTTCATCCTGGCGACGAAACAGGTCGTTGGGGAGGGAGGGCGTGATGTTCGGGTCCATTACCGAATAAACCGAAGTCAGGGCTGAAAAGCTAAGAGCCTATCGGAAAAATGCCCTTTCCGCTAAAAAACCGTCGTGCTCATCTGGTGTCCGATTTATTTTTAGGGGTAGGCTCTTAATGACTTGCCGGAGCTTCCGTCAAAAACCGTTGCAAATACGTCGCTGTGCGGCTTTCCCTGGCCTTGGCCACCTTAGCCGGCGTTCCGGCGACTACCACGCGTCCGCCTTCCTCCCCGGCACCGGGACCAATGTCGACCACCCAGTCGGAGCCCGCTACCACGCGCATGTCGTGCTCGACCACGATAACGGTGTTGCCCGCTTCAACCAGGCCGTCGAGCTGCACGAGGAGCTTCTCTACGTCGGAAGGGTGGAGGCCAGTGGTGGGTTCGTCGAGAATGTAGAGCGTGTTGCCGCGGCCGATGCGCTGCAGCTCGGTGGCCAGCTTAATGCGCTGGGCTTCACCGCCCGAGAGCTCAGTGGCGGGCTGGCCCAGGCGCAGGTAGCCCAAGCCCACTTCGCGCAGCACGGTGAGGGCGCGGTGCACGGGCGGCTCTTCGGCGAAGAACTCCCAGGCGTCGTCCACGGTCAGGCCCAGGACCTCGGCGATGTTCTTGTCGCGGTACTGTACTTCAAGAGTTTGAGCGTTGTAGCGGGCGCCTTGGCACACGGGGCAAGGGGCGTACACGCTGGGCAGAAATAGCAGTTCAACCATCACGAAGCCTTCGCCCTGGCAGTTTTCGCAACGGCCCTTGGCCACGTTGAATGAGAAGCGACCGGCGTCGTAGCGGCGCTTGCGGGCGGCAGGCGTAGCGGCAAACAGCTTGCGCACGTGGTCGAACAGGCCGGTGTAGGTGGCCATGTTGGAACGCGGCGTGCGGCCAATGGGCTTTTGGTCGACGCGCACGAGGCGTTTAATGCCTTCCATGCCGCTGGTAATTTGCCCGCCTAAAGTCACGGGCGCAGGCTGGTCGAGGGCGTCGGCTTCCTCTTCTTCAAAAGCAACATCCTGGCCTAGGTGCTCGGCTACTAATTCAACCATAACCTGACTCACGAGGCTGGATTTGCCTGAGCCAGAAACGCCCGTTACCGTAGTGAACACGCCGAGTGGAAATTCGGCATCGAGCTTGTCGAGGTTGTTGCGCGTGACGCCGGTTAGTCGCAGCCAGCCGGTAGGGGTTCGCGGTGCGCGGGCTGCCAGTGCGGGTTCGGTGTCGGCAAATAGGTGGCGCCGCGTCTGCGAATCCTTTATTTGCTTGAGTCCTTCGGGTGGGCCGCTGTAGAGCACGTGGCCGCCTTTTTCGCCGGCGGCGGGGCCCACGTCCACCAGCCAGTCGGCTTTGCGAATTACGTCCAGGTCGTGCTCCACGACGAAGAGTGAATTGCCCGCGTCTTTCAAGCCCGCCAGCGCCGCAAGCAAGGCCTCGGTATCGGCCGGGTGGAGGCCGGCGGAGGGCTCGTCGAGCACGTACACCACCCCGAACAGGTTAGAATACAGCTGGGTGGCCAGGCGCAGGCGCTGCAGTTCGCCGGGCGAGAGCGTGGGCGTGCTGCGCTCCAGCGAGAGGTAGCCGAGGCCCAAATCGAGCAGCACGGCCAGGCGGGCCGCCAGGTCTTCGGCAATGCGCCGGGCCACAAGGGCTTGCTCGGGGTGCTTGGCATCGTGCGCCTGCTGGCCGGCCGTGCCTTTGGCAAACGGCTCCAGCAGGCTGGCCAGGCGCTTGAGTGGCAAGCGCGACATCTCGGCGATGTCGAGGCCGGCAAACTTCACCGACAAGGACTCCGGGCGCAGGCGCTTGCCCCGGCAGGTGGGGCAGTCGCTGCTGAGCATGTACTGCGCCACGCGCTTCTTCATGAGCGGGCTGTGGGTGGTGGCGAAGGTGTGCAGCACGTGCCGCTTCGCGCCCGTGAAGGTGCCCATGTAGTTGGGCGGCTCGCGGCGCTTGATGGCGCGTTGCGTTTCCTGGGGCGAGTAGCCGGGGTACACGGGCAGCACGGGCTGCTCGTCGGTAAACAGTATCCAGTCCCGGTCCTTCTGGGGCAGGTCGCGCCAGGGCGTGTCCACGTCGTAGCCCATGCTCACGAGGATGTCGCGCTGGTTTTGGCCGCCCCAGGCCTGGGGCCAGGCCGCAATGGCCCGCTCCCGAATGGTGAGCGAAGGGTCGGGCACCATGCTCTGCTCCGTCACTTCGTACACGCGGCCCAGGCCGTGGCAGGTGAGGCAAGCCCCCTCTGCGGTATTGGGCGAAAAGGCTTCGGCGTAGATGATGCCCTGGCCGGCCGGGTAGTCGCCGGCCCGCGAGTAGAGCATGCGCAGCAGGTTGGAGAGCGTGGTCACCGAGCCCACCGACGAGCGGGTGCTGGGGGCGCCGCGCTGCTGCTGCAGGGCCACGGCCGGTGGCAGGCCGTCGATGGCATCTACTTCCGGCACGGCCATCTGGTGAAACAGGCGCCGGGCATACGGGGAAACGGATTCCAGGTAGCGGCGCTGGGCCTCGGCGTAGAGCGTGCCAAACGCCAGCGACGATTTGCCCGAACCCGACACGCCGGTGAAGACCACCAGCGCATCGCGCGGAATGTCGACGTCGACGTTTTTGAGGTTGTGCTCGCGGGCACCGCGGACGCGGACGAAGCCGGTGAAATCTTCGGGGAAAGTCGGAGAATGCAGTTTGGGCATGAAGGCGAAGGCAGTGCTGCGGTGAAATCGGAAGCAGCGGACGAGTCGGCTACCCTTGTCAGACGAGGCAAGCTCCGCGTTAGTTACTTCTGGCTCCCGCGCCTAGTCTTTTCAAACTAGCCGAATTCATGCAGTAGCGCAAGCCACCGGGCGCAGGACCGTCCGGAAAGACGTGCCCGAGGTGGCCGTCGCACACGTTGCAGCGCGCCTCGATGCGCTGCATGCTGAAGCTGTCGTCGAAGGCGTAGCGGATGGCGTTGGGGGCACGAGGCTGCCGGAAGCTGGGCCAGCCGGAAATGGCGTGGTACTTCTCGGTGGCCGCAAAGAGCTGGCTGCCGCAGCCGGCGCAGACATACTCGCCCGGCTCGTAGGAGCGGCAGTAGGCGTTCCGATAAGGGGGCTCTGTGGCGTGCTGGCGCAGCACTTGGTACTGGTCGGGCGTGAGCAGCCGGGCCCACTCCGCCTCGGGGTGCTCCACACGCCGGGGTGGCTCAGGGTTGCCGTATTTGGCGAAGATGACGATGTCCTTCCAGCGGAGTACGGGAGGGGTGGGCGTTGGCACTTATCCGCTGGTGGCCAGTTGCGCGACCACAGCCACGGGGTCGTCCACTTCGATGATGAGCTGCTGGTACTCTTCGTCGCGCAGCTTAATTATGACCACATTCTCTGGGTTGACCACGTCGATAAACGACGGCTTGTGGCTGCCCTGTTGGTCGAGGTAGAACGTGCCCGCCGTGACGAGGCCCGGCATGTGGGTGCCGCCGGCGCGCAGGCCTTCGATGCGCTGGGCGGCCTCGGGGTCCTGCCGAACTTCTGTGATGTGGGAACGCGGCACGGTGAGCTCGCTTTTGAAGGCGAAGACCTTGTGCAGGCCGCGTACCGTGAATACAACGGTGTCGTGATGAACAGTGACTTCGACCATAAGAAGCTGCTTATTGGGCCAGTGAAGAGGAAGGAGCAGAATGGGCAACGGTGGTCTCCAACGCGTGCAGCTGGCTGGCCGTTTGCCAGCGCATCAGCACCAGATACACCCCACCTGATACGAGAAAACCCACAAACCAGGCGTAGTTGTACACCGCCACCAGGGCGGGCCACACGGCACCCTTGTCTAGCGCGCCAATAGCGGTGAGGAAGCCAGGGATATTAGGCAAAATACCAATGATGAGGGCCGCAATGGCTGCGAGATTGTAGCCGTTGCGGTAGGCGTAGCGGCCGCGGTACTGGTAGAGGTCGGGCACGCTGAGTTGCTGCTGGCGAACGAGGTAGTAGTCGACTATCATGATGCCGCCGATGGGCCCGAGCAAGCCCGAATAGCCCACCAGCCAAGTGAAAATGTAGCCCGACGGGTCGGCAATGAGTTTCCAGGGAAAGATGAGCACGCCGAGCACGCCGGTGATGTAGCCGCCCGTTTTGAAGCTGATGCGGGTGGGAGAGAAGTTGGCGAAGTCGTTGGCGGGACTCACGATGTTGGCCGCGATATTGGTGGCCAGCGTGGACAAGGCCACTGCCAGCATGGCCGCACTTACCAGCAGCTTGCTTTCAAACTTGGCCGCCAGCACCACCGGGTCCCAGATGGTTTTGCCATAAATCACGAACGTGGCCGACGTCACGACCACGCCCACAAACGAGAACAGGGTCATGGACGTGGGCAGGCCCAGCGCCTGGCCCATCTGCTGGGCGCGCTGGCTGGTGGCGTAGCGCGTAAAGTCTGGAATGTTGAGCGAGAGCGTGGCCCAAAACCCCACCATGCCCGTGAGTGAGGGAAAGAAAAATGCCCAAAACGCCGCGCTCGACGTGAACTTGCTCGGCTGCGCCAGAATCGGCCCCAGTCCATTGCCGGCCAATATTGCCCACCACAGCAGAGCCACCGCCGCCACCGGCAGGAAAAATGCCTTAAACACCAGCAGCTTCCGGATGCTCTCCACTCCCAGGTACACCACGTACATGTTTAGCAGCCAAAACAGCAGGAACACCAGCGCCGGGCCCGTTTCGAGGGCCCAACTGGCCGGAAACACAGGCGGCAGCGTGGCCAGCCCCGGCACCCACAGCACCGCCATTTGGTAGAGGGCATAGCCGCCAATCCAAGTTTGGATGCCGAACCAGCCGCAGGCAATGATGGCCCGCAGCAGCGCCGGCACGTTGGCCCCGCGCACGCCAAAGCTGGCCCGGGCAAACACCGGAAATGGGATGCCGTACTGCGCCCCGGCGCGCCCGTTGAGCAGCATGGGCACCAGCACGATGGTGTTGCCCAGAAAAATGGTGAGCAGCGCCTGCCACCAGTTCATGCCGCCCTCGATGAGCGAGCTGGCCAGCATGTAGGTAGGGATGCACAGGCTCATGCTAATCCAGAGCGCGGCGTAGTTGCCGGTGCCCCAGGTGCGCTCGGCCAGCGGGGTAGGGGCCAGGTCGGGACTGGTGAGGCCGGGGGCGGGCGGCTCGGGCGCGAGTGACTGCGTGGTTTGCATGGCGTTGCTGAAAAAAAGGCCCGGGCTAATGTAAGCGTCTGTTCGAGAATAACGTCCTGTCGAGCTTGAAGAACGGTAATATCGAGCAGCGGCCTGCATTAGCCCGGGCTTATTTCAGCACGCGTGTGAGGCTGTAGCGCGGACTTTTAGTCCGCGACCCAGTTTGCGATGAGTCGCGGACTAAAAGTCCGCGCTACGGCTTGGCATTCGTAGCCCACAATCAGGGCGTGATGGTCTCGATGCTGCCGTCGGCCCGGCGCTTCATTTCTGTAACCTTGATGTTGCGCAGCCAGGTTTTGCCAGAGAGCTGAGTGTCGTGGTAGAAGATGTACCACTTGTCTTTGATGGGCACAATGGAGTGGTGGGTGGTCCAGCCCAGTACCGGCTGCATGATAACACCCTGGTAGGTGAAGGGGCCCGCGGGCGAGTCGCCGGTGGCGTATACCAGCAGGTGGGTGTCGCCGGTGGAGTAGGAGAAGTAGTACTTGCCGTTGTATTTATGCATCCAGCCACCTTCGAAAAAGCGACGATTGTTGTCGCTGGCCAGCAGGGGCTTGCCGTTCTTATCCAGAATGACAACCTCTTTCACCGGGCCATCGAATTTCTTCATGTCCGGGGTGAGTTTGGCCATGCGGGCGTTGAGGGCGGGCACGTCGGTGTTGGGCTCTTTTTCGGGGGCTTTGGGGTCATACGTCCCTTTTTGCCAGCGCTGGAGCTGGCCGCCCCAGAGACCTCCAAAGTACATGTAAGCCTGTCCGTCGGTATCGGTGAACACAGCGGGGTCGATGCTGAAGCTACCGGCAATGGGTGCGGGCTCGGCTTTGAAGGGACCGGTGGGCGTCTTGCTGGTGGCCACCCCGATGCGGAATACATCCTGCTTGTCTTTAACGGGGAAGTACAGATAGTAGGTGCCGTTTTTGAAGGCAGCATCGGGGGCCCACAGCTGCCGGCCGGCCCACGGTATGTCCTTGATGTCGAGCCCCACGCCATGGTCGGTGACTTTGCCGTTGATGCTGTCCATGGACAGGATGTGGTAGTCGCGCATGGCGAAATGGTCGCCGTTGTCATTTTCTGTAATTCCGGCCTCGATGTCGTGCGAGGGATAAATGTAAATCTTGCCCCCAAACACGTGGGCCGAAGGGTCGGCCGTGTAAATATCCCGCACCAGGGGCTCGGAAAGCGGCTTTTTGTTTGTGGTGGTGTCGGCTTTGGAAGCGTCCGTAGTGGCCGTGGATTCTTGCTTGGAACTATTGCCTTGGCAGGCCCCGAGCAAAGCCAGGGAGGCCACCAGCGCAGGCACCGAAACGGTTGTTTTGAAGAAAGTGAGCATGGGGAATTTTAAGAATGGAAAGCACTAGCCGGAAATAGCAGAAGCGGTTCACGAGTTGCTCGTAGAACAAGTTTTAACCAGACTGGCGTGTAAATATAGAAGCAGCTTTTGTATGCGCAACTATTTGATAGATAGCCTTTTTTAAAGCTAAACTACCGGAACCGTTTGCGATAGGTTGGCCAAAACTATCGGTGTGCAAGCCCGTTTATTACCCCTGCGGCAGATAACTATTTTGCGGCCAATTGCTTTTATCAGCAGGCCGCCAGTTGCCGCTCCCACCCCCGTACATTTCGCCATCTACTATGGACACTACCGCAGAAACTACCTACCGCAGAATCTTTCAGGTTATCGACGGCAACAAGAAGGCCGTGGGCGACGGCTTTCAGGTGACCAGCCCCATGCCCGGGCCGCGCATCCGCCAGCTCAGCCCCTTCCTGCTCATCGACCACATCGGCCCCATGGCGGTGCCCCCCAGCGACAAGCCCCTGGGCTCGCCGCCCCACCCACACCGCGGCTTCGAAACCGTGACGGTGATGTACCAGGGTGTGCTGGCCCACCGCGACACTGCCGGCCACGCCGGCAACATCGGGCCCGGCGACGTGCAGTGGATGACAGCCGGCGCGGGCCTCATGCACGAGGAACTATACGAGAAGGAATTCACCCGGCAGGGCGGCACGCTGGAGGTGGTGCAGCTTTGGGTAAACGTGCCCAAAAAGGACAAGATGGCGCCGCCCAACTACCAGGACATTCCGTCCGCGGCCATCAAGACCCTTCCCACGCCCGACGGCAAAGGCACCATCCGCGTAATTGCAGGAACTTACAAAGGCGTAAGCGGCCCCGCCACCACCTTTTCGCCCATTACCATGCTCGACGTGCACCTTTCCAAAGGCGCTGAGATAACCCTAAACTTACCCGCCGATTACAATGTGGGCCTCTATATCGTGAAAGGCGACGTGCTGCTGCACGGCGAGCGGCCGGCTGCTACCAAGCAACTCGTGGTGCTGGGCTGGAATTCGCAAGAGGCGCACATCACCGCGGCAGAGGACAGCATTGTGCTAGTGCTGGCCGGCGAACCCATTGAGGAGCCATTGGCTACTTACGGGCCGTTTGTGATGAACACGAACAAAGAGCTGGTGCAAGCCATTGCTGACTTTGAGAGTGGGGCAATGGGGAGGTTTGAGGACGAGGAATAGACCTTGTCGATACATACCTATTCAAATAGCAGAACGTCATGCTGAGCGCAGCCGAAGCATCTCGCGTGGGGTAGTAAACCTGTCGATTGGTTTACTACTGCGGTAGAGATGCTTCGGCTGCGCTCAGCATGACGCTCTTTTTGTTCATTTCCTACGCCGCTATTCCCTTAGCAAGCTACTTCGCGTAGCGCTGCCCGAAAAAGTCGCCCTTGTTCCAGGTCGGCCGCACGGGATTCTGTGCTACTTGGTAGCCAATCAGGAAGCACAGCTGCACGTATTTCTTGCCGGCTTCGAAGTCAAATAAGCCGTTGATATCATCCTGGGGCTTGTGGTAGGTGACGGCGCGCCACTTCTGCACTTCTTCGCTAAGGTTGTTTTTGCCGTCGGCGGTTTTGTTGCCGTATTTGATGTGCAGGGCCGGGATGCCGGCGGTCACGAAGTTGTATTGGTCGCTGCGGATAAAGCGGTTTTGTTCGGGCTCGGGGTCCTGTTCCAGGGCGATGTCCATGTAGGCCGCCGCGCGAGCCACGGGCTCCAGCAAGGTAGAGTGCTGTCCGCCCAGTGCCACCACCGAGAGTAGCGGGGCGATGATGGTGGGCATGTCCATGTTCACATCGGCCACAATGCTGGCTTTGGGCACGGTGGGGTTGGCAGCAAAGGCAGCCGAGCCGAGCAGGCCCAGCTCTTCGCCGGTCATGAACACGAAGAGTACGCTGCGCTTGGGCTTCTCCTTGAGCCTGGAGTAGATTTTGGCAATTTCCAGCACGCAGGACACGCCGGAAGCGTTGTCATGAGCGCCGTTGTTGATGGAGTCACCTTTCACGGGCGCCGTGATGCCGAGGTGGTCGAGGTGGGCCGAGTGCACCACGTACTCGTTGCTCAGCTTGGCATCGAAGCCCGTCACTTTGCCCACCACGTTGTAGCTCTCAATGTCTTGGTAAGTGGACTGCGCGCTGGCGCTGACGGCCGTTTTCAGCGGAGCCGAAGCCGGCTTGCCGCCCTTGATAGTGGCAAAAACCTGGGCCGTATCCAGCCCGGCTCCCTGCATGAGGCGCTGGAGCGTAGCGGCGCTTACAGCCGCGTACAGCTGCTGGCGACTGCCCACCGCGAAGGAGCGCGAGGCAGCTACCTTGCCATTGGCACCCAGCACGCTGTAGGTGCCGCGCTTCAAGTCCGGCAGGGTGCCGGGGCGCGTCGAAGCCACAATCAGGCCCACGGCGCCGCGCTTGGCTGCTGCCTGCAGAATGCCCGACAAGTCTTGGCTGGCCGCGGCTACTGTAGAAGCAAACGTGCGTGGCGCGCCGCGCACAATTACCACCACCTTGCCCTTCACATCGAGGCCGGCGTAGTCGTCGTAGCCCAGCTCGGGCGCGCTGATGCCGAAGCCCGCAAAGGTCAGCGGGGCATCGGCTACGGTGGTGGCGGGCAGCTCGGGGCTGGGGTAAATAACGTAGTCCTGGCCGTCCGTGAGCGGCGCGGCCGCCTGCGCCTCACGCAAGGTGAATGTGGCTCCGGGCTTCAAAAGCGCCTTGCGCAGCTGAACCTTCTGGAGGTAGGTGCCGCCTTCGCCAGCGGGCTGCACGCCCAGGCCTTTGAGTTGTTTCGTGACGTAGTCGACGGCCATCTGGTAGCCCTCGGTGCCGGGCTGGCGGCCTTTTAGCCGGTCGTCGGCGAGGTAGGCAATGTGGGCTTTGATGGCCGCGGGCTGCACTTGGTCTAAGGACTTCTTGACGGGTGCGGGCACGGTAAGTGGCACTTGCGCGTGGGCGGTGCCGCCTAGCAGTAGTGGGAATAAAAGACTTGAAGCGAGGATGGATTTCATAAAGGAATGTTAGACATGGGAGGCCGTCATGCTGAACGCAGTCGAAGCATCTCGCTCGCATCGTTCAACGGTTGAGTTACTACCACACGCGAGATACCTCGGCTGCGCTCGGCATGACGGCCTATCTTTTCTGCTTGAAGTGCTAGGCTATTTCAAGGCTAGAATCTGTTTCAGCTCGGCATCAGTCACCGTCAATAGGCCCACTTTGGGCAGGCGCTCGGTGAGCACGCGCCAGTTGGGCTCCTGCTTAAAGATGGGGCGGAGCAGGGCCATGGCGGCCGGTACTTGCTGCTTATTGGCGAGGGTGATGGCGTGCCAATACTTCATTTCCAGATTATTGGGAAACATCTTTTCCGCGGCCTCATACTCCTTGATGGCCTTGGGCATGTCGTTTTTCTCTACGGCGAGGTCGCCGGCGTTCATGTGCTCGTAGGCGCGGTGCAGGCTTAGGAGGCGGCGCAGCTCAGGGAGCGGGGCGGCGCTGTCGTCCACGCGCAGGTCCACGAGGCGGTCGGCCCAGGGGCCTTCGGTGGCGGTGCCGCGCACCACCAGCAGCGCGGCCGATTGCCGGCCACGGATGTCGCCGCCCTGGGCTTCGGCGGCGTCGAGGGCAGCCAGCACCCGCTCGGCCAAGGGCAGCTTGGCGTTTTGCTCGAAAGCCTTGGCCATAGCGGGCCATACTTTATCGGAGAGCATCATGTTGGCCTGTACCGAAAACTGGTTGCCAGCGATGTGGCCCGCCTTGTCGACGCATTTTTGGCCGGTGTGCACGGCCACGCGGCCCTGGTTGTCGAGGATGGCGACTTGCCGCACGTCGCGACCTTCGTCGTTGGATAACAGCTCGTCTATCGCCTGCTGGGCCGATTTACCACTTTTCAGTAGGGCCAGCCCGCGCAGGCCGAACGACTTATTGGTAAAAGATTGCGTGGCCACCACGCCCACGCCGGCCTCGCCCCAGCTCACCGAGGTGCCCACCGAAAACCAGTGGCTTTGCACAGCCACGGCCATTTCGCCGGTGGCAGGGTCGCGGGCCACAATGCTGAATGTATGGGCCAGCGGGTCGGTAGCCGAATAGAATTGAGCAGCAGCGGGCAGGTGCAGCAGCGCAAGCAACAAGAGTGACAACAGATATTTCAGAAGCATAGCCGGGAAGAGAGATGAGTGGAAGACAGCGACCGAAGGTAGCAACAGTGCTTCTATGGTTGAACTGGTGCGCTGCAAACCCAAATCGATGTGCTGAGTTTACCTTGCTCCAGCTACTCCTTATGCCCCCAACTCAACCGCCCATGATTCGCGTTTCTCACCTCAGCAAACGCTTCGGAGCGCATGCCGTAGTGCAGGACATTTCGTTTGAGTTGGCGGCCGGCGAAACACTGGTGTTGCTCGGCCCCAGCGGCTGCGGCAAAACCACCCTGCTCCAGATGCTCAACCGCTTGATTGAGCCGGACAGTGGCACGGTGGAAATCAATGGCCAGAACATTCTCAGCCAGCGGCCCGAAACACTGCGCCGTGGCATCGGCTACGTTATTCAGCAAGTGGGCCTGCTGCCGCACTACACCGTGGCCGAAAACGTGGCCGTGGTGCCGCGCCTGCTTGGGCACGCCCCGGCCGCCATCCATGCACGTACCACGGCGCTGCTCACCCGCCTGCACCTGCCGCCCGAGCGCTATGCGGCGCAGCTGCCGCACCAGCTTTCGGGTGGGCAGCAGCAACGCGTGGGGCTGGCCCGCGCCCTGGCAGCCGACCCGCCCATTGTGCTGCTCGACGAACCCTTTGGCGCCCTCGACCCGCTGACACGCGCCAGCATCCGCCGAGAGTTTCGCGAGCTTGAGGAATTACGCAGCAAAACGGTGGTGCTCGTTACCCACGACGTCACCGAAGCCTTCGAGCTAGCCGACCGAATTCTGCTGCTTGATGCCGGCCGGGTGCAGCAGTCGGGAACGCCCCGAGAGCTGCTGTTTCGGCCGGCCAATGATTTTGTGCGCCGGTTTTTTGCCGCCGAGCGGCTTGCCTTGCAGCTGCGCACCCTCACGCTGGGCAATGTTTTTGCTGAGGATGCAGGAATGCAAGACAGCGGGCAGGCCCATCTGCCTTTGACTGCTGAAACCACGGTGCACGAGGCCCTCGAAGCCCTGACCAGCGCTGCTGATGCTGGCGCCTCGGCTCACTTCAGCGTAGCGGAACTTATGGCTGCTTTCGGGTGGGCTTTGCAACGGGAGGAGGAAGTATGGAAACGCTAGCGGCGCTGTTCACCTTTTGGCGCGAGCAGGCCGACAAGCTCGGCGAGCAAACGCTGCAGCACATCGGCCTGACGGCGGCTTCGCTGCTGCTGGCCGTGCTGCTGGGCGTGCCCGTGGGCTTGTGGCTGTCGCGCCGGCCGCGCTGGGCCCCGGCGGTGCTGGGCCTGGCCGGCGTGCTGCAAACGGTGCCCAGCATCGCCCTGCTCGGCTTTCTGATTCCCTTGCTGGGCATTGGGCCGAAGCCAGCCATTTTTGCGCTGTTTCTGTACTCGCTGCTGCCCATTATTCGCAACACGCTGACGGGCATTCAGGGCGTGGCGCCGGCCGTGGTGGAAGCGGCCCGCGGCCTGGGCCTGACCGACGGCCAAGTGCTGCGCCGAGTAGAATTGCCCCTGGCGCTGCCGGTGCTCATGGCCGGCATTCGTACCGCCACGGTAATAAACGTGGGTGTAGCCACCCTGGCAGCCTACGTAGCGGCGGGCGGGCTGGGTGAGTTTATTTTTGGCGGCATTGCCTTAAATAACCCCGCCATGATTCTGGCCGGGGCGCTGCCCGCTGCCGGCCTGGCCCTGGCATTTGATGCGGCACTGGGCGCGGTGCAAAAGCTGAGCGCCCGCCGCCTCAGGCAAGTGGGCAGGGCGCTGCTGGTGGCGCTGCCGCTGCTGGGCTCGCTCTACCTGCTGCCCCGCGCCACGGGCAAGCTGCTGGCTGGCTTCAGCCCCGAGTTTGTGGGCCGGGCTGATGGGCTGCCCGGCCTCACCAAGACCTACGGCCTCACGCACCTGCCCAACGTGGTGCTGGCGCCCGCGCTGGTGTACGAAGCTGCCCGCAACGCCAATGTCGACGTCATCGACGGCTACTCCACCGACGGTCGCATCCGGGCCTACAACCTGCGCGTGCTGCACGACGACCAGCACGTATTTCCGCCCTACTACGCGGCGCCCGTTGTACGCCCCGCTCTGTTGCGCGAGCACCCCGAGTTGGCCGCCGTGCTCGGCCAGCTCGATGGGCAGATATCGGATTCGGTAATGACCAACCTGAACTACCGCGCCGACTACCTGCACCAGTCGCCCCAGGTTATTGCCGAAGCTTTTTTGCGGCGGCGCGGGCTGTGGCGGGCGCCCCGGCCGGCCGTTGAAAACGCCCCGGTCGTGCGCCTGGGCTCCAAGATTTTTGCCGAGCAATACATTCTGGCCGAGCTGTACGCCGCCCTCATCCGCGGCAATACCAACCTGACCGTGCAAACCAAAACCGGCCTCGGCGGCACCACCATCTGCTTCGATGCGTTGCGCGACGGCGCCATTGATATGTACCCCGAATACACTGGCACGGGCTTGCTCGTACTGCTCCAACCCACGCCCGCCGTGGTCGATTCGCTGGGCGGCCGGCCCGAGGCAGTGCTCAATTATGTTCGCCAAGAGTTCCGCAGCCGCTACAACCTGGAGTGGCTGGCTCCGCTGGGCTTCAATAATACTTATGCCCTGCTCATGCGGCAGCGGCAGGCGCAGGAGTTGGGCATTACCTCGGTGTCGGAGCTAGGGCAGTACTTGCGGCAGTAACCCAAATGAACCGGCAAGCGGGACACCAGATGAGCATGACGTTCTCTCAGCATGACGTTCTTTTTATTCCCGTCTGGCGAGCAACCTTATTTTTGACCCATGACTTCTCCGTTCCGCCTTGCTACTGCCACCCTTGCCGACGCCCCGCGCCTTACGGCTCTCGTAAACAGCGCCTACCGCGGCGACTCCTCCCGCCAGGGCTGGACCACCGAAGCCCACCTGCTCGATGGCCAGCGCATTGACGAAGAAGGCATTCGGGACATGCTGGGCGTGCCCGAGGCCGCTATGCTGCTCTGCCTCGGAGAAAACGACGAGCTGTTGGGCAGCTTCTACACCCACCCCACCGGGAACAAAATGTACCTGGGCATGCTGGCCGTAGCGCCCACTGGGCAAGGCCGGGGCGTGGGCAAATTCCTCATTCGGGCCGCCGAAAACTACGGCCGTCAGCACGGCTGTGCCGTGAGCAAAATGACCGTTATTTCCGTGCGTCCCGAGCTTATTGCTTTCTACGAGCGGCTGGGCTACCGCCAGACTGGCGCCACCGAGCCCTTTCCCACCGACCCGCGCTACGGCATTCCCAAGCACCCTTTGACGCTGCTGGTGCTGGAAAAACCGCTGGCCTGAGGTGTTTGAAGTTGCGTCGCTGAAGGCTGCCCTTAGTTCCGCTGCACACTCAGTACGATGCTTTTCGGCTGTTGAGCCGCGGTTGTTTTTGGGTAGGGCGTCACGTCGTGGAGCACTACCAAGTAGCCGCGGTCATTGGCTTGCACCATGCCTTGCGCATCAGCGCTGACACCAGACAAAACCAACTTGAGTGTCTGGCTCGACCCATCTGCTGCCTGGATGCTGAGCACTACTTCGGCAACGCCTCCCCACGCGCAAACCACGTCTTGGGGGCAACGGCTGTCGTTCACACCTTCTACTTTGACGGTGAGCTCCGGCATCCGCTGGTTGGGGAAGGCTCCGCTTTGCTGCTGCCGTAGGGTCACCTGCTGGTCGAAGGGCGCATCGATGAGCGGAGCAGCAGAGTCATCTTTCTGGCAGCCCGCAAGGCACCACACGAAGGCAGTTAAAACAAAGAGTAGTTTCATGAGACGTATGGTGTGGCGTGGTAAGCTGGGATTGGGGAGCTGCGACGTTGACCGCTGCATAGCACCAAAGGTTGCGTGCACTCGCTGATATTCCTGGCAGACGCTGCAAGCGGCAGCCTTCGCATGAAAAACTAGGGTACGAAAACCGAGCCAGCCTCGCACTGGAAAACGTCCGCTTCACGTAGTAGAAAACGGAACGCTTGCTCGGGAGTAAAGTCGTACAGAGAATAGCGCCCGCAAGCGAAGGCAACAGATGCCAGCGCACCACCTCATCAACTCAAATCCATGACCAGCACTCCTCTTTCCGACTTAGAAACCGCCCTGCAAAATGCCAGCACCCTGCCCGCTGAAGCCCTGCAACGAGCCCTTGAGCTGGTAGGCCAGCACCTGCGCGCCGACCGCTGCTTTCTCTACGTGCGCGACCCAGCGCAGGGCCGTGGCCGCATTGCCCTAGTCTGGCGCCTCGATGAGGCCGTGCCCGACCCACGCCACGACTGGCAAGCTGACACCGGCGACCTCCTCAAAGAGGACCCGCTCTTTCGCGCCGCCCTGGCCGCTCAGCCCTCGGTATTTGTCGATGACGTAACCGAAGCCGGCCCCGACGTGCTCAACCAGAAATTCGAGCGACGCACCTTCGGCCACCGCGCCCTGGTCCACGCCCACATCACCGAAGGCGAGCAGCTGTGGGGCATTCTGCAGCCCTGCGTCTTCGGCCACCCCCGCCACTGGACTGCCGCCGAGCGGGAGTACGTGGAGGAGGCGGTGCCGCTGTTTCTGCCGGTTGTGCAGCGGTATGTGGAGGCGGGGAAACCGGATGGGGAGGACGGCTGATATTTAAGCGTAGCATAACCACCGTTTCCGGGGACGCCCTCTGCTGAGTTAGGGCTTAATGCTCTGGTGGTAGACATCGGCCTTTACTGGGACGGTAAAACCTCCAGAAGAGGAGCTGCAAGGCGAATAAGGCCCAGTACAGGGGGAATCGCAGGTAGGTGTACAGCAGTTCGAACGCATCAACGGGCACCCCCGGCGGCCGGCGGGTGCGGTCGATTTCCACCGAGATGGAGAGCAGGGGCAGGAGGAGGCAAAAGACGAGCGCAACGGCTAGAGTGGACCAATCACCGAGCGAAAGGGAGACCCCGCGCCGCGCACGCCAGACGCTAGCCCCCGCCAACAGGCAGAAAACCGCATAATCGAAATACCCGACGAACATCGCAGACGCAAACACATACTCCGGGGTGGGCATGAGCATAGAGAATAAAAATAAGGTCCCGTTGTCGCATGGAGAGAGGGCAAGCAAAGTACTGAAATACGCTCGTCTCGCTTTTCGACCGTTTCCCCTGAACGCCCCCTTCAGGCTTAAGATTTAGAGTGCCGTACATTGCGGAACCCACAGGCGGCGGTCGAAAGAAGGGCCGGGTCGCAGCAGCACCGGGGGCGTAACCGGCTTCCTCGTATGACAGCGTCGCGCCGGCACGGGCTATTTCCCTTTCATATTACTTGGGGTGGGCCTTTTACGGGCGCCTATTTTAGGAAGGGTCCGCGGGCGCTTGGTTGTTTGGGTGACCCGTTCCAACTCGTTGCCCGCGAGGATAAACGCGCCCATGCCCCTGATGTCGTTGGTTTTGATAGGCTCGTGGGTGTAGTAGTCGTAGCTGCCGTCCCGGTAGGGTTGGCTGCCCAGGCCCGCCACGGCCACGGTGCCGGTCAGGTTCACCTGTCCGTGCGCACCGGTTTCGATGAACCGCTGAACGATGCCTTGGGAGGCCTTCGTCGCCGTGGCTAGGTAGCGGGGCGGCAAGTGCCCTTGTCGCACGCCCTTGGCCAGGGCGTGTGTCAACAAACACGACGCAGACGCCTCCGGGTAGTTCCCCGGCGCGGTACCTTGGTCCAGTACCTGGTACCAGAGGCTACTGTGGGGTCTTGGTACCGTTGCGCCGCCGCGGCCAAGCGACCTAAAATAGCGACTGGGGAATCGCGCTTGGGGTGATGGGCGGGGAAGTAGTCGAGCGCCTCAACCAGCCCGGCAGCGTACCACCCCAGGGCCCGGCCCCAGAAATGAGGCGATTGCCCGGTTCGGGGGTTGGCCCAGCGCTGCTGGCGCGCGTCGTAGCCGTGGTAGAGCAGGCCGGTTTTGGGGCCGCGGGCGTGCTGTTCCATGAGGATGAACTGCCGGGCCACGTCGTTGAAGGCCGCCGCTTCGTGGGTGAGGGCCGCGTACTGCGCGTAGAAGGGTTGCCCCATGTAGAGGCCATCAAGCCACATCTGGCGCGGGTACACTTGCTTGTGCCAAAAGCCGCCATCGGGGTTGCGCGGGTGGCCTTTTAGCTGCTCCCGCAAGGCAGCGGCGGCTTTGAGGTACTTGGGCTGGTGGGTTTGCTGGTACAGAAACAGCATCAGGGTGCCGTTTTTTACCCCATCGATGTTGTAGTCGGCCAGCCAGTATTTTCGAATGCTGCCGTCCGGCTGCACGAAAAAATTGATGCTTTTCTGAATGTAATCGAAGTACTGCGGGGCGCCCGTGCGCTCCCACAAGCCTTTCATCCCTTCCAACACCACGCCCTGCCCGTAATTCCACTTCACGGGCTTGCCCGGAAACTCGGCCAGCGAATCGGGGCTCGTTGCTCACCTTTTTACACGGAGGAACAGCAGGGCTTAAAAATCTCTTGCGCTGTGCCGCCAATTTCTGGGTGGGCATGTGCCTGCCTTGTTGTAATTCATCGCACCAGCTTTTCAGCCCGAAACAGGTCGTCTGAAGCTTGCAGCAGCTTGGCGCGCAGCTTGGGGTTGTAGTCGGGGTGGGCTTGCAGAAAGGCGCGCACGATGGTGGCGGCGCCAGCAGTTTGGTAAGAGCCCAGCGAGGCCTGCAGCCAGGAATATGGAAAAAAGATGTCACCCGTGAGCTGGATTTCCTCCAGCAGCTCCAGGCTCTGGGACAGGTATTTTTCGGAAGTAGCGTGGCGCAGCGGGTGGTGCAGGTAGCTGAGCGCGGCCGTGACCCAGGCTTCCTTTTCGCGGTTCTTGTCGTCGGCCAGGGAGGCAAAGAAGGTATCCCGGGTGGCAGCGTCGGGCGCCAGGGCGGGCATCAGGAATTCTAAGCGGCGGCGGCGGTCCACATTTTTGATGCGGGCGAGCTGCTGGGGTAAAACGGGCTGCGGCGCAGCGTAGTCGCGCACGGCCAGCGCCAGGGCCAGGGCGGTGTAGTCGTCCTCGGTCAGCTTCACACCGGCGGGGGCCTTTTCCGATTGCCAGATTTGGTAGAGGCCGGCTTGCGCGGGCGGGGTAAGAGCGATGGACTGATACGTTTTGAATAGCAGCTTTTTGGAATTAGCAGCCGGGTTTTTTTGCAGCGCAGCCCAAATGTCTTTCTCTAAATCGGGCACCACGGCCAGCCGCTGGGCCGGGCTAAGGAAGTGCCAGAAAATGTCGCTGGCCTGGCCCGTAAGCAGCTTCAGGTTCAGCTCTTCGGGCTCGCGGGTGAGGGCCTGACGGTAGACCGTGAGCAGCTCCTGCGGCTTGATGACCTGGCCGTTGAGCATGTTCTCATAAAGGTTGACGTAGGCGGCGGCTCGGGCCACGGGGTTCTTTAGCGTGGCCAGCTGAGCTGTGAGCTGCCGAGCTACTGGAAATACGCCGTAGCCCAGGCCCGTGGAGTTGAACAGGATATAGCTGGGAGCTGGCTGGCCCACAGCCTGGGGCAGCGATACGGCCCGCTCGCTCATGTTCACGAAAAGCTCCTTGGTGCGGCCGCCGGGGTACACCAGCAGCACTTCAAAAAGCTGGGGCCAGAGGCGGTCGGAGGCATCTTCTGCCTGCTGGGTGAGGGTGAGTTGCGTGATTTTGCCAGCGCTGATTTTCAGCTCGTGGCTGAAGACGGGACGGCCGGGCTGGTTCACCCACACCTGGTTCCAGGCCTGCAGGTCGGCGGGGGTACGGGCGTCCAGAATGTCGATGAGGTCGGGCCAGGTGGCGTTGCTGTTCGAGTACTTCCGCAAATACTCCTGCAGGCCCTGCTGGAAGGCGGCTGGGCCCATCAGCCGCTCGAGCTGCCGCATCATGATGGGCGCTTTGTGGTAGATGATGTTGCCGTAGAGGGAGCCCGCGTCCTGCAGGTTGGCCAGCGGCTGGCGGATGGGGTTGGCCCCCGCCGTGCGGTCAATACCGTAGGCGGCGGGGTAGTGGTCGATGACGAACTTGAGGTCGTAGTTTGAATTCTTGACGGCCACCTGCGTCACTTTATCGGCCATGAAATTGGCAAATACCTCCTTCATCCACACGTCGTTGAACCACTGCATGGTCACGAGGTCGCCAAACCACATGTGAGCCGTTTCGTGGGCCACCAGGCTGGAGCGGGCCAGCAGCTGGTCCTGCGTGGCGCCCTCGTCCAGAAACAGCGTCGAGGCCTTGTAATCGATAGCGCCCACGTGCTCCATGCCACCGTACTGAAAGTCAGGAATCGACACGAAATCAAACTTCTGAAACGGGTACGGGATGCCCGTGTACTGCTCCATGAACTGCAGCGCATCGGCGTGCAGCTGAAAGATGGGCCCGAGGCTGAGGCGCAGCTTGGACGGGTCGGTTTCGCGGTGCAGCAGGGTCATGGGGCGGCCGTTCATCTGCCGGGTGAGGCGCGTGAATTTGCCCGCCGCGAACGAAAACAGGTAGGTGCTGATGCTGTCGGACGTGGCGAATATATAGGTTTTGAACCCTGGCAATGTGCCGTCGAGGGAGTGCGCTGCTGAGTCAACTAAAGGCGCATTCGTCATTGCCTGCCAGTCTTTTGGCAAGGTGAGTTGTAGTTTAAAAGTGGCCTTCAAGTTGGGCTGGTCGAACACCGGGAACACGGTGCGGGCGCGGTCGGGCACGAGCAGCGTGTAGAGGTAATCGGCGTTGCGGTTCAGCGATTGCTCTCCGGCGTTTAAGCGAATTTCAGCCACGTTGCGGCCGGGTTTCAGGGCGGCGGCGGGCAGCACGAGGTGCTCCTTGCGGTGGTCGAGGGGCACAGGCTGGCCGTTCACGGTCAGGCTTTGCAGGTTGGCGGTAGGTGCTTTGAAATCAAGTTGCACCGGCTGCTGGTTGTCGCGCAGGGTGAAGGCCACGGACTCGACCACGGCAATGGGCTTGGTTTTCTGAGCCGGAATGGTCAGATTGAGGTCATAGGCCACGCGGCTGATGTTCTTTTTGCGCTCAATAGCGAGGGCTTCGGAAACGCCGGTGGTCACAGGCGGCAGGGCAACATCGGCAGCACCAGCCTCGGCAGTCGCGGGCACCGCGGCAGGGCGGGATACAGGTTGGCGCTGGCAGGCGGCAGTGAGCACGGCAAGCGCAAAAGCGCCAGCCCTGCCATATTTACGGAAGCTAAAATTCATCAGGAGGTTCCAGTGCAGAGAATACCAAAAGTAACCGCCAGCACATGAGAAACGTCCCCGACCCACTGTCTGCTTTGCCTCCCAACGTGCGGCTGTTCCCGCTCGGAGACGCGGCCATTGTGCTCGAATTTGGTGACTGCATTAGTGCGGCTACCCACCGCGCCATTCAGGCCGTGAGCGCCTACTTGGCCCTACATCCGTTTATGGGTCTGCGCGAATACGTGCCCGCCTTCACCACCCTAACGGTGTACTACGACCCTTGGCTGTTGAGCGATACCGGCCAGCAGCCCTACGAGCGAGCTTCGGAAATCCTGCGGCGCCTACTGCCCGCGGCTCAGGCTACCGAAGCAGCGGTGGAAGCCACCACGGTTGAAATCCCAGTTTACTACGGCGGGGCGTTTGGGCCCGATTTAGCGTTTGTGGCCCAGCACACGGGGCTGTCGTCAGACGAAGTAATTGCCCGGCATTCGGCACCCGATTACTTGGTGCACATGATTGGCTTCGCGCCCGGTTTCCCCTATCTGGGCGGCCTGGATGCGCAACTGGCCACGCCGCGCAAATCCCAGCCGCGACCCTTGGTGCCAGCCGGCTCCGTTGGTATTGCCGGCCCGCAGACTGGGGTTTATTCCCTGCCCACGCCCGGCGGTTGGCAGCTCATCGGCCGCACGCCGTTGCAGCTCTTCAATCCGGCCTGGAACACGCCCAGCCTGCTCCAGGCCGGTCAAAAGCTGCGCTTCGTGACCATTAGCGAAGCCGAATACCATAGCCGCCAGCAGCATGAGTCTTAGCATTCTTCGCCCCGGCCTGCTCACCACCGTGCAAGACCTTGGCCGGCACGGCTACCAGAAAGACGGCATCGTGGTGAGCGGCGCCATGGACGCCACGGCCCTGCGGGTAGCCAACCTGCTGGTGGGCAATCCCGAGAACACCGCCGGCCTGGAAGTCACCCTGATGGGCCCCAGAATTCGCTTCGAAACCAACTGCCTCATTGCCCTCGCCGGCGCCCACGTATCTCCTTCCCTCAACGGCCAACCTATGGGCTTGCACCGTCCCGTGTGGGTGACGGCCGGCACGGAGCTGGCCTTTGGGACGCCCATAGCGGGCAGCAGGGCCTGCCTCGCTGTGTCGGGAGGGTTTGCCCTGGCGCCGGTGCTCGGCAGCCACGCCACTTACCTGCGTGCGGGCTTCGGCGGGCTGCACGGCCGAGCCCTGCAAGTTGGTGATAGTATTCCCTGCGCCGGCCCTACTGTCACAGGCCAAAAGCTCATGCAAAACCTTGCTTCAAATGAATCAGCTGCAACCTGGCAGCAAGCCCGCTGGACCCCGCAGCCAGAACTGTGCCCCAAGCCTCGGCCGCGCCCAATAATTCGGGCCATTCGCGGTCCGGAATACGAGCAGTTTTCAGAGGAAAGCCAGCGTAATTTCTGGCAGCAGCCTTACACGGTGACCACGGAAGCCGACCGCATGGGCTACCGGCTGCAAGGGCATACTTTGAGCCGCCATACAGATGCCGAATTGCTGTCTACTGCCGTCACCTTTGGCACGGTGCAAGTGCCAACCAGCGGGCAACCCATCGTGCTCATGGCTGACCACCAAACCACCGGCGGTTATCCTCGGATTGCCCAGGTTATCTCAGTCGATTTTTCGGCTTTGGCGCAGGTGCTGCCGGGACAGGCCATCCATTTTCAGGAAGTGGCATTGGCCGAGGCGCAGACGCTGTACCTTGCGCAGGAACGGCGGTTGCACGAGTTGCAGCGGGCTGTTGCAATGAAAGTATTAGGAACGATGTAGAGACGCATATTTGCGTCTCGTAGTCCGCACCGATAGGGACCGGCTGGCTAATCTATCGTTCGAGCGTTCTTCGCCGAGACGCAATTATGCGTTTCCACACCGTTCAAAACTGATTCTATTCCACTCTATGCCCCCAACTCCTACCGTTGACTTAAACTGCGACATGGGCGAAAGCTTTGGCGCCTGGACCATAGGCAACGACGCAGCCCTGATGCCTTTCATTACCTCCGCTAATATTGCCTGCGGTTTCCACGCCGGCGACCCGGCCGTGATGAAGCAAACCGTGCGCCTGGCCCTGCGCCACAAAGTGGCCATCGGCGCCCATCCCGGCTTGCCCGACCTGGTAGGATTTGGCCGGCGCGACATGGCCATTTCCGCCGAGGAGGCATTTGATATGACCGTGTACCAGCTTGGCGCCATCACGGCTGTCGTGCGGGCCGAAGGCGGGCAGCTCCACCACCTCAAGCCCCACGGCGCGCTCTACAACATGGCGGCCACCAACGCCGCCCTGGCCGAAGCCATCGCCGAAGCGGTGTACAAGGTGCAGCCCGAGCTCACGCTCTACGGGCTGGCTAACTCGGAACTGACCAAAGCCGGCGAGAAAATTGGCCTTAAAACTGCCCACGAAGTCTTCATCGACCGCACCTATCAGGCCAGCGGCACCCTCACGCCGCGTCGCCAGCCCGATGCCCTCATCACCAGCGCCGACGCGGCTATTGCCCAGGTGCTCCGCATGGTGCAGGAGGGCCGAGTGCATACCCAACAGGGCACCGATGTGGCCATTCGGGCCGATACCGTGTGCCTGCACGGCGATGGCGCCCACGCGCTGGAATTTGCCGAGCGCCTGCACGGGGCCCTGCGCCAAGCCTGCGTAACACTGCAAGCGGGCCACTTCGCCAGCTCCAAATGAGGCCGTTACCAAAAGCCCAGTGGTGGGGCGGGGCCAGCCTGGGAGCGGCTTTCCTCATGGCCAATTCGTCCATCGGGCCGGGATTCCTTACCCAGACCACGGTGTTCACCCAGCAACTGCTCACCAGCTTCGGGTTTGTGATTCTGGTATCGGTTATCCTAGACATTGGCGCGCAGCTCAACACCTGGCGCATTCTCACGGTGAGCGAGTTGCGGGCGCAAGATTTGTCCAACAAGATGTTGCCGGGCTTGGGGTACTTCCTGGCCGCAATGGTGATTCTGGGCGGTTTTGCATTTAATATCGGCAACTTAGCAGGCTGCGGCCTGGGCCTGAACGTGCTCACGGGCCTGTCATTCGAAACGGGCGCGATGATTAGCTGCGGGGTGGCGCTGCTGCTATTCTGGGTGCGGGAGTTTGGCAAGATGCTCGACAGCTTCGCCAAGGTTCTCGGCATGGGCATGATACTGCTCACGGTGGGGGTGGCCTTCAGCGCGCACCCGCCGGTGCTGCAGGCGCTGCACCACACGTTGCTGCCCACGCAAATCAGTGCGGCGGCCATCGTCACGATAGTAGGCGGCACGGTGGGCGGCTACATCACGTTTTCGGGCGCGCACCGGCTGCTCGATGCGGGCATTAAGGGGCCCGCGCAGCAGGGAGTGGTCACGCGCAGTGCCATCAGCGGCATTGTCATTTCTACCATCATGCGGTTTGTGCTGTTTCTGGCCATTGTGGGGGTGCTCAGGCAAGGAGCGGTACTCGACCCCAACAACCCGGCGGCGAGCGTGTTCCGGTCGGCGGCGGGCGAAATTGGCTTCCGCATTTTTGGAGTGATTCTTTGGAGCGCTGCCATTTCATCGGTGGTGGGCGCGGCCTATACTTCGGTGTCCTTTTTCAAGACTTTCCACCCGATTTTCGAGCGCTACGAGCGGGTGTGGATTTCGGCGTTTATCGTGCTTTCGACAGTGGTGTTCGTGCTGATAGGCAAGCCCACGCAACTGCTGGTTTTCGCCGGCGCGGTCAACGGCCTTATACTCCCAATAGCATTGGGCATAGTGCTGGTGGCAGCCACCAACCGGCAGCTAATGCAAGGGTACCAGCACCCGAAATGGATGCTAGCTGCCGGCTGGGTGGTAGTGCTGGTGATGGGCTGGCTGAGTGTGCCGGTGCTGGTGGATTTGCTGGGTGGGTTTTTGCGGTGAGGAATTATTAGCAGAAAGCCGGAACGTCATGCTGAGCTTGTCAAAGCATCTCTACCGCTTCGTTGCATTAGCTACTGATTACTATCGTTGCAGAGATGTTTCGGCTGCACTCAGCATAACGTTCCGGCTTTATTCAGACTCTCTACTCCAATGGAAGCCAACCCCTACCACCGCGAAACCCTGCTGCAGCAGCTCAACGCCGTACCCATCTGGGACCTGATTGTCATCGGCGGCGGGGCCACGGGGTTGGGGGTGGCCCTCGACGGCATCAGCCGCGGCTATAAAACCCTGCTGCTCGAGCAGGTCGATTTCGCCAAAGGCACCAGCAGCCGCAGTACCAAGCTAGTGCACGGCGGCGTGCGCTACCTCGCGCAGGGTGATGTTGGGTTGGTGCGCGAAGCATTGTATGAGCGGGGTCTTCTGCTAAAAAACGCCCCGCATCTGTGCCACAGCCAGTCGTTTATTATTCCCAACTATAATTGGTGGGGCGGCCCATTCTACACCCTTGGACTGAAGCTATACGACCTGCTGGCCGGGCGCCTAAGCCTCGGCCCTTCCGAGCACTTGAGCAAAGCCGAAACCCTGCGCCACCTACCCAACCTGCGCCCTGCTGGCCTGCGCGGTTGCGTTCGGTACTTCGACGGCCAGTTCGACGACGCCCGCCTGGCCGTGAACCTGGCCCAAACCTGCATTGACCACGGCGGCACAGCCCTCAACCATTGCGCCGTGCGGAGCTTGCTGAAAGATGCCGCCGGGCGCCTAAGCGGCGTGCGCGCCACCGACCACGAAACTGACCTTAGCTACGAGTTGCGCGCCAAAGCAATAGTCAACGCCACCGGCATCTTCGTTGATGAGGTTCGGCAGCTCGACGAGCCTAGCGCCCGGCCGCTGGTGCAGCCCAGCCAGGGCGTGCACTTGGTGCTGCCCGAAGTGTTTCTGCCCGGCACCGCCGCCCTCATGATTCCCAGCACCGAAGACGGCCGTGTGCTCTTTGCCGTGCCGTGGATGGGCCGCGTAGTGCTGGGTACCACCGATACTCCCGTGCCCACCGCGGCCCTGGAGCCCCAGGCACAACCGGAAGAAATTGATTTCCTGCTGCGTACTGCGGCCCGGTACCTCACCCGCGCCCCCACCCGCGCCGACGTACTCAGCATCTTCGTGGGCCTGCGTCCGCTGGCTGCCTCGGCCAACGGCAGCACTAAAACCAAAGAAATTTCGCGGAGCCATAAAATCGTGGCGTCGGCCAGTGGGCTCATCACCATCACCGGCGGCAAGTGGACCACGTACCGCCGCATGGGGCAAGATGCCGTCGACCAAGCCATTGCGCTGGCCCAACTCCCGCCTGCCCGCAGCCAGACCACGCATATGCCCATTTACGGAGCCGAGGCAACGCCAAGCCCTGCTTCGCCTTATCCCCCTCTGGCCCACTACGGCAGCGCCCGTGTTGCACTGGAGCAGCTTATCGCCGAGCGTCCAGCGCTTGGCGATAAGCTCGATGATACGCTGGATTTCCTGCAGGCCGAAGTTGTGTGGGCTGCGCGCCACGAACTGGCACGCACGGTCGAAGACGTGCTGGCGCGGCGCGTGCGCGTCCTGATTCTGGATGCTGCCGCGGCCATGCGCGCAGCTCCCACTGTGGCCGCCCTGCTAGCGCAGGAATTGGGCTTCGACGAGGCATGGCAGGCGCGGCAGGTGGCTGCGTTTGAGGTCGTAGCCTGCCAATATCTGCTCACAGCATGATTGAAGCAAGGCCAAGGCTCGTGCGCGCCCGAAACTTTCTGGGGCGCTAGATGCTTTAGCCGTTCGTACTTTTGTACCACACGCGGCCCCGCCGCCTATTAAACTATTAAGACAATGGCAGTTTATCCCGAATACATGGTGGCGCCCATCCGCCAAGACCTCACCGAGGTTGGTTTTGAGCAGCTGATGACCCCCGAAGAAGTAGAGTCGGCCCTCGCCTCAAACGAAGGCACCGTGCTGGTGGCCGTGAACTCGGTGTGCGGCTGTGCCGCCGCCAAGGCCCGTCCCGCCCTGAAAATGGCCCTGGCCAGCGCCGATAAAAAGCCCGGCAAGCTCGTGACCGTATTTGCCGGCATGGAAACCGAAGCCGTGGCCAAGATGCGCGAGCACCTCTTGCCCTATCCTCCCTCGTCGCCCTGCATCGCCTTGTTCAAAGACGGTGAACTGGTGCACATGATTGAGCGCTACCACATCGAAGGTTCCGACGCCATGCGCATCGTGAACAACCTGCAAGGGGCTTTCGAAGAGTATTGCTAAGCCCTCGGCGTAGTGTCGTAGATGGTCGCTCCGGTTTCGGAGCGACCATTTTTTTTGCCTCTTTCCGCTTTCTCCGCGGGCTTGGCCGTGGCAATGAGCAAGGCACCGCACGCCATAAGCGTGGCGCCGGCCATTACTTGCCACGTCAGCTTTTCTTTTAAAAATATCGCCGCCAGGACCACTGAAAAAACCAGTGCCACATTGGTTAACGGCGACACCCTCGACGCATCACCCATCGACAGCGCCCGAAACGACAGCAGCGAGGAAGCCGCCGTGAGCACGCCCGCCGCCAGCAGAAAGCCCCAGTCCCGGCGTTCAATCCTTCCAATATCTGGCAGCAGCCCCTGCCAGAGCACCGTGCCCCACGACACAATCAGGATAAGAACAGCCTGCACTGCAAATGCCAGGCTGGGCGGCACGTTCCGGACTCCAAATTTCGAGAGAGTAACAACGGTAGCAGACACCAGGGCTGCCATCAAGGCAAAGACTATCCACACAGGACCACAGATTTAACGGATTTCGACGGATTAAAACGGATTATTGTGGTTCCGCTTGCTTTGGAACAATGGTTTCAAACGCTTTTAGTTCAACCAACATTTTGTCATCAACGAAAAAGTCGGCCCCGTGGGAGCCGACTTTTTCGTTTTTCTAAAACCTAGACAATCCAACTTTTCGTTCGGCGCGCACGCTTTGCCGTCAAAGTTCATCAAATCTGCGGTCCTAGTTGGCCACTTCGCTAAGGAACTTGATTCGCACCAGCCGCAGCTCTTCCTCCGTGTAGTCATCGCCCATCTCTTTCATAGCCACCGCAATATTGTCGGTAGTAGCCGTCATGAAATAGTCGTAGATTTCTTCCTGCCGGTCTTCCTCTACCATCTCGTTGAGGTAGTAGCCGATGTTGAGGCGGGTGCCGGAGTAGCAGATGTGCTCAATCTCCTCCATCAACTCGCCCATGCCGATGCCCTTGGATGAGGCAATGTCTTCCAGCATCATCTTCTTGTCGATTTGCTGGATGATGTAAATCTTAATCTTCGAGCGGTTCACGGCCGACTTCACTACCACGTCTTCCGCGGTTTCAATGTCGTTGTCTTCCACATACTTTTTGATAGCGGCCACGAATGGCGCACCAAACTTCTGGGCTTTGCCCTGGCCGACGCCTGACACGTGCGTCAGGTCGTGCAGCGATGTAGGGTAGGTGGTGGCCATCTCCTTAAGGCTCGGGTCCTGGAAAAGGACGTAGGGCGGCAGGTTCTTCTGCTTAGCTACCTGCTTGCGCAGTTCCTTGAGCTGCACGAACAGAGCTTCGTCGTGCCCAGCGGCCTGCTGCACTTCCTCCTTTTCCTCGTCGGCCTTCTGCTCGGCGTCAAAATTGTGGTCCTTGGTGAGGGTGATGGGGCGCGGGTTCTCGATGAAATCGATGCCCTTGTCGTTGATGCGTACCAGTCCGATGCTGTCGATGTCCTTCTCTAAGAAGCCGTTCAGCAGGCACTGACGCAGCACCGAGTGCCAGAACTGCGCATCGCCCAGTGCTTTACCTTGCCCGTACACCGGTAGCGCGTTGTGGGCGTAGCTCTCAATGTGCGGGTTGCTCAGACCCAGTAGCACCTGCCCAATGTGGGTGAGGTTGAAGCGGGCTTCGGTTTGCACCACGGCGCGCAGGGCCAGGCCCACGGCCTCTTCGCCCTCAAACCGCTCCTTGGGGTGCTTGCAGTTGTCGCAGAAGCCACAGTCCTTCTCCAGCACCTCACCGAAGTAGTGCAGCAGCTGCCGGCGCCGGCACACCGACGACTCGGCATAGTTCGTCATCTCAGCCAGCAGCTGGTGGGCGTTGTCGCGCTCGGTCACTGGCTTGTCTTTACTAAACTTCTCTAGCTTCAGGATGTCGTCGTAGCTATAGAACATCAGGCAGTTGCCTTCTAGGCCGTCGCGGCCGCCGCGGCCGGTTTCCTGGTAATAGCCCTCGATGCTCTTGGGCGCGTCGTAGTGCACCACAAAGCGCACGTCGGGCTTGTCGATGCCCATACCGAAGGCGATGGTAGCCACAATCACATCGCACTCTTCATTCAGGAATGCGTCCTGGTTGTCGATGCGCACCTGCTGGTCGAGGCCGGCGTGATAAGGCCGGGCGCGCACGTCGTTCACGCGCAGCAGCTCGGCTATTTCTTCCACTTTCTTGCGGCTCAGGCAGTAGATGATGCCGGCCTTGCCCTTGTGCTGCTTCACGTACTGAATCAGCTGCTTTTTGGTGTTGTGCTTGGCGCGCACCTCGTAGTAAAGGTTGGTGCGGTTGAAGCTGGTTTTAAACACCGAGGCGTCGTCCATCTGCAGGTTCTTCTGGATGTCCAGCTGCACTTTGGGCGTGGCCGTGGCCGTGAGAGCAATAATGGGCACATTACCGCCCAGGTTATCAATGATGCCGCGAATCTTGCGGTACTCGGGCCGGAAGTCGTGGCCCCACTCCGAAATGCAGTGGGCCTCGTCAATCGCCACGAAGCTAATGGTTGACTTCAGCAGGAACTCAATGGTGTCGTCCTTAGTAAGACTTTCCGGGGCTACGTACAGCAGGCGGACGTCGCCGCTCATGACGTCTTTCTTCACCCGGTTCATCTCCGTTTTGGTCAGCGTCGAATTGTATACCTGGGCATTTACCCCAAAGGCGCCCAACTGGTCGACCTGGTTTTTCATCAGAGCGATGAGGGGCGAAATGACAATGGCTGTGCCCGGCACCACGAGGGCCGGCAGCTGGTAGCACAAACTTTTGCCTGCCCCGGTCGGCATTATGACAAAAGTATTATGGCCTGCCAGTACGTTTTGAATTACAGCCTCCTGCGTTCCTCGAAATTGGCCGTAGCCAAATACTTCTTTTAGTGTGTGTTTTAGGTCGGCAACGAGGGTTGGGGCTTCTTGTAGGGCAGCAGATGGCATGGGCGGGAGCTCAGATGATATACGTACGGACGCACGGTTCATTACGAAGATAAGCACGAGCCTACTTTTTCAGCGTAAAAAATGGTGTTTTTCGTGAATTGTGGAAAACAATTAAATCATATAAAAGCCCCTGCATTCTCGTGTTTTAGTAACCAGCACTGAATGAACCATTAAATTAGGATTCAACATAGAGGACAGCCATTAAATAGGCTGTCCCTCCGCTCTTACTTAAAGGCAATGGTTTGGCCGGCTTTTATGAGTTAGCTCCGCGCCCGGCTTAACTTCTATGCCCCAATTTTGTGGCAACCCACCTGCTCCGCTCATGCTTGCTTCCACCCATTCTGCTAATCCGCCTGCCGCTGCCGCCGAGGCATCGGCGGCTACTGATGTGCTGGCCATCGCCCGTCAGGTACTTCACGAGGAGGCCGCTGCCCTGCACGATGTGGCCAATGCCTTGGGAGCAACTCCCGATTTTGAGAATTGCGTGCAAGCCATCCTTCAGCTTAAAGGCCGGGTAGTGGTCACAGGCATTGGCAAGAGTGCGCATGTGGCGGGCAAAATCGTCGCCACGCTCAACAGCACCGGCACGCCCGCCCTATTCATGCACGCCGCCGATGCCATTCACGGCGACCTGGGCATGATTCAGCCGGAGGATTTTGTAGTGGCCATCAGCAAGAGCGGCGACACGCCCGAAATCAAAGTGCTAGTGCCGCTGCTGCGCCGCAAAGGCGTGCCGTTGGCTGCTCTGGTTAGCAACGCTGACTCTTACCTGGGCCAGCAGGCCAATTACATTCTGCACGCCCCCGTGCACAAAGAGGCCTGCCCCAACAACCTGGCCCCAACTACCAGCACTACCGCCGCCTTGGCCCTGGGCGACGCCCTGGCCGTGTGCCTGCTGGAAAGCCGCAAGTTTACCGCCGCTGACTTTGCCCGCCTGCACCCTGGTGGCACCCTCGGCAAGCGCCTCTATCTGAAAGTGGGCGACTTGAGCCGCCAAAACCAGCGCCCCCAGGTTCTGGTAGACGCCCCGCTCAAAGAGGTGCTGCTCGAAATATCGGGTAAGCGCCTCGGCGCCACCGCTGTGCTCGACGCCGCAGGCGCCCTGGCCGGCATCATTACCGATGGCGACCTGCGCCGCATGCTCGGCAGCTTCTCCGATTTAGAAAGCCTGCAGGCGCGCGACATCCTCACGCCCCGCCCCGCTACTATCGAAGTTGATGACTTTGCCGCCGAAGCCCTGGTCCGTATGCAGCAGCGCAACATCACGCAGCTGGTCGTGACGGAGCAAGGACAGTTTGCTGGCTTCATCCACCTGCACGATTTGCTCCGCGAAGGGTTGGTATAACGCCAGCCTTCGGTTGGCGTTTCGCCAAACCGACACAATTTCGTGGCCATCTACTTAATAGCTCACCAACAAATAGTTGGCATATACGATACCTTTGTTCCAATGAATTCTACTTATCTCATCGTTATGGCCGGCGGCATTGGCAGCCGGTTCTGGCCCTTTAGCCGCACCAACCACCCCAAGCAGTTCCATGACGTGCTGGGTGTTGGCCGCTCCATGCTCCAGGTTACCGTGGACCGTTTTGCCGGTGTGTGCCCACCCGAAAACGTGTTTGTGGTTACCAACCGTGGCTATACCGAACTGGTGCAGGAACACCTGCCTGCTTTGCCCGCCGACCAGATTCTCGGCGAGCCTATTGGCCGCAACACGGCGCCTTGCATTGCCTATGCCAGCTACCGTATTGCCCAACGCGACCCCAAGGCCATCATCATCGTCACCCCGGCCGACCACGCCGTGCTGCGCGAAGAGGAGTTCCGCCGGCTGATGAGCGTGGCCGTGGAAGCGGCCCGCACCAACGACGTGCTCATCACGCTTGGCATTCAGCCCTCGCGGCCCGATACGGGCTACGGCTACATACAGTACATGGACGAGCAGTCGTTGCCCGGTGGCCAGCTGCACAAGGTGAAAACTTTCACCGAGAAGCCCAATCTGGAACTGGCCCGCATGTTTGTGGAAAGCGGTGATTTCCTCTGGAATTCCGGCCTGTTCGTGTGGCGGGCCGATGTCATCATCGGAGCGTTTCATCAGTACCTCGGCGACATTGCCGAGGTCTTTGAAGAAGGCGCCGACAAACTCGGCACACCGCAGGAAGAAAACTTCATCAGCCAGGCGTATTCGCGGTGCCGCAACATCAGCATCGACTACGGGGTGATGGAAAAAGCCGATAACGTGTACGTTCTGCCCGCTGATTTTGGCTGGAGCGATGTGGGCACATGGGATTCGCTTCACCGCATCGGCCAGCAAGACGAGCACAATAACGTGGTAAGCGGCGACGTGCTGCTATACGACACCACGGGCTGCGTCATAAAAACCCCCTCCGAGCGCTTGGTAGTAGTACAGGGCCTAGAAGACTACATCGTAGCCGAGTATGACAACGTGCTGCTGATTTGCAAGCGCAGCGAAGAGCAACGGGTAAAGGAATTCGTGGCTGATGTAAAGGCTAGAAAGGGAGTGGGGTATAACTAATTTGCGATAACCACACCCGGCCCTTCTCCCATAAAGAGGGAAGCCTGGCAATACGGTACAAAAAAGCCCGCTTTAAAGCGGGCTTTTTTATTGAATTTTACCAGCGAATCCAGCGAAGAAATTGGTCGAATTTTTCAGCAACTATTTCAGGAGTGTATTCTCGATAAAACTCAGGCTGCTCATAAATTATCGGACGGGCATAGTACCGAAAGCAAAATGATTTCTTCTTCTGGTCAAAATCAATGGTTAGCTCCTCTGTACTTCCAACTCTTGATGCGTAAATGCTTATTTTTAAGGTAGCATGTGAAGTATAGGCAAACAGTCGCTCTGCCGCGCCTGACGAAATAATGTGTTGCGTTAGGGCTAGCATCTCGTGCCCCCAACCATAGCTGGTGAGGTCTTGGTAGAAAGCAGCGATGGACGCCCAAGGTTGCGCTTTGTTTTCACCGCGTGTATGCTCTCCATTGCTTGACACAATTAGCTATTTGCTACCCGCTGGCGCGCCACCTCAAACAGCATAATGCCCGCGGCCACGCTCACATTCAGCGACTGAATTTGGCCAGCCATGGGCACCTTCAGCTTCACATCGGCCAAGCGTAGCAGTTCCGGAGAAATGCCGTCTTCCTCCGAGCCCATGAGCACGGCCACCGGGCCAGTAAAGTCGACTTCGGTAGCGCCAACGGCTTCGTCGGCTTTTTCGGTACAGGCCACCACAGTCACGCCCGACTGCTGCAGAAACTTGATGGTTTCCTGCAGGTTGTTCTCGCGGCAAACTGGTAAGATGTTCAACGCACCGGCCGAAGTTTTCAGAGCGTCGCCGTTGATTTGGGCGGCGCCGCGGCCGGGAACCACAATGGCTTGCACGCCCAGGCACTCGGCGGTGCGGGCAATGGCGCCGAAATTGCGCACGTCGGTAATGCGGTCGAGCAGCAGCAGGAAGGGCACTTTTCCTTCCTCAAACAAACCGGACACGATGCCGTCGAGTGGGGCATAGTCGATAGGCGAAACGAAGGCTACTGCGCCCTGGTGGTTTTTGCGGGTAAGGCCGTCGAGCTTTTCGCCGGGCACCACCTGCACCGGGATGCCGGCGGCGCGGGCAGCGGTCGAAATATCAGAAACAAGGCTGTTCTTGGTGCCGCGCAGCAGGAAAATTTTCTCCAGTGTGCGGCCCGCGCTCAGCGCCTCCAGGATGGGGCGCAGGCCAAACAGCATGTCGATGCTGCGGTCGGCGGCGGGGCGGTTTTCGTAGCGGGGCCGGTCGGCTGAGTCGCTGCGCTCGCGATAGGGCGGGCGCGATTCGCCACGGTCGGAGCGACCGGTGCGGTCGCCGGCGGCTTCGTCGCGGTTGTCGCTGCCGCCGCGGCCCCGGGGGCGGGCAGGGCGGTCGTCAAATTCGCTGCCACCGCGGTCGGGGCGGAACTGCTTGGGGGTGACGGGACGGTTGGCGCCGTCGTAGAAGCGGCGGCCAGCTACCGGGCGCGCGGGGCGGTCGGGACGTTCGGGCCGGTCAGGGCGGTCGGTGGGGTTCTCCATTTTTCAACGGCGGCATACCAGAGCAGTTCGTACTCAGGTCGGCGCACCAATTCGTAGTAATCAGGTGCAAAGGTACTCGGTCGCGGGCGGAAGGTGTAGGTGATGGGACCGCCGTTCTGGCTACCTTCCGGATAAAACCAACGCTCTTCGCCATTATACAGGCGTCGGACGCTAGGCGGGGCTCCTAGCACAATATACAGCAGGCCCCTGTCGGTGAGCCAGCCGGCTTTGTGAGCAGCAAAAAGATGGTTGGCGGCTGTTACACGTCCGTAGTAGCGTCGGATGAGGTCCTTGCCCAAGGCTTGGTTGCCCTGGGCAATGTTGAGCCAGAATCTATCCACGGCCCGCTTGGGCTCGGGCGCATCGGTGAGGCGCTTGCGCTCCTGGCTGGTGGTGAGGTAGCGCAAGGGTTCAATCAGCTCGGCGGCTGTAGTGAGAGCCGGGTACTTATTTTCAGCTATCATTACAGCTAGCGTGCGTGAAGCGGTTCCGCCGTTTCCTCCCACCCGTAGTGCATACAGGCCGGCCTCGCCAAAGCGCAACGGCTCGCCGGGCCGGGTGGTAGCCGAATCCAGAATCGGCAGCACCCGCGGCCCAGCCGGCATAGCCGAAGGGTTGGTCATGGGCGGGAGTGCCGCAATCGGATTCACGGCGTAGCGCGCCCAACGCACAGGCTGGTAGAGGCCGTAGCTATCTACGCCAAAGGTTTCGCCGGCCTGCACGTAGCGCCGCATCAGGGGCTGACCTACTGAATCCGTTAGGACGAAGGGGCGGGACAGGTGGGCCTCGGTCAGGCGCAACCAAGCGGTGGTAGTGGGTTCCTGGTAATCGTCTTTGGCATCAATGGGCCCGGTGTGAAACTGGAGCACCGTGCCCGCAGGCACGCGGGCTGCAGCCAAACAAAAGCTCAGGCGCACCCCATCGGCTTCGGGGCGGGGGCGCTGCTGGCGCCGCGGTATGCTGTCCTGCCACAAGGGCTGCTTGGCTTCGTAGCTGGGCCAAGCCACCACATGCAATGGGTGGCCGGGGCCCAGGCGGGCGGGCGCAGGCAAACGCAGATAAACGCGCAAGCTGTCGCCCTCGCGGCGGGTGTCGACCTCCAGCCGCGGCCCCTCCCGATAAAGCCCGGCGTAATCAGGCCGGGCCGCTTGAGGAACGTATGCTTCCCGCGCTGCCATGGTAGCCAGCACCAGGCAGCTCATGGCCCCGAACCCAATAAGTCGTCTCATCGCCATAGTCGTTTGTGGGCAGGTATCCAAAGGGGTTCATCTTTTGGGAGGCACGCCCTATTGATTTCAAACGAAAGTTACCAGCAGCGGGTGTGTCAACGCGTGCATTTGTTCCGAAAAAAGGCCGGCCCGCACTGCGCGAACCGGCCTTTTCAGCATAGTACCAACCGCAGAATTTAGCGCGGGTAGTACTGATTCATTAGGCCAACGGCCTTTTCGCTACGAGCCTTGTCGCCACTAAGCTCGGCGGCACGATACACGCTCTGCAGGCTGAGCAGGTAGCCGCGCTGGTCGTCCTCGAAGAGACTGCCATCGGGCCGGGTGGAGTAGTAAGCCAGCATTTGTTCCGAGCGGCGGGTCATGGTGTCGAGCAGCTCATCCGCCTTTTTCTTGTCGCCCCCAGCTACCAGAGCGGGCACCAGCTGCGGCGAGTAGTAGTCGTAGGGAATGGTGTTGTCGGGCATCAGCTCCAGGCACTTGTTGGCTACTTCCTTGGCTTTGGCCACGTTGCCCTCGGAAAGGTAGGCCGAGGCCAAGCGAGCAAATTTGTCGCGGTAGTTGGCCGGGAAGCGCAGGTGGTTTTCGTCGTAGAAAATGTTGGGGTTCTGCAGGCCGCGGTACTGGAAGTCCTTCAGCAAGTGCTGGTAGGTAATGTCTTTTTCTACGTAGCCTTCGTCGCCGCTGCGCGGGTCGTAGTTCGGGTCCTTCAGCGGGAGCAGGCGGTAAGCCATGCCCTCGAGCTGGAAGTAGGGCTGCAGGTTCATGTAGTCGCTCGGGGCCACGGTGCTGCTGAAGTAGATAGGCCGCTCCCAGTTGTTGGTCGCAATCATGTCCAGAATTACCAGGTTTTTCTTCTCGATGGCGCGCTTGCCCATGCTCCACTCCATGCGCGACACGAGCTGCTTCTCCCGCTCTTTGGGAATGATGCCGAGCTTTTTCACAGCGGCCGTGTCAACAGGCAGGTAGAAGTTGGGGGTCGGAAACGACATCATGCCCGGTCCGCCTTCCTGGTACTGCACTTGCAGCAGGGGGTTGTTGTCCTGCACCAGCTGGATAAATTCTTTCAGGTTCACGCTCTGCACCGAGGGGTTGGCTGCGAAGGGCAGCATGTCGTTGGTGCCCTGCGCATATCGGTCTTCGCTCATGCTGATAGGAAAAGGCTGCGACAGGTAAGAGCGGCGCTTCATCTGGGCAATGTACCAGTCGGTGTTCAGGTAGCTGAGCACGGCCACGCGCACGTCGGTGCGCACGCCCTCCACTTCCTGGGCGTACCAGAGGGGGAAGGTGTCGTTGTCGCCGTTGGTGAACAGAATGGCGTTCGGGGCGCAGCTGTTGAGCAGGTTCTTGGCCGAATCCACCGAGTTGTAGCGGTTGGAGCGGTCGTGGTCGTCCCAGCCCTGGGCTACCATGATGCCGGGAACGAGCAGGCCTGCTGCCAATGCCAGGCCGGCGCGCAGGCCGTCGGCTTTCACCACCTTGCCAAAAAGCTCGGCCAGGCCCAGCACGCCCAAGCCTATCCAGATGGCAAAGGCAAACGTGGCCCCGGTGAAGGTGTAGTCACGCTCGCGCGGCTCGCGTGGCGGCTGGTTGAGGTAGAACACAATGGCCAGGCCGGTCATGAGGAACAGTAGGCCCGTTACCCAGGCATCTTTGCCGTTGCGGCGGCTCTGGAAAAACAGGCCCACAAGGCCCAGAATGAGGGGCAGGGCCAGGAAGTTGTTATGTGCCGGGCTCTCGCCAATGCGAGCGGGCAAAGAGGACGCACTAGGGCTAAATGGGCCGGCAACGCCCGCCTGCTGAATGTCGGACTCGCGCCCCACGTAGTTCCACATGAAGTAGCGCCAGAACATGTGCCCCATCTGGTAGCGGAACATGAAGCCGAGGTTTTGGCCCATGGAGGGCTTCACGCCGTCCTGGATGTCGACCCACTTCTTGTAGTGCGCAATCTGGTCGGGCTCATAGTTGTAAAGGCGCGGCAGCAGCATCTTGTCGCTTTCGGGGTAGCCGGCCTGTTGCTGACGAGGCAGAATTTCCTTGTACGTGCCGGTTTTCTGGTCGCGGGCGTAGCGGGGGGCGCCTTCCTCGTAGTGGTCGGGCTGCGAGAACAGGTGCGGGCCGTAGAGCAGGGGCCGCGAGCCGTACTGCTCGCGTTTGAGGTAGCTCACAAAGGAGAGGACATCCTCGGGGTCGTTCTCGTTGATGGTGGGCTTAAACGAACTGCGAATGGGTACGATGAGGTAGCTCGAGTACCCAATCATGATGAACACGAAGGACAGCATGGCCGTGTTCAGCAGCTTGCTGCGGCGCTTGAACGAAAGCCGGAAGCCAAAGTAAATCAAGCCAATGAACAGCAGCAGGAATATAATCAGGCCCGAGTTGAACGGCAGGCCCAAGGCATTCACAAAGAATACCTCAAAGCTGCCCGCCAGCGTGGGCAGGCCGGGAATGATGCCCACCATGATGGAGCCCACGATTATCATGCTCACCACCATTACGATAATGGCACCTTTGGTGGTGGGGTTGGCGGTGCGGCGGTAGTAGTAGATGAAGCCCAGGGCGGGCAGCGTCAGCAGGTTTAGCAAGTGCACCCCGATGCTCAGACCAATAACGTAGGCAATGAGGATGAGCCACTTGTCGGAATCGGGCTCGTGGGCTCGGGCTTCCCATTTCAGCATAATCCAAACCACGGCCGCCGTGCACAGGGCCGACATGGCGTATACCTCGCCCTCTACGGCATTGAACCAGAACGAATCGGAAAAGGCGAAGGCCAGCGCACCTACCACGCCCGCGCTCATAATGAGCAGGGTCTGGGCGCCGGTGGGCTCGATGTATTCGGCCGAGACTGCACTGGCCGCTGCATCATAGCGTAGCACCAGCTTGCGGGCCATGCGGGTGATAATCCAGAACAGAAACAGGACCGTGAACGCACTGCTCAGGCCCGACAGGGCATTGATGAGCACCGCTACCTTAGTGACGTCGCCAAACGAGAACAGCGACATCAGGCGGCCCAGAAGCAGGAAGGTGGGCGCCCCAGGAGGGTGGGGCACCAGCAGCTTGTAGGAGCAGGCTATGAACTCGCCGCAGTCCCAGAACGAGGCAGTGGGCTCCAGGGTGAGCAGGTACGTGACGGCAGCAATGGCGAAAACGAGCCAGCCAACGAGGTTATTCAGGCTTTTGTAGGAACGCATAGAATCGGTAAGAGCATAGGCCCCATGGGCCAATACAGCAGGCAGAGGGTCGGGAAACGAAAGTTAGGAAAGCAGTTAAAAGTCAAAAGTAGGCATTGCAGCGTTGCAGTAGCACGAAGTGCAGGCCGTGGGCAAGCCAGTAAATCTATGCGCTGGCCTACCAGGTATGCCGCTGATGCCTAAGACCGGCAGATTACAATGCCCCGGATACCTCACAAACACGAAAAGCAGCTAAAAGCTGCTTTTCATTCATTAAATCAGAACGAGCTCCAATTAGTTCTGCAGAACCAGCCGCTTCGTGGTCACCACTTTGCCGTCTACGAGCAAGCTGTAGAAATACATGCCGGCACGGAAGTCGCTCAAATCAACGGGCAGGCCCGCGCTGGTGAGCTCCGGTTTGAGGGCAATGGTACGCAGCTCCTGGCCGATGATATTGCTCAAGCGCAGCTTGTAGTCGCCGGTGGCTTTTTGGTTTAACTGCACCGTTATTTGGCCCCGGCTGGGGTTGGGGTACACATTGAGCACAGTTAGGGAAGCGCGTGTGTCGGGCGTTGCCGCCGTCGGAGTAGTGCCTTGCGTGGCGGCGGCAGGCGTCGCAAACGCTACTGCTAAGGGCAACAGCATGAACAACAGGCACTGAGTAAAGAATCTCATAGTAAAATCTAATAAAATCAGGATGGTAAAAATGAAAGGAGGCCTCAGCCTCTACCAATTAAAATACAAGCACCGTGCCGATTTGGCTTGGGCTTAACCCGCCGCCGCCGCAAAGCTTGTATTGTCAACCTGATAGACCATTAAAAGGGCAAAAAGTTGCATAGCACACACTAAAAAAGTGCGCAAAGGCCCAGCTGACATTTCCCCAGCAGTTATTTGCCCCAATCGAAAACAACGAATACACCAGGCTGATACCAGAAAGCCCGCAATGGTTGTTAAAAGTGCCGGATTTCCTGCATCCCAAACCGGTGCAGTTCCTGGCCAATAGCCACGGCTAGACGCCCATCGTCTTCCACCCCGACAATCTGACCGCTTACTTGTTTTCCTTCAACTAAAAAAAAATGAGTTTCCTGGTACCGGTACAGTGCCCGCAGGTACTCTTGCCGCAGCTTGCCTACTTGCCCGGCCCGCAGCTGCAGATAGCGCTGCTCCAGGCACTCGAGCAGGCGAGCGGCCACGATTTCGCGGGCGTAGGGGCGGCCTGTGAGTTGCCCAATAGAGGTAGCCGTGGGCACCGCGAAAGTCTGCTGATTGATATTCAGTCCAATACCAATGATGCTGTGTTGAATCTTTGTGCCGCTCAGGCTGTTTTCAATGAGAATGCCACCCAGCTTCTGGTTTCCGTAGTACAAGTCATTTGGCCATTTTAGCTTTAACTTGGGGTCGGGACCCAGTAGGGAAGCAGCCCAGTCGTGTACACCCAGTGCCACGGCTTGGCTCAGGCGGAACTGTTGGGCGGCGGCCAAAAACGTGGGCTGCCACACCACCGAAAGCATGAGGTTTTCGGCGGGGGCAGCCTCCCACTGGTTGCCGCGCTGGCCCCGGCCAGCGGTCTGAAAGTCCGTAATTACGGTGCAGCCGTCGCTGGCCCGGTTTTGGACAATCAGCCCTTGGGCCTCCGTGTTGGTGGAGGCGCATACCGGCAACCAAATCAGTTGCTGGCCCGTGAATAAGGTTTGAGGGGTGAGAACCACGGCCTTCTTTCGCGTTTCGTTAACTTCGTAGACTTTCAGCTGCAAAGCTCAAACCTAATAACACAATATGAAAAGCACGTTGGTCCGTCAGGATTCAGACACATTGGCAGATTTGGTAATTCGCGGGATGCAAGACAAGAAAGCGTCTGACATCGTGGTGCTGAATTTGAAGGAACTCAAAAACGCCGTGGCGGATTATTTCATCATCTGCTCGGCCAATTCGGACACGCAGCTGGATGCCGTAGCCCGTTCGGTAGAAGAAGAAATCGAGAAAGTAACCGGCGAAAGCCCATGGCAGACCGAAGGCCGCACCAACCGTGAGTGGGTGCTGCTGGACTACGTCGACGTGGTGGTGCACGTATTTCTACGCGACCGCCGCAAGTTTTACGCGCTCGAAGAGCTGTGGGGCGATGCCGACATCAGCTACATTGAGGCTGAGCCGGCTTAATCCGGAAAGCCGGATAAAATAAATACGCTGGTAATACGTCTTGCACCGAACCGAACATTTGTTTTCGGCGCGGTGTTTTGACTGTAATTATACCTGATTTAACTAGCTATTTTCATGTCGGATAAAAATCCCAATAACAATAAGAAAAAGAAGCCCCTGATGCCGGCTCCCAATCCTCGGCCGGGTGTGCAGCTGTGGGTGTTGGCCGGCCTGCTGGTGTTTTTGTTTGGTGTGATGTGGGTGAATAACCTCAACTCGCCTGCCAAAATAAACCAGCAGCGCTTCGAGCAAATGCTCACGGCTGGTGATGTGCGCGAAATCACCATCATCAACGAAAAGATGGTGGAGGTGAGCCTCAAGCCCGAGGCCCTGCGCAAGAATGAATATAAGCAGGAGCTGACACGTCGCACGCCATTTGGCGCTGCAGGCACCGGTGCCCAGTTCTACTTCCCTGTTGTCGACGCCAAACTGTTCCAGGAGAACCTGAACAACCTGCAGAAAGATGTGCCTCAGGAGCAACGCCTGCCCCTGAACATTGACACCCGACAGAGCCCTGGCGACTACATTGGTACCTATGGTTTCATTATCCTGATGATTGTCGGCTTTTGGTTCCTGATGCGCCGCATGGGCAGCGCAAATGGCCCCGGCGGTCAGATTTTCAGCATCGGCAAGAGCCGCGCAGCTTTGTTTGAAGGCGGCGATAAGGTGAAAATTACCTTCAAAGATGTGGCTGGGCTCGAAGAAGCCAAAGAGGAAGTGCAGGAGATTGTAGAGTTCCTCAAGAACCCCAGCAAGTTCACCATCCTCGGCGGTAAGATTCCGAAAGGCGCACTGCTGGTAGGTCCTCCCGGTACTGGTAAAACATTGCTGGCGAAGGCCGTAGCCGGTGAGGCCGACGTGCCGTTCTTCTCGCTGTCGGGTTCCGACTTCGTGGAAATGTTCGTAGGTGTGGGCGCGGCCCGGGTACGGGACTTGTTTAAGCAAGCCAAAGCCAAGGCTCCCTGCATCATTTTCATCGACGAGATTGATGCCGTGGGCCGCAGCCGCAGCAAAGGCAGCACGCCCGGCGGCAACGACGAGCGCGAAAACACCCTGAACTCCCTGCTGGTAGAGATGGACGGCTTCGGCACCGACTCCGGTGTTATCATCTTGGCTGCTACCAACCGACCCGATACTTTGGACTCAGCTCTGCTGCGTCCCGGTCGTTTCGACCGTCAAATCAGCATCGACAAGCCGGACATCAACGGCCGTACCGAGATTTTCCAGGTGCACCTGAAGCCCCTGACACTGGGCCCCGATGTGGACGCTCGCCGTCTGTCGGCTCAAACCCCGGGCTTTGCCGGTGCTGAAATTGCCAACGTCTGCAACGAGGCCGCGCTGATTGCCGCTCGCCGCGACAAAAAGATGATTACCGACCAGGATTTCACCGACGCCATTGACCGCGTGATTGGGGGCTTGGAAAAGAAGAACAAAATCATTTCGCCCGGCGAGAAGCGCATCGTGGCTTACCACGAAGCCGGCCACGCCATTGCGGGCTGGTTCCTGGAGCACGTTGACCCCTTGGTGAAAGTGAGCATCGTGCCCCGTGGTGTAGCCGCTTTGGGCTATGCGCAGTACCTGCCCAAAGAGCAGTTCCTGTACAACACCGAGCAGTTAATTGACGAGATGTGCATGGCCCTGGGTGGCCGCGCCGCTGAGGAACTGGTGTTTGGTAAAATTTCCACCGGCGCCCTGAGCGACCTGGAGCGCATCACTAAGATGGCTTATTCCATCGTGACGATGTACGGCATGAACGCCAAGCTAGGAAACGTGTCGTTCTACGACTCAAAGGGCCAGAACGAGTTCGGTTTCTCAAAGCCGTACTCTGAAGCCACTTCGCAGATGATAGACGAAGAAGTTCGCACCATCATCGAAAATGCCTACGTTCGTACCAAAGAGTTGCTCACTGAGCGGCGCCACGAGCTGGAAGTAGTAGCAAAGGAACTGCTGGAGAAAGAAGTGCTGCAGCAGGAAGACCTGACCCGCCTTGTGGGCCCGCGTCCCTTTGACAGCCAGACCAACTACCAGGCTCACATGGCCGGCACCGACCGCAGCGAAACCGCCAGCGAAGTAAAAGGCGAGCAAGCCGCTGGTGGCAAGCTCGGCAACGACCTGCCCGAGTTGAACCTGCCCGGTATGGAGAACAACGACCGCAACAACGAAACATCAGCGCCAAGCGGCAATGCTGTAGCCGGATTGTAGCGCTAAGCTTATTCAGTATCATTAAAAGCCAGCCTGCAAGGGCTGGCTTTTTTGTGGGCTTCTCGTACCAGTGATTCCACTTCTGGGAAGCCGGTTACCTTTGAAGCTTCAACCCGGCTCATTTTTACTCCATGGCAGAAAGTTCTCGCGATGCCGTGCTCGCCCGCATTCGCCAAAGCTTGGCGCAGCCCGCGTCGCTGCCGCCCCGGCCCAATTTTACTGCTCCGGTGCACCCGCCGCTGAATAACAGCGATGTGGTGGTAGCCTTCGCCGAAAGTTTCCAGCGCGTAGGCGGCGAGTTTTACTACTGCGAGTCGCTTAAACACCTCGCCGTGCAGCTGGCCGGCTTTAGAAAGCGCCAGCAAGTGGACGCCCCCTATGTATGGGAGCCTAAGCTGCAGGCCCTGCTACAAGCCGCCGGCGTCGCTTTTCGCGCCAACGAAGCTGAGTTCATCGAGCAAGCCGATTTAAGTTTGACCAGTTGCGAGGCCCTGGTGGCCCGCACGGGCAGCGTGCTGGTGTCGGCGGCCACGGCCAGCGGGCGCCGCCTGAGCATTTACCCCGACCAGCATGTGGTGTTGGCCCGACCCAGCCAGGTAGTGGCCGAAATAGGGGAGGCCCTGCGCGTGGTGCAATCCCGTTTTGGCACCCAGATGCCCTCCATGGTGTCGCTCACCACCGGCCCCAGCCGCACCGCCGACATTGAAAAAACCTTAGTGCTTGGGGCTCACGGCCCGCGCCGCTTGGCGCTTTTCCTGCTGGAAGACGACGCCGAAAACCTGCCCTTATGAAGCCACCCCGCACGTTGCCCGACCTGGCCTTGGAGCCCGGCCACCGGGTGTATTTTGCCTCCGATTTTCACTTGGGCGCGCCCGATGCCGCGTCGTCGTTGGCTCGGGAGCGGCGCATCGTGCGCTGGCTCGATGAGGTATCGCAGGATGCGGCGGCCATTTACTTGCTGGGCGATATTTTCGATTTCTGGTTTGAGTATAAGCACGCCATTCCGAGAGGCTTCAGCCGCCTGCAAGGCAAGCTGGCTGAGCTAACCGATGGGGGCCTGCCCATCACCATATTCACCGGCAACCACGACATGTGGATGTTCGGCTACTTTACGCAGGAAATGGGCATCCCAGTGCTGCGCCACGAGGTGTCGCAGCGCATCGGCAGCCAGCTGTTTCACATTGGACACGGCGATGGGCTGGGGCCAAAAGACCATAAATACAAGCTGCTGAAGCGGGTGTTTACTTCGCCGGTAGCGCAATGGCTGTTTGGCTGGGTGCATCCCAACTTCGGCATTGGCATCGCCAACAAGTGGAGCCGACACAGCCGCCTGCAAAACGGCGAGGCCGATGCGAAGTATTTTGGCGAGGAAGAATGGCTGCTGCAGTACTGCCGCGAGGTGGAAGCAGGCACGCACCACGACTATTACGTGTTTGGCCACCGCCACCTGCCACTCAACGTGGCCGTGGGGCCAGGCAGCCGCTACGTCAACCTGGGCGAATGGGTCAATTATTGCTCCTACGGTGTGTATGATGGCAAAGAACTGGCCCTGCAGCATTTTGAGAAGTAGCACCCGCAGACGCGGGCCAGTGGGTCAGCTATTCTTGGCCCTGTTCTTACTCAGTACTACGGCTCATAGCCAGGTTAAGGCGCCTTCTGCGGCATCGGTAGCACCGGCGTCCCAAGTGGTGGTATCGCCGGTGCAGGCAGTAACTCCGGCCGTTGATTCTGCGGCGGGCGTGGCTCCCTGGAAACTCATGCGCCACATCAAACTGCGCAACCCGGGCGCGGCATCGCTCGACCGGCGCGGCACGCTTTACGTGGCCGATGCCGATAACAATCTTCGCCAGTACGGCCCCGAGGGTTTGCCGCTGAATACTTTCGCGCCCACCCAGCCCGGCCACGCGGCCCAGGTCGAAGCTTGGAACATGACCAGTATTCTGGTTTTCAACGACGACCGACAGCAGCTGGTCTTGCTCGACCGGTTTCTGGCGCTTATCACGGAAGTGCGCCTGGCCGACTTTCTTGATGGCACCGTGCGGGCGGCCACCCTGGCGCCCGACAACCGTATCTGGCTGCTCGACGAGAGTAACCTGGTGCTCCGCGAGTTCGACCCCAATAACTTGCGTCTCGTCAAAAACACGCCGCTAGACCTGATTATTGGGCGCACGCGGCCGGACTTTCGGTTTCTGCGGCACTACCAGAACAATATTTACTTGGTAGACCGCGTGACAGGCGTTTACGTGTTTGATAACTTGGGGAACTACAAGAAGAAATTACCTTTTGTGGGATTGAACATGGTGGGTTTCCGTGGTGAAGAGCTGTATTATTTTGACGGCGGTTCCATTCACTTTTTCCACCTTTACAACCTCACGGAACGTCGCATGGCCCTGCCTACGGGCGTTAATCCGGCGGAGGTTCGGCAGGTGCTGGTAGGGGAGTCCATGGCGTATATTTTCACGCCTACGGGAGTAGCAGTGTATCAGTGGAAATAGCTTTAGGCAGTGCCGTGCTTATTGCAGGACGGGTCTGAGTGCTGGTAACCTCTGAAAAAGTGGGCCGTTAGCTTGAGGAAGTTCTTCCTCCTCAACCTCAACCACTTTACCATGAAAGCGCTACGAATTCACGGCATGCGAGATGTCCGCGTCGACAATGTCGATGACCCCGAAATCCTAGACGCCCGCGACGCCATCATCCGCGTAACGAGCACGGCCATTTGCGGGTCTGACTTGCACATCTACAACGGCAGCATTCCGCAGCCCCGGCCCATGACCCTGGGCCACGAATTTATGGGCGTTGTGGAGGAAGTGGGCCGGGGCGTGGGCAACCTCAAGCGCGGCGACCGTGTGGTGGTGCCCTTCCCGGTAGCCTGCGGGCATTGCCTGTTTTGCAACCACGAATTGCCTGGGCACTGCGAGAATTCCAACCCCGAGCACTATGGTCCCGAAGGCGGCCTGATGACTGAAAAAGGGGGCGCCTTGTTTGGCTACACTGACTTATATGGCGGCTACGACGGCGGCCAGGCCGAGTACGTGCGCGTGCCCTACGCCGACTTCGGTCCCCGCATTGTGCCCGATGGCCTGACCGATGAGCGGGTGCTGTTCCTAACCGATATTTTTCCCACCGGCTACACCGGCATCGACTGGGCCGGGGTGCGGGGGGGCGAAGTCGTGGCCATCTTCGGTGCGGGCCCGGTGGGCATCATGGCAGCCAAGTCGGCTTGGTTGCGGGGCGCCAGCCGCGTTATCATCGTCGATACACAGGCTTACCGCCTCGACAAAGCTCGGGAAACGGCCAATGCCGAAGGCATCCTGTGGGAAAGCCAGAAGCAGGTGGTAGACGAAATCCGGAGCATGAGCCGAGGCTACGGCGCCGACGTGTGCGTGGAAGCCGTGGGCTTCGAGCCCGACCGCAACCTGCTCGACCGCGCCAAAGCTGTTATCAATGTGGAGAAGGGCTCCGACAAAGTGCTGCTAGCCTGCATGAGCGCCGTGCGCCGCGGCGGCTTTGTGTCGGTGCTGGGCGTGTATTCCTCGCCATTCGATAACTTCCCCATCCACCAGTTCTTCGACAAAGGCATCACCCTGAAAGGCGGTCAGGCTCCGGCCCATAAGTACATCGACCGCCTGCTGAAACACGTGGCCAACGGCGACGTGCGGCTCGACGACATCATTTCGCACCGCCTGCCGCTAAGCGAGGCCGCTCATGGCTACAAGATTTTCCGTGACAAGCTGGACAACTGCACCAAAGTGGTACTAAAGCCGGGTATGTAAAAGCTGTTTTGCAGCCACCTAAAGAAGGAACCTGCACCACGCAGGTTCCTTCTTCGCTGTTAAGACCAACGCTCTATCCATTTAAAATGATATCTGGGTTATCTTTGAGAGAAGACACGCTGAGCTGATTTCTCTACCGAAGAACATGCGTACATGGGGTTAAGAATGTGTGGGCCTACGGGCTTTTTCAAGCGGTGGCTGCCATGGGCAAAAAGCGGGGGAGTTACCACGTTTTTTGCCCTGGTTGCCGTCGGCGCACTTCACGCTCAAGTTCCATTTCGTCCTGCACCCATTAGGAAGTTGGCTCCGGCGCTGCAGGCTGCGGCCGTGCAGCAGCATACCCGAGCCGTGCGCGTGAGCGTGACGGACCCGGCGGCGTTTCGGCAATGGGCAGGGCAGCATTTGCGGACCGTACGGGTGTCGCAGCCCAGCGCCTCACCCCACACCTTGGCAGTAGCAGGCCTCAGGACGGACATGCTGGCGCAGTTGGCTGCCTGTCCATTTGTTGCGTTTGTCGACGTAGCCGACCGGCAGGCCTACCCCGAGCGTCAACTGAGCAACTCCGATTTGTCGGTCAATGCCATCGGGGCAGCTCAGGCGCATTTCCCCGAGCTCACCGGGCGGGGGCTCACAGTTTCGGTGAAAGAGTTGGAGTTCAACCCCAACGACATTGATTTTAAAGGGCGCGTGCTGAACCCTAGTGCCCTTGCGGGCCCCGCATCAGACCATGCTACGGATATGGCCACGCTCATAGCCGGCGCGGGCAACTCCCACCCGCAGGGCCGGGGCGTGGCACGGAGAGTGCGCCTGGCCAGCTCCAACTTTGCCCGTCTGCTACCCGATGACGGTCAGCAGCTTGCTCAGGCGGGTGTATCGGTGCAAAACCATTCTTACGGGGTAGCCATAGAGAATTATTACGGCGTAGAAAGCCAGGAATACGACCGGCAGGTGCGGCAATTTCCCGCATTGCTGCACGTATTCTCGTCCGGCAACTCGGGCACCCAGACCAGTGCTGCCGGGCCATACGCGGGCGTTGCAGGCGTGGCCAACCTCACGGGGCAGTTCAAAATGTCGAAGAACACCCTGGCCGTGGGCGCTACCGACCCCTCGGGGCTAGTGGGCGCGCGCAGCTCGCGCGGCCCAGCCTACGACGGCCGCGTAAAGCCCGAACTGGTAGCCTACGGCGAGGCCGGCTCCTCTGAGTCGGCAGCGTTAGTGTCGGGCCTCAGCCTGCTTGTGCAGCAAGCGTACCGTGACCAAAACAGCGGCACCCTACCCAGCGCAGCCTTGGTAAAAGCGGTGCTCATCAACAGCGCCAACGACCTGGGGCGCCCGGAAGTGGATTATGTGAGCGGCTTTGGGCAGGCGGATGCGCTGGGGGCCATCAGCACCATGCTTGACCGCCGGTTTTTCAGCGGCACCACCGCGCAAGGCACCGAGCAGGTATTCACCCTCACTGTGCCGTTCGGCCAGCAGCAACTCAAAGCCACCCTGGTTTGGAACGACCCCGAAGCACCTGCTAATGCCGCCCGTGCCCTCGTCAACGACCTGGACCTGGAGATGGTGTCGCGCAGTACGGGCCAACGCTGGCGGCCGTGGGTGCTCAGCTCCTTCGCCCACGCCGATTCCCTGGCTCTGCCCGCCCGCCGGCGGCCCGACCACCTCAACAACATCGAGCAGATAACCCTGGCTGTGCCCGCGGCCGGTGTCTACGAGCTGCGCGTACGCGGCTTTGGTGTGACCCAGGGGCCCCAATCCTTCAGCCTTGCCTACGAAGTGAATGCTCCTGACCTGGAGTGGGTAAGCCCGCAAAACACGGGCAACGTCCGCCCCGGTGCCGCCAGCACGTTGCGCTGGTACTGGAGTGGCCCGGCTACCATGGCCCGCCTCGAGTATCGCCCAATCGGCCAAACCCAGTGGCGCTTGGTCGACGCCGCGGTTCCACTGGTGCCGAACCGCTTTGCCTGGGGCACGCCCGATACCACGGCCTTGGCCCAGCTACGCCTGGTGGCCGGCAACCGTGCTTTTGTTTCTGACACCTTTGCGCTGGTACAGGCACCGGCCCTGCAAGTGGGCTATACCTGTGCCGATGGCGGCACCCTGTTGCAATGGGCGCAGGTGCCTGGCGTGGGCCAATACCAGGTATACCAGCTTGGAGCCACTACCCTCGAGCCCTTTGCGCTCACCGCCGATACGGCGGCGCTGCTCAGCCCGGCGCAAATGGCTAACCGCCACTACGCCGTGGCTCCGGTGGTGCAGGGCCAAGTAGCAAATCCCGGCAGCACCATCGATTTTAGTACCCAAGGCACGGCGTGTTATTTCCGCTCGTTTCGGCCGCGCCAACTCGTGACCGATTCGGTGGCGTTCGACCTGGAGCTGGGCAGCGTCTTTCTGTTGAAGTCCGTTACGCTGGAGCGGCGGGTCTCGGGCGGGTATCAGGCCGTGCAAACCATCACTCCGGTCACGCAGCTCGCCATGCTGCTGACCGACCAGCTCCCCGAGCCCAGCCGCTACCACTACCGGGTGCAGTTAGAAACCACGAGTGGGCAGGCATTTTTCAGCCAGGAGGAAGAGGTGGACTACGTGGGTGCCGACGACTTGCTGGTTTTCCCAAACCCTGCCGATGCCGGCACTAACCTGAGCGTAATTTCCGGAAGCCAGGATGAGATAATAATGAAGCTTTACGATTCTCTGGGCCGTTTCCAGCGCATCGGAACCGCCAATGGCTCTGTCAATAGCCTCGATACCAATGGCCTGCGCCCGGGCGTATATCTGTTGCGGGTGCAGACCAAAGATGGCCCGACCACAACTCGTCGTGTTGTGCTTTTGTAGGGGGCACCCCAAAGTCCCACCTCTGGCAGAGGCGGGACTTTGGGGTGCCCGTGCCGTGCCAGCTTGGTATCCGCGCCGAAAGCCGGGTGCGTCAGATGAGCGGGGTGGGGTTAACCAAATCTGCTTTGCGCAAAAAAAAAAGTTGCCTTCTACGGCCGTGGCGTCCCGGGGCGTGAAGTCCAACTGTTTTTATTCAAGCCAGTATCCCCGGCATTACCTCACCGGTTTTCATAACCGGTTCGGCTGCTTTCGAGCACGACGAACAAGCGAGCCCAAAGGAAGGGCACAGGCTGGTATCAAGGGCCTGTCTGAAAATAAGTGGCTGCTCAGCATGACTGCCTTTCTGCAGAAGAAGCATTTTTCGTATAGGTTCTGAGTCGTTTGCTTGTGTAAAAAAAAGACCCCGACGCTATTGGACCGGGGTCTTGTGTTACCAATCGGTTGCGCTAGCAACCGCGTCGGCTAGTACACATATTTCAGTGCCGTTACGTCGCTTGAAGTGAAGTAGCGGTTCTGGCCGCTGCCGATGCAAGCCAACATCCACGAGCCCGAGCTAGCCGTCGTAGGCGTGCCGGGGATGTGAATAGCGCCCACGGTGCCAGCTCCTTCGTTGGCGTAGGAGCCGCCGCAGCTGTAGCTCCGGTCCATATAGTCGGTGTGGCGGAAGCCGATGCAGTGACCCACTTCGTGGGCCAGAATGGTAGCAATGTAGGTGCTGGCGTTAGCCGTGCCGATGGCGCCGGAATTAACCAGGACTTGGTAGTAAGGGTTGCCGTTGGAGGGGAATCCAGCCGAAGCCAGGTAGCCCGAGCCAGAGGGTGCGGGGTTGAAGACAATGTTGCCGCCTGAAGTTACCCGGGTAAAGCGAATGAGCAGGCTTTGTGCATTGTACCGACGAATTAGTTCGTCGGTGGCTGTTACATAAGCTGATGGTAACGAAGTGGATACGCGAATGGAAATCGTGCGGCCCGAGCCTACGCTTACCAGGTTGCTGGTACGGTACTGCTCCTGGTCGCCTACGCGCAGGAGTTGGTAATCCGGCTTGTTGGCCAGGTTTTCGTCGGTTATCAAAATGTCGCCCTCAACGAGGTAGCCGCCGTCAACCCGCTTGATGTCTTGGGTGGTAAGGCCCATTTCCTTAATTTGCGAGATTACAGCCTGCGAAACAATAGCTTCCTGGGTAGCTGGAGCTACCGTTTCCTGCTCTTTAGAGCAGGAGAAAAGTGTTAACGCCGAAACGGTGCATAGAGCGGCGGCAGAAAGTACATTTTTGATTTTCATAGTGGTGTTGGGGGTTGTTTGGGGGTGGTAGTTTGGAAATTGTTGAAGGAGGGACGCAATTAGAGGAGAATAATTGTAATCAACAATAGCTATTTTGTGAAACATTAAGAAAATTTCAAAATCTATGTCTCTATGCCCCTAATGCCATTTATAATTATGTTTATAATATAGGATTGCCAAAATCTTATACGTTTCTCCACAAAGTGCCATGCCCTTAAAAAGGAACCTTTGTTTAGAGTTGCTTATTGTTCTTTTCATCAAGGCTGAAATGCCTTACTTCGTGCGGCCTCATTGGGCCGGAAGTGCCCTAGCCGATTTTCGTATCTTTGCTAGGAACTGAATTTTCGTGGAAATCCTATTTCCCTCAACTATATATTTTTTAGCTAGTGGCTTGTTCATCATGTTCTTCCGGCGGGGGCTGCGGCACCAAGCCGGGCGGCTGCAAATCCAACGGGGGCTGTAGCACCGGAGGCTGCAACCGCCTCAATGTATTCGATTGGTTACAGGACGTAGAAGTCCCGGATTCCTTTGCCGGGTTTGATATCGTAGAGGTCCGCTTCAAGGGCGGCCGTAAAGAGTTTATGCGCAACGCCGAGCGCCTGCCGCTCGTGACTGGCGACGCTGTGGTAGTAGATGCTGCCGGCAGCGGCTGGCACCTCGGCCACGTGAGCCTGAAAGGCGAACTGGTGCGCCTGCAAATGCGCAAAAAGAAAGTGCCCATCGACTCCAAGGAAATTCGCAACATCCTGCGCATTGCCACGCCCGACGACGTGGAGCGCTGGGAAGCCGTGCGCGACCTTGAGAATGGCACCATGTTCCGGGCCCGCGCCATGGTGGGCGAGCTGCGCCTGCGCATGAAGCTGAGCGACGTGGAATACCAGGCCGACCGCACCCGTGCCCTGTTCTACTACTCGGCCGAGGACCGGGTCGACTTTCGGGAATTGATTCGGCGCTTGGCCGACGAGTTCCGGGTGCGCGTCGAGATGCGTCAGATATCCTTGCGGCAGGAGGCTGGCCGCATCGGCGGCATCGGCGTGTGCGGCCGTGAGCTGTGCTGCTCGACCTGGCTGCAGGACTTCAAAACCGTGAGCACCACGGCCGCCCGCTACCAAAACCTGAGTTTGAACCCGCAGAAACTGGCCGGCCAGTGCGGCCGCCTCAAGTGTTGCCTCAACTACGAGCTCGACGCCTACCTCGACGCGCTCAAGGACATTCCGCAGGTGCAGCGCCCGTTGCAAACGGCTCGGGGCGAAGCTTTTTTGCAAAAAACCGACATCTTCCGCCGCCGCATGTGGTTTGCCTTCAAAGGCGACAACAACTGGGTGATGCTCGACACGTCCCGCGTGCGCGAGCTGCTGGAGATGAACAAGCGCGGCGAGAAAATTGAGAGCCTGCTGGCGCCCCGCGAGGAGGCTCCCGAGCCCGAAGTATCGGCCATTGTAGAGGGCTCGCTCGACCGCCTGGATGACAAAATCAAGTCGAGCAGCAAGCGCTCCAAGCGCAAGAAAAACCGCAGCGAAGGCGATGTGGTCGAGGCCCGCGCCCCACGCGAAGGCCGCGAGCCACGGGAACCGCGCGAGCCACGTGCTGTTACCGAGAACGGCACCGAACTGCACGAGCCTCGGGAGGCGCGCCCGCCCCGGGAGGGCCGCATGCCCCGCGATGGCCGCCGCCCCGCGGGCGCCCCTCCTGGCGGCCCCCGCCCACCCGAGCAAATGACCAGCCCTGGCCCCGCCGACATCGATAACCCGGTGCCCGCCCTAGGCGACGTGCCGGAGCAGCGCGGCCGTCGGGGCGCCGCCGCTCGCCCCCTTAACCGCCGCGGCGGCCGGAACCGGAGCGACGCCCCCCGCAACGAAGGCACCGAGCCCCGGCCCGAGCCGAAAGATGGCGCGGCTCCGGGGGCTCGCCCCCGCCGCCCGGAAGGGCCTCGCCGTCCCGATGCCAATACCCCCAGCGGCCCACCACGCCCCGCTGCTGAGGGCAGTGGCGAGCCGCACCCACGCCGCGACGCAGGGGAGCGACGTGCCGAAGGCGGCGAACGCCGCGAAGGCCGCGGCAGCCGCAACAACCGTCGCGGCGGCCGCGGGCCCGCTGGCGAGGGCAATGCCTTGCCAGCGCCGGCTCCTTCCCCTGCCGGTGCGTAGGCCCCGGTGTGTTTTCAAATGCCAATCAAGTAGTTGGCTGGCGGCGAGGTGATGCCGCCGATGGGAAGCCATCGGCGTAGCATTACTTCGCCGCCAGTTGATTAACCAACCCTGTTTACTTGCGATGTACCAACGTTTTGCACTTCGATTAACCACCGCCGTCGGGCTATTGGGCATGCTCACGGCCTGCGACCCTAACCAGGTATTTGAGCAAAACATTGATTTTCCGAAATACTCCTGGGACGTGCAGCAAAAGCCGGCGTTCACCTTCGCCATCGAGGACACGGCCGCGACCTACGATGTGTATTTCAACGTGCGGCACGCCTCGGCCTATGGGTTCTACAACCTCTACGTGAAGCATACCCTGGCGGGCCCCGCGGGCCGGGTGGGGCAGCCCCTGCTGCACCAGATGCTGCTGCTGGACCCCAAAACCGGCGAGCCAAAAGGCAGCGGCACCGGCGACATCTACGACATTCAGCTACTGGCCCTGCCCAACCAGCGCTTCGCCAAACCCGGCAACTATACCCTGACGCTGGAGCAGTACATGCGCCAAGACCAGCTGCCGGGCCTCATGGCCATGGGTGTGCGGGTCGCCAAGCACACAGACAAAAAGTAGTTTCAATCAATCGGCGTGTTCCTACATTCTGCATGACGTTTTAATGCAGGATGTAGGAACAAGTGTAAACAGACAAAAGCCGGCTCCGCGCAATGCGTGGCCGGCTTTTGTCTGTTTGTTGTGCTTCGTCTCTACTCAGGATGCCGCGAGTTGCTGTGAACAAGTCCGCTGCCTGGTCGGAATGCCAATTGCTTATTGCAGGCGGGTAACGTCTACGGCATTGGGCCCTTTCTTGCCTGCTTTGATGTTGAACTGAACCCGGTCGCCTTCCTGAATCTCATGGATGAGGCCGGTCTGATGCACGAATATTTCTTCTTGGTTATCGTCGGCGACGATGAAGCCAAAGCCTTTGGTGTCGTCGAAAAACTTAACGGTGCCGGTAAGCATAAGCGGTTGGAGGGGGTAAAAATGAAGATGGCCTTGGCCTAACGCACCCAGCTGGCCGCAGGTTGGCGGTGCGCGGGCAGAGTGCAGAAGTACGTAGCCGGGCAAAGGTAAAATTCCAGCGGCGAATGGCCTCGGCTTACGGAGCAGGTTGGCTTCGACCAGGACCAAGGCGAACAACGGGTTGGGGGGCGCGTATAGACGAGGAGTCCACCCATTCACCGATTCTAATTCCCACTCCTGCCATGAACAACGAGGAAACCAACCTGAACACCGAGACCAACGACATTGCGGGCAACCGCATAGACGGCCCGGTAGGCAACACCGCTGCCCGGCCTACTCCGCCCGGCACCGGCACGGGAATTCCCGGCGGTCCTCCGGCCCAAAACGCCGCGGGCAGCTCCGACATTATCAGCCCCAGCGCGCCTGCCTCGAGCGAGTCGTTGGCTGATTCGGAAACGAGTGTGGGCGGGGGAGCCGTGGATGTGGAGTCGGACGAGCAGGAAAACAAAGAAGCCAACCCCGACGACCTGAAGCCCACCAATAACTACGGCGGCAACTTCAGCAACAGCACCCAGGGCAGCTACAACGACCGGGAGCGCCGCGAAAACCAAAACAGCGACCCCAGCCGCGGCGAGTTTGGAGCCCAGGACCTGGGCGGCACCACCCAGGGCGGCTACGGCAACCAGAACCGTATTATCAGCTACCAGCCCCGCAGCTCGGCCGAAGACCAGTACTACGGCGGTGCCGGCCGCCCGGGCCTGCAAGACAACTCCTACCGTGCCTACGACGGCGGCAACGAGCGGTCTGACAACCGTGCTAACTATGCTTATGAGCAGGGTGCCCCAGCGGCCAACACATCGGGCCGCGCGGCCGATGATGGCCAGCTTAGCGGCACGAATTACGATGGCCCGAACGGCGATAACCGCAACCAGCCCGACCGCGCCGATGCCAACAGCGCTTTCCAGGTCGACAATGGGTCGGCGCCAAGCAGCCGCGACAGTGGCTTCGCCGACGATTATGGCCACACCTCCCTGCGCGGCGAAGGTGCCAGCAACATCGGCACTTCCTCCCAGGCCAATGGCCAAAGTGGTGCCGAGCATCGCAACCAGACCGAAGAGTATCGGCCGCAACAAACCGGCGTTGATAAGCAAGGCCACCGCGAAGAGCAGCACCCTGGCTACTCTACTAACGACCCTGAGCTGGCCGACCAGCGCGGCCAGCGCCCGCCCAGCAGCATGGGCTACGCCGACCGCGGCCGGGAACAGCCCCGCCAAACTCCTGACTTCCGCACGGGCAATGACCGCAACGGCTACGTGGAGGGCAACGGCGGCGACGCCTCGCAGGGCATGGGCTCAAAAGGCGGCTCCTACAACGACGCCTACGACGACAGCCAGCCCGGCAGCAACGCTGGCTCGCCCGCCCAAGGCGACCAGCGCATTGAGGACCGGGCCCAGAACTATGGTCAGGAAGCCCGTGAGGAAAACAGGAGCAATGAGGGCGACGATGATACCGCCGACTACCGCGCCCCACGCCGCAACGCCGGGCGCGATGAACATGGCGACGAGCAGTTGAACGAATCCTAACATTAAAAAAGCCCGCCAGGTAACTGGCGGGCTTTTTTGTTGCTAAGTGCATTCACCCCAGCGGCTATTTGCCACTGGCCGACTGGACCTGCTGCATGGGGTTAGGCGGGGTTTGCTGCTGCTGCTGAAAGAGGTCGAAGCGGCTGGCGGCGGGCTGGCGGGGGAAGGCGTTGTTGCTCTGGTCGGTGTCGGCCGTCTGCTGGAAGGGGTCGAGCACGAAGGAGACGACGGGCTGCTTGGTGACGATAATCTTGGTGACCTTCTCGTTGTTCTTGCGCCAGATTTCGGCCGGGATGGTCTGCACTTCGGTCGACTTATCGGCGTAAGTCAGCTGGACGATGACGGGCATGACCAGCCCGCCGACGTTGCGCAGGCTCAGCTCGTAGAAGTGCTGCTGCTGGCCCAGGCGCTGGCGCTGCGCGGGGCTGAGCGCGCCCAGGTAAGCCGTATAGCGCTGCTGGTCGGCCGCCGTGACGGCCAGCGGGTTGTACTGGTTGTAGAAGTCCTTGAGTTCGGGCTTCTCGTCCACGAGCGTGCTTTTGAGCTCTTGGGCGTTGCGCTGGGCCGAGATGGAGGGGGCCGCGGCGGCCTGCAGCTGCTGCTGGCGGGCCTTTTCCACGGCCGGGTCGCCGGAGCTCGGGGTGTAGTACTTCACCGACTCGAGGGCCAGGTCCGTGCGGTCGGTGGTGTAGAACCAGCCGCGCCAGAACCAGTCCAGGTCCACAGCCGAGGCGTCTTCCATCGTGCGGAAGAAGTCGGCCGGCGTGGGGTGCTTGTAGGCCCAGCGCCGGGCGTAGGTCTTGAAGGCGTGGTCGAAGAGCTCGCGGCCCATCACCGTCTCGCGCAGGATGTTCAGGGCCGTGGCTGGCTTGGCGTAGGCGTTGGGCCCAAACTGCAATACCGACTCCGAGTTGGTCATAATCGGGGTTTGTAGGCTTTTATCGGTGCGCATGTATTCCACAATATTTTTCGGCTCGCCGCGGCGTGAGGGGTAGTTGCGCTCCCACTCTTGCTCGGTGAGGTACTGCACGAAGCTGTTCAGGCCCTCGTCCATCCACGACCACTGCCGCTCGTCGGAGTTCACAATCATGGGGAAGAAGTTGTGCCCCACTTCGTGGGTTATTACCCCAATCATGGCATACTTGGTTTGGGCCGAGTAGGTGCCGTCTTTCTCGGGGCGGCCGCCGTTGAAGCATATCATCGGATACTCCATGCCGAAGATTGGGCCGTGCACCGAGATGGCGACGGGGTATTCATAAGGAATGGTGAACTTCGAATAGGTCTTGATGGTGTGGGCCACTACTTCGGTTGAGTACTGGCCCCAGAGCGGGTTGCCCTCCTTAGGGTAGTACGACATGCACAGCACGGGCTTGCCGTTCTGCTTAATCTGCATGGCGTCCCAGATGAACTTGCGCGAGGAGGTCCAGGCGAAGTCGCGCACGTTCTTGGCCGCGTAAGTCCACGTCTTGGTGCCCGTGGCCCGCTTGCCCTCCGCCTGCACGGCCTCGGCCTGGCTGACGATGAGCACCGGCTTCTTGGCCGTTTTGGCCTGCTCCAGGCGCTGGCGCTGCGTGGCAGAAAGCACTTGGGAAGGGTTTTGCAAAGTGCCAGTCGCGCCCACCACGTGGTCGGCGGGGGCGGTGATGCTCACCTTGTAGTTGCCGAAGGGCAGGGTGAACTCGCCGCCGCCCAGAAACTGCTTGTGCTGCCAGCCCTGGTTGTCGGAGTACACGGCCATGCGCGGGTAGAACTGCGCGATTTCGTAGAGGTAGTTTTGGTCCTCCGGAAAGTACTCGTAGCCGTTCCGCCGCACCTGCTGGCCATTGATGTTGTAGTGCCAGTTCACGTTGAAAGCGAACGACTGGCCGGGGCGCAGGGGCTTCGGCAAATCCACGCGCATCATGGTGTAATTGGTTACCGTTTTGAGGGCTTTGCCGTCTTTGCCCGTCACACTCTCAATTTTAAAACCACCGTCGAAATCAGATACCAAGCTTTCAATGGCGTTGAACGTCATGCGGTCCTGCAACTGGCTCACTTCCGTTGTCGCGGTGATGGAGTTTTTCTCCAGCACGTTTTGGTCGAGCTGCACCCAGAGGTAGGGCAGCACGTCGGGCGAGAGGTTGGTGTAGGTGATGGTTTCGCGGCCGGTAAGGGTCTGCTTGGTATCGTCGAGCGTGACCTTGATGTCGTAGTCGGCGCGCTGCTGCCAGTAGTCTTTGCCCGGCGCACCGCTGGCCGTGCGGTAAGTATTCGGAGTAGGCAGCACGGTTTCGAGCTGTGCAAATTTGTCGGTGCCCGAGTTGGTGGTTTGGGCCTGCAGCGCCAAGGGCGACAGCAGCCCCAGCAACAAAGCTGTTACGCCGCGACGCGGCGAGAAGAGAAAGCGAATTAGCATGAGACAAATTTATTCAATAAAAGCGTCTGGCTTGTCATTCAAACCTTCAGAGTATTGGTTGAATAAACCAGAATGTTGGGGCGAGTTAGAGGGCGGCGGCGCGAAGCATTTCACTCGTTGCATCTGCCTCGCGGCTGTCATGCTCATGAAGCAAGCGTCCTGTTTGGTTCCACGAATCGTTGTGTCGTGAGAAGATGCTTCCTTCGTCAGCACGACAGCCGATTATGGACATGCTCTCCGGGGTGGCGCAAGCCTTGGACTATAGCCGGAAAAAAGCCGACAACAACCCCTGTGCCAGTGCACCAGAATACCAGAATTGTTGTTTTAAGATGCAGCCAAGATGCCGAACCACAGCCAATTGCCGAGCTTTTAAACCTGCTTTCAAGCGGTTGGCTGGTTATAATCAGTTGCCCAATTGTATGTTTATGGCTTGTTAGCCCCCGCGCCTATGCCTGCTGTCGTCCGCGCCACCTCCGAGTTTTTTGACCAGCTGACCAATGACCTGCTGGCTTTGCGAGTTCTGGCGCAGCAGCGCTTTCGCCCCCTGAACGCCGAAGAGCTGAACCGGCGGCCCGGTCCGAGCCGCTGGAGCGCGGGTCAATGCCTCGAACACCTCAACATTGTGGGGGGCTACTACCTGCCCAGCATTGCCAAGCGCATTGCTAAGGCCCAGGCCCGCGGCTCTAAGCCTACGCCTACCGTGAAGCAGGGCTTCTTTGGTGGGCGCTTTGTGAATGCCATGCGCACCCCGGCCAGCGAAAAAGCCTACACCACGCCCCAGCGCTACGCTCCCACCGGCACCCGCCTGCCCCGAACGGTAGCCGAAGTATTCAGCCGCCAGCTCGATGAACTGCTGCGCCTGGTGCTGCTGGCCCGACAGGTAAATGCCAACGCCGTGCTCATTCCCAACGCCGTGTTTCCGCTGCTGCTCTTGCGCTTGGCCGACCAGCTTGAGTTTCTGGTAGTGCACATTCAGCGGCACGTAGCCCAGGCCGAGGCCGTGCTCGCCGGCAACGTCGTTAGCAACAAAGCCTCGGCAGCGTAAAAGTTGGTATATAATTAATAGAGTAAGGCTGCTCCGGTCCGACCTAGGCGGGCCGACCGGTTGCCGTTGGAGAATGCGCCTTAATACAACAATGAAGCATAGCCCAGTCACACCAGGGTTTCTGCTACAGAAAAAACGCCCCGATAGCATATCGAGGCGTTTTTTGTAGTAGAAGCTACGTTGCGGAGAAGCGTTTACCTGCCTCCGAAGAAATAATTGGCCGACACGTGAAAAGTGCGGTTATAAATTTCGCCGCCAGTATCGTTGCCCTCGGGGTCGTTCGGAGAAATATTGACGAGGCCCAGCCCGTACCCTAGCTGAAGCTGATAAGCGCCCAGCCGGTAGCCAAGGCCCGCGTTGAGGCCGGCATCGAAGCGGCGGAAAGTGGCGATAACGTTCGGGGTAGAGCTGAAGCCCCCGCCGAAGCCACTGTTAAGCTGTTCGTTGGGGTTTTGCCGGTCGCCGTACTCAATGGTTAGGCCGATGGGAAATGAACTGACGGCGCCGCTGTTCATAATGTCGGGGTCGGTGCTGGTGATGGCCAGCTTGCTGGAGCCGGCACCGCCCACGCCCATAGCCACGTACGGCCCCGCGAACAGCTGAAAGCCGTGGTCGCCATCGGAAGTGTACACCAAGTTCAGGGGAATTTCTAAATACTGAAGCTTGGGTGTGGCGGTATAGGTAACGGTGGTGGTGTAGGGAGGATTGGAACTGTCGGAGCCCGTAAACTTCAGCTGCGACCCTTTCCGACTGAAGAGCACCGAAGGTTGAAACGCCAATTTGCCAAAGCTTATGTTGGCCGTGCCCCCAACCTGTACTCCGGTGATGTGACTGGCATCGTTGGAAAGCCCGGCCGGAATGTCGCCATACTTGTAGGAAAAGTTCGAAACGTTAAGACCTAAACGAGCCCCGAAGCTGACGGCCGTCTGAGCGTGGGCGGTGGGAGCGGCGGCAACCAGGCCGGCCACAAGGCAACATGCAGATAAAAGGTTTTTCATGTGTGGTAAAAGAAACGAGAGAGTGTGAGGCAAGTAGATATAACGATGTGGCAATCCGGACAAAAGTACGGGTCGAAACCGGCTGGCCAACCGGTGCACACTTTGCTGATGTATTAATTTAAATCGGCGTCCGGATATGCAATAAAAGCTGCCCTGGCATCTTTAAGGCGCCGCCCACACACCGCGTTGCCGTCCTATGCGCCTGTTTCTGTTTGTCTGCCTGTTGATGACGATGGTTTTCAACCCCAATTCGTCTGCTTCCGCACCGCCCGACCCATACGCGGCCCAGTGGAAGAAGATTGACGCGCTGCTATCCAAAAGCCAGACCACCACGGCCGCACCGTTGGTAGAAGCCATTTACCAGAGCGCCCGCCAAGCGCAGCACACCCCCGCCTACGTGCGCTCCCTGCTCTATAAAATCCGGCTGCTGCAAGCCCGCGAAGAAGACGAAACCGAGAAGGCCATTGCCCTGCTGGAAACCGAGCTGAAAACCGCCACCTTTCCAGCCCGGCCCATCGTGCACTCGCTGCTGGCCGAGCTTTATACCACCTACCTCAACGCCAACCGCTACCGCCTCTACGAGCGCACCGCCGGAGCCAGCGCCACCACCGGCCCCACCGCCGGAGCCGATGCGGGTACCGGGCTTGCCACCTGGGACATGGGCAAGCTGGGTGCCGCCATCGTGCGGCACTACTACGAGTCGGTGGAAGACGAGCCGCTGCGCCAGCTCAACACTTCTTTGGCTGCGCTTGGCGACCTGGCCGGGGGTGGTGATGCCGAAGGCAGGGCCCTGCGCCCCACGCTCTACGATTTGCTGGCCCACCGCGCCATTGAGGGCCTCCAAAACCAGGAACTGTACGTGACCCGGCCCGAGCAGCAATTCCAGCTCACCGAGCCGAAGCTGTTTGGCACGGCTGCGGAGTTTGCCGCTCTGCGCCTGATGGCGCCTGGCGCCGACTCGCTGAATGGGCAGCTGCACGCGCTACGCCTTTTGCAGCGCCTCACGGCCTCGCGCCAGCAACTCGTGCCCGCCAACCGGGCGGCTCTGGCTGATGTGGACTTGCAGCGCGTCGACTACCTGCGCGCCCTCACCCAAAACACCGACCTGGTCGACGACTATGAGCGGGCGCTTGTGCGTCTGGCCGCTGCCTACCAGAACTTACCCATTAGCGCGGAGTTCATCGTTCGTCGGGCCGAGTTGCAGCGCGAAACCGACCCCGTAGCTGCAGTAGCTCTCACGCGGGAAGCCGAAGCCCGGTTCTCGAAGTCGCATGGGGCGGCCCGGGCGCGGCAGCTGCGCGCCGAAATTGAGCGGCCTGAACTTGAGTTTTCAGGTTCTGAAATCGTCGTTCCCAACCAGGCTTGGCGCCTAGACGTGAAGGCGCGCAACGTGACGGCGCTACACGCTTGGGCCTACCGAATTTCGCTGAAAGAATGGGCCAGCTTGAAGAGAACTAGTTACGGCGATGAGGATGGTTTTTTGAGGATAAACGCGCGCAGGTTGAAATCAAAAGCGGTAGCAACGTGGACAATTCCTGTGGCTCCCACTTCCGACTACAAAGAGCAAAAGCTGGCAACAGCCGGGCCGAAACTGCCAGTTGGCTATTACTTGGTAATAATCAGCAATCAGAAAAGCAAGTCATTGGCTCAGCGGAAAGGCTTGGTAACAAGTCATGCTGTGTTGGGTGCCAGCCAATTGAGCGCCCTAAGTCATTACGAGCCAATTACAGGGAAACCCCAGTTACTAGTGTTAGAGCGTCAGACTGGACAGCCATTAGCAGGTGTGTCGGCGCAGGCAAGCTATCAGTATTACGATGTTAAAGCTCGGAATAATGTCATTCGCAAGAGTGAGGTACGCCTAACTAATGCCATGGGCATTGTAGAGCTGCCAGCAGCAAACGTTACTGGTCAATTAAGTGAAGACGTAATTGCTACTCGTATTTGGCGCGGTGCCGATACGTTGAGGAAAGCACCAATTGGGGATTATTATGGGCGAAGTGATGACGATAATGAAGATGCCCAGCGCCGCACCTTTCTCTTCACCGACCGCGCCATTTACCGGCCTGGCCAGACGCTCTATTTCAAAGGAATTCTGACCGAAACCCGAGGGCAGCGGAGTCGTCCCGCTACCAGCCAACTGGTGAGCCTGCGACTGGTGGACGTGAACGGCCAAACCGTGCAGACGCTGCCGTTCACCACTTCCGAATTCGGCAGCTTCCATGGCTCCCTTGTGCTACCCACGGGCCTGCTAAACGGTGAAATGAGGCTGCAAACCGACCACGGCAGCTTGACCTTCGCGGTGGAAGACTACAAGCGCCCGACCTTCTACGTGCAGCTCGATTCGGTGCCCGGCCGCCCGCAATTGGGCCGGCCCCTCACGGTGGGCGGCCAGGCCCGCGCGTATTCCGGGCAGGCCACGGATGGCGCTTCGGTGAGCTACCGCGTCACGCGCCGGGAACTGTGGCCGCTGTTTCATTTCGACGGCGACTATGGCAGGCGGGGTTCGCAGGAAATTGCCCACGGCACTACCACTACCGATGCTGGGGGACGTTTCAGCCTCACGTTCACGCCTCCGCTAGTGCCCAACGTGCCGGGCCCGCCCCGCGGCTGGGAGCCCGGCTACCTCTTCGAAATTACCGCCGACGTAACCGACGCAGCCGGCGAAACCCGAACCGGCACCCGCGCTTTTCCCATCGGCCGCAATCCGCTTAGTCTGCTGCTCACCGGGCCGGGGTTGGTCGATAAGCGCCGTGTATTTGCCTTTACGCTAGTGACCAAAAACGCAACGGAAGAGCTGTTGCCCGCCAGCGGCACCCTGCGGCTTTTTGCCCGGCAGTCCCGGCCGGTGGTTCCCGGCGTGCCCGCGCCGCGCCCGATAGAAGACGAATCGCGCAACACTGAAACCCCGGAACCCGCGCCGCGGTTGGTGAAAACGCTGGATTTTGACACAAAAACCAGCTCCGAAATCAACCTGGAAGCGGTTTTGGCCGAATTGCCCAGCGGGCGCTACCGGCTCGAAGCCCAAGCCATAAGCCCCGATACGGCGCGCGATTATCTCAACTTCGTGCTGTTTGATTCGGAATCGGCCACGATTCCCTTTGATACGCCGAACTGGTTTGTGGCCCACGGCGACACCACCAACCCCAACAAGGCGTACATTCTGGTGGGGAGCCGCGACGCCGATGCGCGCATTTTACTGGAAACCGAGCGCGGCGGCAAACTCCTGCGCCGGGAGTGGCTGACGCTCAGAGCGAACGAGCAGCGCCGGATAATGCTGGATACCGGCACTGTGGCTGCCACTGGCCCGCTTCACGTGCACACCACGCAAGTGCGCGACAACGAGCTGTATCGCAACGAGGCCCAATTTGAGACGGTGCCCCGGCCTCAGCCGCTGCGTCTGTCCATCGCCACGTTCCGCAACAAGCTTCTGCCCGGCCAGCAGGAAACCTGGCGCGTCACCATTCATCAGGCCAACGGTCAGCCCGCCGTTGCCGAGCTGCTGGCTACGCTGTATGACCAGAGCCTGGATATTTTCCGCCTGCACAGCTTCATGGGTTTGGAATTGGGGTCGGAATATTACCCGGCGCGGTTTGAATGGCAGGGCGAGTTTGGGAAGCTGAGTTCGGCGCAGTTATTCGATATCGAAACCTCGGACGATGCGCCGAGTGTGCGCTATCCAGTGTTGAGAACATGGGAGAACCATTTGGTAATACCAGACCAAGATGAATTGAGGGATAAAGTAGTGAGCAGAATGACGGTGCAGGGTAATTCTAACGCTGGTGCTAGTGCCGGGAACGCGGAAATGACTACCGTAAAATTTACTCCACCCGTCATCAAAAAGGACGAGGAAACATTAGGTGCTTATGCTTCTGTTGCCGCTGATGCTACTACAATCAGAAATCCACGCCAGTCAGGAGCAACCCCCAACCTCACCATCATTCCCACCCGCACCGACTTCCGCGAAACCGCCTTCTGGCAGCCCGCCCTGCGCACGGATAAAAACGGCGACATCGTGCTCGAATTTCAAATGCCGGAAGCCGTGACGCGCTGGCAGCTGCTGGCCCTGGCCCACGACAAAGACCTGCACACCGGCCAGCTGGCCCGGCAGCTGGTCACCCAAAAGGAAATCCAGATTACGCCCAACGCGCCGCGCTTTTTCCGGCAGGGCGACACGTTCACTTTCTCCGCCAAATTTTCGAACCTGACCACCCAAAAGGTGAGTGGTACGGCGCAGCTTTTCCTGCTCGACGCCGCCACCGGGCAGGACATCACCAGCCAGTTGCTAAAAGGCAATGCCCAGCAGCCCGCCGTGGCCGCCGCCAACCAAAGCGCCGCGCTAGGCTGGGAAATCAGCTTGCCTACTGACTTTGCGCCGGCAGCAGTGACCTACCGAGTGGTTGCAGAGGCCAATTCATCAATCAATAATGAGCAGCGAGCAATTAAGAAGCCACGAAGAAGGAAAGCCAAGCTTGATTATACACTCCGCGTAGACGGCGCAGATTATTCTGACGGCGAGGAAAACACCCTGGCTGTGCTACCCAACCGCGTCCTCGTCACCGAGCGCCTGCCGCTGCCCATCGTGGGCCCTGGCGCCCGCACCTTCGAGCTAAGCAAGCTCACCAGCAGCGCCACGCGCCGCAACCATTCTCTTACCCTGGAGATTACGGCCAACCCTGCCTGGTACGCCGTGCAAAGCCTGCCCTACCTCATGGAGTACCCCTACGAGTGCTCCGAGCAAATCTTCAGCCGCCTCTACGCCAACCTGCTCGCGGCCCAAATTCTGAAGTCCAACCCCCGCTTCAAAACTATGCTGGCCGAGTGGGCGCGCCAGGCCCAAAGCGGGACGGCGGCTCAGAAAAAGAACCTCGCCAGCAAACTGGCCCAAAACGAGGACTTGAAAAACCTTCTGCTGCAGGAAACGCCTTGGGTGCGCGACGCCCAGGGCGAAACCGAGCGTCTGGCCCGCCTCACCGAGCTATTCGACGCCACCCGCATGCAGGGCGAAATCAATCGCGCCCTGCTTAAGCTGCAAAGTATGCAGCTGGCCGGCGGCGGTTTTCCCTGGTTTGAGAAGATGCCCGAAGACCGGTACATCACCCAGCTCATTGTGGCGGGGTTTGGGAAGTTGAAAAAACTAGGGGCCTTCAATGCCAGTGCTGACCCGGTGGGCCGCCAGGTATTGCAAGAGGCACTGCAATACCTGGATAGCAGCCTGGCCAGCGACTACGCCACGCTGCAAAAACAGAAAAATGTGAAACTAGCCGATAACAACCTCCACGACCTGCACATCCAGGCGCTGTACGCCCGCAGCTTCTGGCCGCATCTGGCCGAGGCTCCAACTTCAAAAACGGCCCATACCTACTACCGGGGGCAGGTCGCCAAGTATTGGCCTGGTCAGACACGCTACTTGCAGGCCCAAGCCGCCCTCGTACTAAGCAGGTATTACGAGCGGGTTGGGGGCGTTGATAAGAATGTGGCTGCTTTGATAATGACCGGCTTGTCCGAAAATGCGCTTCATTCCTCTGAACTGGGCATGTATTGGAAGGAAGTGCGCGGCGGCTACTACTGGCGCGAGGCCCCCACCGAAACCCAGGCCACGCTCATCGAAGCCTTCGATGAGATTAATAATGACCGGAAAGCAGTGGATGAGATGAAACTCTGGCTGCTTACTCAAAAGCACACCCACCACTGGGAAAGCACCCGCGCCACCGCCGATGCCTGCTACGCCCTGTTGCTGCGCAGTTCCGACTGGCTAGTGCCCACCCAGCCGCTGCTAGTGGCCGTGGGTGGCCAGCCCGTGAAGCCCGAGGCGGCCCAGGCCGGCACCGGCTATTTCAAAACCAGCTGGCTGGCGGCGGAGGTCCTGCCGGCCCAGGGCCGGGTGTCTATCACCAAGCCTGATGCCGGCGTGGCCTGGGGCGCCCTCTATTGGCAGTACTTTGAGGAGTTGGATAAGCTGACGCCCGCCGCTACGCCCCTCAGCCTGGAGCGCCAGCTCTACCGCGAAACGCGCACGGCCGGCGGCCCGGTATTGGAAAAGGTGACTGCAGCCACGCCGCTCAAGGTAGGGGAGGCCCTGGTGGTGCGCCTGGTGCTGCGCACCGACCGGGCCCTCGAGTATGTGCATTTGAAAGACCAGCGCGCCGCCGGACTCGAGCCCATTGCCCAAACCAGCGGCTACCGCTACCAGAACGGATTAAGCTATTATGAGTCGCCGCGCGACGCGGCTACCAACTTCTTTTTGGGGGCCGTACCCCGCGGCACGCACGTGTTTGAGTACCGTTTGCGCGCTGCCCAAGCCGGCGATTTTTCGGGTGGCTTAAGCGAAGTTCAGTGCCTGTATGCTCCCGAGTTTCGGGCCCATTCGAAGGGTTTACGGTTGAGGATGGCTCCGTGAGGTGGTCAACAAGTAAAATATGCTGTTGGACGGTCTCAAGGCCCTTCTGACCCTCTAAAACGGTCACGGCCTTGGATTTAAACAGGGGGGGCTGTAGTTTTGTCTTACGTCGGGTTTATTTTAATCATCTATGAAGCATCTATTTGTCCTTTTTTCGCTGTTCCTGACCTGGAGCAGTGCCCAAGCTCAAAGCGAGAAGCAAACCCCTGTTACGAAGCTGCCAGGAGAAGAAAACCTGAGCGTGCGCGAGCGTGCTGAACGGGATTTCCTGATGCCCGTACGCCGCAAAAAGATGTTGGCAGTAGAAGCCGCCAAGGCCAACGCTGAGGAGAGCACTGCCTCCCCAGAATCGGACGCCACCGCTCGCTACAGCGAGTCGGCCGAGGAAGCCAGTTCGGTCCCTGCGCGCACCACCCGCAGCTACGAAGCCCGCAACACGGCTCGCCTTGCTGCCCGCCGCGAAGAAGCCCGCGCCGAGGCCCGGGCCGAAGCACGTGCTGAAGCCCGCCGGGCAGCTCGCCGCCATTCCTCGCATAGCAGCAAGAGCTCAAAATCAAAAAGACATAGCAAGTCCGAGTCGCACAGCAGCAAGTCGAAGACCAAAAACAAGTCGGCGGCCAGCAAGTCCAAATCAAGCAAAAGCAGCGAGTCCAAGCACAGCGCCAAGAAGAGCACTTCCAGAAAAGACAGCGCTGCGAAAAGTAACTCCAAGAAGAGCAGCGCCTCAGCTAAAAAGTCGAGCGCAAAAAGAGGCTCTTCCAAAAGCAGCGCCTCGAAGAAAAGCACGCCTTCGAAGTCAGCCTCTAAAAGCAAGAGTAAGCGTCGCCGCTAGCCGCGTCGCCAGCTGAAAAGCCAAAACAGCAAGGCCTGACACTACCAGTGTCAGGCCTTGCTGTTTTTAAGGGCTGCCGGGCACGGTCGCGCTACGGCTTCACAACTGCTCAATAGAACAGCTCAGAGCGAGAAATGGCGCCTGCGTGTCTTGCTATTATAAACTGATCTTCGAAAGGCTCGTAGTTGCTTCCTTCGTTGAGGTTGTCTCACACAAAAAAGGCAGGTCTCCCCCTCGGGTGACCTGCCTTTGTCAATTAGGTGCCAACAGCTAGCGCTTGTTGCGAACTATGAAGTTGTTGAAAACAGCAGTGTTGCCTTCTTCGCCCTGAGCCACCAGGCCCACGCGCACGCCGCGGTCCCAGGGCGGCAGGTACGTGCCATTGAGACTGAAGCTTTCGGTGGGCAGAGGCTGCCAAGAGGCACCATCGGTGCTGTAGGCGAAACGGTAGCGCTGGCCGCCCCACACTTCCAGGCGGAGGGTGATGGTATCGCAAGGGTCGATGAACACCTGCACCAGCGACTGCTGCTTGCCGCTCTTCAGGTGCCAGATTTGCACTTGCCCGTTGCCGGCCATGATGGCCAAGGCATTGTAGGGGTCGCCGATGGCGGCCAAGCCCGCAAAAGTGTCCTCGGGAAGACTAGCGAAATCCAAGGTAGTGGCTGCCTTGTAGGTGGCAACATTGGAGCGCCGGGCTACCATGGCACCGAGGCGCGAGGGGCTGGCTCCCAAGCGCAGTTGGCCGTCGCGGACGGTGGTTTTGGGCTGCTGCCCAATGGGCCACTGCCATTCCAGGCCCAACTGGTCGCCCTCAAACTCTTCCGCGACGTTGAGGCGGGTCACATCGGTGAGCGGAGCGGCCTGGGGGCTGCGGCGCTCAAACTCGGGCCAGCCTTCTTCGTTCCAAGTGAATTCGCTCAGCAAGCCTTGGCGGCCTACAAACTCGTGGCTCTCGGCGAGGTAGGCGTGATGGAGCAGAAACCAGCGGCCGTCCATTTGGGTAACGGTGCCGTGGCCGGGGCATTTCCAGGTAGTGTTGCGGTCGAGGATGGGGTTCTGGTCGTACTTCTCCCACGGGCCCAGTAAGGCCTTCGAGCGGGCCACACCGGTCGCGTAGTTGCAGCTCTTGCCGCAGCAGCTGTTGCCGGCGTAAAACATGTAGAAGTAGCCGTTGTGGTGCACTAGGGCCGAGCCCTCCACCAGGGGGCCTTCCCACTTCACGTCGTTGCCAAACAGCTCGGTGGCTTCGCCGATGAGAGCGGTGCGGTCGTCGTTGAGGCGCTGAGCCCAGATGGGCGTGTCTTGGTGACAGGAGTTGCCGTCTTCTTTCCAGATGAGGTAGAGGTCGCCGTTTTCATCGGGCATGGCAAAGCCATCGATGGAGCCAGCCTCCTGGCCTACCAGTGGGCCGTGGTCAGTGTAAGGACCTTCAGGGTGGTCGGCGCTGGCCACGGCTACGCACAGCATGCCACCTTTCTTACGGGCAGTGTAGTACATGTAGGTGCGGCCGTTTTCGTAGTGAAATTCGGGCGCCCAGAAGTTGGAGCTGGCCCAATCCGGCACTTTGCTGGGGAAAACGTGGGATATTAATTCCCAGTCGAGCAGATTATGGGAGCTGAATATCGGGAACACGGCGCCCCACTCGGCCGAGGTAGCACTAGCATAATAGGTGTCGCCAATTTTGGTGACGGTGGGGTCGGGGAAGTCGCCGGGCAGCACCACGCGGTCGTAGGTGCGGCGGGCGGGAGATGGGGCAACCTCAGGCGAAATGCCGAGGGCAATGGAGCCCAATGGGGCCGCCAGTACTAGTTCGATTGACACGGTGGGATGTGAAAAAAGGATAGATAGAATAGCAAGCCGTAGTGCGGCTTCGTTTCCATATTTAAAGGTACGCTAACGAAATTGATACTAAAGCGGAAACTGTAATTTTTTTGGATGAACCAACTAAAGTAATCGTCGAACGTAGAGGTGGACTAGACGAATGCCTTTAGAATAAATACGTAGAGATTTATAGCGTAAAGAGCCTTGAATAAGCAAAATTAGCTATGTTCAAGATTGCGTGTTGCCGTGAAATACTTAAACATATTTGGGGCCACTTCCTAGTATTTGCAGGTATCAAAGCAGAGCAAAATTATATTTTACTAAGAATATGCGTGCGAATAATCTTGCAATGGAGTGCCTGCAATGAGGGCACTGCTGTTGAGCGATGATTCGGGAGGGTTAGTAGGCAGCGGGAAAATGAGATAAACTTTACAAAGCGCTTCATCTCATATTGAAGAGCACAATGCATGGCGCTGGAGCTCAGCTGGCCATGTGCCGCAGAACTAAAATGTTAATTCCGGTCAGGGCCCTGAGCCGAAGGCGTGGCCATCGGGCACGTTTAGGTATGGCGTTTTTCCGCACCTAGGCTACTGAGCAACGCACTCTGCGTATTGTGCTGGCACGGCGTGCGTAATCAACCCACGGACACGGTCGCTGCGGTGGGCAAGTTGATGGTGAACGTGGTACACACGTCCTGGCAAGTCTCCACGGTGATGTGACCTTTGTGAGTCCTGACAATATCCTGGCTGATAAACAGGCCCAGGCCCGTGCCTTTAGAAGTAGGCTTTGTGGTGAAAAAGGGAGAAAACAACTGCTCTTTTTCAACGGCAGAAATGCCCGCTCCATTGTCACGAACCTGAATTTCTACTCCGTCTTCCCGAAAGATTGTAGCGACAGTAAGCTGGGGCTGAAAATCGGGGTGCCGTAAGGATTTTTCAAGCACGGCGTACATCGCGTTATTGAGCAGGCTAAACACGACCGTACTCATCTCGGTAGGCACTATTCTAACAGAGATATTTTCTGGGTTGGTACCATTAATCAGCTCTAGGCCAACATGGTGGTGTGTTTCATCTAACTCGTTTCTGTACGCCACCAGCTGTTCGTCAATGAATGAATTGAGGTCGACTTCGACGAACTCATTCGACTTTACTTGCAGGAGCTTGTCCATGCTGCGCACTATCCGGGTGAGGCTAGCGCCGTGGTCTTTGATTTTGCCGGCGTTGGTTTCAATCATCGCGAGCAGGGGCACCAGTTCCGTCTGAATGGATTCGTCGGCGTAAACTTCCGAGGGAAGCAACTCCTGGCATTCGGCCAAAAGCTCCAGCGAGATGTCGGAAAAGTTGTTGATATAGCTCAGCGGATTGAGCAGCCGGTCTACCAGCCCCTTGGTGAGCTGGCCAATCGAGGCCAGTTTTTCCTGCCGGATTAGCTGTTCCTGGGTTTCGCGCAGGTCGGCCAGCGTGCGCTTTAGTCCTTCCAATAAGTCGTCAGACTTTCGCTGCTCGACCAGTAATTCGCTGGTGCGGGCGTCGAGTTCCTAGCGCGTCGTTGAGAGGTCGGTCACCATTTTGTTGAACGCCGTGCCCAACTCCCCAATTTCATCGCGCGAATTGCTTTGCACGCGCTGGGTAAGGTCGCCCCGCCCCACTTTGGTGGCGGCATCCCGGAGCTTCAGAACCGGCACCGATATGCTTTTGGCCAAGCCAAAGCCAATTCCGATGCCGATGCTGAACACCAGGAAGCTAAAGAACAGCGAGGTGATTCGAATCTGCCGTTTGCTCTGCACAATTTCCCGGGTGGAGAACGATAGCATGATTTCACCAGTCATCATGGGCGTGCTGAAACTGGTCCGTTTGACCACCGAGGAGTCACTGGACGTGGCGTCAACGTTTACCTTCTTTTGCTCGGGGTAGGTCTTGAAAACTGTCCGGTTGATGCGGTACTTGGTGTGGTTGGCGTTCCAAACAGTATCGGTGTGGAGCAAGCTCACAAATTGCAGGAGGGGGTCCTTCTTCACGAAGTCCATGGCCGTTTGCACGCCCTGGAAATTTTGTTCAGTCATGGCAATTTTCACCCCCAGCGCCACCGTGTTGGCGTGGTTTTGCACGTCCTTGTTGAAGTTGTTCAGCAGGCTGCGCTCCTGAATGACGGGCAGGTAGAAAAGGACGAAGAAGGAAAACAGCAGGACAATGCTCGTCACCGCCAACCAGATTTTAGTCTTGACCGTGAGGCGCATGCGACGGACAACGTTCATGATGGCCGAAAGACGTGAGTTGTTTACCATACCAGGCGGGCCTTTGGGTAGCAGGCCGAATAGGGGCTGTCCTTATAAAAACTTTTTCCCGTCAATAGTGATGGTTTTACTGCCCGGTGCGGGTTGGTTCACTACGCCGATGGCCCCGGTGTTTGGGCAACAAACTCCGTTAGCTCGGCTTCGGAGTTGAAGAAGTTGGGCGCATCCGCTTTGCCTTGGAACACCAGCGCCAGCCAGTACTTGTTCAGCTCGTTGGCGCTCATGTTATAGATTTTACGGCTGGTGTTCTGGCCGATGGGCGTGGTGGTTTTCAGGAGGGCTATTACCACTTTGCTGCCATCGGGCCAGCGGAGCTTTTCCCCCTTCATGGTCGACCTCAGCTGTGCCAGTTTCATCTCGGGCGGCACCCCTTTGCCATTGCCAATTACCACGAGGTTGAGGTCCTGCGCGCGCGCCGGCGCGCGGCCATGCACAATGATAAGCAGCAAACAGAACGTAAATCGATACACCCAAGCCATACAGAACGAATTAAAAGCCAACGGCAACCTGGAAAGTGACCTTGTCGGGGGTGGTGTGCAAGGGGCTGGTGACGTGTTGGTATTCGAGCTTGAGAACAGCCAGATAACTTAACTCATAGCGCAGGCCAGCTACAAAGGATTGAGTGTTGCCGGAGAGAAAGTACACTTCCCGGTTGCTGGTAAACCGAATGTCGTCGAAGCGGACATAGGGAATGAATTTTTCGGTCAGGCGCAGGCCGGCATAGACATAAGTAGCCACGGCGCGCTGCATGCCCAGGCTGTCGGACTGGCTGGAGACTATGCTGCTTTCGGCCAATAATTCAAATTTCTTGGAGGAAATCGAATCATTGTAGGAAATGGAGCCCGTCACGATGTCCTGATTTATTCGGGTGAGAGCCACTGGCCTTACCCCTCCACCGCCCGAGTGGTTGTGCATGGTGCTGCCTTTCGAGATGGCATCGTGGTACAGGGAGGCGCCTAGCCGCATGCCGTCGGTGGGCTTGATGTGCACGGCCAGCGTCACGGACTTTACCGGGTTGTTATCCGCCACATCGCCCGACCCGATGCCGTTGCCCACCATGGCATCGTAGCCGAAGCGGATGCCGCCCAGGTTTTGCCCCTGCAAGCTCACGCCCGTGGTGTGGATCGGAATAATGCCCTGCGCGAACAGCAGGGGCCGGTCGATGGTGGGAAAAAATACCCGGCCGTGGTGATAGGTGTCGTTCCAGTAGTTAATGGGCGTGTGGTGCTTGCCGAGCAAGACGCTGTGGTTGCCCGCGTAATTATATTTCAGAATTATGCGCTCGACGCTGATGTTAAAATTAGTGGGCGAAGCGAGCGAGAACCTGAACACGGTTTCCCCGAGGAAGGACAGGCGCTCCGTTATCTCGGAGGTAATGAACAAGTCCTGCTCGCCAAGGCCAAAGTTTACTTTGCCGTTTTGGTAGTAGGTCAGGGCGTCGACGAACCCCCTGATTTGAGTTCGTTGAGCGGAGGCGCGTGGGACAACGCCTGCTAGCAAACCAAGTAGCAGGACAATGCGTGAGTAAAAGTTTATTTTCATACGCCACGCGTTGGTTTTTAATACTTCCTAGCTTGAGGAGGGAGGTGTATCACTTTGTTTCATTAGCAGCACATTCCTACTGTAGGAAGCGCATCCGCAAGAATTTAGTATGACTACATGCTTAGAATAATTTTTTTTATTTAATAAAGCATTATAGAGCAATGCTGCCAAATATACTTCAAGATTAGGTTATTATAGTACAACAAGGCCGAATCAGAAATAATGGGTTGTAGGGGCTATAAAGCTGAGACGTCCTTTGCTGCTGCACCGACCAGTACTTCTCGCTTACTGGAATCCTGAAGCGCCAGAATATGGCCTACTGCTCTAAAGCCGCGAAGAAGCGGGCTGTGACCCAATACCTGCTACAAGGCCTCGCGAGCACAGCATTGGACAACTTATTGGTGGAGGTGCGAACGCTGGACTGAAGACTGTATGAAGCCGTTTAGCCTGCCAGAAAGGTGTACAGAGCCGAGGGCTGAGAGAAGAGGCACCAGGCATCTTTTGCCCGCAGTCGTGGTTGCCGCTGAGGCCTCGGAGGGGGAGGGGACAATGCTGCAGACCAGGGCTTACGTTCTTCAGGGCTGACCGGTGCAGTTGCAGGCGGCGTGGTGGGCAGGCCACTAAAAAAGGCTGCTTCCTCAAGGAAGCAGCCTTTTTTAGTGGCCGCGACGGGAATCGAACCCATATCAAGCGTTTAGGAAACGCCTATTCTATCCGTTGAACTACGCAGCCAGAACGGGTAAGTCATGCAAAGGTAAGGTATCGGGCAGGTGAGGCAAGCGCCTGCTTGCGATGCGCCATACCGAGTTGGGTGCCGCCAACTGCTCGCGGCCTGAGCAGTAACACGTCTTTTGTTTACCTATAAAAAGTGAATGGTCCCTGTAACGAATAAACAAATAGCTGGTACCCGCTGCACAACAGGTCGTTCAATTTCTTTTTTTCTGCAGCTACCCCGATGCGGCAACTCTACTTGCTGGTGTTTTGCCTGCTGGCATCCTCTGCCCCGGCCCAGATATTGCCGGGCGCTCACCTTACCGGCCAAGTGCTGGATGAGCAGCGGCGGCCCGTTGAATTTGCGAACATAGTGCTAGTGAGCAGCCCCGACTCGGCAGTGGTAGCGCAGGGCACGGACACCGATGCCCTGAGGAAATTTGTGCTGGAACGCGTGCCGTGCTGCCGGGACAGTACCGGGTGAAGGTGGTGGCCCTGGGCTACCGAAACGCGAGCAGCCCGCTGAGACGAACACCCGCGAGCACGGCCTTGCTTCGGTGGTGCTAAGCCTTACGACTTGTAGAGCAGTACAATAATAAACGACAGTACCGTGAGGATGAGCCCGACCATGAATACCGAATAGCTGGTGCGCAACAGGCCGTACTTGCGCGAGAGCACTTCGCCGAGGTAGTACACGTCGGTCACCATGTTGGTGTAGAGGCCTTCCTTCTGTTGCATGAGCTCGCGAATACCGGACTGGAAATTGTCGAGGCTGAGCTTGGTGAAGTTGCCGAAAAAGAGCAGGTTCACGCGGCGGTTGGTGGCAATTTCGGGGCTTTTCTTAAGCCACTTAAAGCTCGTGACGTCGGGTTGGGCCGAGAGAATGGCCGTGACCACCGAGGCCAGCGACGTGAGCAGCAGGATGCTCATGGGAACGGCCAGCACCGGGTTGCGGGTAAAGGCCGGGCCCAGGGCCGAGCTCTTGGCACCCAGGTAGGTGATGATAACCGACAGCAGCACCGCATTAAGCTGAATCATCATGCCGGCCTTTTTGTCGGCCATGTCAGAAAGCTTGATGTGGTTGTTGTACATGGTGCGGAACATGGTTTCCACGCCGCGCTTGGGGTCGGCGAAGGTTTCGCTTAGCTCCTTTGACTTCTTTTTCTTTTTTTTCTCGGTTTTCTTCAACTGCTCGCGCTGCTCGGCAATGTTCACCTTGAAGGGCTTTTCGTAGCGGTCCTTGCCGGCTTCCGACTCGTACTTATGCTCGAGCATGAAGTTGAGCTGCAGCTCGGCCCATTCAGGGTTGGAGTAGGTTTTGCCCAGCACCAGCTCCCATTCGGTGCGCAGCAGCTCGGCGTTGGAGCGGAAGTCTTCGCGCGCCAGGTTGCTCATGTCGGCATCAGTGAGCATTTTCTGGAGCTCGGTTTCAGACGCGGAGTCGCGGTGCGTGGCCTTAATGAGTTCCTGCACAAGCTGGATGCGTCCGGCATCGACGCCGCGCTCGGTTAGCCAGGCGCGGGCGCGTTCCATGCTGCGGAATTCGTGGCCGTCGTATACATCGAGGTAGCCGGTGTCGTGAAACCATGCTGCCAGCAGCAGGGCCTCGGTATCGTCGGGGCTGAGGTTGGCGGCCTGCGCCAGCGCACGGCATTCTTTGGCTACTACCTCGGTGTGGCGCAGCGCGTGGTAGGTAAGCTTGGCGGGCAATTCCTTGCCAAAAAGCTCGGTTACGTAGGCCTGAGCCTCCTTTACCAGCGCGGATACTTTGGCTTTAGGGGCCTTCTCAGCGGCATCGATGGGCAGGGCTGCGGGAGCAGGGGGAGTGTCCTTTTCAAGAGAATCGGTCGGCGTGCCCGGTGCAGCAGGGGGGGCGGTGTCGACCGTATCGGGGGTAAGTTCTTCCATGACAGGCTAAGCTACGGCCGATTCATCCGGCGGGCTTGCCAGCATTGAACGCGAAGCGTTGAACAGAAGTTAAAAAACACAAGCCTAACCGCACCGCGGTGCTTTGCGTAACGGGCCTAAGCAGGTCATTCCCGCGCCGGTCGTACGTTTACTTCAGTACCCGCGTTAGGGCTTCGGTGCCCCATCCATTTTTAGCTTTATGCCCTTATTTTTTCGCTTTCGACCCGCGCTGCTAACGCTTTGCGCGGTTTTGGCGTTCCCATTGAGTACCCTGGCCCAGGGCGAATCAGACCAAAACCCTAAATACTCCCGCCCCAATTACCGCCGCGGAGGCGTTGGCTGGGAAAAGACCCTGCCGCCCGACAGTTCGCGCATCCGGTATTCGGTGTTTTTAATTGGCGACGTCGGCAAGCCCATTGATGCGGCCAAAGGCGGCGAGCCGTCGCTGAATTTTATGCGCAAGCAGATTATGGCAGCGGGGGCCAAGAGCACCACTATTTACTTGGGCGACAATATTTACGAGTACGGCATGCCCGAGGAGGGCGCCTATGACCGCAAGGAGTCGGAGCGCCGCCTGCGCGACCAGATTGACGTGTTGCGCGGCTACCAGGGCGAGAAGTACATGATTCCGGGCAACCACGACTGGAAGCAGGGCCTGAAAGGGGGCCTGGAGCAGGTGATACGTGAGCAGCGCTACGCCGAAACCTACATGGCCAGCGACTCGGCCGCTTTTTCCTACACCGGCGACTTCATCACGCCGGCCAACGGTTGCCCCGGCCCCTACGAAATCCGGCTGCAGGACGACTTGGTGCTCATTACCATCAACTCGCAGTGGTTTCTGACCCAACAGAACGAGCGGCCCTACGGCTCGGACGGAGGCTGCGGAGTCGACGATGAAACCGATTTCATGGCCCAGCTCGAAGACATCATCGCCCGCAACAAAGACAAGAATATCATGGTGGTGGGGCACCACCCCTTGTTCAGCGACGGCGTGCACGGTGGCTATTTTACGCTGGCCGACCATATTTTTCCACTCAGCATTGTGCGGAAGTACGCATTTTTGCCGCTGCCCATCATCGGCTCCATCTACCCGTTTGCCCGCAAGTACGGCGGCATCAGCCAGGACATTGCCCACCCTTCCTACCAGGCTTATAAGGAAGGGCTGATGAACATCTTCAACAAATACCCGAACATAATCTACGCTGCCGGCCACGAGCACAACCTGCAGTACTTTAAGGAGGGCGACACGCACTGTATTGTGAGCGGCTCGGGCTGCAAAACCCAGCACGTTAAGCCCGGCAAAGACGGCGGGGCCATTTTCTCGGACAAGGAGAAGGGATTTGCCCGCGTGAACTACTACGACGACGGGCAGGTCTGGACCGAATACTTCGTGCCTGAAGGCAACGGGGACAAGGCCCGCGTGGTGTTCCGGACCCCGCTCTATGCCAAAACCACGACCGACGTGGCCACCACCCCGGCGCCCCCCGTAACTCCCGAGGACAAACAAAAGAAAAAAGACGACCAGGACGTAGTGGTGCAGCCCTTGCCCCTGGCTCGGCCCGATTTCCGCGACAGCACCGTGACGGTGGCCATAAACCCGGCCTACAACCAGCACGGCCGCGTGCACAATTGGCTGCTGGGCAAGCACTACCGACAGGAGTGGGCCACGCCCGTAAAGCTGCCCGTGCTGGACCTGGCTACGGCCAAAGGCGGGTTGGTGCCTTACAAAACCGGCGGCGGCAAGCAAACGGCTTCGCTGAAGCTGCGCAACGAAGCCGGCCACAACTTCTCGCTACGCGGCATTGACAAAGACCCCGCCGCCGTGCTGCCCGAGAGCCTGCGCAACGGCTTGGCAAAAGACGTGCTGCAGGACCAGATTTCAGCGCAGCACCCTTATGGCTCGTTTGTGCTGCCGCCGCTAGGCACCGCCGCCGGCATTCTGCATACTAACCCCGAGCCCGTCTATATTCCGCAAGACCCCCTGCTGGGCCAGTACTACAGCACCTTTGCCAACCGGCCCGCGGCCCTGGAGGAAGACGCCAAAGACGACCAAAGCAACGTTGCCAGCCTGAGCTACGCCAAAAATTTGGTGGGCACCGAGCGCCTGCTCGAGCGCGTACTCGAAGACAACGACAACAAGATTGACGCGGTGGCCTTCGCCCGCACGCGCCTTTTCGATATGTGGGTGGGCGACTGGGACCGGCATGAAGACCAGTGGCGCTGGGCCGAGGTGAAGAGCAAGGACGGCGACCGCACGTTCACGGCCGTGCCCGAAGACCGCGACATCGTTTTCTTTAAGGGCGATGGCCTGCTGCCCTATCTCGTGAGCCGCAAGTTTGCGATTCGCAATTTCCAGAACTTTGGCTACGACTATGCCGACTACAAGGGCCTGAACCAAACCGCCCTTGCCAACGACCGCACTTTCCTGAGCGGCGTGACCCGCGAGCAGTGGGTGGCCCAAGCCACCTACATGAAGGAGCACCTGACCGATGAAATCATCGAGAAGGCGTTTCGGGAGCGTTGGTCCAAAGAGATTTACAACCTGCACGCCCCCGAAATCATTGCCAAGCTCAAAAGCCGCCGCGAACTGCTGCCCGACCTGGCCGCCAAGTATTCCAATCTGCTCTCGGAAATTGTGGAAGTGCGCGGCAGCCAGAAGAACGAGAGGTTTGTAGTGGAGCGCCTGCCCAACGGCAACAGCCGCGTGCAGGTGCGCAAAATCACGAAGGAGGGCAAGCTCAGCAAAACCCTCTTTGAACGCGAGTTAGAGTACGACGTTACCAGAGAGCTGCGCCTCTATGGCATCAGCGGTGCCGACGTATACGAGGTGAAGGGCCAGGCCAAAAAGGGCATTGAAATGCGCCTAATAGGCGGCACTGACCGCGACACGATTACGGACGTGAGCAACGTGGGCGGCTTCCGCCACAAAATTCAGGTGTACGATGGGGACACCGGCAACGTCATCAACGTGGGCAAGGATGCGCGCCTGCATCTGGAGCCGGGTGTCGACGTGAGCCGCTACGACCACCCCAAGCGCTTCGACCTCAAAGACTACCGCCTCAACTACACCGGTCCGGCCCTGTTCTTCGGCTTCAACATCGACGACGGTATTCTGCTGGGCGGCGGCATCACGCATCGCCGCTACGGCTTCCGCCGCGAGCCCTTTGCCTCGGAGCAAACCCTGGTGGCCAACTTCGCCCCGGCCCGCGAAGCGTATAACCTGCGCTACACGGGGCAGTTCACGCGGGTGTTTGGCAAGCACGACCTGCGCGTGGCGGCCCAGTACTATGGCCCGCAGCTGCTGTACAACTTCTTTGGCATCGGCAACAACACCCAAAACTTTGCCTCGCCCGATGCCAACCGCGACCGGGTAACGGTGCGCACCGTGAACTCGGCGTACCGCGTGCGTTTTGAGCGCCTCACCATTGCCCCCACGCTGGAGCGCAAGTTGTTCAGCTTCCTCACCATGGGCTATGGCCCGCAGTACGACCGGTTTGAGGTAGAGAAGGAGCCCATCGGCTCGGTTATCCGCGACAGCCTCACCAACGCCAACGATGAAGTCACTTACGAGAACCGCCGCTTTGGTATTCGGGCCTCCGATTTTCGGCCCAACCACTACCTCGGCGGCCTGCTGTACTTCAACCTCGACGCCAGCTCTTCGCCCAAAAACCCGCGCATCGGCATCCGTTGGTACAACGAGGCGCAATACAACTTTCAACTCAACGACGAGCGGCTGCGCTTTGGCCGCCTGACTTCGGAAATCCGAGCCTACCTCACGCCCAACTTCCCCGTTCACATCACGTACGCCGGCCGCCTGGGCGTGACCCGTAATATCGGCGACTACCGCTTCTACCAAGCCAATACCCTTGGCGGGACCACCAACCTGCGCGGCTACCGCCGCACGCGCTACGCTGGCCGCGGCAGCCTCTACGGTAACTTTGAGGCGCGCATCCAGCTGCTCTCGTTCAATGCCTACCTGTTTCCGGGTAAGTTGGGTGTGCTGGGCCTGGCCGATGCCGGCCGGGTGTATTCCGATAACGACGTGCGCACCGGCTTAGGCGCACTGCACACCGGTTTCGGTGGGGGCGTCTACGTCGACATACTCAAGCAGGCCGTTATCAATGTCACGTATTCAAAAGGGGAGGAGCGGCTACTCTTCCTTGGCTTCGACTTCCTCTTTTAGCGGATAAACCGCAGCGTACTTAGTAGGTATAACCAATGCGTCAGTCAATTCTTCGAAGTCAACTCCAGAGTTGACTTCGAAGAATTGACTGACGCTTTTTATTTTACACGCTACCAGTTAGTTCCTTGGGTATGTGCAAAATTTTGGCTTTCTGTTAAACACTGATTTCCGTTATAACCCAGCCGGTGTTAGTCAAATCGGGTTTTTTATCAGTGAATTCAATTTTGACAAACATTATTTCATTTTTTAAGCCAAAAACAACCATAACCTTAATTATATGGCAACGTTGAACCCGTTTATTGCTCTGAGTTGATACTCGGATTTCCGCCGCATTTCATTCGTTTTTCACCTTTTCCACACTCTATTTCCAAACTACTACATGAAGAAGGTATACCTCTCCGCGCTGGCCCTACTGGGCAGTGCTGCCTCTTTGTTTGCGCAGGACGCGCAAATGCGCAAAGCGCCCGACCAGTCTCCGGTGCAGCAGGCCACGCCAGGGCGCGCTTGTGCCACAATGGAAGTTTTTGAGAGCCAGCTGGCCGCCGACCCCGCCCGCGCCCAGCGCATGGAAGCCATTGAGGCCCAAACCCGGCGCTATTTGGCCCAGCCCACCATGCTGCAGCGCTCTACCACCGACGGCACCACTACCATTACCATTCCGGTGGTCGTGCACGTGGTGTATAACACCGCCGCCCAGAACGTGCCCCAGGCTCAGGTCGAAGACCAGATACGGGTGCTGAACGAGGACTTTGCCAAAATGAACAGCGACGTCAACAACGTGCCGTCGTTGTACGCCGGGGTAGCCTCGGCCACCAACGTGCGCTTTGTGCTCGCCACCCGCAACCCCTCCGGCGGCGTCACCAACGGCGTGGTGCGCGTGCAAACAAAAACCCGCTCCTTCAGCAGCAACGACTTCGTTAAGTACACCAATAAAGGCGGTAGCAATGCCTGGCCCCGCGATAAGTACCTGAACATTTGGCTCTGCAACCTGGGCCAGGGCTTGCTGGGCTACGCTCAGTTTCCCGGCGGGGCGGCTGCAACCGATGGCGTGGTGTGTCTGTACTCGTCGGTGCCCGGCGGCACGGCCAGCAACTACAACCTGGGCCGCACGGCCACCCACGAGGTGGGCCATTGGCTGAACCTGCGCCACATCTGGGGCGATGCCACTTGCGGCAACGACTTTGTGGCCGATACCCCCACCCAGCAAACCAGCAACGGCGGCTGCCCGACTTTTCCTAAGATTACCTGCAACAACCAGGGCGACATGAGCATGAACTACATGGACTATACCTACGACCAGTGCATGTACATGTTCACGGCCGGCCAGAGCAGCCGCATGGATGCCCTGTTCGCCGTGGGCGGCGCCCGTGAATTGCTGAAGTCTTCGGACGGGGCTAAGGCCCAGCGCCAAATGGCGGTGGTGCCCATGTCGCTCTACCCCAACCCGGCATCTGACGTCCTGAACCTGGAAATCAAGGGCAAGGCCAGAAGCAACTACGCCATCAGCGTATACGACTTGCGTGGGCAGCAAATGACCCAGGCCCGCTACGATGGCGACGGCCACGTGCAGGTAGCTTCCCTGCCTAAGGGTTTGTACTACATCCGCATAGCCAACGGCACGGAAGTAACCCACCAGCGCTTCGAAAAAGAATAGCCGCTGCTACAACACCTGGCTACTGCGTGCCAGTGCACAAAGCCTGCGCGCACGCCTTGGTTAAGAAAAGAGTCGTCTATGGGACGGCTCTTTTTTTGCCTTCAGCGAAGAACAAAAAAATGTCCTAGCCATTCTTCCTTTTCTGATAATATTTGAATTATTCTCATCTAGTCCCCGCGCCGGATGTGATATGTTCAATGTAAATGGCTTTTGACTGCGGTATATTCAAAATTCATATCAGGGCTATTCCTGAGTTTTTACTTTCCACCATTTCACATCATTTCAGTTTCTCATGAGATTTAACGTGTACAAATTGACGCTGGGCCTGCTGGGCCTGGCCTGCATTCCGGCCGCTACCCAGGCTCAGGATGCCAAATCAACCACCAATGAAGCAAGTGCTCCGGCACCGCTCAGCCGCCAGAACCTCGGCGGCATCACCGGGCTAACCGATACCCGGCCGGGGCGCACCTGCGCCAGCATGGAAGCCCTGGCCGCACAGCTCGCTGCCGACCCCGCCATGGCTCAGCGCCTGGCCAACATCGAGAAGCAAACCCGGCAATTTGCCGCGCAGCCCGCGGGCCCGCTGCAGCGTAGCACGGCCGTCACGCTTACCATTCCGGTGGTGGTGCACGTGCTGTACAACACCACGGCCCAGAACATCAGCGACGCCCAGATTCAATCTCAGATTGCGGTGCTCAACGAGGACTTCCAGAAGCTGAACGCCGACGTGACCAAGACGCCTTCGGCCTTCGCAGGCTCCGTAGCCGACGTGGGCATTGCCTTCACGCTGGCCAAGCGCGACCCTAGCGGCAACGCCACCACGGGCATTCAGCGCAAGTCGACCACCGTCACCAGCTGGGGCACCGACGATAAGATGAAAAGCACGACCACCGGCGGCCTCAACGCCTGGCCTGCCGGTAGCTACCTCAACCTATGGGTGTGCAACCTAAGCGGGGGCATCCTGGGCTATGCCCAGTTTCCGGGCGGCGCGGCTGCTACCGACGGCGTAGTTATCCGCACGTCGGCCTTTGGCCGCAACGGCTCAGCCACCGCGCCCTTCAACCTAGGCCGGACCGGCACGCACGAAGTAGGCCACTGGCTGAACCTGCGCCACATCTGGGGCGATGCTTCCTGCGGCACTGACTACGTAACCGATACGCCGACAGCCCAAACCAGCAACACCGGCTGCCCGGCTTACCCACACCGCACCTGCGGCAACACCACCAGCGGCGACATGTTCATGAACTATATGGACTACACCGACGACGCTTGCATGTACATGTTCTCGAACGGCCAAAGCAGCCGCATGAACGCCCTATTTGCCGACGGCGGCGCCCGCGCTTCGCTCAAAACCTCGACGGGCGGCACAGCCCCCAGCACTACCGTCTCGTACTGTGCCAGCAAAGGCAGCAGCGTGGCCTATGAGTGGATTGACCTGGTGCAGCTCGGCGGCATCAACCGCAGTTCGGGCGCCGACGGGGGCTACTACAATGGCACGGCGCTGAGCGCCAGCGTCACGGCCGGCTCGTCCTACACCATTTACTTCTCGGCTGGTTTTTCGGGCACGGCTTACACCGAGTACTTTAAAATCTACGCCGACTGGAATAAAAACGGCGTATTCACCGACGCTGGCGAGCTCATCGTGAACGCTGCTGGCAGCACCTCGGCGTCTACGCGCTCGGCTACGTTCACAGTGCCTTCCACTGCCAAAACCGGCAGCACCCGCCTGCGCGTGGTGATGAGCGACAACTCGGGTACTACCAGCTGCAACAGCTACAGCTACGGCGAAACCGAAGACTTCACCGTGAGCGTGAGCGGAGGCACCGCCCGCACCGACGGCAGCATCGCCGCCCGCACCAGCACCACCGGCGGCTTGGCCGACCAGTACACCCTGTTCCCAAATCCGGCCACCAACGTGCTGCGCATCGCCCGCCCGGCCAACGCCGACCCCGAGCAGCCCTTCGCGGTGAGCGTACACGACCTGCGCGGCAGCGAGGTGCGGGGCCTGTCTTTCGCAGATGGTCAGCTGAACGTGTCGGTACTGCGGTCCGGCATTTATATGCTTACCATCAGCGATGGTAGCTCGACCACGCATCAGCGCTTTGTAAAAGAATGAGCGGCCGTTACAAAGCCCGCTAAAAACAAAAAGCCCTGGCTATTAAGCCAGGGCTTTTTGTTTTTAGTACTGCCCTGAGCCAGAAAGCTGAGGGTGTATGCTGGAAACACCTCCCAGGGGCTAACATAACCTTTTCCTAATGCGTGGGGTAAGCAAAGCACCCCTAGCTTCGTCCCATGAAAACCCTCTATCTCCTTCGCCACGCCAAATCCAGCTGGAGCTTCGATGAGCTTAGCGACCAGGAACGTCCCCTCAATGACCGTGGCCGCGACGATGCCCCCGTTATGGGCCAAGCCTTGGCCAAACGCCGCATTTGCCCCGACTTGGTGGTGAGCTCGCCCGCCGTGCGGGCCATGAGCACGGCCGTGCTGGTAGCCCGCGAGATGAAGTACCCGCACGACAAAATCATAGTTGAGCCAGGCATTTACGGGGCCGACGTCGACGACCTGCTGGCCATCATCCACGGCCTGCCCGACACGGCTGGCTCGGTGCTGCTGGTAGGCCACAACCCCACCATTACCGAAACGGCCAGCGCCTTGTCGCCTTCGGTTATCAACGAAATGCCCACGGCTGCCGTGGTGTGCCTGCACTTTGCCTGCAGCCAGTGGGCGGAAGTGGACAAGGCCAACGCGGAGTTCTACTTCTTTGATTCGCCCAAAAACGTCGATTAGCCGGCCCGGCCCAAGGAAATAGGAATGTTGGGGTATACCCGGGAAGTAGCTTTACTTCTGGCAAAATCGTAAAGGAACCCGGCCGCCAGGCTTAAGTCCTCACGGCGCCATCATACTTCTGCTTCATGAGCTCACCTGCCCCTTTGAAAACCCTTTCCCGCGACCTAAGCTGGCTCCGTTTCAACGCCCGCGTGCTGCAAGAAACCCAGAGCCCCACCGTGCCACTGCTGGAGCGCTTAAAGTTTCTGGCCATTTTCAGCAGCAACCTCGACGAGTTTTTTAAAGTGCGGGTGGCCACCCTGCGGCGGCTGGTGAAGCTCAAGAAGAAAACCCGGGCCAAGCTCAACGAGCGGCCCAAGCGGGAGCTGCGCAAGGTGCTGGAGGAAGTATCCCGGCAGCAGGAAGAGTTCGGGGTCACGTTTCGGGAGCAGTTGCTGCCGGAGCTCCACCGCAATCACATTCACCTGCTGAACGAGGCAGAGCTGACGGATAAGCAGCGCGAGTGGACCAAGCAGTACTTCCAGCACAAGGTGCGCGACCTGCTCTCGCCCGTGGTGCTCGACGAAACCTTGCACCACCTCTTTCTCAAGGACCAAACGGTTTATCTCACCTTCTTCCTCAGCCAACCGCGCGACCCCAAAGCCAAGCTGGCCGACGAGCGGGTGCTGATAATGGAGCTGCCCACCAAGCGCCACGGCGGCCGTTTTGTGCGCCTGCCCGACGAAGGCGAAGAGCGCTACGTTTTATTTCTCGACGATGTCATCCGAGTAGGGGCAGCCGAGCTCTTTCCCGCTTACGAGCAGATAGCTGTCAACGCCATCAAGCTCTCGCGCGATGCCGAGCTGGATATTGAGGAGGAGGTGTCGGGCGACTTAATGGAAAAAATTCGGAGCAGCCTTGGCAAGCGCGCCACCGGCTTCCCCGCCCGCCTGCTCTTTGACCCCGAAATGCCTCAGGAAACGCTGCGGGCCATCAAGCAAAAAACCGGCATCACCGATGAAGAGCTGGTGGAGGGCAGCCGCTACCACAATTTCCGCGACTTCTTCGGCTTTCCGGAGTTCGACGAGCCCAGCTTTTACTACGCCGGCCGGCCGGCCCTTCCGCACCCCACGCTGCCGCGCACGGGCAGCCTGCTGGCCGCTATTGGGCAGCGCGACCACCTGCTGCACCCGCCCTACCAGTCCTTCGATTACGTAACGCGCCTGCTGCGCGAAGCTGCCACCGACCCGCGCGTGTCGGCCATCAGCATCACGCTCTACCGCGTAGCCAGCAAAAGCGCAGTGGTGAAGGCCCTACTAAAAGCCGCCAAGCACGGCAAGCAGGTGACGGCCATAGTGGAATTGAAAGCCCGGTTCGACGAAGAGTCCAACCTTTTTTGGTCGGATAAGCTGCAGCGGGCCGGCGCCAACGTCATTTTCACCCCTCCCGAGCTGAAGGTGCACAGCAAGCTGCTGCTCATAGCCCGCCGCGAAGACGATGAAAGCACGCGCCGCTACGGCTACTTCAGCACTGGCAACTTCAACGAAAGCACCAGCCAGCTCTACACCGACCACGGCCTTTTCACGGCCGATGAACGGCTTACCCGCGAAGCCGAGGGCGTATTCGATTACCTGCGTGACCAGCAAACCGTTCCCGAGCTGGAGCACCTACTGGTAGCCCCCTTTGGCCTGCGGCCCGGCCTCAACGCGCTGATAGACTTCGAAATCAAGCAGGCCCAAAAAGGTGAAGAAGCTTACATCATCCTCAAGGTGAATTCCGTGGAAGACCGCGGCATGATTGCCAAGCTCTACGAAGCCAGCGCGGCCGGTGTGCGCGTGGAGCTCATTGTGCGGGGCATTGGGTGCCTAGTGCCCGGGCAGGCGGGGTTCAGCGAAAACATCACCCAGCGCGGCCTCGTAGACCGCTTCCTGGAGCACAGCCGGGTCTACGTTTTTGCCCACGGCGGCGAAGAAAAAGTCTTCGTTTCGTCCGCCGACTGGATGACCCGCAACCTCGACCGGCGGGTAGAAGTGGCCTTCCCCATTCTCGACGAAGCCTTGCGCGCCGAGGTCCGCTTCCTGCTCGACCTGCAGCGGCACGACACTGTGAAGGCCCGTGATTTTGAAAACAACTATCTCGAGCCCGAAGACGGGAAGAAACCACTGCAAGCCCAGGAAGCTACTTACGCTTGGCTGAAAGGCCTGAGACGGCGGCAGCGGGAGGCCTCCACCAAGACCGAACCCGAGAAGAAGCAAAAAAGCTAGGCCCTATCATCACCAGGCCCGAGACCGTGGTGATGATAGGGCCTAAACTTCCGTGCCAATATCTACTATTCGAAGCTTATGCCACCGCCCCGCCGCAGCTTGAGCCACTGCCGGCAGTGCAGCCATAGCAGTGCTGGTTCACCACGATGTTCCGTCGGCTAAGGGCTTCAGCATCAAAATCCCGAATGTGCTTACCGGGGCTGGCCACGTACAAATCCAGCATCTGGTTGAAGTCACAGTCGTACAAACCGCCGTCCCAGCCTACCGAGACGGTGTTGCGGCACATCACGCCAGCGGCGGCTACTGGGTTGAAGGCATTCACCAGCTTTTCCATGTAGCCGGCATAGTTGCCCGACTCGATGAGGTAGTCGAGGAAGCGGCTGACCGGAATGTTGGTGATGGCGTAAAGCTCATTGAACACTATGCTGAAATCACGAGCTAGCGCCCGCTTGAACTGGTCTTGCAGGCCCTTCTGGGGGCCGGGCATGAAGGCACCGCTGGGATTATACACCAAGTTCAAAATCAGCCCGGAGCCCTCCTGGCCGTAGCCCACGGCGTTGAGCATCCGCAAGGCCTTGATGGAGTCATCAAACACGCCGTCGCCGCGCTGGCGGTCGGTTTTGTCGGCGCTGTACGACGGCAGCGAGCTGACTACTTCCACGCCGTGCAGCTTAAAGAACTCGGGCAGGTCGTGGTACTTCTTGTTGGCCACGATGATGGTGAGGTTGCAGCGCACCAGCACCTTGCGGCCCAGCTTGCTGATTTCCTCCACAAACCACCGGAAGTTGGGGTTCATCTCGGGCGCGCCGCCGGTCAGGTCCACGGTTTGGATATCACTCTTGGCCAGCGCGTCCAGGCACTGCTGCATGGTCTCGCGGGTCATGATTTCCTTGCGGTCGGGCCCGGCATCCACGTGGCAATGCTTGCACACCTGGTTGCACATTTTGCCCACGTTGATTTGCAAAATGGCAGGCGCTACCGACGGCAACGGGAACAGCCCGGCGCCGCGCAGCTTTTCGTGAAACCGCGGCAGGTGCAGCGTATCGGCTGCTTCGCGGCTGAGGACCGTGAGCTGAAAGGCTGAGTCGGCCAGTTGGTGACCAGACGCCTTTAGGGATTTGGTTGATTTCACGGGAATGAATAACGACTGAGGCCGCAGCCTAATCCGATTACATAGATAACTCTTTGACTTTATTCATCATCTGCACGCCGTGCACCAGCGTGGCCCCGCCCCGAATGGCAGCGGCTACGTGTACGGCTTCCATCATTTCCGGCTCGGTGCAGCCCTTTTCCAGGGTGTCCGAAGTGTAGGCATCAATGCAATAGGGGCACTGTACTGCGTGCGACACCGCCAGGGCGATAAGCGACTTTTCGCGCGCTGTGAGAGCACCTTCGGCGAATACTGCCCCGTAGTAGGAGAAAAACTTCTCGGCAAATTCGGGCTGGAACTCGGCGATTTTGCCAAATTTCTTGAGGTCGTCGGGGTTGTAATAAGTAGCCATTGGATGATTTATTAAAGACGTACGAAAATGAGGGAAGCTTCGGGTTTGGTAATCGGATTATTCGTAGAAATGACGCAGACGCCGAATTGTTGTGAGCACAATCCAATCGCCTAGGCGAGGCAGGTACGTATGCACAAGCACAATCAGCTGGCCGAGAGCTGAAATCACCGTGCGCTGCCGCCGCCGCCGGATGTGGCGCAGAATAATATTGGCTACCTGCACCTGCGATTTTTGCCAGCGGGGCGGCCGGTGTGCTATGGGCACGGGCTGACCCTCGGCGTCGAGCACGCGTTTTTCGGCATCGTTCTGCGTGAAGCCAATGTGCACCACGCCGAAGTGAATGCCGGTATGGTCGAGCTCGAGCCGGAGGGTGTGGGCCAGGTTGGCCACGGCGGCTTTGCCGGCGCAGTAGGCCGAGCCGCTGGGCATGCCGTTGAGGGCCGATATCGAGGAAATAAACGTGACGCTGCCTTTGGTTTTGGTGAGGTGCGGCAGGGCGGCTTTGAGCGGATACACGGTGCCGTACACGTTGCTGTCGAGCACTTGCCGAAATACCTCGGGCTGCATGTCGGCGAAGTAGGCGCGCATCGAAATGCTGGCGTTGGTGATGAGAATGTCGAGCTGGCCGAACTCTTCAATTGCTGTTTTCACAAGTCGCTCGCAGTCGGCGTAGTCCGTCACATCGGCCTGGCAACTGGCTACTGCCAGCCCGGCCGCGGCAAACTGCTGCCGGGTTTGCTCCAAGCGCTCGGCGCAGCGGCCGTTGAGCACCACGGCCGCGCCGTTTTCGCAGAGGACCCGCGCCGTTTCCCGGCCGATGCCCGACTCCGAACCCGTGACGATGGCCACCTTGCCCGCAAACGGACCGGTGCGCGCCGGTAAGGGCGCCCGGTTGAGGGTAGGCCTAGCGGTGCGTAGGGTGCCTGCAACGGGGTTGGATTCAAACATAGCGGTTGTTCTTAAACCAGTCGAACGCTTCCCTGATGGCTTGCTCCAAAGGCGTTTGGGGCATACTAAGTTCAGCAATGGCTTTTTGGGCGCTAAAGTAATGGCCATCGTTCGCCACAGCCACCATGGCAGAGTTCAGCTGCGCGGGCCGGCCACTCAAGCGAAATTTAAGGTCGCAGGCCGCGCCGTAGGCCTGGGCCACGGCGGCCGGAATGGGCCAGCGCGGCACCGGCACGCCCATGATGTGGGCCATTAGTGAAAAGGCCGCTTGATAGCTCATGTTTTGGTTGCCCAGAATGTACGACTCCCCCACACGTCCTAGATTTAAGGCGTTGACGGTAGCCACGGCAACATCCCGAACGTGCACGTAGTTTTTGCCACCTGCTGGGTAGCCCAGCAGGCGGCCCCGGTACAGTTCCAGCAGCAGGGCGTTGGAAGTAGGTTTGGCATCGCCGGGCCCGAGCATAAAGGTGGGGTGCACCAGCACGGCGGGGAGCTGCCACTCGGCCACGGCCCGCTGCACCCGTTGGGTGGCTGCATGTTTGCTGTCCATGTAATCGAGCCCGTAGCGGGCCCCGGCGAAGGGCCGGGTTTCGTTGCCGGGCTGGGCCTGGGTGCCAAAGCCGAAGACGTTGGCCGTACCCACGTACACGAACCGCTCAATGCGTGCCTGTCGCGCCAGGTCGAGCACGGCTTGGGTACCGGTGTCGTTCGCGGCCCAAACGGCCGGGTTGCGGGCGGGGTTGACCTGGGCCATGGCTGCCGCGTGAATAATGGCCGTGCAGCCGGCAGCCGCGCCGGCTAATGTTGCGGGCTGGCTCAGGTCGCCTTCGTGGCACTCGATGGGCAGGTGCTGCAGGGGGGGGAGCGCTGAGCCGGCCGCGTGGTTTTGAGGCCGCACCAGGGCCCGCACGCCGTAGTTCCGCCCAAGGAGCTCGGCCACGATGTGGCGGCCCAAAAAGCCGTTGGCGCCGGTTACGAGAACGGTAGGCGGCATCAGCGGTAGTTGAGCATGGCCTTGTAGGTGCGGGCAATGCGGGTGGGCTGCACCTTCAGGAAAAACAGGGAAAAAGCCGTCAGGTTAGCGATTTGCACCCGCAGCCAGCTGTTGGTTTCGTACTTGCGCGCCGACACCCGAACTTCCTGCGGCACGATAAAGAACGAGGCCACCTTCCGAATTCGAAGGATGATTTCGAAGTCTTCCATAATAACAAACCGCTCGTTGAACCCGCCTAGCCGCTGAAACAGCGCCTGGGTCACGAACAGCGTCTGGTCGCCGCCGCGGCTCATTATGCCCGGGAACCGGGTGCCGTAGCTGTTGATGCGCAACAGCGGATGGTTGGAATCGAACCGAAAGCGGTAGCAGCCCGCTTCGTGCCCCTGCGCTACCGCCGCCCCAATGGTGGCCACGTAGTCGGGATGAATGCCCACGTCGGCGTGCACAAAGTAGAGAATGTCGCCAGTAGCCTGCTGGGCGCCGTGGTTCATTTGGGCGGCCCGGCCGGGCTTGGGAGCCAGCAGCACGGTGGCCCCCGCCTGCCGGGCGGCATCGGCCGTGTCGTCGGGGCTGTGGGCATCAACTACCAGTATTTCAACCTGTCCGTCCAGGGCGTAGCGGCGCAGGTCCGCTACCAAGCGGGCAATGTTAGCGGCCTCATTGTAGGTCGGAATGATAACGCTAAGAGTCATGGGGTGAAGTTACGGAAAGGTGCAAATTCCCTGTTATTTATCAGACTTGCTAACCTGCTTCGTTAGAAGGCTTCGCCGATGGTGAGGTAAAAGCCGCTCGACTGCCGGGCTAGCCCGTAATCGAGCCGCAGGTTGAGATGGTCGCGTCGGTTAATAACGAAGCGCAGGCCCGCGCCATAGGCGATTTTGGGGGCATCGAGGCGCAGGAGCGTCTCACCGTCGCCCAGCACGCCCACCGCGCCAAACACCACGGCCCCCAGCCGTTTGTATTCCCCAACCCGCAACTCAGTTTGCACCAGGCCGGTGTTTTGGTCGCGGTAGCGGCCCTCGTAGTAGCCCCGCATGCGGCGGGTGCCGCCCAGCAGCGAGATGGCGTTGAACGGAGCCGTACCCACGGTGAAACTCGCGTAGTAGTTCACGGCCAGAATTAATTTCTCATGCAGGGCGTGGTACGACGATACGTCGGCCACGTAGCGGTCGGAATAAGTGGTTTGCCCGGCCAGGCCAGCGCCCACGGCCTTGTTGCGAATCATTGTTCGCACGTCGGCCACGGCGCCCTTGGTGGGGTAAAACAAGTTGTCGCGCGAGTCGAAGAACAAGCCCACGCCGCCGCCCGTGAGCCGGCTGCGTTGCCCCCCCGGCACGGTGCCGGAGGCCAGCAGGCCATCGGCTACCACCGAGGTCACGTCGTAGTCTTCGTACTGGTAGCGCAGGCCTGCATACAGCGTGCCCTGCTTGAGTTGGGGCGCAATGCGGCGGAAGAGGTTGAGGCGGACGCGCGGAAACGTGACGCCGAACAGCTCCCGCGGCACTTCGTTTTTGCCCAGGCCATAGAAGTAATAATTGTAGCGGTAGTAGCCCAGCTCGCCGTTGGCGTAGTAGTTATTGTGGTTGTAGAATACCTGAAACGGCAGGTACACCGCAAACTGTTTGTTCTGCGTGTACGCCGCGCCAAGCGTAATCTGCGAAGGGCGCGCGGCGGCAAAGCCGGCATCGCGCCGAAACCGGACGGTGGCCGTGGCCGCCGCGCCGTAAGCAAACCGGGTTTCCGGCGTGTAATACACCACCGGCAGCGGAAACAGCGAAAACCGCTTGGGAATGGTGTCGGCGGGCGCCAGCGCCGCCAGGCCCAGCAGCGCAGTAGTTAGGAGCATTAGGGAGTAAAGGTTTGGAAAGCTTACGAATGCACAGTGCTTAATAGTTTGGCACCTTGCTCAAACTTTACCGCAAGGCAGGCTCGTATATTCTTTATGATGAAAAAGTCAATCAATAATCAAATGAAAATAAATCAGTTGCCGGCAGTAATTGTGGGCATCGGCGCAGTGGCGGCCCTGATGGCTTTTGGCGCACCTGCCCCGGCACCGTTGGCGCCCCGCACCACCGCAAGCATCGCGGCGCCGCCCGTGGACCACAGCGCCTACGACCGCCTGCTGAAAAAGCACGTCAACGAAAAAGGACTGGTGAGCTACAAAGGCTTTAAAGCCGACTCGAAGGAGTTCGACCAATACCTGGACCTGCTCAGCAAAAACCCGCCAGCCAAGAGCTGGAGCAAAAACGAGCAGATGGCTTATTGGATAAACGCCTACAACGCCTACACCATCCGCCTCATTCTGAACCACTACCCGGTGCAAAGCATCAAGGACATTGGCTCGAAAATCAAGATTCCCTTCGTGACCACGCCCTGGGCTTCGAAGTTTTTCAGCATCGGCGGCGAGAAGATGAGCCTGGACAACATCGAGCACGGCACACTGCGCAAAAAGTATAACGACCCGCGCATTCACTTTGCCTTGGTGTGCGCCTCCATATCCTGCCCGCGCCTGCGCAACGAGGCGTTCACTGCCGACAAGCTCGACCGCCAACTCGACGACCAGGGCCGCGACTTCCTGAACGACCCCAGCAAGAACAAGCTTGGCAAAGACGCCGTCCTGCTCTCGAAGTATTTCGACTGGTACAAGGGCGACTGGAGCAACAATGGCCAGTCGGTGGCCAGCTGGGTAAACAAGTATGCAAGCACCAAAATGAGCCCCTCGGCCAAAGTGGAGTACCTAGACTACAACTGGAAGCTGAATGAGCAGTAAGGTTGCCTGGGGCACAGCCAGCGGTTGGGCGGAGCGGGCGTCTGTCCTGCTGTTCCTCAGCGGCCTAGGTTTCTTGCCGGCTGCCCGGGGCCAGGTTCCCAAAGCCGCCCCGGAAATCCGCCGCTATGCCATCGAGGTAGCTGGCCTCCGGGTGGGTACTATGACGGCCACCCGGCAGCCGCAGGCCGGTGCCGACGTGCTCTACACGTTGGTGAGCGACGTAAAGGTGAAGTTTCTGTTCTACAACCTGAAAATCTATTACCAGGTCAACAACCGCTTTCGCAACGGGCAGCTGCAGCTGTCTACGGTGGAAGCGCACACCAACCAGGGCGATTTCGCATCCCGGGCCGAATGGAAGGGCGACCACTACGATATCGTGGCCAAGCAATACAAGCACAGCTACCGCGCCACCGAAAAGCAGCCCATTACCTACGCCGTTACCAATCTGTTTTTTGGCGAGCCCGCTGGCCAAACCAAAGCTTATGCTGAATACTTCGGCGACTATTTCACCCTGAGCCGCGCCGCGCCCAATAAACATAGCGCCCTGCGCGACGGCCGCGAAGACGAATACCAGTACGCCAACGGCCAACTCGTAACCATCATCAAAAAGAACCCGCTGAAGAACTTCGTTATCCGGCTGCTGCCCTGAGTGGGCGGCACTTAGCGTCGTACGCCGGCTTTCTCCAGCAACTTGCGCGGAGGCGTGATGAACAGCTCCAGGCTGGCATACGGCGCGCCGTTGAACTTGGAATCGATAATTTTTTCGCGGTCGTTGTTGGTCCGGTCGAAAGCGTCGAAGGCGTAATTGTAGCGGTAGCCGGCTTCGGCCCCCATCCAGAGGAAACTAAATATTTCGCGCTCCCAGCGCAGGCGAAATTTGACCTCGGTTTCGCGCAGCTCCAAGGTGCTGAGCGGAATCTTGCCGGAAACCAGCGTGCCGTTTGGGTTCAGGCGCTCGAGCTCGTTGCGCAGCTTGATGATGTAGTTGTAGCCATCCACGGTGTAGCCAGCATAGAGAATAGACGACTCCGACAGGTTGTGCCGAACCGTTATGCGGGCCGGAAACAAGGCTTCGATGCCCCAACGGTCATTAAACGTGCGGTTGTAAAGTACCGCCGGGTACAGGCTGAGTCGCCCAAAGGTGTAGCCGTACTGAAAGCCAAGGCCCCACGAAAACCGGGCGCTGCGCTTCCAGCCGTACACGGCCTCGGCCGAGAAGCGGAAGTAGTCAAGGGTACTCAGGTCGGTAGCGGCGTTGTAGTCACCACTCAACTCACCCTTCACCCGGGCCAGGTACCAGTGCACCTCGTCGACGGGGCGGAGCATTACTATCTGGGAGGAAATGCTTTTCAACCCCTTGTCTTCGATGTTGCGGTATAGCTCGTAGTCGGTGGTGGCGGGGCCGTTGAACTGGAACTCCTCTCGTTCGTAGCTCAGGCCCACCACCACTTTGAGGTGCGGTCGATTCCAGGCCGGAATGTAGCCCTTGATAGACAGGCGCGCGTTTTTATCAATTTGCCCCGCGTAGTTGTTGATGCCTACCACCTGGGCCTCCGACTTCACCCCGAACCGTGGCATGCGTTCGTAGCGGACAATCAGTCCCTTGCTTGGCCCCATACCCAGCACCGATGGGTTGGCAAACAGGCGTCGATTGGGAAGGCCCACAATGGTATCGACTCCGGAAGGGGCGGCTAGCGGGTACACGGGGGGCCTATCCTGGGCCCGAGCCACGCCCCCAATGCAGAGAAACGCGGCCGCCAATAGCCGGGAACGATAAGCAAAAAGCAAAGCCATAAAAGGGGCCGGAATAGGTTATTGAAGGCGAATGTTGCCCATACGCATAAACCGGAACAATGGCTGTTAGGTAATGGGAGGTGGCAGAAGAGTAATTTCGCGACTCAATGAGCTAGTGAACGGTAACTGCTTTCGTATCCGTCTTCTAAATCCAGACAACGAATGACATTCTACTCAAACTCACTAGCTCACTGAGCTACCAAATCACTCACTTACCGATTGGTAGGGGTAGCGCTGCTGGTGCAGGGCAGCTACGCGCTTGCCCAACAGTTCGCGCAACTCATCCAGGTTGGTACGCTCCTGGGCCGAGATAAACACCACCGGGTCGTGCAGCTTGGCCATGTAGGTGGCTTGCAGTTGCGCCAGAGGCGGGCGCGGGGCCGTGCCGTCATCTTCGGCGTCCATCACTTCGCCGAAGGGGTCCTTTTCGGCGTCGTCTGGCTTGTACTGATCTATCTTGTTGAACACCAATAGTACAGGCTTATCGGCCGCGCCAATGTCGCTCAGTGTGTCGTTCACCACCTGAATCTGCTCCTCGAAGCCGGGGTGCGAGATGTCGACCACGTGCAGCAGCAAGTCGGCTTCACGAATCTCATCGAGTGTGCTCTTAAAGCTCTCAATGAGCTTGGTGGGCAGCTTGCGGATGAACCCTACCGTGTCGGAAAGCAGGAAAGGGGTTTGGTCGAGCACCACCTTGCGGGTGGTGGCGTCTACGGTGGCAAACAGCTTGTTTTCGGCAAACACGTCGGACTTGCCCAGCACGTTCATCAGGGTGCTTTTGCCCACGTTGGTGTAGCCCACCAGGGCCACGCGCACCGAGCCGCCGCGGGCCTTGCGCTGGGTGTGGCTCTGCCGGTCGAGGTCTTCGAGCTTTTCCTTGAGGAAGGCTATTCGGTCGCGCACTATGCGTCGGTCGGTTTCAATTTCGGTTTCACCCGGGCCCTTCATGCCCACACCGCCGCGCTGCTTGTCCAAGTGAGTCCAGAGACCGGTGAGGCGGGGCAGTAGGTACTGGTACTGCGCCAGTTCTACCTGGGTACGCGAAGTAGCCGACTTAGCGCGCAGGGCGAAAATGTCGAGAATCAACAGCGAGCGGTCCACGATTTTTACCAGCAGCTCGGCTTCGAGGTTGCGCAGCTGCGAAGGCGAGAGGTCGTCGTCGAACACCACCATGCTGGTGCCTTCGTGCTGCACGTAGGCTTTGATTTCAGCCAGCTTGCCTTCGCCCACGTAGGTCCGGATGTCGGGCTTTTCGAGGCGCTGCACGAAGCGTTTGGTGGCGGTGGCGCCGGCCGTTTCAATCAGAAAGGCCAGCTCGTCGAGGTATTCGGTGGTTTGGGCTTCGGACTGGCGGCGCGGGGGCACGCTCACCAGTACGGCGGTTTCCTGCTCTTTGGCGGTGTCGTAGGCTCCGCCCGATTTGCTGGCGACAAAGCCGGCCTTGGCGTTGTCGGTGGTGAAGTGCCGGGTACTGCCGCCCGGCTTGCGGCCGCCGGAGGTGGGTTTGTTTGCCATGGAAAGGGTGATTGTCGGTTGCTAGTGGTCGCGGGTTGTCAAAATTATACGCGCTACCAGTTTGCTGAACGGATTTCTGACGCTTTTGGGTGCGCCTTCTCTCTGGAGTGAAGGCTGGCGCCAACAAGCCGCAACTAACAACCAAATCACCGCAAAGTGAGCGAATACGCTACCACCTGCTGTACTTGCTCGGGCGTGAGGGTCTTGCCAAAAGCCGGCATCTTGCCCATGCCATTGGTTACCAGATAGGTTCGCCCAAAGGCGTTGAGGTTGCTTTTGGTGAGGTCGTGGGCACCGTTGAGGCCCGCTTTGCCGTTGGGGCCATGGCAGCGCTGGCAGTTTTTCTGGTACAGCAGCCGGCCCGGCAGCACCGGGGGCTGGGCCGCAGCTGCTGAAACGGCAAGCAAAGGAAGCAGCAGCGTCAGCGCCGCAAAACGAATATTCATACCTGGCACAACACACAAAGTGACCACAAAGTACCGGCGTAATTGGTAAAATAGCGAGGAGGTGAATTGGGGAGTATTCCTCTTGACCGGGTGGCGGTCCAATCTGTAAGGGCGAACTTTGCGCCCAACTCTCTATTTCCCCACTCACCAGCTCACCATTTTGCGCGTCGCCCTCGTCATCAACACCAGTTGGAATATTTGGAATTTTCGTGCCAGCCTCGTGCGCGCCTTGCAGGCCGCCGGCCACGAAGTGCTGGCCATCGCGCCGCCCGATGACTATTCCCAGCGCCTCGAAACCGAGCTCGGCTGCCGATTTGTGCCCATTTTGATGGAAAACAAAGGCACCAATCCCGTAAAAGATGCTGCCCTGACGCTACGCTTCTACAAAATTTACAAGCGAGAAAAGCCTGACGTGGTGTTGCACTACACCATCAAGCCCAACATCTACGGCAGCATCGCGGCCCGCATGGCCGGCGTGCCCAGCATCAATAACGTGAGCGGCCTAGGCACGGTGTTTATTATTAAAAACTTCGTGAGCAAGGTGGCGTTGGGGCTCTACCGCTTCGCGTTTCGCTTTCCGCACAAGGTGTTCTTTCAGAACGGCGACGACCGGCAGCTATTCCTGGAAAACGGGTTGGTGCGCCGTGAAATCACCGACTTGCTCCCCGGCTCCGGCGTCGACACCACGCGGTTTCGCCCGGCTCCCGAATTCACGCGCCAAACCCCGTTTGTGTTTCTGATGGTGGCGCGGGTACTCTACGAAAAAGGGGTGGTGGAGTACTTTGAAGCAGCAAAAATCGTGCGTGAGGCGGTGCCCGGCACACGCATTCAGCTACTGGGTGGCCTCGACGAAGCCGGCGGTGTGGGCATACCCCGGGCCACCTTCGAAGAGTGGCTGAAAAGCGGCGACATCGAGTACCTGGGCCGCTCCGACGATGTGGCCGCCCACTTGCACCGCGCCGATTGCGTGGTGCTGCCCAGCTATCGCGAGGGCACGCCCAAAACCCTGCTCGAAGCCGCCGCCGTAGGTAAGCCCCTCGTCACCACCGACGTGCCCGGCTGCCGCGAAACCGTGGTCGACGGCCGCAACGGCTACCTCTGCCAAGTGCGCAGCGGCTCTGATTTAGCTGCCAAGATGCTGCAGGTGCTGCGGCTTTCAGAGGCCGAGTTAAAAGGCATGGGCCAAAACAGCCGCTACCTGGCCGAAACCAAATTCGACGAGCGGTTGGTGCTCGATAAGTACCTGACCGCCGTGGCTGACGTGCGGCGGTAGCCCCGACCCTCAGTCAATAATTATCCTCGTATCCCTAACGAAGACGCCGAATGACCGTTATTAGCTTTTTACATTTGTTCCAATGGAAGTAAAGCAATTACCCCTTGCCGGGCTAGTCGAGTTTGTTCCCCGTGTGTTTGCCGACGACCGGGGTCATTTTTTTGAAACCTTCAGCGCCCGTCTTATGGCGCAAGCCGGAGCCGATGCCCAATGGGTGCAGGACAACCAGTCGAACTCCAAGAAAGGAGTGCTTCGCGGCCTGCATTTTCAGCGTCCGCCGCATGCCCAGGCCAAGCTGGTGCGTGTAGGTCAGGGCCGCGCCTTCGACGTCGCTGTGGATTTGCGTCGCGATTCTCCGACCTACGGCCAGCACCAGATGATAGAACTCACGGCCGAGCGTGGCAACATGCTGTATATCCCTGCCGGTTTTGCCCATGGCTTCATGGCTTTGGAGGACAACACCATTTTCCTCTACAAATGCAGCGACTACTATGCCCCCAGTGCCGAAGGCGGTCTGCGTTGGGACGACCCCGACTTGAATATCAACTGGGGCACGGAAGTAGCGCCGCTGGTATCGGGCAAAGACGATGAGCTGCCGTTGCTGAAAGACTTTGTGAGCCCGTTTTAACTGGGCACTGCAGCCTAGGTGCCGAACCTTTTCGGCGGAGCCTCACCCCTGCCAGGCACGGCCCCTCTCCAAAAGAGAGGGGGAGCTTGACGAAATAATCGGAAATAAGAAAGCCCCATTGCTAGTAGCAATGGGGCTTTCTGTAGATTAAGCTACGTTGTCCTTGTGCCGTTGCTTCCCTCTCCAAAAGAGAGGGAAGCAACGGCAGGTGGGAGGTTACTTGGTTGAAGCGCTCCGCTTGGAAAGGCCGGGGTTCCCCACTATAGCAGTTCCACCAGCGTCTCCAGGGCCATGCCGCGGCTGCCCTTCACCAGCACCTGCTGGCTGCTAACCGGATGTTGCCTCAACCACTCTGCTGCCTCGGCTTTTGTGGGAAAGTGCTGAACTTGCCTGGCTGCCTCGGCCGCCAGGCCCATCTCGGGACCAATCAGCAATACAGCGGACAAGTTCAACTCAGCCAACAACTGTCCTAGCTGGCGGTGTTCGGCGGCGCTTTCGTTGCCTAGCTCAAACATATCGCCGAGGATGGCTAGCTTGCTCTGACCAGCTGCAGCAGGGCGTGCAGCGAAGCTGCGCAGCGCTGCTGACATGCTGCTGGGGTTGGCGTTGTAGGCATCCAGTACCAACTCGTTTCCTTTCTCCGTGCGGAGCAGCTGCGAGCGGTTATTCTGCGGGTTGTAGCGGGCCAGGGCGCTGGCTACTTTGTCGGATTCAATACCAAAGTGCTGGCCCACGGCGGCGGCGGCGGCTAGGTTGGGAAAGTTGTAGTCGCCGGTGAGTTGGGCGGCCACGTCGGTGCCATCGGCCAGGCGCAGGGCCACGGCAGGTGCGGCGGCCAGCAGCGTAGCAGGGTAGGCATCGGTGGGGCCGGGGTAGGTGAGGCGCGTGGGCACGGCCGCGGCCAAGCCGGGCAGTTTGGGGTCGAGGGTGTTAACGAAAGCGGTGCCGCCGCTGCGGGCCAGGTAGTCGAACAGCTCGCCTTTGCCCAGGGCCACGCCCTCGGCCCCGCCAAAGCCTTCGAGGTGAGCTTTGCCGATGTTGGTGATGAGGCCGTGCGTGGGCAAGGCCCACTTGCAGTAAGCTGCTATTTCGCCCCGGTGGTTGGCGCCCATCTCAATCACGGCGAAGTCGTGCTCGCCGGTGCGCAGGCGCAGCAGCGTGAGCGGCACGCCAATGTGATTGTTGAGGTTGCCGATGGTGGCCAGGACCCGAAATTTTTGGGCCAGCACCGCCGTCAGCAACTCTTTGGTGGTGGTTTTGCCATTTGAGCCCGTGATGGCCAGTACCGGCATGTCGAACTGCTGGCGGTGGTGCCGGGCCAGTTCCTGCAGGGCCGCCAGCGGGTCGGTGGCGAAGGTGTAGCGGGCCGGGTCGGTGGCGGCGAGGTCGGCATCGTCCACTACAGCGTGGCGGGCACCTTTTTCCAAAGCTTGTGGTGCAAAGGCCGCGCCTCGGAAACTGGGCCCGTTCAGGGCAAAAAACAAGGTGCCGGGCTGGGGTTGGCGCGAGTCAGTGCTAACGTGGCCACCGGCCGCCAGGTAATGAGAGTAGAGCAACATGAAGTTGAACGCTAAGAGAAAACCGGGTGTAAACTGTTACAAAGGTGGGCTTGATTTTTGTGCTTGCCGACATAGCCCACCCGAACCGTTTCCGCTGCCTTGCGCCTATGCTCCGTTCTACACTTGTTTTACTGGCCCTGCTGGCTTTTTCAATTGCCGTGCGGGCCCAGTCGGCAGCGGGGTTTGGGTTCGAATACCGGCCATTGGCCGCGGTAGTGCAGGGCACCGACACGCTGCGCCACGCCTGGGCCGGTGGCTTCGATACGCCGCAGTTCAGCACCATCGACCTGAACAACGACGGCCAGGATGACCTGTTTGCCTTCGACCACATCAGCAGCCGCTGCTACACGTTTCTGAGCGTGGCCGCGCCGGGCACCGCTGCGGGCCGCCGCTGGCAGTATGCCCCGCAGTACGAGTCGCTGTTTCCGGCTGATCTGCAAGGCTGGGCCCTGCTGCGCGACTACGACTGCGACGGCCGCCCCGACCTCTTTACCTACGTCAACAACGGCGAAATTCGGGTTTTTCGCAATGTATTGGCCAACGGCCGCCCCAGCTTTCAGCTCACCACCAACCAGATTCGGTTTTCTGGCGGCTTCCAGGGCACGGCCAACCTCACCATTGGGGGCTATAACCTGCCCGCCATACAGGACGTGAACGGCGACGGCAAGCTCGACATCCTGACTTACGACTTTATCAGTGCCAGCAGCATAGAGTTGTACCTCAACACCAGCTCGGGCGCTTGCGGCAACGCCCTTACTTTCAGAATGAGCACCGATAACTACGGTGGCATACAGGCCTGCGGTGGCTGTGCCGAGTACAAGTTCAGCGGACAGTCGTGCTTTACCGTGGCCCGGCCCTTGCACACGGGTGGACATAGCTTGCTGCTGCTCGACCTCGATGGCAACGGCACGCTGGACCTGCTCGACGGCCGCGACAACTGCCCCGAGCTCACGCGCCTGCTCAACCAGGGCACTGCGCTGGCTCCTGTATTTAACCAGGCCGGCATTAGCTCCAGCTTTCCCTCGGCGGCTACGCCCGTCCGCGTGCCCGTCTTCCCGGCGGCCTATTCGTTTGATGCCAACTTCGACGGCCGTCCCGACCTCGTGGTGGCCCCAAACATGCTCAGCAACAACGACGACAAGGTGAGCCTGCGCAACCACGTGCAACTCTTTGAGAACACCGCCGCCAGCGGGGCGCCGGCCTTTGAGTATCGCCCCGCCGGCTTCCTGCAGAACGAAATGATAGACTTGAGCGAAGGCGCTGCTCCTACCTTCGGCGACATCGACGGCGACGGGCTGCCCGACATGCTCATCGGCAACCACGCCGACCGCGTCAACAACGCGTACCGCGCCACCATCACCTACTACCGCAACGTGGGCACCCGCGTGCGGCCGGTATTCCGCTTCGTCACCGACGACTACCTGGGCCTGGCCGCCCGGCGCCTGGAAGGCATCAAGCCCGTGCTGGTCGACCTGAACCGCGACGGCGCCCTTGACTTGGCCTACGGCGCCTGGAATGGCAGCACCAACGTGCTATACTACATCCTCAATACGGCCGCCTCTGGCCAGCCTGCCGCGTTCGACGTGGCCCGTGCCATCAATTTCAAACCCCAGGGCCCCGCTGGCTCCGGTGTGCTGCCGGCCGCTCGCGCAGACATGCCCAGCTTCACCGACGTGGACAACGACGGCTACGTCGACCTGCTCATTGGTACCAACGAAATCCAGGAGCCTGGCATGAGCCTGCGCTACTTCCGCAACCGCGGCCGCGGGCCGCTGGACAGTGCTTTTGTGCTAGTGGATAACGATTTTGGGCGCATTCGCGACGCTACCGGGGCCCGACCCCTCAACCTGAGTGCTACTGTAGCCGACTTCGACGGCGACGGCCAGCCCGACCTGCTCACGGCCGATGCCAGTGGCTTCCTGCGTTTCTTTTCCAACTACCGCGCCCTAACTAATATTTTCGCCGAGCGCACCGACCTGCTCTACAATCCCTTGACCGGCCAGTACGAGCCCACCCGCCTGGGCCTGGAGATTTCCTCGCACTTCGGTCTGGCTGCTACCGACCTGAATGGTGATGGAGCCCCCGAGTTGTTCATTGGCACCCAGGCCGGCGGCGTCCTCAGCTATGGCACCCGCAACCGCACCATCACCACCACGCGCACCGAAGCTGCGAGGACTCTGGCCTTGGTAGTTTATCCCAATCCTGCTAACGGCACCGCTACCGTAGGAACAGCCAAACCCACCCGCATCACCCTGCTCGACCTAACCGGCCGCGTGGTGCAGCAAGTAGGTAGTGCCCAGCGCCGCCACGCGGTGAACCTGGCAGGCCTGGCACCCGGCGTGTACCTGGTGCGGGCCGAAGGTGTTGATGGCTCGGCGGCGGTGCAGCGGCTGCTGGTGCGGTAGCTACTGGGCCTATTGGTGAGTTCAGGAAACTCGATTCCTATCTGAGTTTCCTGAACTTTGAAATGTGAACGAGTTTATTAAACTCGTACCGCACCGGCAATGCTAAAGAGCTGTGTTATAGTGAGGACATGCCAGTGGTTTAAGAATTCGAGCAAATGATTAGGTACTTGCGGAGTACCTTGCTCCTTCGCCCTTGCCCCCAGCTCATGGTCCTTTCGCGCCGGTTGCCCTTCGCCGTCTTGCTGACCTTGGCCGGTTGTCAAAAAGACAACGTGGACCCCAACGGCCTGCCCCGCGCGACCCAATCCGGTCAGAACACCGCCGGCTTCCTGGAGAACGGCCAGCCCTGGCTGCCCAAACAGAGCACCCTGCTGGGCAGCGGCCCTGCCGTTCAGGCGCGTTATGGCCCGTCCTATCGCGGCCCCTATGAGCTCTCCGTGGGCTTGTTCCGGCACCAGGACAGCAACCATTACCAAATCTTGACGCTGCACCTGGCCGGGGCCCGCCGCCCGGGCACGTACGCACTCGAGCAGGAGATTGACCCGGGGGTGATTACCCGGGTTCGGCCCTCGCACGCCCTCTACCAAGCGAGCGGGCCGCGGATGAACGGGAACTTTTACACCGGGCCGACGGCGCGCGGGCAGGTGGTCATCACCCGCCTCGACACGGTGGCGCGCGTTGTGGCCGGCACGTTCGAGGCCACGGTGAAGCGAGACGGCGGCCTGGATTCGCTGCGCCTTTCCCAGGGCCGGTTTGATGTCAAGTACTAAGACCGCTCCTTTGCTCCGCCGTTCACAAAAACGGTCCGAAGGTAAACGAGCTGCGTTCAAAAATAGAAGCGTTTCCTTCGCAGCTCACTAGTTTGCAGGAGCATAACCAAGGAAGAAGCACAGCGTAGCTTATGCCAGCAATACGGTTCCGTGTATGTAGTGAGTCCGGAAGAGCTGAAAATAGGCGTGGCAGCAGGTGTTCAAACCGGCATGAGGCCTCTGCACGGTGTACGGCACCAGCCCGAAGGCGACACCACGGGCTGGTACGTGTGGGCTGGGGAAGCCTCGGACGCGGAAGACCTTTTTCAGCCGTTGCACGTGACGCACCTCGATGAGTGGGCGCCTAGCCTTCACCGCTTCTTAGGTTTAGCGCCGGGCTGGCGTTTTCTGCTTGTTCCGGAAGAAGGATACGAGGATGTGTGGTTTGACGAGACGCTGTTACAGTAGTTCAGCTAAACGGTGAAAATCTAAACATCAAGCCCTGACCATTTCCTCAGGGTCGGAGGCTTCTTGTTCCACTCAGCATCCGGTAGGCTAGGTTCGAAACGCGCAAAAGTTACCAATCAGAAAGTCAGTTAATGCGCATCACCTGCTAACCAAGTTAAAAGAGTGTTTTACCGCTGCCAGGGCCGGGGGCGTTGCCACTTTCGCCCTCTTTCAGACGTCTTTTAGCCACATAAAACGGGCTCCTGCCTAACTGCCTTGGCAGCTGAGCAGGAGCCCGTTCAAGTTTCACTGCTACTTACTTGGCGACAAGTACCCGGTGATGAACCAGCTTGGTAGCGGTCAGCAGTTGAATGGTGTACACGCCGCTTGGCAAATCTGCTGCTTTCAGTACCGCTTCCTGCTCGGCGCCGGCTTCCACCGTTCCGGAGAAAATCTGACGCACCAGGCGGCCTTGCATGTCGTAAAGGCTCAACGTGGCGGTGCCAGCTACGCCAACTTTGAAGCGAACCGTGCTTTGGGCCGTGAGGGGGTTGGGGGCCGCCGTCAGGGTCACCGCGTCGGCGGCCAGGGTGTTGACAACGGGCTCGTGAGCAATTACAGCCGCTGAAGTTTTTGAAGCGGTGGGCGCAACGAACGGCGACAAACGGCTGCCGGGAATCGGGCCTTCCATGGTGCCGTTGGGCAGCTGCCAGGCCACGGCCAAGTGGTCACCACCCGTGTTTTCCTTGTGCAGGGCCTCGATGTAATAGCGCTTGCCTTGCACCAGGGTGATTGGGGCAGACTTCTGGCTTGCAAACTTGTTCCACTCCCGCGAGCCGGTGAGTTTCGTGAGCACCGCAATGCGAGCTTTGTTGGCCGGCAAGTCATCGGTGCTCAGCCACAGCTCGCCCACTTCGTCGCCGGCAATCCAGAACGTATAGGCGCCGCTGGCGGGCGGGCAGAGGTAGCCCCGCACGCGGGCGCCGTAGTTGTCTCCCTTGTTGATGGGCGTCTCAAACTGGGTCAGCTGGCTGGTGCTGGTAGGAGCGGTTTGGGTCGGAATGTCCGCAATGGTACGTCCCTTCACGTTACTCCACTCTTCCCGCAGAATGGTACCGGTAGCCGAGCAGGCAACTGGAGTCGGCGTAGGAGTGGGGGTAGGCGTTGGCGTAGGCTCGGTGGTGGCAGGGGCCGCCACCACGAAGACGGGCGTTTCGGTTACCTGCAGGGCGAGCTGGCCGCTTTGCAACGCCACACGCTGCACCTGCATGGTTCGGCTGCCGATAGTGGGGCGGTACACATCGGCGTGCGAGGCGCTGCCCAGGTTCAGGGTGTAGGGTGCGGTGCGGCCTTTTTCGTCGGGCACCACCAGCACGTACATCGACTGCCCGTTGAGCTCGTAGCGGTCCACCAAGGGGTCGGCGTTGAGGGTTTCCTTGTAGACGTGGCCACCCATGAGCTGGTTGGCCTGGCTCAGGTACTGTGCGGCGGGGCGGGGCGTTTTGTCAGAATTGACAAGTCCCATCGAGTTAAATTGTGTAGCGCTGGTGGGGTTGTCGTCGTAGAGCTGGTAGTGAAACACGCGCTCCACTCCCCAGCGGGCGTGAGCCAAGGAACTGCGCAGCGTCCAGTCGGCCTGCGTTTCCAGCACTGACCGCGTGCCCACGGCCACGGCTTTCAGTGGGCTGCCCTGGTTGAGGTCATACCCGGTTTCGGTAATCCAGACCGGCATGCCGCCAACGTACTCGTGGGCCATTTGCACGAACGACTGGGCCACGCGGCCGGCATTCGATACTTCCGGAGCCGCGCCCCGCGTAGAGGAGCCTCCCTGCGAAGTGCCGGCGTCGTTGGAGTAGAGGTGGTAATTGATGACGTCCCAGCACAGGTTCACGCTGCCGTCGGCCTTGTAGCCGCGGAACTCCCGGCACCAGTCTATCATACCCTTCACGTAGTCGAAGTTGGCGCTGGCCAGGCCGGCCATCACTATCTGAATGGTTGGGTCGGCGTTTTTTACGCCTACGCCCGGGCCCATGGTGTTTTTGTGGCCGTCGTAGAACGCCGACAAGTGGGCGGCGTGCTCGCGGGCGGTCTGGTAGGCTTTGCGGCCCGCCCACCACTTGTCGCGCTCGTTGTCGCACTCAATGTACTTTATCAGCCCTAGGCCCACTTTCACCTGGTTGATGGCATCGCCATTCCAAACGGTGCTGGTGTTCACGCTGAGGAGCGAGCGGTCAACGTTGGGGTTGGAACCGTACCGGGCCGCCAGCTGAAACGCCGCTTTGGCGTGCTGCACATAGGAGGCCGGCTCTAGGAAATCCTGGCCGAAGCGCACGGGCACATTGTCGCCGGCCCGCTGGTCCAGCGGGTAGGTGGCCTGCAGCCATGGTGGCATGTCTTTCAGGCACACCAACACTTCCACGCCTTCCTGCTTGAGGCGCTCGTACATGGCGTCGTAGTTCCAGCCGCCCCGGTGCGAGGGGCTGAACGTGTAGCCGCCCTCGGTCCACTCTATCTTTTCCCAGTCGAGGTAGTGGCGGATGCCGGCAAAGTTCTTCATGGCCCGCAGGCGGGCCGTGTCTACTACCGAAGGCTTGGCGGGGTCTTCCAGGTCCCACTCAAAGGCGTTCACGCCCATGGACTGCCGCAGCTTGATTTGTTTTTGCGCGGCCAGCGTGCTGGGGCTCGGCTGCGGGGCCGGAGCGGGGGCCGTGAGCGTGCCGTACAGCTCCATTTCGGTGGGGTACCCGCCCGAAGACGTAATGACCAGGTAGCGGGCATTGCTGACCACATTGTCGAGGCGGAACGTGGTGGGCCGGCTAGGGTACGGGCCTACCCATTGCATGTACTGCTCGCCGGTGAACGTGGCCACCGGAACGCGCTGCCAAGTATCGGTGATGACCGATAGGGTCATGGGCGTACTGGCGAAGCTGCCGCTGCCGTCGAAGAGCTTCACGCTTTCGATGGTGATGGTTTCGTCGGCCTTTAAGGGGTAATAAGAATCAAAGGTTGGGATAATCTTGCCCCAGCCCGTGGTCGGGTTTACGCTGGTGATGCCATCGAAGAGCTGCGTGATGCCATCCGGAGCATTTGTGAGTTGGTACCAGCGCTGGGGGTCCAGGGAAATTTTGGCGGCGGAGGGTTCAGTGTTAGTGGGCGTAGTGGTAGGCGCAGGGGCCGCCATCACAGTCAGGGGCTGGGCCACATCTTCGGCGGGCAGGTAGGTAGCACTGCCTGCCTGTGAGGCCGTAATGGTAACGGTGCCAGCAGCAAGCGCCGTGGCCTGCCAGCGGCCGCTGGTATTCGAAACCGATACCAGCGCCGGGTTAGAAGACGCAAAAGTTATAGGGGTAACGCCATTGTTGCTGGTGGCCACCAGGTCGGATGGCGTGTCGCCTACCGTTTTGGTGGCCAGAGAGGGGAAGCTGATAACCGACTGCGAAAGGGTAGGATTGGCGATGGCCGTGCCGAAAACCTGAACCTTCTGCGGCAGGTTGTTGCCGTACTTCCGAACAATGATGGCATCGGCCGTAACGGCCGTGCTCACGTTAATGCTAACCCATTGCAGGTAAGCCTCGCCAGTAAACGTGCCTAGGAGCGTGCGCTCGCTGCCACGCAAGGCATAAATGTAGGCCGGCGAGTTGGCAAAGGAACCTTCGTGGTCGTAAAGCGAAATGCGGCTGACGCTGGTTTGGTCACTCAGCGCCAACGTAACGTCAACGTACTGGAAATGGATGGAGCTCCATTGGTTTTGTACCAGCTTGGTCAGGTCGTCGCTCAACCACGGCGAATAGTCCTGGCCTGTGTTGAGGCTGGGCACAATGGAAACAATAGTAGCCCGAGGCACTGTCTGCGCCCAGGCCTGCTGGCTGGACGCTGCCCAGGTAAGGCAATAACTAATCAGATACGTTACCCAAGTGAATGAGCGGTAAAATTTTATCATGGAAGCTAGATTTTATTAAACTTTATATATTTATTGCGAAAGCATTGTGGGTACTGTGGCTTTGAAAGCGGGTATCAAAAAAAATGAAATTGTTTCGGATGTGTTCGGCTACTTCAAAGTAGCTCAAGAGTGAATAATTGACTTATTTTGATGATAGTCTGCCAGCGAAAACTAGTAGCGGTATCAAATAATTATTATCACTAAAATGAAAAAATACAATTTGAGTGACTCGTTTAAAGGACTGATTAGTGTTAGTTTTTATTAAATAATTATGCTGCCACACGATTACAGAAGTCTAAATTACCGCTGAAAATCGAATTAAAAAGCTTTTTGAATAAAAAAACTATAAAATCTGTTGCAAGGACATTTGCGTATAAACCGCAAGGGCAATTGGTTGCATGGGTTTCTGGCATTGATTAATCTAAGATATTGATGAGCGAAATTTGGCCCATTTTTTATGCTGAGTTAATTTAAGATGGGGTAAGAATTGAATTTTGCTTATAACAATAAGCTGCTCAGTCAAAGTGTTTCGCATATAGTGTTGCACTTGACTTTTACCTGAGCATCGAAGTAGAGAGGCAGTCGCTGGGTTGCGAAACCACAAGCCAGTACCAATTCCATAAAAAAACTGCGAGTAAGCGCACAAAAAAGCGCCTACCCGCAGCCTGAAATGTGGCGAATCTTAAAAACTAGGGTGCACTGAATTCAAAGGCATCCCCGTCATTCAAGGCAGTGAACTTGGTTCGAAACTCCTCTAGCTCGTCGCGGCGCAGGGTATGGGTAAACACGCCGGCCTGGTCGTGGGCTTCTACCAGGTAGTTGCCGCGGGCGTCCAGGAGCGCAGAGTCGCCAGCGTAGTCATGGCCCAGGGCATCGCGACCGATGCGGTTCACGCCCAGGGCGCAAGCCACGTTCTCGATGGCGCGGGCACGGAGCAGGGTCATCCAGGCGGTGCGGCGCACAGCGGGCCAGTTGGCCACGTACAGCAACAGGTCGTATGGCGCCACGGGCTGGTTGCGGCTCCACACGGGAAAGCGCAGGTCGTAGCACACCAGCGGGCAGATGCGCCAGCCGCGCCATTCCTCCACGAGGCGGGCACGGCCGGGGGTGTACACGTGCTGCTCGCCGGCCAGCGTGAAGAGGTGGCGCTTGTCGTAGCTGCTGAGGGTGCCGTCGGGCCGCACCCACAGCAGGCGGTTGTGGTAAGCGTCGTTTTCTTTAATGATGACGCTGCCGGTGACTACGGCGTTGAGGGCAGCGGCACGCTCGCGCAGCCAGGCTACGGTAGGGCCTTCCATGGTTTCGGCTTGTGCCGGGGCTTCCATGCTAAAGCCAGTGGTAAACATTTCGGGCAGCACCACGAGGTCGGTGGGCGCGGTGAGCTGGTCGAGGTGCTGCTTAATGGCGGCGCGGTTGGCGGCGGCATCGTGCCAGTGCAGCTCGGTTTGCAGGAAAGAAACGGTGAGGTCGGACATGTTTTAGGGAAAAATTGTCATCTGAGCTTGCGAAGGACCTTATCCCGTTCGCATTGTGAATATTATTGCTTACCCTTCCTGAGTGATAAGGTCCTTCGCAAGCGGACGCCAGATTAAGGATGACAAACGCCTCCTACCGCAGGCGGCTCGCGGCTTCAATTAATGTGGCCTCCTGCTTCGCAAAGCAAAACCGAATCAGCCCGTCATCAAACCCATCGTGGTAGAAGGCCGATACCGGCACCACGGCCACGCCCTTGTCGCGGGCCAGGTACTGGGCAAAAGCCATGTCGGAAGCCGGAGAAAGCGCATTGTAGCGGGCTAGCTGGAAGTAGCCGCCGGGCACGGGTAGCAGGTCCCAGCCTGCACCTGCCAGTAAGCTTCGAAACGCGTCGCGTTTCTGCTGGTAGAAGGCTGCCAGGCCGCGGGCGTGGGCATCTGAGGCATCGGCGGCGAGCACATCGGCCAGGGCGTGCTGAATGGGGGTGCTCACGGCAAACGTTAGAAACTGATGCACGCGCCGCACTTCGGCACTGAGTGCGGGCGGCGCAATGCAATAGCCCACTTTCCAGCCGGTAGCGTGGTAAGTTTTGCCAAAGGAGGAAAGCACAAAGCTGCGTTCACGCAACTCAGGGTGCTGGCGGGCGCTCATGCGCGGCGTGTCGTCGAACACAAGGTGTTCGTACACTTCGTCGCTGAGCACGAGGGCATCGGTGCCGGCCAGCAGGCGGGCCAGCTCGTGCCAGTCTTGGGGGGTGAAAACGGCACCGCTGGGGTTGTGGGGTGTGTTCACCATCACCAGGCGCGTGCGCGGCGATACCACTCGGCGCACAGCGTCCCAGTCGGGACGGAAGTGAGGGGCGGGCAGGCGCACGTAGCGCGGCACGCCGCCCTGCAGCCGAATGGCGGGACCATAAAGGTCATAAGCCGGCTCAAATACCACCACTTCATCGCCGGGGCGCACCACGGCCGCCAGCACCGCGTACAGCGCTTCGGTGGCCCCGGCTGTCACGGTGATTTCCGTGGCCGGGTCGGGGGCTGGTGCGTTGGCGTGCAAGCGGGCTACTTGGGTGGCAATGGCTTCGCGTAGCCGCGGCAGGCCGGGCATGGGCGCATACTGGTGGTGGCCGGGCGTGAGGGCATGGCGAGCGAGGGCCTCACGCAGTTCCTGCGGCGGGTCGTAGTCAGGAAAACCCTGCGCGAGGTTAATGGCGCCCGTTTCGTGGGCCAACAAGGTCATTTGCGTGAAGATGCTGACGCCGACGTCGGGGAGCTTGGACTGAAGCACGGGCTAGGAGATGAGTGTGATTGAGCGTAGGCAAAAGAATAGTCTAACTCCTCTCCTTCTTAGAGAGGGGAGTGCGGGCTACAAATAAATCTGAAATGTTGTCCCTTCGTCCACCGCACTGCTCACCTCGAGGTGGCCGCCATGGTTTTGCACAATGCGGTTGACCAGGTACAGGCCCATGCCCGTACCATCGACGTGGGTGTGGAAGCGGCGAAACAGCTGGAAAAGCTGCGGGCCAAAACGGTCCATGTCGATGCCAATGCCGTTGTCCTGCACCCTGAGGATGGGGCGGCCGGTCACCAAATCGGGCGTACAGCTGACGCGGATGCGGGGCGGTCGGCCCGGCGCGGCGTACTTCAGCGAATTGCTCAGTAGATTGAAGAGCAGGCTTTGCATGTTGGGGCGCACGAAGGTTACCACCGGGCAGGTAGCAAAGTCCAGTTCAAACACAGCGCCGCTTTGGGTGACCTGGTCTTGCAGACTGCCGATAACCTCGGCCACCAGCGGCGCCAGCAACACCTCTTCGGCTGGTATTTCCTGTTGCTGCCGTTGCCCGCGGACAATGACGCTCAAGTCGTCGATGGTGCTAAAAATCTGGGCCAGCGCGCGCTCAAAGAAGCCGATGAGCTTGATGGCGTCGGGGTCGCGGAAGTAGGCTGTGCGGGTCAGCTCCTCAAAAATGCTGGCCATGTTGTTGATGGGCTGCTTGAGGTCGTGCGAGGCCGTGTACACAAAGTTATCCAGGTCTTCGTTGGTGCGCACTAGGCGGGCATTCTGGGCTTGCAGCTGCTCCTGCACCTGCTTAAATTCGTGCACGTCGGTATTGGCTCCTACCCACAGGGAGATGGCGCCAGCTTCGTCGCGCAGGGGTTCGGCGCGGGTCAAGAACCAGCGGTAATGGCCCTGCTGGTCGCGCCAGCGGTTCTCGCATTCGTAGGGCTCGCCGGTGCTGAGGCTGTGCTGCCAGCGCATCAAAGTAAATGTGAGGTCGTCGGGGTGCACAAACCGTTCCCAGCCCCAGTCCTGCAACTGCTCGAAGGTGCCGCCGGTGAAATCGTACCAGCGGCAGTTGTAGTAGTCTACGCGGCCATCGGGGCGGGCAGTCCAAGCCATTTGGGGCAGGGTTTCGAGTAGCTGCTGGAAGCGGGCCTGGCTGGCGAGCAGCTGCTCCTGCAGCACGCGCTGCTGGTGCACGTCGGTGTTGGTGCCGTACCACTTCAGCAACTCGCCGCTGGGGGCACGGCGGGCCTGGGCCTGGCCAAGGAACCAGCGGTACTCGCCGTCGTAACGCCGCAGCCGGAACTCGGCTTCGTAGTAGCGCTGGGTGGCAATGGCCTGCTCCCAGCGGGCCTGCATGGGGGCCAGGTCGTCGGGGTGCACAAAGCTGAGCCAATGAGGTGCCCCTGTTTTCTCCATAGAAGAGCCCACGTAGGCCGCCGTGCGGTGGTTATAAAAGTCTACGGTGCCATCGGGTTGAGCAGTCCACACCTGCTGCGGAATGCTCTCGGCCTGAATACGCAGCTCTTCCTGGCTGGCGCTCAGCTGGGTTTGCAGCCGGCGCAGCTCGGTTACGTCGGTGTTGGTGCCAAACCAGCGCAATATCACGCCGGTGGCTGCATCCCGGATGGGCCGCGCCCGGCTCAGGAACCAGCGGTACTCCCCGTCGTGGCGGCGAAGTGGGAAGGTGTCTTCCCAGGGCTCGCCCGACGCAATGCAGGCCAGGTAGCGCTCGGTCACACCTTCTACAAAAGCGGGGTCGTGTATGTCCTTCCAGCCCCAGCCTTGCACAGCTTCGAGGCTGGAGCCCGTGTACTCGTACCACTGCTCGTTGTACCAAGTAGCCTTGCCCGTTGGGTCGGCTATCCAGGCCAGTTGAGAAATGTTGTTGGCCAGGGCCGCAAAATCAGCCCGGCTGCGGGCCAGCTCTTCGGTACGCTCGCTCAGTTCCTGAATGTCGAGCGTGGTGCCGTAACAGTGCCTCACTTCGCCGCTGTCCGGGTCCAACTCCGGCATCGAGCGCGATAGGTGGCGCCGGTACTGCCCGTCGTGGCGGCGCAGGCGAAACTCGTGCTGCCAACTTTTGCGCGCCGCAAGGTGGGCCATAAACGACTCGTTCACCAGAGGCCGGTCGTCGGGATGAATCGCATTGCCCCAGCTGTTGGTAGCGTCAAACGAGGCCGGGTCCTGGCCGGTATAGGCAAACCACTGGGGTGAAATGTACTCAATGTGGCCGTTGGCGTCGGCCTGGTAGGTGATGAGGGGCAGGCTTTCAGCCAGCAGGCGCAGGCGCTGGTCGGCGGCCTGGGCTTCGGCTTGTGCAGCTGCCGCCCGGTTGCGCGCCAGCACCCGCTCCGTTACATCCACGGCAAAGCTCAAAATGCCCTGGGTGATGCCCTGGGCATTGGGCTGCGCACTGTAGGTAAAGTCAAAGTAGCGCTCCTGAACCTGGCCGGTGGCCGGGTCATTTATCAGAGCCATTACTTCCTGCCCGACAAACGGTTCGCCGGTTTCGTACACCTGGTCGAGCAGCTTGATGAATCCCTGGGCCGCAATTTCGGGCAGGGCCTCGGCCATGGACTGGCCCAAGCGGATGCGCTCGCCCAGCAGCCTGCTGTAGGTAGGGTTGAAAAACGTGAAGCGGTGCTCAGGGCCCTCCAGGGTGGCTATCAGGGCCGGGGCCTGGTCCAATATCTGGCTCAGCTGCCGGTCCTTTTCTTCTAGTCGCTGCTGCGTTTCGCGCAACTCGTGCACGTCCAGCATGTAGCCGTAGCGCTGCCGTAGCTTGCCGGCCGCATTCAGCTCGGGCACGGCCTCGGTCAGGAACCAACGGTATTGGCCGTTGGCACCGCGCAGGCGCACTTCTATCCGGCCCAGCCGGGTAAAGTCGATGCTCTGCTGAATTTCGAAGCGGCTCTTCTCCTGGTCGTCGGGATGCACGCGGTCGGCCCACACGGTGTCCACTTCGGCCCAGGGGCCACCCGGCTTCTGGCCCGTGAAGTGGTACCACTGCGGACTCATATAGGTGGTGCGGCCCTGGGCGTCGGTGCTGAAGGTGATGATGGGCAGTACCTCGGCCTGGCGGCGCAGGCGCAGGTCGGCGTCGCGCACGGCGGCTTGCAGCACCTCGGTTTCCTGGCGGGCCAGCACCTGCTGAGTTACATCGACTCCAAATGCCAGAATGCCAATGGGCTCCCCCAGGCTGTTGCGCAGGAGTTGATAGATGAAGTCCAAGTACAACCTCCGCTGCCCTCCGCCGGAGCCGTCCTGCACATCCAGGGGCATGGCCCGGCCCTCAAACGGCTTGCCCGATTGATACACGCTTTCAAGCAATTTCACGAAGCCTTGCTCCGCCACCTCTGGCAGGCACTTTGCAGCCGGCTCGCCCACACGGGCGCGGTGCCCCATCAGCTCATCGTAGGCAGCATTCACGAAGGTGAAGCGGTGGTCGGGGCCGGCTACGGTGGCAATCATGGCGGGGCTCTGACTCAGAATCTGACTTAGTTGCTGGTCCTTGGCTTCAAGCTGGCGTTGGGTTTCGCGCAGCTCGTGAATGTCGAGGTCGGAACCGAACCACTGCCGCGGGCGGTCTGCTGCCAGGGCATCCTCCAGGGGCTCGGGCACGCCCTGGCTCATAAACCAGCGGTACTCGCCGTCGTGGCGGCGCAGGCGCAGCTCGTAGCGCCAAGGCGTGCCGTTGGCCAGCGCGGCGGCGTACTCGGGTTGCACCCGGGCCAGGTCGTCGGGGTGCAGGTGGTCGTTCCAGGCCCGGGTGATGTCATCGGCCGGGCCAGTGCCGGTGTAGGCATACCACTGCGGGCTGATATAAAGAATGCGGCCCTCCTCGTCGCTGATGAACGTGATGGAAGGCAGGCTTTCGGTGACGCGGCGCAGGCGCTGGTCAGCGGCCTGGGCTTCAGCCACGAGGGCCTCGTTGCGGTGCCGCGCCTGCACCTGCTCGGTCACGTCGAGGCCGTAGGCCAGCACCCCGGTGCTCTGCTCGCTGCGCAAGGGCAAGTACCCAAAGTTGTGGTAGCGCTCGTGCGGCTCGCCGGTGGCGGGGTCCAACACCTCGGTGCGTTCCTCGTGACCAAAAATAGGCTGGCCGCTTTCCCGTACCTTCTCCAGCATTTTCAGGTAGCCTTGCGCCGCTATTTCCGGCAGGCTTTCGGCCACGGTACGGCCCAATGCCGCGCGGGGGCCCATTGACTTCCGGGCCCGGGCCGAGAGGAACGTAAACGCAAGCTCGGGGCCCTCCATCGTGCTGATGGTGAGGGGTAATTGGTCCAGGATGCGCAATGTGTGCTGCTGCTGAGCCTTTAGCAGCTCGTTGCTGCGCTGGTGCTCGTCCACTTTTAGCAGGCGCAGCAGGAGGTAGCGCAGCTGGCCCGCCGCGCCGGATGGCACGGGCTGGAGTGTAGCTTCCCAATGCCCCAAGCCGCTGGCCGCGGTGGCCGTTGCCTGCCCTTCCGGCAGCCAGTCGGGACTAAGAACCTGGGTAGCGCCAGCTTGGGCCGCCAGCAGGCCCGTTGCCCATGCCTGGGCGGGAGCCACCACATGGCCGGCCGTTTCCAGGGCCCGGCGGATGGCGGCCAGCGGCTGCCCGGGAAGGTGGGCGGCCGCAGCTGGACCAAGGAGTTCCACCATCGCCGTGTTCAGGGCCAGAACCGTGCTATCGGGCGACAGCGCCGCAAACGGGGCGGGGAGCGCTGCAAATAGCAGTTCAAAGTCCGGAGTGGGCAGGGTAGGGGTGGGCATAAAGGGTAGTGACAGCGCAGCACAACGGGCTTGCTTTTTCAAAGATAGGTGTCAGCTTGATGCCAGTGGATTTCTTCAACAAAAAGCCCCAGCTAAGGTGGCTGGGGCTTGTAAACTCGCAAATTCAGGGGCAATGTCCCGCCTTATAAAGGGCTCTTTAGGTCTTTTGCGAACTCCTTCTGCACGTGCTCTACCTTTTTGGCCGATACATGGGCGATGTAGGGGTTCTCGGGGTGCAGGCGGTAGTAGCCCTGGTGGTAGTCCTCGGCGGGCCAGAACTTCTTAAGCGGCTGCACTTCGGTCACGATTTTGCCGGCATACTGCTTCGCGGCATTGACTTTGGCAATGGTGGCTTCCAGGATTTGTTTCTCCTCCGGCGTACGATAAAAAGCGGCCGAGCGGTACTCCGGTCCCACATCGGGGCCCTGGCGGTTGAGCTGGGTAGGGTCGTGCGAGGCCGTGAAGAAGATGTCGGCCAGCTTCTGAAAGCTCACCACTTTGGGGTCGTAGTAAATTTCTACTGCTTCGGTGTGGCCGGTGGTCCGGCTCGCCACCTGCTCGTAGGTGGGGTTGGCCTTGGTGCCGCCGGCGTAGCCGCTCACCACCTGCTTCACGCCCTTAATTTGCTCGAAGGCTTCCTCCTGCGCCCAAAAGCAGCCGCCGGCAAAGGTGGCCAGGGCCAGCCCGTTCAGGTTGGCAGGAGCAAAGCCAGCCGTGGAGCGCGGCGGGTTCTGGGCATCGGCGGGCTGCTGGGTGCCGCAAGCAAACGCAAAGGCCAGCAGGCTAACACTCGCTAAAGACTTCAATCGATTTTTCATAGAAACAACAAGACAGAAACAGTGCCGAAACTAACTTATTTGCGGCGTTTGACCCGGCCTCACCGGGCTGGTCCTACGCCCAGCATTCTGCCTGGGTAAATGCCATACGAATTGGAAGGCAGGTCGGCTTTCGAGTGCCGCCTACATAAGTAGAAACAGCAGTCAGAAGTTCGGCTTCGGCCCCGAAGCCGAGTTAAAACAAAACATGCTGCTGCCTGCGCTGGTAAACGAATGCTAAGTATTTATTCTGGCAATAAATTCTGTTTCAAGAAAGTCAGGGGCTATGTGGAAAACTGATTTTGCTGGGCTGCATCCTTTGCTACGTATTTGACGTAGCAGGCGCCAGTGCTCCTCTCACGTTTGTTTATGTCCATCCAGCTCCTACTTGAAACCCCTCATGTCACCATCAAGTACGACCACCTGAATGAATGGCTGCACGCCGACTGGCACGGCCAACAGGACTTGGCCAGCGTGCAGCACGGGTGCGGCGAAATGTTGCGCCTGATGGGGCTGCACCGGAGCCAAAAGGTGCTGAACGACAATACCCGCGTGACCAGCATGTGGAGCGATGCCGCGGAATGGGGCGGCCGTGAATGGTTTCCGGCCATGACCACGGCCGGGCTCAAGTATTTTGCTTGGGTGTACTCGCCCAACGTGTACAGCCGCCTCAGCACCGACCTGATGCTGCAGTTCACCAATAGCAGTCCGGTGGTGTCCACCTTCGACGACATCGAAACCGCAAAGTCCTGGCTAAAGGTGATATAGCGTCCGACTCCGGGACTGAATCTATTTGCTGTATTTTTGCCTGAAGCCCTGCGCGGCGGCAATTCGCTGTGTGCGCTTTTTTTCAGCTCTTTATGGCCACCGCTCCCACTGCTTTCACCGTTGCCACGGCCCCTGAGCCTCACCGCGTGCGCACCCGCCAAATCATCAGGGCCCACCCCGAGGTGAAGCAGCTGATGACCCGCAACCCCACCACCTTCCTCATTGGGGCGGGCTGCGTGGCCGCCCAGGTGGTGCTGGCCTATCTGCTGCGCAACCAGGCTTGGTACTGGACCATTCCGGTGGCCTACCTGGTGGGGGCATTTTTCTCGCACACCCTGTTTGTGGTCATTCACGAAGCAGCCCACAACCTAGTGTTCAAAAAGCTGTGGCAGAACGTGGCTACCGGCATCCTGGCCAACTTCCCGTCGGTGTTTCCCACGGCCATCAGCTTCAAGAATTTCCACATCAAGCACCACGTGTTCCAGGGCGTGCACGAGCTCGACGCCGACCTGCCCGATTGGTACGAGGCCAAGCTGATTCACAACTACAGCATTGGCAAGGCCATCTGGCTGTTTTTCTTTCCGCTGTTTCAGGTCATTCGCACGGCGCGCTGCCGCGAGGTGGCCACCATCGACCGCTACGTGGCGGCCAACATCGTGGCTCAGCTGGCCTTCAATGTGGCCATTGTGTACTTCTTTGGCTGGACGGCCCTACTCTACCTTTTCCTCAGCTTCTGGTTCTCGGTAGGGCTGCACCCGCTCGGCGCCCGCTGGGTGCAGGAACACTACCTCACCCTCAGCCCCGAGCAGGAAACCTATTCCTACTACGGCCGCCTGAACGGCATCAACCTGAATGTGGGCTACCACAACGAGCACCACGACATGCCCAGCATCCCGTGGAACAACTTGCCCAAGCTCAAGGCCGTGGCGCCCGAGTTTTACCAGCCGCTGCTGGCGCACACCAGCTACACCAAGCTGTTTTTCCGGTTTCTGTTCGACCAGGAAATCAGCTTGTACTCTCGCATCATGCGCAAGGAGCGGGGCACGGCCACCCTCAAGGACATGAGCGTGCCGGATAAGGAATTGCTGTCGGCGCAGCTGTAGAAGCAAGCGTCGAGAGGGTTTAATTTTCATAAAAGGGCTTGAATAATTTATTCAAGCCCTTTTATATGAGTTTCTGTAGCGTACTTCGGGCCCACCCATATTGGGTGGGCCTTGCTTTTCTGCTATCACACTCTACTATGTACTTCTCTACCCGTTTGCGTCCGCGCCGATTAGTCCAACTACTTGCCTGCCTCAGCCTGGTTGCTGGCGGCACCGTTGCTTTTCGCCCACCAGTTGAAGACGATGTGGCCCGGCGGATTGTGGAGAGTGTGCAGCGCTTTTACGCCGCTGCACTGCCTGAGAAGGCCTATCTCCACATCGACAAGCCGTGGTACGTAGCGGGCGAAACCATTTGGCTGAAGGCTTACGTGGTAGATGCTGCCCTTCACCGCCCCGACACCCTCAGCAAAGTGCTGCACGTGGAGCTTCTGAATAGCAGCAACAAAGTCGTGGCCCGCCGCAACCTGCTCTTGGAAGCCGGCCTGGCGCCCGGCGATATTGCGCTGCCCGACACCCTCACGGCGGGCAATTACACGCTACGCGCCTACACCGCTTGGATGCGCAACGCGGGCCCCGATTTTTTCTATTCGCGCCGGCTGGCCATCTGGCACCCCGCCAAGGTAGAAACCCCGGACTCGAAGCCGTCGGCGGTACGTGCCCGGGCGGCCATTGCCCGCAGCAACGCTGCGGTGGTGGCCACTCCCCCCGACGTACAGTTTTTTCCGGAAGGCGGTAATCTGGTTGCCGGCCTGCCCAATCTGGTGGCGTTCAAAGTAACCGACTTCGCTTCCCACGGCATCGACGTAACCGGCAAGATTCTGGATGCGCAGGACCAGCAGGTGGCCACGTTCAGCAGCAGCCATTTGGGCATGGGTTCCTTCACGTTTACGCCTGTGCTGGGCCAGCGCTATCGCGCGGTGCTGGCGCCAGCTGCCGTCTCCATGACTGTGCCTTTGCCGGCGGTGCAAAGCAGCGGCTACACGCTGCACGTGGTCACGCTGGGCAGCGATTACCTGGTAGCCATTCAGCAGCGGGGCACCAGTGGCGGGCCGGTGTTGCTCACGGGCCAGGTGCGGGGCACTGTGGCTTACATGGCCCGCGGCCAGGTAACGGGCAGTGAAACGTTCACGGCCCGCATTCCCAAGAGCAAGTTTCCCAACGGCATTGTGCATTTCACCCTTTTTAATGGGCAAGGGGCGCCGCTGGCCGAGCGGCTGGCTTTCGCTTACAACCAGCCTGGGTACCGGGTTGCCCTCGCGCCGGACCAGGCTAGCTACTCGCCGCGCCAGCTGGTGCGCGTGCGCGTGAGCATGGTCGATGCGGCTGGTCAGCGCGTGCCGGTGCCCGCCAACCTATCCTTGGCCATTACCGACAGTCAGGGCGCGGTGGCCAATGCCGAAACCATCGCCTCGAACCTGCTCCTCACCTCCGACCTGGCCGGCTACGTCGAGAATCCGGGCTATTATTTTCAAAACCCCAGCCCCGAAACCACGCAGCACCTCGACGCTTTGCTGCTCACGCAGGGCTGGCGGCGCTTTGCCTGGAAAAACGTGCTGGCCGGCCTGACGCCGGAGCGGGAATTTGGCATCGAACGCTCGTTGGGCGTGCGGGGACAAGTGACCCTGGCCAATGGCAAGCCCGTGCCCGATAGCAAGATAACCTGGCTCGTGACCAAACCGCAGAAGCAGTTTCTGGCTACCACCACCGATGCCGAAGGCCGCTTCCTGTTTACGGGCCTGGGAGGCTGCGATACCACCCGCGCGACCCTGCAGGCCCGTACGCCCCGCGATGGCAAGTGGGTGAAGCTCGTCATCGACTCGGGCCCACCAGTGCCCCGCCAGGCCCAGCCGCCGCTGCCCATGCAGGTGCCGGCAGCTCTGAGCGACGTGCTGCAGAGCCGCCAGCAGCAGCGCGCTTCCGAGCGCAAGTTTCGCTTCGACACTACCTCCGTCATGCTGGGCAACGTCACAGTGAAAGGGGCTAAAAAGACGGTCAACGACCCTCGCCGTCTTTATCCCGTGGGCAATGCCACGGTGCTAAAGGCATCGGATTATCCACCCATGGCAGGCCTATCGGCCTTAGACATGCTGCGGGGCCGGGTGCCAGGGGTTGCCTTCTCGGGGAGTGGACCGTCCGCAAGCGTGCTTATTCGAGGCATAACGTCACTGTCAGGCAATTCGGGGCCTCTGTGTCTGCTCGATGGGGTACCAGTCGATTTGGAGACACTGGCTTATTTTCCCGCTGTTGAAGTAGAAACCATTGAAGTATTGAAAGGAGGCCAAACGGCCATTTTTGGCAGCCGCGGCTCTGGCGGAGTTATAGCCGTGTACACCAAGCGCGGCAATCCGGAAAGCAAGGCATCCGATGACCCAGCCCCTGGAGTAGCAGTAGTGAGGTTGCCCGGTTTCTATTGTGGGCGCGAATTCTACGTGCCGCGCTACGACTCGCCCAAAACCAACCGCAACTTTCCCGACCTGCGCCGCGCCACCCTTTACTGGAACCCCACCGTGCGCACCGATGCCGCGGGCGAAACGGAGGTTCGGTTTTTTGCTTCCGATGCCAAAGGCGGGTTCCAGCTTAGCGTCGAAGGCATGGCTGAAGGCGGGCAGCCGGTGCTAGGCCAGGGTACGATGCAAGTGAAGTAGGCAGGTAAAGATTCACCCACAAGAACGGGCTATATCTTCCCGTTCTTGTGGGTGAATCTTTACCTGGAAGTACCGGCTGGGCACGGCGTTACCGATATATTGCTCAGGAGCAGATGGGGCACGGGCAAGTTATTCCACAGGAATTGGGTGTCGCAGGGCCAATTACGGGAATGCTGTTGGCCATCATCTATGTGGCTGAAATAGATATGCTGGCCGGGTCTTCCCAGGGTGTCCAGCGAGTTCACCGCGGCAATAATATTGGGGCGGAGCAGGCTGTCATTAGCTGTTGCATACACCCGGAGCGGTTTGCCAATGGGGTATTGCTCGTCAACCTGAATAAGGTATCCATTGTGGCAATCGAAAGCGAGAACTGTTCCGCTATAGCATTCGGGAACTGGAGTGCTGGCATCTTTGCAGCAGCTAAGAAATAGGGCGATTGCCAGCACGGCAACGCTTTTTGTAAGGAAGATGTATCGCATGGGCCGATGACTGGTGAATTATCACCCTGACCGGCAAGTGGTAGACAACGCTGCACCGGCATGCACAAAAAAGCGGCTGCTCCTTTCGGGGCAGCCGCTTTTTGCTAAAATACGATGCTTTACGCCTGCTTAATGAGCTGCACGTTAGCAATCAGCTTTACGTCGTCGCCAAGGACGATGGAGCCAGTCTCGGTCACGGCGCCCCAGGTGAGGCCAAACTCCTTGCGGTTGATTTTGCCGCTTACCTCGAAGCCAGCCTTGTGGTTACCGTAGAAGTCGACGGCCGAACCGCCGAATTCCGCTTCCAGCGTTACGGGCTTCGTCACGTCTTTCATCGTGAGGTTGCCGTGCAGCTTATAGGTGTCGTCGCTTTCCTTCACGAAGGAAGTAGACTCGAATTTGATGTGTGGGAATTGAGCGGCGTTGAAAAACTCCTCGCCTTTCAGGTGGCCGTCGCGCTGCTCCTGGTTGGTGTCGATGCTGTCGACGTCGAGCGTGAACTCCACGTTGGCATTGTCAAACGTGTCGCCTTCGGTATGAATTGAGCCCTGGAAGGACTTGAACGAACCCGTGACGGTGGAAATAACCAAATGCTTGATTTTGAACTGCACTTCGGAGTGGGTAGGGTCAATTACCCATTTGGTAGCGGCGGCGGTGGCGGTTTCAGACATGGCGTTGGGGTGTTATAAGGAGAATTGTGAATGCAAAGATAACGAATGTAGCTACATTTTATGTAGCTACATCAATTTACTTTCGATGCCTTCAACAACCTTCCCCGAATTTGGTTCAAGCCCCACGCGTACCCGACGGCTTCAGGGTAGTTAAATCCCCGACTTTGATGGGTTTACCACTGTCGATGCTGTGGCGGGCCGCAATGCCCACCAAGCAGGCCATAGCCCCGTCGCGGGTGCCGGCGGCCTGGCGCCAGGGGTCGTTGCCTTCCGGGGCGAAGATTTGCTTGCGCAGGCGTACGTCGCCGCCACCGTGGCCGGGCTCGTTGTTGGGCATCCGAATGATTTCGCGCTTGCCGAAGTTGGTGATGAGCTGGATTTCGTCGACGGGCTCCTCGTCCCAGATTTGGCGCTCCTTAATCCAGGCCTCGATGCGGCCCTTTGTGCCGTTGAAAGCAATGCGGTAACCCTCGTAGGGCGAGTAGGTGGTGAGGGAGTAGCTCACCTGCACCTGGTTGGCGTACTTGATTTGCACGGCCATCTTGTCGAAAATATCAATGTCTTCCCTCCACACGCAGCCGTCGCGCAGGTAGCCGTCGTACTTCTCGTTGTCGGCATAAATGGCCATCAGACGCTTATCCTTGGTCATGTCCCAGTAGAAGGCACACTTGTCTTTGTGGGGGCAGGGGCGGCAGTTGGTGTGCCGGAACGAGTTGTTTTTGCCGTAGAAGTTGAGTTGGCCGTTGGCGTACACTTCCTCGGGGTCCGACTCCAGCCACCAGTTCAGCAGGTCGAAGTGGTGGGTGGCCTTGTGCACCAGCAGCGAGCCGCTGTGCTCGCGCAGACGGTGCCAGCGGCGGAAGTAGTCGGCGCCGTGGTGCACGTCGAGGTACCAGTGAAAATCAGCGGAGGTGACCTCGCCAATTACGCCGCTGCGCAGCATTTCGTAAATCTTCTGGCGGTGCGGCGAGTAGCGGTAGTTGAACGTGACCTTGACCTTCTTGCCGGTACGCTGCTCGGCGTCGATAATCTGCTGGCACTTTTTCTCGTCGGTGGTCATCGGCTTTTCAGTCACGATGTCGGCTCCGTATTCCAGGCCCTTCACGATGAACTCGTTGTGTGTGTCGTCCACCGTGGTCACGATGAGGATGTCGGGCTTGGTCTCCTTCATCATTTTGTCGAAGTTGGTGTAAGTGGGGCACTTCACCCCCAGCATCTTCTTGCCGGTGGCCACGCGGCCGGGGTTGCTGTCGCAGAGGCCCACAAACTCGAGCTGGTTGCCGTACTCTTTCAGGACTTCGACGCCCCACATGCCCAGGCCGCGGTGGCCGGTGCCCACCATGGCAACGCGCTGCTTTTTGCCGGGCGCCAGGGCCGCGGCCAATACATTGTTGGTGAGTAAAGAGCCGGCCAACGCTGTGCCGGTAAGCTGCGCGAATGTGCGACGTTCCATAGGATGAGATTTAGGGTGGGTTTCAGTCCGTAAGTTGGCCGAATAGGAGGAGATTATCGCCAACTATGGTGCACTTTAGTTGCGCAATCGATGCCGGAAACCAGTTTCTTTTCAGAAATCAGAACGTCATCCTGAGTGCAGCTGAAGCATCTCTGCCACAAGAGTAATTCATTTAGTTACGCGGTAGAGATGCTTCGACAAGCGGAAGCTAGATAAAGCATGACGTTCTTTAAGGCCTTTTCCGTTTTGCTTCTCATCGAATACTACATGCGTCTTTTGTTGCTTTGTGGACTGCTGGTTATGAGTGCGTTAAGCAGCACTCGGGCCCAAAGCCTGCCCGTGCTGCCCCAGAACCCGCCGTCGCTGCGGTGGCAGGAGGTGCGCACACCTAATTTTCGGGTAATCTATGCCGGAGCCATCGACTCCGCTGCGCAGCGCACCGCCGTGCGGCTCGAGCAGCTGCACGGCCCCGCAGCGGCTACGCTGGGCGTGAAACCGCCTCCCATCAGCATTGTGCTGCAAAACCAGACCACGGTCAGCAATGGCTTTGTGACCTTCCTGCCGCGCCACGCCGAGTTTTTCACCACGCCGCAGCAGGGCCTGGGCCTGGGCACCGTCGACTGGCTCGATGGCCTGGCCGTGCACGAATATCGGCACGTGGGCCAGTTCGACAAAGCCCGGCAGGGGATAGGCCGGTTGCTAACTCCGTTGTTTGGCGATGGCGCGCTGGGCATAGCGGCTGTGGGCGTACCCCAGTGGTTTTTTGAGGGCGATGCCGTGGGCATTGAAACGGCCCTTACGCGCAGCGGCCGCGGCCGCATTCCCAGCTTCGACGTGGGCCTGCGGGCCAACCTGCTGGCGGGCCGCCGCTACAGCTACCAAAAAGCCGTGAACGGCTCCTTGCGCGACCAGGTGCCCAACTGGTACGTGCTGGGCTATTTCATGACGTCGTACCTGAAGGCCCACCACGGGCCCGATGCCTGGGCCAAGGTGCTGGACCACTACTACCGGTTTCCATTCTACCCGTTTTCGTTTTCCAACGGCATTCGCCGCAGCACCGGCCTCACCGTAGAGCGGCTCTACGACCGGACCATGACGGAAATTGACTCGACCTGGCGCGCCCAGCAGGCCGCTCTGCCCAGCAGTACGCCCGTAAACGAGTTTGCGGCCGCGGCTACCGAAAAAATCTATACCCAATACCAATACCCACAGTACGTCGACGACAACACAGTGCTGGCCCTGAAAACCGGCCTCGACAACATTCCACAGCTGGTGCTGCTCCGCCACCGTGGGGCCGAGCGCAAAGTGTTCGAACTCGGGCAGCTGAATATCCCGGAAATGCTGTCGGTGAACGGAGGCAAAGCCTTGTGGCCCGAATTTCAGCAGGATGCCCGCTGGGGCCAGCGCATTGCCTCCGAGCTGAAGGTGCTGGACTTGGCCACTGGCCGGCTCACCCGCGTGGGCAAGGGTGCCCGCTACGCCGCCGCGGCCCTTTCGCCCGATGGGCAGCGCCTGGTAGCCGTGCGCACCGACGTTAACTACCGCCATGCCCTCGTGATTGTGGATGCCCAAACCGGCGCCGAGCTCCAAACTCTGCCCAACCTGCAAAACGACTTTTACCAGCAACCCCGCTGGCACCCCGACGGCCGCCGCGTAGTGGCCGTAACGCTGAGCGCCGCCGGCAAAACCATTGTGGTTATCGAGCCGGCCACCGGCACGTCGCGCGCCTTACTGCCCGTGGCCAACGTGAACCTGGCCAACCCCCAGCCCTGGCGCGGCTTCGTGCTCTACAACTCCTCGCAGTCGGGCATCGACAACCTGTATGCCGTGAGTGCCCGCACCGGTCAAACCTACCGCGTCACCTCCCGGCCGCTGGGCGCCTACCACGCCGCGGTATCGCCGGATGGCAGCTCGCTGGCTTTTCACGATTTCCGGGCCACCGGCGCCCGGGTAGTAGAAATGCCGCTCGACTCCGCTGCCTGGACGCCCATTCCCACCGCCACGGCCGACATTCCCGGGCCTTATGCCGCCGCGCTTACGGCCCAGGAGCCCACCGGCCAGCTTGTGCCGCGCCTGCTGGCGCAGCCCGATTCGGTTGCTCCCCGCTACGGCGTCAGGCGCTACTCGCCGCTGCGGCATGCGTTCAACGTGTTCAGCTACGGGGTAGTGCAAAGTCCCACGGGCAATGCCGTGAGCCTCGGCCTGCGCTCCCAGGATTTGCTGAACACTACCCAGATTTTTGCGGGCGTGGGCTACGACCAAGTGGAGCGCACCGCCAGCGTAATAGGCGCCCTCAGTTACCAGGCCCTCTACCCCGTGGTGGACGTTGATATCACCTACGGCGGACGCGATGCAGTCATCATTTACCAGGGCCGAACCCTGCGCGACCAGTGGCGCTACACCCGCCTCTCGGCCGGCCTGCGCCTGCCGCTCAACCTCACCCGCTCCAAGTATTTCCAGGGGCTGACCATTGGCACCTACTACCAGCACGAGCAGGTGTTTGACTACGACCTGCCCGTGCGCCGCCGAACCGAAACCGGCCCCAACACGCCGCTGAGTGCCATTCGAAACACCATTAGCTATGCCTCGCAGCTTCGGCGCAGTGCCCGCGACGTGGCGCCGCGGGGCGGGGGCACCTTCCTGGGCACTTGGCGCACCACGCCCTTTGGCACACGGCTGCAAGCCACGCAGTGGGCCGCGCAGGGCAGCTTGTTTCTGCCTGGACTGGGCCGCCACCATGCCCTGCGGCTACGCGGGGGCTACCAGTGGCAAGACCAGGCGCAGTACCAGTTTGCACCGGCCGTGTCGTTTCCGCGCGGCGAGGGCTACACCAGCTTCGACCGCCTGCGCGTAACCAGCGTCGACTACAGCCTGCCGCTGGCTTTCACACATTGGGAGTTGGGCCGGTGGCTGTATGTGCAGCGCCTGCGGGCTACCGTGTTTGGCGATGTGGCGCGGGGGCGCAGCCACCTGGGTACGGGCATTCGCAACTACCGCAATGTGGGTTTGGATGCGCTGGTGCAGTTCAACGTGCTGCGCCTGCGCACGCCCATAGAGGCCGGGGTGCGCGTGGTGTACAATACCGTAGTGGGGCAGTGGGTGTTCGAACCGCTGGCATTTGACATCCGGCTGTGATGCGTTCTTGGGCAGGCTGTTTCTGGCGGGCTAGGCGGGAAAATTCCTAATACTAAAGAATTTTTGGCAGCAACCCTTTCCTTCAAGCCTTTTTCGCCTTCCGTACTGACCCTTAGCTATTGTCCAATACAAACAACGCCCGACCAAAACGGTCGGGCGTTGCTTTTTGCAGACTAAAAGGGTGATGCTTAGCGGGAGCTTGTGCTCGCGCAGTTTGTAGCCGATATGTTGCTCAAGACGAGGTGCGGCACCGGTAGCGGCATGGTGTTGGCGGTGCAAGCGCGCACCGCTCGTTGCTGGTTAGGGTCGTTGCGATAGGTGAAATACACGCGCTTGCCCACTTGGTTCAGGCTGGCCAAGTCAGCGAAATTCACGGCGGCAATGACATTTTTATGCTCGCCTGCGGGTTTTCCAATTGAGAAAGAGGCATCCACGTCAATCAGCACGCCGTCGAGGCAGGCATCGCCCACTACCACGCCTGAGTAGCATTTGGGCTCAAAGGGGAAGCAAATAGTCGGCTCAGGCTGTTGTGGCTCTGGCTCTGTGTTTTCGCTGCAGCTCAACACAGTGAGCGAGAGCAAGGCAAAGCCAAGAGTAGGGAGGAGGCGCATAGCAGAAAAATGATTTAGGTGAAATTATGGTTCTCTGCAGCCTTGACCGGCGCCCCGCCAAATGGGTTGCGTGGGACTTTCCCATTTTCACAAAGATTTCTGCGCTGAGGGCGTTAACCTCATTCACACAATGGCCTTTTCCTCTACCTCGGCTTCCTGCAGCGGCGGCTTGGCCTTGCCGATGATGTAGCGCAGCCCTTTGTCGTGGCTGAGGTAGCTCCAGGTCCAGTTCAGCAGCACCATGAGGCGGTTGCGGAAGCCAATGAGGGAAACCACGTGCACCACGCCCCAGGCCAGCCAGGCCAGGAATCCTTGTAAGTGGTACACCTTGTCGAAAAGCTTGATGTCGGCCACCGCATGGTTGCGTCCAATGGTGGCCATGGCGCCTTTGTCTTGGTAATGGAAGGGCTGCAGGGCCTGCTGCGCTAGGAGGCGAACGAGGTTTTCGCCCAGCAGACGACCTTGCTGCAGGGCGGGCTGGGCCACCATGGGGTGCCCTTCGGGATGCGCAGCGGTGCGCATGGCAGCAATGTCGCCGATGGCAAACACGTTCTCGTAGCCCTGCACGCGGTTGTGCTCGTCAACGGCGTAGCGGTTGCCGGGCAGCAGGCAGTCGGGGCGCAGGCCAGCGATGGGTGCGCCCGTAACGCCCGCTGCCCAAATGAGCGTGCGCGTGATGAGCTGCTGGCCGGTATTGAGCGTGACGGTGTAGCCGTCGTAGGATTTCACGCGGGCGTCGAGCCACACCTGCACCCCAAACTTCTGGAGCGACTCCAGGGCCTGCTGCGAGGCATTGGCCGACATGCCCTTGAGCAGCACCGGACCGCTTTGCACCAGGTGAATGTCCATTTGCTTGAAGTCCAGCTCGCGGAAGTCCTTCGGAAACACGTGGGTGCGCAGCTCGCTCAGGGCCCCGGCAATTTCTACGCCGGTGGGGCCACCGCCCACAATCACGAAGTCGAGCAGGCTGTTGAGCTGTTCCCTATCGCCGAGTTGCAGGGCCTGCTCGAAGTTAGAGAGCACGGTGTTGCGCAACTCAATAGCGTCGTCCACGCTCTTGATGGCGATGGCGTTTTGGGCCATCTGCTCGTCGCCGAAGTAGTTGGTGGTGGCGCCGGTGGCCAGCACCAGGTAGTCGTAGCGCACCCGCCCAATGGTGGTTTCTACTACCTGGGCCACGGGGTCCACACCCTGCACCTCGGCCAGCCGGAAGTAGAAGTTCTCCTGCTTGCTCAGGATTTTTCGAAACGGCGACACGATGTCGCCCTCATTGAGCCCGGCCGAGGCCACTTGGTAAAGCAGCGGCTGAAACGTGTGGTAGTTCTGCTTGTCGATGAGCACAACCTGCACCGGAGCATCAGCCAGCGCCTTGGCCAGCTCCAGCCCGCCGAAACCCCCGCCCACTATCACTACGCGCGGCTTGCCGAGGTCATCAATTTTGGTTAAGCCTTCCATGCGGTAAATATCGGGGCCGAATAAGGCCGGCAACGGTGCTGCTTACCGTGTTTGGGACCAACTGGTTGTCGCGGCCTACTTCTGGGCCCGCTCAAATAAGCGCCTGGGCTTGTTCGAATTGGTATCATGCTCATTGTAAGCGTAGCACCCGGCTGCTATCGAACTCTTTCCGTAAACCCAATTGTTGAGGCGCTACTTCCACGTTTTCAGTTTTTCGCTTATGAATGTGCTGTCGTCTGTTTCGCTATTAATTGGTTCTTGCTTGTTAGGGGCTGCCGTGCCAGCGCCTCGGGTTAGCGATAATCAGCCCGTAACGGTTGTGGTAACGTCGCTGGTGTCTACCACTTCTACCGTTAAGCTGTTTTTCTACAACACCCGCGAGGGGTTCCTGAAGAGCGGCAAGTGGGTTTTTTCCAAGTCCGTCAAGCCAGGTGGCAAAAGTGAGTTCACGCTGCCCGTAGAGCTGCCCAAGGGCGAGTGGGCCGTGGCTATCACCCAGGACTTGAACAACAACAAAATAGACAAGAACTTCATCGGCATCCCCACCGAGCCCTACGCCTTCTCGAACAACTTCCGCCCCAAGGTGGCCGCGCCGGTTTTCGACGATTGCAAGTTCACGGTAGACGGCCCGGGTAAGGTCGTGAGCATTGTGCTCAAGAACTAAGCTGCTGGCGGCTAATCGAGTAAGTTCTGCATCAACTCTAAGAAGCTAATCAATCGCCCCTAAACGGGTGCAGGCCACGGCCCAAGCGCTCCACCAGCTGCACCGCGCGGCGAACGCGGGTTTCGCGCTGCTTGGCCTCGACCACGAGGCGGGCCATAGCGCGGCGGTTGGCGCCGTTGTAGGTGTGGAAAGCCGTTTCGGCCTCGGGCCAGGCAGCTAAAGCTTCGGCCAGCTCTTGGGGTAGGTCCACGTGGTCGGGGTTGGGGTCAGGCATGATTTCAACGGCCAGTTCATCGCCCAGCGCGATGTCCAGGGCGCGGCACACGTCCTTGTTTAGCATAAGGTAGCGGCCCCCGCCCTCCAGCAGCAATAGGCCCAGCCGCAGCACCTGCCCGCGAATGGTGCACACCACTCGCTTGGTGGCCTTGCCTCCCAGCGCTTCGAGTACATTGGCGGGCACCACAATGGTCTGGGTGGGCATGAAACTGGGGCCGCCGGGCTCCAAGGGGGCCCGAAAGTGCGTGGGAGCGTGCATAAGTTAGGACGTTCGGATGTGGCCATCGCCGCGCACCAGCCACTTGTAGCTCGTCAGCTCCTCCAGGCCCATCGGGCCGCGGGCGTGCAGCTTTTGGGTACTAATACCGATTTCGGCGCCCAGCCCAAATTGGGCGCCATCGGTGAAGGCCGTGGAGGCGTTGGCGTACACGGCGGCGGCATCCACGGTGCGCAAAAAAGTGTCGAGGTGCGCCTGGTTTTCCGACACGATGGCCTCGCTGTGGCGCGAGCCGTGCTGGGCAATGTGGTCCAGGGCTTCTTCCAAAGAGCCCACAGTTTTTACGGCCATTTTCAGCGATAGAAACTCAGTGCCGAAATGGGCTTCCGTGGCGGGTGCCAGTAGCTCGGGCGGGTAGTGGCCGGCGATGGCAGCATGCGCGGCCTCATCGGCAAAGAGCTGCACCTCGGCCGCAGCCAGCGGCGCCAGCAGCGCGGGCAAATCAGTTAGCCGGGCCTCGTGCAGCAGCAGGCAGTCGAGGGCGTTGCACACGCTCACACGACGGGTTTTAGCATTGTGAATAATGGCCTGGCCCTTAGTCAAATCCCCGGTTTCATCGAAGTAGGTGTGCACAATGCCGGCCCCGGTTTCAATGACCGGCACCCGGGCGTTTTCCCGCACATAGGTAATGAGTTGCTGGCTGCCGCGCGGAATCAGCACATCGACAAAGCCTACGGCCGCGAGCAGGGCTGCGGTAGCAGTGCGGTCGGGCGGCAGGAGGGTGGCAACGGCGGTGGGCAGGCCGTGGCGCTCCAGCACGGGCCGGGCTACTTCCAGCAACGCCGCGTTGGAAAAGGCTGCGTCGGAGCCGCCTTTCAGTAGGCAGGCATTGCCGGTTTTCAGGCACAGTGCCAGGCTGTCGAACGTTACGTTGGGCCTCGCTTCGTATATAATGCCGACCACGCCCAGGGGCACGCGCACTTTGGTTAGACGCAAGCCATTGGGGCGGTCGGTTTCGGCCATCACCTGGCCTAGCGGCGTGGGCAGAGCGGCCACGTTGCGCAGGTCGTCGGCCATGCCGCGGAGGCGTTCGGCGGTGAGGCGCAGCCGGTCGTGGCGCGGGTCGGTGGCGGGCATGAGGGCCAGGTCCCGGGCATTTTCGGCCAGCAGAAACGGGGTTTGGGCTTCGGTGGCATCGGCCAGGTCGTGCAGCAGGGCATCGGTGGCCGCGGGCGCGAAGGAAGCCAGCGCGCGGCTGGCTTGGCGGGTGGCTTCAAAAACGGGGCTCAGCTCCACGGTCAGGCAGGGGTAGGGGTGAGAAACAAATAGTCGTAGTGTACTAATGGGCGCTGGTGTTGCTGGCCCAGGCGCTCCATGGCTTTATCCGAGCCGTATTCGGCAATGCCCAGGCCCAAAGCCTGGCCCTTTTCATTGGTCAGGCGAATGATATCGCCCTTGCGGAACTGCCCCTCAATGGCCACTACTCCCACCGGAAGCAAGCTGGTAGCCTTGCCAGCGGCGGTGAGGGCGGCCACGGCGCCCGCGTTCAGGCGCACGGCCGCTTTGGCCGCGTCCTGGGACGTGGCCAGCCACTTCTTCTTGCCCGAGGCCGTTCTGCTGGGTTGAAACCAGGTGTGCGCCGCCGTTTCGGCCAACACCGCGGGCAGAATATCAGCCGTTTTGCCGTTGGCAATGTGCACGCTGATGCCCAGTTTGGCTACTTTGTGGGCCATGTGGCACTTGGTGAGCATGCCGCCGCGCCCAAACTGCGAGCGTTGGCTGGTGACGAAGTTGGCAAAGCCAGTGGCCGTGGGCGCAATCTGGCGGAGCAGTTGCGAGCTGGGCAGGCGCGGGTCGCCGTCAAAAATGCCGTCGACGTTGGTGAGGATAATCAGCGCATCGGCTCCGAGCTGCGCGGCAATCAGCCCGGCCAGCTCGTCGTTGTCGGTAAACATGAGCTCCGTTACCGCAATGACGTCGTTCTCATTCACAATGGGAATCACCTCGCGCAGCAGCAACTCCTGGAAGCAGTTGCGCATGTTGAGGTAGTGCTGGCGGTCGCGGAAATCCTCCTTGGTTACCAGTACCTGGGCGCACAGCAAGTTGTGTTGCCCAAACAGCTCGGCGTAAGTGCTCAGCAACTTCACCTGGCCCACTGCCGCCAATAGCTGGCGCCCACGCACGGCGTCGGCTTTTGCGGGCAATGAAATCAGGCTGCGTCCCGCCGCCACGGCGCCCGATGACACAAGAATTACCTCCAGCCCCTGCGCTTTGAGGGCCGCAATCTGGGCAACTAATTGCTCCATGCGGTCCAGGTCGGGCAAGCCATTGTCCTGGGTAAGCACGTTGGAACCGATTTTGACAACGAGACGGCGGTAGGCGAGGGGCACGGCACCAAAGATAGAGCCAGCACCCATCTCATCTCGGGCCTGCTATGCATCTTCTGGTAGCAGGCCCGGATTGAAACGCTACACTGCCGCCGGGGCCAGTGCCCCCAGCTGTTTGTTGATGAAGTCCAGTTCCTCAAAGGTGAGCTCAAAATTCATGGCGCGGGCGTTTTGCACAGCCTGTTCGGGGTTGCGAGCGCCCACCAGGGCCACCGTAATGCCCGGCTGCGCCAGCGTCCAGCGCAGCACAAGCTGACCGAGAGTGGCGTTTTTGGTTTCGGCCAGCGGCCGAATTTTGTTGAGCACTGCGTTGACACGAGTCACGTATTCGGGCGTGAAGAAGCGATGGCCAGCCCGCAGGTCGCCTTCGCCAAAAGTCTGGCCCGGCTTGATTTTGCCGGTCAGCAAGCCCAGCTGCAGGGGGCTGTATACCAGAATGGCCTTGTTGTTTTCGACGCAATACGGCACCACATCGGCTTCAATCTCGCGGCGCACCATGCTGTAGGGCACTTGGTTGGAGGCGAGGGTTAGCGTTTTTTCGGCTTCCTGCATCTGGGCCACCGAGTAGTTGCTCACGCCGGCGGCGCGCACCTTGCCCTGCTCAATGAGGCGGCTCAGGGCCTCCATGGTCTCATCGATGGGGGTCGTGATGTCGGGCCAGTGCTGCTGGTAGAGGTCAATGTAGTCGGTGCCGAGGCGGCGCAGGCTGTCTTCGCACTCCTTGATGATGCTGTCGCGGCTGGCGTACTTGTACACGTCGAGGTCCTGGCCGTTGTTGTCCTTGGTTTTCATGGCAAAGTCGCCCTGTGCCAGGTCCCAGCGCATGCCAAATTTGGTGAGCACCTGCACCTTGTCGCGCGGGAGACTCTTGATGGCTTCGCCCACGATTTCTTCGCTGAAACCCATGCCGTACACGGGCGCCGTGTCGATGCTGGTCACGCCCAGCTCGTAGCTGGCGTGGATGGCGCCCACGGCGTCGTTTTGCTCGGTGCCGCCCCACATCCAGCCGCCGGCGGCCCAGCTACCAAAGGTGATGCGCGAAACGGTGACGCCGGAGGTGCCTAATTCTTGGAATTCCATGAGAGGTGTTTTGGGCAGATTGAAAAAAGGCCGCTTCCTGCGGAGCGGGTACTGGGCAGCTAACTACTGCTCGTAGCGGAATGTTGCACCCGGCCGCCACCTCGTGCCTCACTAGGCGAACAAGCTGTACCGCGAGCAGAAAAAAAAACTGACAGCCACGACTTAAGAAAAAAGCATTCAACCTGATGCCTGGTCCGTCGTACTTCCATCACACATCTTGTTAAAAGACACTCGATTACTCACAAGTTATTATGGCCAGCCAAATCACAGACCTCTGCGACTTGCTGAACCACGGAGCACAGGCTATGTATAGCGCCGAGAACCTCACCAGTGCTGGCCTGCCGCGCATGATAAAAAGACCAACGAAGAACTTAGCTAGCTGGGTGAAAGCTGGTAAACCTTCTGCTCAAATAAGGACCGGTTACGGAGGGCGCTTCGCGGAAGCTGAGAGACCGGACTCGTTCACTGCACTTTTTGCATCCTGACAGTCGTCGGGATGATTCTTTTCCAACCCTACTTTTTCCACATTCACCCTTATTCCTTTTCCCATGAACCAGTTGAATTCGATGCAGGACTTGCTGATGCACGACGTCCAGATGATGCACAGCGGCGAAACCCAGGCTCTTGAGGGCATGACCGCCATGATTGAAAGCGCAAGTGACCCCCAACTCAAGGCGGCTTTTGAGACGCACGGGGTCGAAACCCAGCAGCAAATAGCCCGGCTCGAGCAAATCATGAACATGATGGACATTAAGCCTACCCGCGAGGCGAACTCCGCCGTGAAGGGACTCATTAGCGACACGGAGAAGCTGTTGCGTAAGGATTCGTCGCCCGAGATACTCGATGCCATGCTCATCGCCGCTGCCCAGAAGATAGAGCATTATGAAATTGCCTGTTACGGCACGGCCGTACGCATGACCGAAGACCTCGGCATGACCCAGGCAGCCGAGCTGCTGCGCCAGACCCTGGAAGAAGAAAAGAAAACCGACAAACTCCTCACGGAATTGGCTGAAGCGCGCGTTAACACCAAAGCTGAGCAGAAGCTGTAAGCCCAGGCCTAGCCGCGGGTGAAAACCCAACAAAAGCCCACTGTGCTCCGCTTTGCGCTACACAGTGGGCTTTTGTATTTAGGCGCCTTGAATAAACTTTTTGTTGTGCCCCGATTGTTGTACGTACATCAATCCACCTTGGCTCCTCTATTATGAAAGTTGAAATCTGGTCCGACATCGTTTGCCCCTTCTGCTACATCGGCAAGCGCCGCTTTGAGCAGGCACTGGAAAAATTTCCGCACGCCGACAACGTAGAAGTAGTGTGGCGCAGCTTCGAGCTCACTCCCGAATACAAGCCGGAGCCCGGCCGCAACGTGTACGAGTCGTTGGCTCAGAAAAAAGGAATTCCCGTGGCTCAGGCCAAAGAAATGAGCGACTACATGGCCAACATGGCTAAAGAAGTAGGCCTGCAATATGACTTCGATAACGCCGTGCCCACCAACACCTTCCTCGGGCATCAGCTCATTCATCTGGCCGCCAAACATGGCAAGCAGGACGAAGCCAAGGAGCGCCTCATGGCTGCCTATTACCTCCAGGGCCAGAATTTGAATGAAATCGATACCCTGGTAGCCTTGGCTGCCGAAATAGGCCTCGACGCCGAGGAAGCCCGGACTGCGCTCACAGCCGGCACTTACGCCGAAGCTGTTCGTCACGACGAGTACCAGGCCCAGCAAATCAACGTGCGCGGCGTGCCCTTCTTTGTATTCGAAGACAAGTACGCTGTTTCTGGCGCCCAGCCCGCCGAGCTCTTTTCAGAAGTGCTCGAGAAAGTATGGGACGAATCGAAGCCTGCCAACCCAGCCCCGGTAATGCTGGCCGACGGCACCGCTTGCGGGCCCGACGGCTGCGAAGTGTAAGCAAAGGCATCTGCTCCTACGACCTTAAAACGTCATGCTTTGGCTCCGCTCAGCATGACGTTTTTATTTTTGCAGCTATGCCCGTCGCATGGGAATGTGCGGAATACCATCCTCCAAATATCCCTCCCCGCACTGCACGAACCCAAAGCCTTGGTAAAACCGCTCCAGGTATTGCTGCGCGCCAATTTTGATGGGCTGCGGTCCATACAATACCTCGCAGTGCGCAATGGCCTGCCGCATGAGTTCCTGGCCCAGACCGTGCCGCCGCTGTGCGGGCGACACAATCACGCGGCCAATGGCTACTTCTTCGTAGCTGATGCCAGCGTCAAAAAGCCGGGCATAAGCGGCTAGCTCACCGGCCTCGGTGTGGCCGAGCAGGTGGTAGGCTTGGTCGTCTTGCCGGTCGAGGTCCTGGAAAACGCAGTTCTGTTCTACTATAAATACCTCGACACGCAGCCGCAGCAGCTCGTAGAGTTCGTTCAGGGTGAGGTCTTCGTAAGGTTTAATGGTCCAGTGGAGGGTCATTCGAATTATTCTTTAGGCATGCGGGCCACCTCATCCAGCGTCACCACGCGGTAGGTAATGCCTAGGTTGGCGGCGTTTTGCTCCACAGTGGTTGGGAAGCCGGCTTTCTTACGGCGCTCGTTCACTTTCGCCGCGTCTTTGATGGGCCACACAAAGGGCGGCTGGGGCTCGCGCTGCCCGGTGGCTGTGCTCCGGATGTTGTACCCCAGCGCCTGCGTGCCGTAGAGTTGCTCCTTGCCTTCGCGCATGAGCTGGCGGTCCAGCATCTGGCCATACAGGTAAAAGGGCAGTTCGTCACGCTTGGCTGCCTTTTTTATGAGCGGGAGGTAAGTTTTGATGTCGTCGGAGTGCTGAATGACAAACCACGCGGCCTCGTTGGTGGGCGTGCCCACTAGCGTCTTGCCTGGGTAGCCGTACTGCTTCAGAATGGCGCGCACCCGCACTTGGTTCGACGAATCGGTCTGCTGCATGCGGCGGCCGATGTAGGGCCCCAGGGCCTCGGTGCTTACCCCCAGCGCTGCCGCCAGTGAGTCGGGCTTGCGGCTCAGGCGCTGGTCAAACAGCATGCTCCGCCACCGCTGGTCCACGACGTAAATGCTATCCAACTCCCGCTTCAATACAAGATTAAGCCGCGATTGACCCACAACCGAATGGGTGGTTGACAACAGTAGAATAGCCAAAACGACAACTTTCATAGGCGCAACAAAGGAACGGCTTTGCCTCAAGGGACTACCAAAATAAACCCGGCCCGCTGCAACAGCGTCGGGCCGGGTTTATTGCCTAGTGAGAAGGCTATTTAGGTTTTTACTTTTTGGGCAATTCGCGGCCTACCTCGGTTTTGCTCACGCTTTCAATGTTGGTGCTGCCCGTGGCCCGGGATTGGCCGCGCGTTTTGGGCTTGGAGCTTGAACGCGAAGCCCGCGTTGGGCCAGTGGCTGGCGTGGTATTGGTTTGGCGGCCAACTCGCTGCCCGATGCCCGGCGAGTAGTTCGGAGTAATGGTCACAGGACTTTGTGCTGGGCTAGCGTTGGTGCGGCTGGCGGCCCGCTCAGCGGCCGCTGGTGAGCCACTACGCGAATTTGGTGTCTGGGCCGATGCACTAGCAGTGCTAATGACCAGAGCGGCCAGAATGAGGATATTTTTCATAACTGAAGTCGGATTGAGAATAGGTGGGATGCAATTACAACTGGCTCATTTACGGCATTGTTGCTCCTGTCGTTGGCAAATAATACTTACCGTTCAGCTTAGGCCGCCACCGGTTCTTCGCTGCCCAGCTCGCTCAGCACCCGCTTGGCCTGCTGAATGGAGCGCACTTCCTCAAACGTCACAATCAGCTGCTCCTTTTTCTCCTTCAAGCTGGCCGTGCGCGAGTGCGTCTGCACGTAGTTAAGGATGGTGCCGAACTGCTCGCCTTGGAAATACTGCTTGTGGTCGTCGTCGGCCGGCAGGTAGCCCTTCAGCGTGTCGCGCTTGAGGGTAATTTTAGTGAAGCCCGCCTTGCAGGCCTGCCAGCGCAGCCGCACAATGTCGGCCAGCTGCTCCACTTCGGGTGGCAGCGGTCCAAACCGGTCCACCATGCTGGCGAGTAGCTTGCGCAGCTCCTCCGGCTTCTGGGCGCGGTCGAGCTTGGCATAAAGCTGCAGGCGTTCCGAAACGTTGCTCACGTACTTCTCCGGGATGAGCACTTGCTGGTCGGTTTCCACGTTGCATTCGTGCTGGCGGCCGGCACCAGCTGCCATTTGCAGGCGCTGGTTGGAGTCGCCAAGGAACAGGTCGCGGAACTCGGTTTCCTTCAGTTCCTGCACGGCCTCGTCCAGAATCTGGTGGTAAGTTTCGTAGCCCAGGTCGTTGATGAAGCCCGACTGCTCGCCACCCAGCAGGTTGCCCGCGCCGCGAATGTCGAGGTCGCGCATGGCCACGTTGAAGCCCGCGCCCAGGTCCGAAAACTCCTCCAGCGTGCTCAGGCGCTTGCGGGCATCGGCCGGCAGCTGCGCCACGGGCGGCGTGAGCAGGTAGCAATACGCCTTGCGGTTGGAGCGGCCTACGCGGCCGCGCATCTGGTGCAGGTCGCTCAGGCCGGCCAGGTGGGCGCGGTTGATGATGATGGTGTTGGCGTTGGGAATGTCCAAGCCGCTTTCGATGATGTTCGTCGAAACCAGCACGTCGTATTCTCCCTCCACAAACTTCATCATGCGCTTCTCCAGCATCTCGCCGTCCATCTGCCCGTGGGCGTAGGTGATTTTAGCATCGGGCACAAGGCGCAGAATGGTGCTGGCCATTTCCTCAATGTCCTTCACGCGGTTGTGCACGAAGAACACCTGCCCGCCGCGCTTCAGCTCCCGCGCCACCGCGTCGCGAATCAGAATTTCATCATACACGTGCAGTTCCGTACTCACCGGCTGTCGGTTGGGCGGCGGCGTGGCAATCACACTCAGGTCGCGGGCGCCCATCAGCGAGAAGTGCAGCGTGCGCGGAATGGGCGTGGCCGAAAGCGTGAGCGTATCCACGTTCACTTTCAGCTCCTTGAGCTTGTCCTTAGTCTTTACCCCGAACTTCTGCTCTTCGTCAATAATGAGCAGGCCCAGGTCTTTAAACTTGATGTCCTTGTTTGTGAGCCGATGAGTACCGATGAGGATATCCGTTTTCCCTTCGGCCACGCGCTGCAGGGTTTCTTTTATCTGCTTCGTCGACTTGAAGCGGTTGATGTACTCCACCGTCACGGGCAGCGTAGCCAGCCGGTCGCGGAAGGTCTTGTAGTGCTGCATGGCCAGGATGGTGGTGGGCACCAGCACGGCCGCCTGCTTGCCATCGGCCACGGCCTTGAAAGCCGCCCGAATGGCAATTTCCGTCTTGCCAAAGCCCACGTCGCCACAAACAAGCCGGTCCATGGGGTGGGGCTGCTGCATGTCCTGCTTCACGTCCTCGGTAGCCTTGGCCTGGTCGGGCGTGTCCTCGTAGATGAAGCTTGACTCCAGCTCGGCCTGCATAAAGCCATCCGGCGAGAACGCGAAGCCCGGCGCCGTTTTGCGCTTCGCATACAGCCGAATCAGGTCGGCCGCAATGTCCTTTACCTTCTTCTTAACCGACTTTTTCTTGTTCTCCCACTCCGGTGAGCCCAGCTTGCTCATGGTAGGCGGCGAGCCCTCGGCGCCGCTATACTTCGCAATCTTGTGCAGCGAGTGTATGCTTACGGTCAGCAAGTCATCATCCCGATAAACTAGCCGGATGGCCTCCTGAATCTGCCCGTTGATTTCCACCTGCGTCAGGCCCGCAAAGCGCGCAATGCCGTAGTCCTGGTGCGTCACGTAGTCGCCGGGCTGCAGGGTCTTCAGCTCGCGCAGCGTCAGCGCCTTCTTCTTCGAGAACTTCTTGGTTTCCTGTGCGCGGTAGTAGCGCTCAAACAGCTGATGGTCGGTATACACGGCCAACTCCAGCTGCTCATCAATAAAGCCTTCGCGCAGGGCCAGTAGCAGGTGCTGAAACTTGACGTTGTTGTCCAGCTCATCGAATATGGTCCGCAGCCGGTCGGCTTGCCGTACCGTGTCGGCGGTGATTATAGTGGTGAAACCCCGGAGCTGATTCTCCTTCAGGTTCTTCACCATCCGCTCAAACTCCTTGTTGAAGCTGGGCTGCGGCTTGGCCGAAAACTGGAAGGTTTCGGCATTCTTAAAATGAAAGCGTTTGCCGAACTCCACCACCGCGAACTCATCGAGCAACTTCTTGAAATTCTTGCCCGATTCAAATAAGTCGCCTGGCTTGCTCACGATTTGCATGCCGCCGGCCTCGCTCAGCATCTGCTGGAAGTTGGCCTCAGCCTTCTCAAATAGCTCCGTCACTACATCCAGCGTCTGGCGCACGTCTTTCAGCCAGATACAGGCCGTGCGGGGCAGAAAGTCAAAGAATGCCTCCCGCGTTTCTGTCAGCATTTTCGTCTGCACGTTGGGAATGATGCTGATGCTGGGCCGCGGCTCTACCGACAGCTGCGTCTCCGGGTTAAACGTCCGGATGCTCTCAATCTCATCGCCAAAAAGCTCCAGTCGAAACGGCAGCTCATTGGCGTAGCTGAACACGTCTACAATGCCACCGCGCACGGCGTACTGCCCGGCTTCGTACACAAAATCAGTCTTCTCAAAATCGTACTCACCCAGCAGCTCGCCCAGAAAGTTCACATCCAGCTTGTCGCCCACTTTCGCGTTGAAGGTGTTCTTCACCAAACTCTGGCGGTTGATAACCTTCTCCGTCAAGGCCTCCGGGTAGGTCACGATGAACACGCTGTTGCCAGTCGTGGCCGCGCGCGTCGTATTCAGCCGGTTCAGGGCCTCGGCGCGCATCAGCACGTTGGCGTTTTCCGTTTCATCAAACTGATAGGGCCGCTTGTATGAACTCGGAAACAGCAGCGCCTCGGGCCCTTCGGGCAGCAGATGCTGCAAGTCGGATAGGAAATAAGCCGCCTCGTCCTTGTCGTGCAGCACAAACACGTGCGGGTGCTGGCCGTGGGCCACGGCGGCCGCCACCACCGCATCCTGGCTGCCCACCAGGCCACGCAAATGCAGGCGTACACTGCCGGGGTCAGGCTTGGCGGCACCACGCAGGCGCGCCGCCAGGCTTTGCAGCTCCGGAGAAAGACGATAGAGGCGGAGGAAGTCAGCTACTTGCACAGAAAATATGGCTTGCGAACAACAAATACAGTAGCCCGGCCGGAGAGATTCCGGTCGGGCAGGGGCTTAGGATACAGTGTAGCCGAAGGTAAGGTTTCCGTAGCCTACCCGTAGCTTCGTGGTTTCGTGGTCGGAGGGGCGCTGCCTAAGCTTAGTTGTCAGTTGCTCGTTGTCGGTTGTCAGGCAAACGCCAGTCAGCAGTTGCCCTTGATACCTACGACAAGCTCCAATTCTGATAACCGACCCTAGCACCAACCCCATGCGCGGCTCTTCTCACTTGGCCATTGGCCTCATCACCGGCGTAGCTATTGCGGGCTTGGTGCCGGGGACTCCGTTTTCGCTGCCTGGCATTGCCCTGGCCGGCTTCTCCAGCTTGGCCCCCGACCTCGACCACCCCGATAGCCGCCTCAGCAAGCGGCTGGGTTTCTCCCAGAACTACGTGCGGTGGGCGTTTGCGGCAGGCGCCCTGCTGCTGGGTGCCTATTCCTACCTGCAACTGGTCCCTGGCTCCGAGCAGCGGCTCTACTACACCGCGGCCCTGGCCTTCGGGCTGATAGGTGTGGGCATGCAGGGTGGCTCAGCGCGTCGGCTGGCGTTGCTGTTCACGGGCCTGGGCACGGTGGTAGCCGGCCTCTACACCGAGCAATTGTGGCTAAGTTTATTGGGAACGTTTGTGGCGCTGGCGCCCTTCACTTCGCACCGCTCCTGGACGCATACCATCTGGGCCACCGCCCTCTGGACGTACATCGGCTACCTAGCCGAGAAGCACCTCGGTTGGAGTAGTGTCGCGCTCTTTGCTGGTGGCGGATATGTATCTCATTTGGTAGCAGATAGTTTGACTAAGGCCGGGGTTAGATGGTTTCTGCCGGTATCGGGTTATTCTTTTAAACTGCCAATTATCACCACTGGTTCGGCCTCCGGTAACCTGCTCGAAATAGCCATTTGCGCCGGCTATGGACTGTTGGTTTTGGGGTTGGTAATCGGCAATATTGGTTTTTAGACGGTGGCTTAGATAAAGCTACGGGGTAATTGAGCCCAATTGCCTGCTGTCCTGCAGGCCCGTCCTATTGCATAAGTCAGCCAATACCATTAGCTTCGCAGCAGATATGCCAGTTTATCAAGGCGGTGTTGTTATTGACTTCGTATTACTATCCAGCGTTATCAGTAGCCCCGGCCCTTGGGCATTCTATTAAGTCAAGCAATTATTATAACATCTAGTCGGGACGTGCTGCACACCGGGCGCAGCTACCAGAAGAAATAGTGCTATACCGATTGTCATGTACTTGCAGCAGGAGCACTTGTGCCCTGCTTTCGTGGCGATTCTACCCAATCCACACACAATTTGTACCACCTAAAACGCATTTCTAACTTTAATAAAAATCATTACCATGAACCAGATGAACAGCCCCTTAATTCGGGTTGGTGTCTTCTATGACGGCAACTATTTTTTAAAAATAAGTGACTATTATTATTTCCAGCACGAACGCAAGGCCCGCATCAGCCTGGAAGGATTACATGAATATATACGCCATCAAGTTGCAGAAGAAGAGGATGTAGACGTGCGTTTGGCACAAATAACCGACGCGCACTTTTTCCGTGGCCGTCTCTCCGCCACAGAAGCCCGCGACAAGGACCGACTGTTCCACGACCGCCTGCTCGACGACATTCTGATGAACCTGGGCGTGCAAACGCACTACATGGCGCTGAAAACCCGCGACGGCCGCCTCCAGGAAAAAGGCATCGACGTGTGGCTCTCCCTCGAAGCCCTCGAACTGGCCCTGCACAAAACCCTGGACGTGGTGGTGCTCATCGCCGGCGACAGTGACTACGTGCCCCTCATCCGCAAGCTCAACACCGTGGGAACCCGCGTGATGCTGCTGAACTGGGACTTCAAATACGAAGATTTCAAAGGCGAAACCCGCGTTACCCGCGCTTCGCAGCAGTTGCTGGAGCAGGTCACCTACCCCGTGGCCATGCACGACGTCATCGACCGCGGCCTGCAGACCCAGGACGAAATTGTAGAAGCCCTGTTTGTGAACCAGTCGGAACCTGCCGCTTTTGCCCCCAGCACTGCCTCGGCTCCCAAGCTGGTGCGCCCCACCGGCCCCACCGCCGCTGGCCCCGTGGGCACGCTAGGCATGAGCACCATCAAAAACTTGAAGAACGGCTTCGGCTTCGTGGTGATGCCGCCCAACAATCTGTTCTTCAGCTACGCCGACCTCACCGAAGGTGACTTCAACGACCTGCGCGAAGGCGATTGGGTGGAGTTCACCGTGGGTCGCAACCACCGCGACGAGGATTGTGCCCGCAACGTGCGCAAAGTAGCTGCTCCGCAGCTCAGCGACATGGAGGATGAGTACGAGCCCGTAATCGTGCACGCCGCCACAGCCGAGCTGTAAAGCCAGAATTCAAAAAGTTAGAAACTAAAAAGGCTCGTCTGGTTTACCAGGCGAGCCTTTTTTTGAACACACAGCTCTTAGCTCATCACCAGCTTCGCGAAGTCACGCTTGTCGGCCGGGTAGCGGTTGAAGGTGCCAAGGCCGCGGGCAACGGCCACATCTTCCTTGCCTTGGGCTACGCGATAAATGACACAGCTGCTCACCACCAGCTTTTTGCCGGTGTGGTCCACCAAACCCTTTGCCACCAGCACATCGTGCAGGTGCACGGCGTGCAGGTAGTTCATCTTGAACTCCACGGTCGACACAAACTCCAGGGTGGTGAAAGCCTGAGAAAGTGCGGCTGCGCCCAGAGCTGCATCCATTAGGCCGGCGAGCACGCCACCGTGGCAGGTGTTGGGAGAGGAAAGGTGCTCTTCCCTGACTATCATGCGATACTCGGCCTGGCCGGGGGCGGGCACGTGCAGGTCCATGCCGTTGGCCTGTCCGTAGCGGTTCATGGCGTTGTACGCGGCCACCATGGCGGCCAAGTCAGGAATGCGGCGAGTGACAGAGTCAGTATCGGACACGGAGTATGAAGGAAAATCTAATTAAATGAATTGAACTAGTAATTGTGCCGAAAATCAGCTTCATTTACCAAACTTAAGCTGGCTCATGCTGGCTTCGCTACCTACATCATCGCTATTGCCCCAACCATGTCTGCTTTGCCGCTCACTTTCGCTGAATTCTACCCGCGCTACCTACGTGAGCACAGCAAGCGCGGTACCCGGGTGCTGCACTTTATAGGAACTACGCTATTTTTGATTTCTTTGGTAACATTGACCGTCACCGGGCAGTGGGGATGGCTGCCTGTGGGCATCTTGGCGGCTTATGGGTTTGCGTGGGTGGGCCACTTTTTTGTCGAGCGCAACCGCCCGTCTACTTTCCAGCAGCCGTGGTTTTCCCTACTCGGCGATTTTCGTATGTATGCCGACCTATGGAGCGGCCGTGAGAAATTCTAACACCCGCTAGAGTTGCTTGCGCATCAAAAAATGCGGAATAATCCCGAACAGCGTGTGCGAGGGGGCTACCACCACGTAGCCCAGCCGCTCGTAAAAGCCGACCGCCGATTCGCGCGAGTGCAGCACAATTTCTGAGAGGCCCGCTGCCTGCGCCCGGGCTTCCAGTGCAGCCATTATCTGGCGGCCCAGGCCTGTGCCCGCCGCTTGGGGGGCACAGGCCATAAACCGCACTTGCCCCTGCTGGGAAGTGGTAGGTTGCAGCATGCCCACTGCCAGGGCCATGGGGTGCTCGCTGGTTTCGTCCTCCAGCAGCAGGGCGTGAATGGTGCCGGGCTCCTCGTCGGCGGGGCTGCGCTCCGAGCCGCGGGGCTGCTGCCAAGGCTCGCGGAGCACCGTGTAGCGTAACTCGTAATACGCCTCCCATTCGGCAGGAGTGCGGGGCGGGCGGATGGGCGAATTGGGCATAATTTGAACCGTGATTAAAAGCACGCAACCATGGCAGAGTTGGGCCGTTACCTTTGCACCCGGCTCCGGCCGATTACTCATCTCAAAACTACGACCCACCCCGCTATGGCATCCTTCGACATCGTGAGCAAAGTAGACCCGCAAACCTTGGAAAACGCGGTGAACACGGCTCAGAAAGAACTCCAGACCCGTTACGACCTCCGCGACACGAAGGGTGGCATCGAGTTGAACAAAAAGGAGAACACCATCCTGCTGTCGTCGGAAAACTCTATGCGCCTCAAAGCCTTGGAGGATATTCTGCTGGGCCGAGTAGTAAAGCAGGGCATCGACGGTACCAGCCTCGACTTTTCGGCCGATGAGCAGGCCGCCGGGGCCCTGGTGAAGAAAACCATCAAGGTGCGCGCTGGCGTCGACAAAGACTTTGGCCGCAAAATCATCAAGGCCATCAAAGATGCCAAGGTGAAAGTAGAAGCCCAGATGCAAGACGACCAGGTGCGGGTATCGGCCAAGAAAATTGACGACCTGCAGGCGGCCATCGCGGTGCTCCGCAAAACCGACATTGGCCTGCCACTGCAATTTGTGAACATGAAATCCTAGCTCCTAAGCTCCGCCACTTTACCACCTTATTACCTTCACTACTCGCATCAATGTACGATTTCGGTGCTTTCGCCCAGGCAGCTACTTGGGTTAGCTTACTTACCCTCACGTTTATGGAGGTGGTGCTGGGGATAGATAACATCATCTTCATCTCCATTGTGGTGGGCCGCCTGCCGGAGGAGCAGCAAGCCCGTGGCCGCACCATTGGTCTGCTTCTGGCCCTGGTGTTCCGCGTGGTCCTGTTGCTCAGTATATCGTGGATTGTGGGGCTAAGAACCTCGTTGTTCGACCTCAACCTCCCGTGGATGGACGAGCCCTTTGGGGTAACGGGACGCGACTTGATTTTGCTGGCCGGCGGCTTGTTTCTCATATACAAGAGCACCACCGAAATCCACAACAAGCTGCAGGGCGAGGAAGACCAGGAAAACGGTATAGGCGGCAAGCAGGTGACGATGCGCAATATCATTTTTCAAATCATCCTCATCGACATCGTTTTCAGCTTCGACTCTATCCTTACGGCCGTGGGCTTGGTCGACAACGTGCTCGTGATGATTGCGGCCGTGGTAGTGGCCATGGGCATTATGTTGGCATTCAGCGGCGTAGTTGCAGGTTTCGTGAATAACAACCCCACCATCAAAATGCTGGCCCTGTCGTTCCTCATCATGATTGGCTTCATGCTGGTGATGGAATCGGCTCACAAAGAGATTGAGAAGGGCTACCTCTACTTCGCCATGGCCTTCTCCCTGACGGTGGAATTGCTCAACCTGCGGCTCCGAAAAAAGAGCAAGCCCGTACAGTTGCGAGACTCACAGTACGACTAACGCGTTTTTTACAACCCCCTTACTGGCCGACATGACGCAACCAAGGGCGTCGTGTTGGCCTTTTTGGTTGTGGTTGTTAACCGTTAGGCTTTCCTATGAGGCGTGGCTGCACTGCCACGTCCTTGGCTGGCGCAGCATCTCACGCTCTTCATGAGCTTACTATGCTTGTCGACACCAGTTGGGATTCTGGGATGGCCTACAATAAGATTTGAAACGCCGTAAGCACCAGCAGCAGCACCGCCGCTATGGAGGCCATCAAGCGGTGGTCACTTTTGAGGCGGGGCGCCAGGCCGAGCGCGGCCATGAGCAACAGTCCCAGCCAGATGATTTTCTTCTTGCCTTCGTAGATGGAAGAAATTGGGTACTCCCGCTGGTGGTAGGAGGGCCGGGCCGAAGTAGCGGTTCCCCAAAGGGGGGTGCGCCTCACCACTACCCGAGCTCCATTGGGCAGGTCATTGTAAAGGGTAAACGTGCCCTTGTTCGTCTCGTGAACGGTTTTTTGATAAGAACCCTGGTCTGTATAAATGTAAGTCGTTTCGTTGCGCACGACCGTTTCGGTGCTCTCGGTGGCTAGGAAGTAGTCCAGCGCCAGGCTGGCGCACAGCAGCAGCGAAACCACCAACAGCGGGCGCAGCAAGCGCATGGTCCACTTGTAAGCAGTTGCGTGGCGAACGGTGAAGGGGACGTGGGCGGGCTCGAAACGGGTGGCCCAGGCGGTGCTGCGGGCGACTTCGCGGGCCCGGTTGGGCCAGGTCGGGCGGGCTGCTGAGGCACCAGGCTGAATATTGGCATCGTAGGCGACGCGCCGCGACGGGTCGCTCAAAACTTCATAGGCGGCGTTAATGGCAAAATACCGTGCATGCGCCTGTGGGTCGGGCGTGCGGTCGGGGTGCGTAATGAATACCAGCCGGCGGTAAGACCGTCGAATTTCGGCTATTGAGGCATTCTCGGGCAACTCCAAGACCTGGTAGTGCGTCATCAAGGGCAAAATTGCTGATTGGCAGAAGAAACGTTTGCGAAGGCAAGTACAAGGGCAGTCTGGTCGAGCACGCGCTGCTGCACCAGTTCGAGCAGGCGGCGGTTCAGCTCGGACCGGTGCTGGCGGTAGAAAGCATACTCCTCGGCACTGAACACGCCACTTACCAACCCCACCACGGTGTAGCGGAGCTTGGTGTTGCGGGCCAGCAGTTCAGCCAGCAGCCGCTGCTGGTCGGTGGTGCTGGCTTTGGCTAAGGGAATGTGGTGGTCGAATACAAAATCTGCTACGATGGCCAGCAGCAGCTGGTTTTGCAGTTTTAGCACCGGGCGCAGCGTGGCATGCAGGAAGGCTCCTACCGTGCCGGGCTCTGCCGGGGCCGTGGGCACCGACGGGCGCATGGCCAGCAAGGCTACATCGGAGCGAACATCGGAATCAGCAAGCATACCAGAGTAGGGTTAGAAAGCGCAGCTATTGAGGTAATGCGAGGAGGTTAGCACTTAACGGGTTTCGGAAGCAAGTGGCCGTACTACCTGCCCCCGCCTCGCGATTGACAGCATCAAAACTAATGACTTGCAACCTTCTGGTTCACCCACAAAGTTTAATCCAAAGTTCATTCAGTTGCTTCTGGAAAGCCTTAAGAGTACGAGAGCGAGTAAACACGTAGAGGACGCCCTTCTGGTTCTCGCCTGCTGCTTTATACCACCCCCAGCTTCACCAGCGCATCCCAGAGAACCACGCCCGCCGCCACGCCTACATTAAGCGAGTGCTTGGTGCCAAATTGAGGGATTTCTACCGCAAGGTCGCAAAGAGCCAGCACGGCGTCGTCGACACCAAACACCTCGTTGCCAAGCACCAACGCCAGTGGGCGGCCTGCCTCCGGCTGGAAGCTGGGTAGCGATACGCTGCCCGTGGTTTGCTCCACGGCCACTACCTGGTAGCCAGCTTCTTTCAGCGCCGCCACGGCCGCCGTGGTTTCTGCCGCAAATTCCCAGGCCACCGACGTCTCGCTGCCCAAGGCCGTTTTGGTGATTTCGCGATGCGGTGGCCGCCCCGTGATGCCGCAAAGCCAGATTTTCTCCAGGGCAAAGGCATCGGCCGTGCGGAACACTGCCCCCACGTTGTGCAGGCTCCGCACGTTGTCGAGCACCAATACCACCGGGCTTTTGGGCGTACTTTTGAAGTCAGCTACCGCCACCCGGTTTAGCTCGGCCATTGTCAGTTTTCGCATGCTCAAAGGTACTTCGCCGCGGCGCCAAGTGCTCGCAGGAACGCACCATAGCGCGTTCGATGTTTGCGTCAGTAGCCGGAGAGTTGGCAGTCGGCTTCAGATTTTTTTGCCCAACGACTGAATGCGCCCCGGCGCGTTCCCTTAGGTTATTCGCTTTGTCTGCAACCGCCGCCCCCAAGAAACAATTCGTTATCAAGTCCGTTGGGCCCGACCACATTGCGCCGGGTTCGCCCGTCGATACGCCCCTGATGAAGCAGTACTACCTGCTCAAGCAGCAGCACCCCGGTGCGGTGCTTTTGTTCCGGGTCGGCGACTTCTACGAGACCTTCGGTGAAGATGCCGTTACGGCCAGTCGCATTCTCGACATCACGCTCACCAAGCGCGGCGGCGGCACGCCCAACGAAATTGCCCTGGCTGGCTTCCCCCACCACGCCCTCGATAACTACCTGCCCAAGCTGGTGCGGGCCGGCCAGCGTGTGGCTATCTGCGACCAGCTCGAAGACCCCAAACTGGCCAAGGGCCTCGTCAAGCGCGGCATCACTGAGTTGGTGACGCCCGGCGTGAGCATGCACGACAACGTGCTCGAGCGACGCTCCAACAATTACCTCGCCGCCATTCATTTCGGCAAAGCCGAAGCCGGCATCTCTTTTCTTGATATCAGCACGGGCGAGTTTTTGGTGGCCCAGGGTACCTTGGACTACCTGGGCAAGCTGCTCCAAAACTTCAGCCCCGCCGAGGTGCTATTCTGCAAGAAAAGCCGGAGCGAGTTTGAGCAGCACTTCGGCCCCGATTTCTGCACCTACGCGCTGGATGAATGGGTTTTTGGCAATGATTATGCCCACGACACGCTCACCCGCCACTTCAAAACCACGTCGCTAAAAGGCTTTGGGGTTGATACGCTGAAGGAAGGCATCATCGCTGCCGGCTGCATCCTTCACTACCTCGCCGAAACCAAGCACTCCGACCTGGGCCACGTGGCCAGCCTGGGGCGTTTGGAAGAAGATAAATACGTGTGGCTTGACCGCTTCACGGTGCGCAACCTGGAGCTGGTGCACGCCCAGCACCCCGGCGGCGTGCCTCTTATCGACGTGCTCGACCAGACCCTGACGCCCATGGGAGCCCGGCTGCTGCGCAAATGGATAGTGCTGCCCCTGAAAGAAGTCAGCCAGATTCAGCGCCGCCTCGATACGGTGGCGGCCCTGGTAGCCGACGAGGAGTTGCTGGGCGACCTCACCCAGCACCTGCGCCAGATAAACGACCTGGAGCGCCTCATCAGCAAAGTGGCCGTGCGCCGCGTGAACCCGCGCGAGCTGCTGCAGCTGGCCCGGGCCCTGGAGGCCATCGCTCCTATGCGCGAGCGGTTGGCGGCCTCCGGCGTAAAAGCCCTGGAGAAACTCGCCGACCAGCTCAACCCCTGTGCCAACCTGCGGCAGGAAATTTTAGCTAAAATCAAGCCCGACGCTCCGCTGCTCACCAACCAGGGTGGCGTGCTGAACACCGGCATCGACGCCGAGCTGGACGAATTGCGCGCCCTGGCGTTTTCTGGTAAAGACTACCTGCTGCAGCTCCAGATGCGCGAGCAGCGCAATACTGGCATTTCGTCGCTTAAAGTGGCCTATAACAAGGTTTTTGGCTACTACCTCGAAGTCACCAATGCCCACAAAGACAAGGTGCCTACGTCCTGGATTCGGAAGCAAACCTTGGTGAACGCCGAGCGCTACGTGACCGAGGAGCTGAAAACCTACGAGGAGAAAATCCTCAACGCCGAGGAGCAGCTGTTCGCCATTGAGCAGCGCATCTACACCGATTTGGTGCTGGCCGCGCTCGATTTCGTGCCGCAAATCCAGCAAAATGCCCGCGCCATTGGCGTCACGGACTGCCTCGCCAGCTTTGCCCTCACGGCCCGGCAGCAGCGCTACGTGCAGCCCGTAGTGAACGACGGCACCGTGCTCGACATTCGCGCCGGCCGCCACCCCGTCATTGAGCGCCAGTTGCCGCCCGGCGAAAGCTACATCCCCAACGACATCTGCCTAAACCAAGACGAGCAGCAAATTGTGGTGATAACCGGCCCTAACATGGCCGGCAAGTCGGCTCTGCTGCGCCAGACGGCCCTTATTGTGTTACTGGCCCAAATCGGCTCCTTCGTACCCGCTGACGCGGCCACGGTCGGCATTATCGATAAAATCTTTACTCGCGTCGGGGCCTCCGACAACCTGAGCAAGGGCGAAAGCACCTTCATGGTAGAGATGACCGAAACCGCGTCCATCCTCAACAACCTCTCGGACCGCAGCCTTGTGCTGATGGACGAAATTGGCCGCGGCACCAGTACCTACGACGGCATCAGCATTGCCTGGGCCATTGTGGAGCACCTGCACAACAACCCCAAAGCCAAGGCCAAAACCCTTTTCGCCACCCACTACCACGAGCTCAACCAGTTGGCCGACGAGTGCCCGCGGGTGCGCAACTACAACGTGGCCGTGAAGGAGGCCGACGGCCGCATCCTGTTTCTGCGCAAGCTCCAGCCCGGCGGCTCCGAGCACAGCTTTGGCATCCATGTGGCGCGGCTGGCAGGCATGCCTACTTCCGTGGTGCTGCGCGCCAACGAAATCATGCACCACCTCGAAGTGGAGCGCACCAGCGCGGGAGCCGACGACAGCGTGCCTACGGAGTTCGACGATTTTTTGGGAGATTTGACCAATAGCAATGGCCACCGCGGCGGCTCGCCTCATCCGGGGAGTGCGCCGGAAGCAGCCATGGGCACCGAGGCTGTTGCCGCAGTTCCGCGGCCGCGGGCTACCTCGGCCGTTGCCACCGCCCCGCGTCCTACCGTGCAGCTCAGCATGTTTGAGCCCTCGGACCCGGCGCTGGAGCGCATCCGCGAGTTGCTACAGCACCTCGACATTAACACCCTGACACCCATCGAAGCCTTGATGAAGCTGAACGAGCTGAAGCTGACCTTGGGCAAGTAAGAAATTTTTCGGCCTGAAAATGAAGCGAAAAGGCCTGTCAGGTGAAAATTTATACCCCTGGCATTTGCTTCGCCAAAAAAGCCCCTTACCTTTGTCGAACCATTCAGCGCTATGAAAGTAGCAATGAACCTCCCGCGAGAGTAGCTCAGTTGGTAGAGCGCGACCTTGCCAAGGTCGAGGTCGCGAGTTCGAACCTCGTCTCCCGCTCCAAATTAAAAAAAAGACGTTGCTTTACCGCAACGTCTTTTTTGTTTGAACCCGCATCGGCGGGCAAATGCCAGAGTGGTGTAATGGTAGCCACGAGGGACTTAAAATCCCTTGTCTTCACGGACGTACGGGTTCGAGTCCCGTCTCTGGTACAACTAATGCCCTTTGTGATGTCACGAAGGGCATTTTTTATGCGTTAGGGTACAGATGGGCATAGCGGAGGTGATTCTTGTAAAAATCTTCGTTGAAAGCGCTCCACCCGGGACACCCTGCCCACTGCAACCAGCACACCCCAGACTTAGTCAGTCACGTTCGGCCATGCTTACGTTAATGCCGGCGTCATCCCCGAAGGCTTCGAAGCCGCTGGCCAGTGCCCTCGTGTAGCGCCTCGATGAGCTCAGCGTCCGCTTCGGCCACGCCGCCGTTTAGGTTGCCGTGGCCTTCGTCCCTAGCCCAAAGGCCATGGTGCCAAGACGCCACCCGTTGCCCCCTGGCAGCGTAGCAACAGCGCTGCACCCCGACTTCACCACATCCCGGGACGAGCTATGGGAATTTCTTTTCCCAGTTACCCAGTCATATAAACCCGACCTTCGTATCCCGACCTCCGACCTCACCGCCGTATTGATGCCCCTGGCCCCGCCACCGTCCGACCTGCAGTCCGTCTTCAGCGCCCTGCCTGGCGCCAACCTGCTGCTCACCCCGGAGTGGCGGATTGTGGCCGCCAGCGACGACTACCTGGCCGCGGCCCTAACCGAGCGGGACACCATCGTTGGAGAGTACATCTTCGACGCTTTTCCCAATAACCCGCAGACTCCCGAGGCCAATGCCGTGGCCAACGTGCGGGCCTCCCTGGAGCAGGTGCTGGCGACCAAAGAGCCGCACGAGATGCCTCCGCAGCACTACGACGTGCCCGACCGGGCGCACCCCGGCCGGTTTGTGGAGCGTCGCTGGCTGCCGCGCCACACGCCCGTGCTCGACGCGGCCGGGCAGGTGCAATTCATCATTCAATCCGTTCAGGACATAACCGCCAGCCGCGTGGCCGAGCGGCAGTTGCGCGAAAGCCAGGCCGGCGAGCAGGTGGCCCGCGCCGAGGCTGAGGAGCAGCGCCACCGGTTCCACGAGGTGCTCATGCAGCTGCCCGCCTACGTGGCGGCCTATCACGGCCCCGACCATGTGTACCAATTCGTCAACCCGCCCTACCAGAGCTTGTTTCCACACCGGACTTTCCTTGGCCGGCCGTTTCGTGAAGGTATCCCGGAGGCCAATGGGCTGGGGGTGGTGACCTTGTTTGACCGGGTGTACCAAACCGGCGAGCCGTTTTACGCCCAAGCCATGGAAGGCTGGTTTGACTTCCGCGGCACCGGCGAGCCGGAGCAAGTGTTTCTTAACCTTTCGCTGCATCCTTTGCGCAATGCGCAGGGCGATGTCGACGGGGTGCTTGATTTCTCCTACGACGTAACCGAGCAGGTGCGGGCCCAGCAGCAGACGGAACAGCTCAATGAGGAGCTCGAAACCCGCGTGCAGGAGCGCACCCAGGCCGGGCTGGCCCTGCAGGCCGAGCTGCTGGCGGCCGCGCAGCGCCAGGTGCAGGAGCGCGAAACGTTCTACCAGATATTTGAGCAAACGCCGGCCTGCATTGCCTTGTTGCGTGGGCCCGAGCACAGAGTAGAGTACCACAACGAGGCGTACCAGCAACTGTTTCCCGGCCGCCAGATGCGGGGGCGCCTCCTAGTCGAAATTCAGCCTGACGCGGCCGAGCAGGGCTTTGTAGCGCTGCTCGACGGCGTGTACCGGACCGGCGAAACCTTTGAGGGGCGAGAGGTGCAGCTGGACATTGAGCAGCCAGGCGGCGGGCGCAAGAAAAACTACTTCAGCTTTACCTACCAGGCCTACCGCGAAAACGGGCAGATTGCGGGCGTGTCCGTATTTGCCTACGACGTAACCGAACAAGTGCGGGCCCGCCAGGAACGCGAGGCGCAGCAGCAGAAGCTCCACGCGCTGTTAGAGCAGGCGCCCGTCGGCATCTGCATCCAAGCCGGCCCCGACTTGGTGTATGAGTTCGCTAACCCCAGCTACCAACGGCTTGTGCCCGGCCGTACGCTGCTGGGACACCCCCTGTACGACGCTCTGCCCGAGCTGCGGGGCACGGAAGTAGAAGCCCTGCTCCGGCGCGTGTACGAGACCGGGGAAACGCAGCGGGTCCTGGAATTCCTCATTCCCGTGGCCCGCACCAACGACGGTGAACTGGAAAACCGCTACTTCACTATTGTCTTCCAGGCTAGGCGCGATGAGCAGGGGCGCATCAACGGCATTCTCAACTTTGTGGTGGAGGTTACCGAGCAGCTGCAGGCCCGGGAGCAGGCAGAGTTCAGCCGCGAGGAGCTCAAGCGCTTCAAGTTCATGGCCGACCAGGCCCGCGACCCCTTCATCCTAATGCGTGAAGACGGTAGCTTTGCCTACCTTAACTCGAAAGCCCTGGATGCCTGGGGCTACACGGCCGAAGAGGCCCGCAACCTCCGCGTGCCCGACGTTGACCCCATATACCAGGATTTCGAATTCAACGAAGTTTTTGCCTCGGCCCAGCGTGACACCATCCCACAGTTCGAAACCCTGCACCGGCACAAGGACGGCCGCATCTTCCCGGTGGAGGTAAACATGGGCGGGCTGCTGCTGAACGGGCAGCCCCACCTGTTTGCCGTGGCCCGCGACATCACCCAGCAGAAGCGCATTGTGGCGGCCTTGCAGGAAAGCGAAGCCCGCTTCCGCACCATGGCCGACGCTGCTCCAAACATGGTGTGGGCCGTGCACCCGGATTCGACTATCCGCTACATCAACCGCGCCTTTCTCGACTTTGTGGGGCTGGACAACGAGGAGCAGTACGCGGCTACGGGCTGGGGTCCTTACCTGCACCCCGACGAACTAGAGCTGACCCGGACCACGCTGTCGCAGGCCATCGAGCAGGGGCAGCCCTACGTGCTGGAGCACCGCATGCGGCGCCACGACGGGCAGTACCGCTGGCTGCTGGCCCAGGGCGCGCCGAGCTACCTGGCTGGCGGCGAGCTGTACGGCTACGTGGGCTCGGCCATCGACATCACCGAGCTCAAGCAAAGCAACGAACAGCTGCGGCGCACTAACGTCGACCTGGACAACTTTATTTACACGGCTTCGCACGACCTCAAGGCCCCCATCTCCAACATCGAGGGCCTGCTCTACCTGCTACGCGAGGAACTGCCGCCGGCCGTGGTGGCCGAGCAGGAAACTGCCTCCACGCTTGCCCGCATGCTCGAATCAGTCGAACGGTTCAAGCGCACCATCGACCACCTCACCGAAGTGTCCAAGCTCCAGAAGGAGCACGCGCCGGCCATCAGCGCCGTAGACCTGGGAGCCGTAGTGGAGGGCGTGCGCTTCGACCTGGCCCCGCTGCTTCGCGAAACCGATGCCGAGCTTCGCGTGCACCTTGATGGCTTTCCGTCCATTCCTTTTTCGGAAAAGAACCTGCGCAGCATCGTTTACAACCTGCTCAGCAACGCCCTGAAGTACCGCCACCCCGACCGCCGGCCCCATGTGGATGTGCGCAGCCACCTGCGCGCCGGCTTCGCAGTGCTCGAAGTGCACGACAACGGCTTGGGCATCGCCGGGCACCATCTGCCCAAACTCTTCAACATGTTTCAGCGCTTTCACGACCACGTCGACGGAACGGGCATCGGCCTCTACATGGTCAAGCGCATGATTGAGAATGCTGGCGGCCGCATTGAGGTGCACTCCCAGCTTGGCGGCGGCACCACTTTTTTCGTGCACCTGCCCTACGCTGAAGCCCCCGTTACCGCCAATTAACCAGCGTTACCTGATAAACCAAAACGAGCGGCCCCTCTGGCCCGCTTGTTCGCACCTAATACCCCCTACGCTTCTTCCTGCTGTGGGCGCTTGGCTGCTGGTCCTGCCTGTCTAGGCCATGCTGAATCCTGCGTGGCTCCTAACTGTCCTCCGCCTAGATGCCGGCGTAGAAGAACTGTGGGAGCACTTGGTGCAGAACTTGGACAAAATCGGCCGTCATCGGTCACCAGGTGGTGGGTTCAGTGCCATTACAAGGCATGATTTTGCTTAAACAGAAACTGTTTTACTGGTTTTATGCGGTGTTGGGTACTTTTATCTCCGTTACAAAACAGCCGACCGCTTTAGGTAGGTGCAGTCGGCTTTTTGCACCTATGGCTGGCTAAGAGCGAAAGGTCTGAGGGCCGAAACCGGCTCGCATCAGCACGTAGAGCCCGGCTACCGGGAGCGGACTTACAATAAAGTCCAGCAGCTGGCGGCTGAGTCGATAAGCCCAGGCACTGTTGCCGGTGAATTTATTGAGTAGCACCATGGCTGCGTAAATGGCCAAGGCGCCCGCGTAAAGCCGCAGCACCAGTAGCCAAGAAGCGGGAGGAAGCAAGATGCGAAGTAGCAGCAGACAGGTGCCTAGATAAAGCACCGCATATGTTGCCACAGCGGGTAGGAAGCGTGTGGTGATGCCCCCATCAATTCCCTGCTGGAGGGTTTGGGCGGTGCGGCTCAGGCCCAGGCTTGCCATCAGGCTTTGCCAGAACTTAGTAAGGGCTTGTAGAACTGGCTCGTCGAAAACGCCAATCAGAAACAGCACACCTACCAAAAAACCAGCAATAGCCCACTGCCCATAGCGCACCAGGCCAGATTTGGGAGTAATTTGGCTAGGTTGTTTGAGCACGGAGGGCATCGGTCGAGGATTGTGGCGTTCCGGAGCTTTGGGCAGGAATGGCCAAGCGCTTTGCCCACAGCATCCAGAGCCCGAAAATGAAGCCGTACACTACAAAAGTGAAGGTGTAGTGGTGGTTGAAATCGACCGATTGCTGAGAGTAGTGATGGTTGATGGCTAGTGCCGCAACCCGCACCACATTCAGGCACCAGATAAGAGCGATGCCCGCAGAAATGTACCACAGCTTACGCCGCCAAGGGCCCGGAAAAGCTGCCACAAACCCCGCAAACAGGATGTACAGCACCAAGCCATTGCAGGGAGCTCCTATAATGACTGCCGGCTTGCCACTCATCACAACGAGCGTAGGAAGCTCGAGGCTAACGGTGGCTTTGAACCCCAGCATTTGCAGCAGTCCTACCCCGGAGGCAGTAATTTGCTTGCAAAGCGTAGCGTCGAGGCGGCCGTCGGGCTTCAGCAGTTGCTCGTAGCCAAAAAACCATGCGAGAAACAGTGCCGCAGCAATAACTAAAAACCGGTAGAGAATCCGGTTCCCGGAAGGGGCGGGGGTGAGGGTAGCTGTTGTCATGACCAGGAAAGGCAATAAGGCACTTTTATCAACAAAAAAGCGGCTCTTCCTTTCGGGAGAGCCGCTTTCGAAACTATATCTGGAATTAAGCCTTGCGACGACGATTGCGGAGATGCTTTACGCCATAAGCAACACCACCGGCCAACAGCAACGAAATGCCACCATCAACGGGGATTTCCGTGGGGTTAAGGGGGGTGCCGGGCTGAGGTCCGCCGCTGCCAGGCTGAGCAAAAGCCACTGCAGTAGTAGCCAAAGCAAGGAGTAAGCTCGGTAATAAATTGTTTAGCAGAAATGATTTCATACTGGAAGGCTAAGGAAAATTAGGAGACAATGCAGCGTTGGCGATAGTAGCAAAGATAAAAACACTTATTTATAAGCCAGAGCGATTTCACTAAAAACCGGACAAACAAGCGCCTCCTTAACCACGTGTTTCACACCTACGTATCTGATGATGAATTGGTTTTTGGGTTGATAGCGAAGAGCATGAAGATTGTTGTAGAGGCTAAGCAGGGTGCGCATGAGGCATCGGCCAGGCAGGTACTACGGGCCTGATGAGCATTGCTTCTTGGACATTTCTACGTTTTCGACTGACTTCCGGCTGCGGCCTTTTCGGACTTTTTTGGTGGATAGCACGGCCCGTTTGCCTGCCTGGCTAGCCCCGGTATGGTGGCACATCGGGCTTGTGCCTACCTTGCAGTAGTCGTCCTGCCCGTTTTTATCTATGCTTCCTGCTTCTGACGTTCCTGTTCCTTCGGCTGTTCCCGTTGACTACCATCCCCTCATTCGCCAGGTATTTGCCGAAATGGGCAAGGTGGTGGTAGGACAGCAGCCGCTACTTAGCCGCTTGCTGATTGGCTTGTTTACGGGCGGCCACATTTTGCTGGAGGGGGTGCCGGGACTGGCCAAAACCCTTACCATTTCGACCCTGGCCAAAGTGCTGCATCTGCACTTTCAACGCGTGCAGTTTACACCCGATTTGTTGCCCTCCGACTTGGTAGGTACCATGATTTACAATCAGAACCAATCGGTATTCGAAGTAAAGAAGGGGCCAATTTTTGCCAATCTGGTGCTGGCGGATGAAATCAACCGCTCGCCGGCCAAAGTGCAAAGCGCCTTGCTCGAAGCCATGCAGGAAAAGCAGGTAACCATCGGCGAGACTACGTACCCGCTCGACTTGCCCTTTCTGGTGCTGGCAACTCAAAACCCCGTGGAGCAGGAAGGCACTTACCCGCTGCCCGAAGCACAAGTTGACCGCTTCATGCTGAAGGTGCACGTCGATTACCTTAAGAAAGCCGACGAACTGGAAGTAATGCGCCGCATGGCCAACCTCAGTTTTGTGGAAGACGTGCAACCGGTGCTTACCCAAGCCGACATCTTCGGCATTCGGCAGCAAATCAATCAGGTGCAGATTTCCGAAACCCTGGAAAAATACCTCATTGAACTCGTGTTTGCTACCCGACGCCCCGCCGACTACGACCTGCCCGAATTTTCGCAAGCTGTTCAGTTCGGGGCCAGCCCCCGGGCCAGCATTGCTTTGCACCGCGCTTCCAAAGCCGTGGCTTATCTAGAAGGCCGCGACTACGTGCTGCCCGAAGACATTAAAGAAGTAGCCGCCGACGTGCTCAACCACCGCATCCTGCTTACCTACGAAGCCGAAGCGGACGGAATCCGGACGAAGGATTTAATTGAGGCTATTCTGCGAAAAGTGCCTATTAGCTAAGGTGTCAAAGGGTATTACCCCGCGTCCATGGTTACTTGTGAGCAATGAAAAGGGCTGGCCATTTGGCCAGCCCTTTTCAAAATGACTGATAGTGACAAATCTATTCTACCACTACACGCTTCACAACAAGGTCACTGCCGGTTTTTAGCTGCAAAGTGTACACACCAGGAGCTAAGTGGCTAACCTGAAACTGGGCGGTGCCACCGCTAGCCGGTAAGGTCAGCTGGCGCGTCTGAACCACTTGGCCCAGCGAGTTGAGGAGCGAAGCAGACGCCGCGGTGAGGCGACCAGCCGGAACTTCCAGTTTAAAGCTGCCGTGCGCGGGGTTGGGGGAAAGGCCCACCGTTGCGGCCAGCGCTTCGTTGCGGGTGGCGGTCACGACACGCAGCTGCACGTTGTCGATGCCGATGTCATTGTCGCCAAAGTCGGACGTGGCCTGAAACCGAATGACTGTGGTGGCGGAGACGTTTGCAAGTGTCACTGTTTTCGCCGTAAACGTGGCGTTGGTGGTTGCTGTCAGGGCAGGAGTGGCGCCAAAAGTGGCACCGCCGTCTGTGCTCACAAAGATGTCGAGCTTATCGGTCCCGCTTGGATTAATGTAGTCGAAGGTGAGTGCCTTGCTGCCTGCGCCACTCAAGTTCACATACAGGTCGAGGCGGCCCTGCAGGCCGCTCGCAGTGCCAAACGAATGGAAGCGGGCCGAGTGAGCCCCGGTGCTGGAGCGAATTACATAGGGCGGAATGGGAAAGTTTGTGGTTGGCACTTCGTTGTCGGCGTAGCGCCAGCCCGCCGATGCAAAGCCATCGTCTTCGCGGCGCCAGGAGTTATCGCCCGTCGCCGGGGTGTTTCGCCAGCTGGTAGTGGGGGCGTCCCGGGTCGATAGCACGTTAATCCAAGGTCCTTCAAAGCTTTCGGTATAAGGGAGGGTAGCGTATACAGGTGCAGCAGGAGCTGCCAGGCCTACAACGCAGATGGTGAAGGCTCCCTGAGCATCATTTGAGCCATAACCTGAAACAAATACATAGTAGGTAGTCCCCGGCGTGAGGCCCGTCAAGCGCAGCTGTTCCGCTGCTGTGTTTGTGGTAGCGCCGGCCGCGCAGCCTACCGAGGTAAATGGGCCCGCGCTGCTTGCGGCGGAAAACACCCGTACCTGACCGGCCGCGTTTCCGGTGACTTGCACACTTACGTCGGTGCTGCCCACGCCGGCAGCGGGAGTAGTAAACGTATACCAAACGTCTTTGGGGTTCAGGGCAATGCCGCAGCCAGGATTGGAGTATCCCGCTGAGGCAGTAGTTGTGGCGCCAGCATTGGTGCCGCTGGTGGGGGTGCAGGTAGTTGCTATCGGCAGGGTAATAGCGCCGGTAGGGTCGTCGTTGGCAGGGCTGGGAATTGCGGAACCCCCTGGTACGAAACGGTAGGTGCGCCCTATGTCGGGCAGTCCTACCTTATTGATGCTGTGGGCCAGCGTGGTGTAGTTTTCATGAATAAAAGTAGTGGTGCTCCAAAGGGCATTTGGTATTGCTTTCAGCGCCAGGTTGACTTGGTTGGCCGCTGTGCTGCTGCCCTTCAGGCCTACATTGGGAAAGCGGGTTGCCGTGGCGTTGGCCGAGGCCGTAGCAGCACCATATACAAACTCAATTGTGCCGTTCTCATACAGCTTTGCCTGGAAACTGAAGTTCGCAAACTGGGAAGGCGCTCCTGCGCTGGGTTCCGACTTGTCGCTAACGTTTTTCCACTGAATTGTACATACTTGGTTCGGCGTTGTGCCCGTGGTAAACACCCTGTATTCGGCAGTGCTGGTGCCCTGGCGCAGGTCGATGTTGAAAGGCATCACCAGGTTTATATCGGCCGCGCCGGCAGTGGTGCCCAAAGGGTCGACCCCTGTGCCGCCAGCAAAGTCCTCGTAATAGAGCGCCGCCGTGGAAGGAGGGGTGCCACCAAGCTTAATCAGGCCATTGGTATTGAGGATGAATTGCGTGAACGCAGTGCCATTGTAGTTAAAGGTGAAGCCAATGGGTTGCGCTGCGGAGTTGGCATCGTCGGTGTTGGCCGTCACAATCGTTGTGCCGGTGGTGCCCAGGTCCGTATAGGTGCCCGCTACGTTCACCGCATTGGTGACCCCGTAGCCGAGTTGTGCTTGCGCTGCGAATGGCAAAAAGACGAATGGCAGCCACCGACTGGCTTTTTTCAGCCGGGCTTGTAAGGATGTTAGCATGAAAAAAGAGTAAAAGTTACGAATAGAAGAGGAGGGAAAGGAACAATGAATCGACTAGCGCCGGCGGTGTGCAAGAGCCATCTTCAAATGAGCAATCAAATTACAACAATACGGGGCTAAGCACTGAAATAACCCTCTCGTTCACTGATTAAAAGCTGGTGGCAATAGCGGTGGCGCGTAGCAGGGCGTAAGCATTCTCCGCGGGGTCGCAGGTGTGCACGGGCACCACGGTGCGGGCGGGCTCGCCGGGCCGGGGCGCCAGGCCATAGGTGTAGGTCTTATCGTAGTAATCCAGCACCAGCTCCACCATAAGGGAAAAGTCGCGGGCCTCCACGGCAGCCAGCGCTTGCTGAGTGGCCAGGCCGCCCAGGCGCTTGTGCAGCCGCTCGATAGCTGCAGCGAGCTCGGTGGGGTCTTCGGCGCCGTACTCGGCGGCCAGCTTGGCCACGCGGGCGGCGCGGGGCACCTCCAGCACCCAACGCGGGGCCGTGCGCAGCTGTCCAAACAGGGCGGGCGGAATGGTGAGCCGGCCAATTTGCCGGCTTTCGTCCTCTACCCACACCGGGGCAGCAGTTGGCAGTTTCATCAACGCCGCGGCTAGGTTATTCTCAAACTGCTCTTGCGTGGGCTGAGCCGGCTGGCCAATGGCTCCGAAAGCCGACCCTTTGTGGTGCGCCAGGCCTTCGAGGTCAAGAACCGGCTGGTTGTGGGGCGCAGCTACCAGCGCGTGCAGCACATCGGTTTTCCCACTGCCGGTGAGGCCGCCAAGCACCCTCCAATTACACGGTGTCTCGAAGGAAGCGAGTACTGCATGGCGGTATTCTTTATAGCCTTTGTCAAGCAGATGCACCTTAAAACCTGCCAACTCCAGCAGCCACAGCACGGCGCCGCTACGCATGCCGCCCCGCCAGCAATGCAGACGCACTTCTTTGCCTTGCGCCAGTTTCTGCGCCTTTTTCACCATTTCCGACATTTTAGGCCCGAAGAACTCCAGGCCTAAGTGAACGGCGCGTTCCTGACTTACTTGCTTGTAAGTGGTGCCGATGCGGGCCCTTTCCTCGTCGGTGAACAGCGGCAAATTGAGCGCGCCCGGAATGTGCCCTTGGGCAAACTCAATTGGAGCGCGCACATCAAGAATAGGGTAGGGCAGCGCTTCAAATTCGGCGATGGGATGGCGGGGCATGACTTTAACTAAGAAGTGACAATGACAAATGAATACGGAGCAGTTGCCACCCAATGCGGCCCGATTAGGAATTCCTCCCGCTTAGCTGTCGTCTGTAGAGTTGCACCGTGTTTTCCAGGCCCAGATAAATGGCATCGCACACCAGCGCGTGCCCAATGCTGACTTCGGCCAGCTCGGGCAGCTGCTGCTGCAGCCAGGCCAGGTTGTCGAGGTCAAGGTCATGGCCGGCATTCACGCCCAGCCCCAATTGCCCGGCGCGCGCGGAAGCGGCTCGATAGGGAGCCACGGCCTGTTCGCGGTCGGCTAGGTAATGGCGGGCGTAGGCTTCGGTGTAAAGCTCAATGCGGTCAGTGCCGGTCGTTACGGCAGCTTCTACCAGGGCCAGGTCAGGGTCGAGGAAGATGCTGACGCGGCAGCCCAGGGCTTTTAGCTCGGCCACTACGTCGCGCAGGTAGTCTTGGTGCTTGATAACGTCCCAACCGGCGTTCGAAGTGATGGCGTCAGGGGCATCAGGCACCAGCGTCACCTGCTCGGGGCGCACTTCGCGCACCAGGTCCAGAAAATCAGGAGTGGGATTGCCCTCTACGTTCAGCTCCGTGGTCACTATGGCTTTCAAGTCGCGCACGTCTTGGTAGCGGATGTGGCGCTCGTCGGGCCGCGGGTGCACCGTGATGCCTTCGGCCCCGAAGCGCTCAATGTCGCGGGCCGCCTGCAGAATATCGGGCCGGTTATGGCCCCGGGCATTGCGCAGGGTGGCCAGTTTGTTGATGTTGACGCTGAGCTTAGTCACAGAAGAGGTAAGAATGGAGTAAGACATGTAGTTGCGAAGCACAACCGTTCGACACTTTACGCAAGCGGCCTTTTTAGGGCTGAGCCTTGCTTGCCGACTAACTGCTGTAGCTTCGAAGCGAAATTACGCCTCTTGCCTTCCTTGCAAGCAGAAGTACGATGCAGAAACCCTTTCTGGTTAAGCCACGCTTTGCTTCCCCCGGCCTATTGATGACCTTTGCCGAGCCAGTCATCGTATTCGGGCCCTATGGCATCCGATGCACCGTGCGCCGCGTAGCCGTACACCTTGACTAACCGCAACAGTTCATCGCGGCACTAGGCATTACTGCACAAACATCCACGCGCTAACCCGCCAATTCACCACCTCATGTTAAAAGACACCATCGACGCCGCCATCAAGCAAGCCATGCTGGCCAAAGACAAAGTGCGCCTGACTACCCTTCGCAGCATTAAATCCCAGATTATGCTAGCCGAAACTGCCGAGGGCTCCCACGGTGCGGCCCTTACCTCCGAGGCCGAGCTTAAGCTCCTCAACAAAGCTGCCAAGCAGCGCCGCGACGCTGCTGCCATCTATAAAGAGCAGTTTCGCTCCGAGCTGGAAGAAAACGAACTGGCCGAGTTGGCTATCATTGAAGAGTTTCTGCCTGCCCAACTCTCAGAGGCCGACTTGGTTGAGCGCTTGGTGCACATCATTCAACGCGTAGGAGCCCAGGGGCCTTCCGATTTGGGCAAGGTAATGGGCGTAGCCGCTCGTGAGCTGTCTGGCCAGGCCGACGGCAAGCGCATCTCCGACGTAATCAATCACTTGCTCAACAATACTAACTTGTAAGGTCTGCCTGATTGATATGCCGCTGCGCCGTTAAAGCGGATTTATAACTCGCTTTATCGGCGCAGCGGCATATCAATCAGGCAGTAAGCTACTGTATGACGGCCCTAGATATCCTGCTCTTGCTTCCGCTCGGTATCGGGGCGGTAAAAGGCTTTCGGCGCGGGTTGGTGCTGGAGGTGGTTTCGCTGGTGGCCTTTGTTTTGGCCGTTGTGGGCGGCTTGAGCCTACTATCGGCGGCTGTGCCGCTGGTGCGGCACTACGTGGGCAGTGCTTTTGGCTTGTTGCCGTTGCTGTCGTTCGCTTTGGTGTTTGTGGCCATCATGTGGGGCGTGCACCTGCTCGGCGGCTTGCTCAAAACGGCCGTTCACCTCACCCCGCTCGGTGTGCTCGACAATATTCTGGGAGGGGCTGCTGGCGTAGTTAAGTGGGTGCTGGGCTTGAGTTTATTATTGCACGGCACACGGTTAGCTGGCCTGCACCTGCTGTCGCCCACCCTAATGGCTGACTCGCAGGTGCTGCCGATTGTGCAGCAAGCCACCCCGCTGGCGCTGCAACTCACCGGCTACGTGCTGCCTATTGCCCAAGATTTGCTGGCAAAAATTAAAGCCGCGTTTGGCGTGAATTATAAAATTTGAGTGTTTCCCGTTGACTTGGCTCAATTGTGTTGAGAATAAGAGTCCAACCATTGTTGCCTTGGCCTCAGCATTCAACCATAAATAACGCAAGGTGCGCCTGCTGCTGCTCGATAATTTCGATTCCTTCACCTTCACGCTGGCCGATTACCTGCGCCAGCTGGGAGCCGAAGTGCTGGTGCGCCGCAACGACGTGCCCTTGCACGAACTGCAGGCCCTGGAGTTCGAGGGCATTGTGCTTTCTCCCGGACCGGGCACCCCCACGCAGGCCGGGGTGATGCCCGCCGTTATCCGGGCTTATCACCAGCACGTGCCCATGCTGGGCGTGTGCCTAGGCCACCAGGCATTAGGCGAGTTCTTTGGCGCCACCATTAGGCGGGCCGCCCGGCCCATGCACGGCAAAGTAGCTGAGATGCTCTGCGAAACCGATGACCTCCTTTTTACTGGGCTTCCGGCCACGCAGCTGGTCACGCGCTACCATTCTCTCATCGTCGGCGAGCCCCTGCCGACGCAGGTGTTGCCCCTGGCCCGTACCACGGGCCCCAACCCCGAACTTATGGCCCTGCGCCACCGCACATTGCCGCTCTACGGCGTCCAGTTTCACCCCGAAGCCCTGCTTACCCCGCACGGCCTGGCAATTTTGGCCAATTGGCTCCGTTGTTGTATCATTGCCAAAACGCCGGGAATTGACGAAAAACGAGATGAAATTGCGCCGCCAGCACCAGCAAGGGTATGAATACGTAGACGAAGGCCAGGGCCCGGTTCTACTGCTGTTGCACGGCCTGTTTGGTGCCCTCAGCAACTGGCAAGACGTGGTGCAGGAGTTTGCGCCCGACCATCGGGTCATTATTCCCCTGCTGCCTATTTACGACATGCCCCTGACCCAGGCCGGCGTGCCGGGCCTGGTAGCCTACGTCGAAGGCTTCGTAGCCACCTTGGCCCTCCCTGCCGATTTCACAGTGCTGGGCAACTCCTTAGGCGGCCACATCGCCTTGGTTTACGCCCTTAAAAACGCCGAGCGGGTCAACCGTCTGGTACTTACGGGCAGCAGCGGCTTGTTTGAAAACAGCATGGGCGCGTCGTTCCCCAAGCGTGGCAACTATGCCTATGTGCAGGAGCGGGTCGGCTTTACCTTCTACGACCCCACCGTGGCCACCCGGGAGTTGGTAGACGAAGTATTCAACGTGACCAACTCCAATTCCAAGTGCCTGCGCATCATTGCCATTGCCCGCTCGGCCCAACGGCATAACCTGAGCAAGGAGTTAACCAGAATTGAGGTGCCCGTGCTACTGGTGTGGGGGCTGAACGATACCATTACCCCGCCACCCGTTGCGCACGAATTTGCACGGTTGTTGCCCAATGCTGAACTGCGCTTCCTGGACCATTGTTGCCACGCTCCCATGATGGAGCGGCCTGCTGGCTTCAATGCCTACTTGCGCCGGTTTTTGCGTACTACCGAAACAGCCCCGGCCCTGGCCAGTTAAATCTTAGTTATCATTCTGCCGGCTTAGTTGTTGTTCACTACTTTACCACCTATACCAACGGTGCTAATGCCTTTCCACTATCCTTTCACCAAGCCATTACCTATCCCTCCGACGCTCATAAACTAATTTAGAATATGCCCGCCCTGCTCGCCGAAGACTTACTCAACGAAATGATTCCGCCCCTGAAAGGCACCGATTCGGCGGGCAAAGCAGCGCGCTGGCTCGATGAATTTCATGTGGCCCAACTGCCCGTGCTCGACAACCGCGTCTACCGCGGCCTCGTGACCGAAGCTGACTTGGCCGACTTCGACAACCCCGAAGCCCTGCTCTCCGAGCTTCCCATTGGCTACGCCGAAGCCTTCGTGCGCCCCGACCAGCACTTTTATCGGGTGATGGAGTTGGCCATCGAAAATAAAATTCAGCTCGTGCCCGTCGTCGACGAGCGTCACGAGTATGCCGGAGTTGTGACCATTGCCGATGCCCTAGCCGCTTTTGGGCAGCAGCCCGCCGGTGGCCAGGGCGGCATCATTGTGCTCACCATGGAGGAGCGGGACTATTCCCTCACCCAAATAAGCCGCTACGTCGAAGAGAACAATGCCAAAATCGTCAGTGCCCTCGTGGCGCAGGATGAAGTCGACCCCTACCGCATCCGCCTTACCCTCAAGCTTAACACTGACAACTTGGCCCGTATCACGGCTACTCTGGAGCGTTTTGGGTACGTGGTAACGGCTCAGTTTAATGGCAATGCGGTAGCCAGCGAAGACGAGCAGGAGCGCTACGACGCCCTCCTGCGGTATCTGAATGTGTAGCGCCGGGTGCTAAAAAGTTTATTGACGCTGTGGGTGTTTCTGGCCAGCACTGGCCTAAGCCTTGCTCAGGATGCTGATACCCTGGCCCGCCCCCTGCGTCCCATAGTAGTGCCTGCAGACACGCTGGTCCGGGTAGTTCCCTGCCCGGGCATAGGGCGTGCCGCCGTTAATACCATTCTTTTTGCGGGCAATAGCGTCACTAAAGAGCGTATTCTCCGCGCTGAGTTGGATTTCCGCGAAGGCGACACCCTGGTTCTGGCTGATTTGAGTACCCGGCTTGAGAAAAATCGGAGTCGGTTGTTCAACCTACAGCTGTTTCATGCAGTGGTCGCTCAGGCCAGTTGTGCCAGTGGCAGACTCATCATCGTCTTTGGCGTTCAGGAACGTTGGTACACGTTTCCTGTGCCCATTCTCTCTCTGGCCGACCGCAATCTGCGCTCTTGGAGCGAGCGTTCGGACCGTTGGCGCCGGGTCGATTATGGTATACACGTTGTGCGCAGCAACTTTCGGGGGCGCAACGAGCAAATTATCGCCAACCTGCAGCTGGGCTTCAATCGCAAGTACGAACTGTTTTACGAAGCCCCTGGCTTGGGCACCTACCGCCGTATCGGGCTCGGAGCAGGAACCTCCTTTTACCAAAGCCGTACCCTCGACTACATCACCCGCGCCGACCGCCTGGTTCCCTTGCGAGCTGACCAGGGTTTTCCCATCCAACGTTTCTATGTCACCGCAGGATTGCGCTTTCGGCATACAGTCCAGTTCCTTACCGCGCTTGATGCCTCCTATCACCGCGAGCAAATCAACGATTCCGTCAACTTCTACAACCCCAATTACTACCAGGGACGCGCCCAGCGCGAATACCTCGACTTTACTCTGACCAGCACTCGGAATAAGCGCAACACATTTGCCTACCCGCTCACTGGCCAGTACGCCCAGGCCCGCTTCACGCACCGCATTTTCCTAAATAATTATACTCCCAGCCTCACCACCATCCGTCTTAAATATGCCCGCTACGTGTCGTTGGGTCGCGAATTTTACTACAGCGCAGGTCTCAGCGGCCAAGCTCGTCTCACCCGCCGCCTAGCCTATGCCGATTCGCGGGCTTTGGGTTACGAAGACTTAATTCGGGGCTACGATGAATACGTCATCGACGGCCGCCACTACGGCTTGTTGCAGCAGGGGCTGTCTTACCGTCTGTTCCATCCTGAGCCGGTGCGGCTGCCATCTGTCAGCAACGCTAAAATCAACACCATCCCGTTAGCCGTCTACCTGAATATCTTTGCCGATGCGGGCTACGTAGTCAGCCCTACTCTTTCACCCGAAAACCGCCTTCCTAACCATTTGCTCCGTGCTATTGGCCTCGGCCTACACCTTGTCACGTACTACGACCGAGTGTTTACTGCCGAATATACCCTGAACGGATTGGGCCAAACCGGTTATTTCTTCCGGGCCGAATTCCCGATTTAACAGTCTTGTCTCGCTCAGTCGGTTATTTATTTGTTACGTAACCGGCTGTTTTGTTACGTAATCTGCTTTTACCATCTGCATGAAAATCGCCATTCTCGGCAAGCCTTTTGACGACGAAGCCGCCCCGGCTATCCAGGCATTGTTCGATGACCTGGCTGCCCGTCGGGCTGAAGTGCGTATTGGCGAAGCCTACCGAACTTTCCTCAGTAACCGTATTCGGTTACCCGAGGGCGTCACTGAGTTTCGCCGTGGCGACTCGCTACGCGGCGTACAGTTTGTGCTGAGTATTGGCGGCGATGGCACCCTGCTGGACACGGTTACTTATGTTGGTAGCCTCCAAATTCCAATTTTAGGCATTCACACCGGCCGGCTCGGCTTCTTGGCCACCATCACCCCCGACCGTATTGCCCAAGCCATTGATGCGCTTTACAAAGGCCACTTCAACATCGAAGAGCGTAGCCTGATTCGTGTCGATACCGACCCCGACGTCTTTGGAAGCCTCAACTTTGGGTTAAACGAATTCAGCGTGCTCAAGCGCGACACTTCGTCAATGATTGTCGTTCACACGTACATCGACGGCGAATACCTCAATTCGTACTGGGCCGATGGACTAGTTGTGGCCACACCCACTGGCTCAACCGGCTACTCCTTGAGCTGTGGAGGGCCAGTTATGCTGCCCCAGACCAACAATTTTATTATCGCTCCCGTATGCCCCCACAATTTGAATGTGCGCCCCCTGGTAGTTTCCGACCAGAGTGTGATTTCCTTCGAAATTGAAGGGCGAAGCACAAGCTACATGCTGGCTCTCGATTCACGCTCTTTGCCTGTGGAAGCCTCCGTTCAGATTGCCGTTCGCCGCGAAACGTTCAATGCACGCCTGGTTAAACTCAACCATGTCAACTTTCTCAGCACCTTGCGTAGCAAGCTAAATTGGGGCCTTGACCGCCGAAATCCGGCTGGTATACAATTGTAACCAGACTATTTATCTTCTAAATAATTTCACAAAGTTTTTTTAGTTCCCGATAACACCTACTTTTGTCACTGTCTGAAACTGCGCATCTACTGTGCTGCCCATAACATCCGAACTTAGCGTCATCATCTTTGCTGCCTTATGAAAAATATTTTCACGTATTCTACGGCCTTTGTGCTCGGTCTGGCCCTAGTGGCGACGCCGGAAGCAAATGCTCAGCAATTCAGTAAACGGAAACAATATAACTCCGTGGGCTTTAGCCTCAACGCGTTGAACTATTTCGGCGATGTAACCCCGACCACTAGCTTCGCCAGCTTGCGCTTTGGTGCTACCCGAGTAGGAGCAGGCGTGTCCATCACTCGTCGTTTCTATCCTCGTCTTTCGGGTCGCTTTGGTCTTGCCTATGGTCGTATCACCGGTGATGACGCTTTAGCAGCAGATGAGTCGGGCCCGGATTCCAGATTTCGGCACAATCGGAACATGAGCTTCCGCAATGATATTGTAGAGGCATCTGCTGTCGCTGTTTTCGACTTGATTGAAAACCGCAATAACTACCTCAAACGCCCTGACTTTGTACCTTACGTATTTGCAGGTGTTGCGGGCTTCTATCATAATCCGAAAGGATTGGTAGGTCCTAATAACTTGGGACTGAATCAAGGGCAATACATTGCCTTGGCAGACTTAAAAACCGAAGGACAAGCTAGTGCTTATAGCAAATTTCAGGCTTCTATTCCTTTTGGTGGTGGTATTCGCTACCGCATCAACCGGAACTTTGATGCTAGCTTGGAAATCGGTTGGCGCAAAACCTTTACCGACTACATCGATGATGTTGGTGGGAAGTATGCTGGTGAGGCTGCTTTAACTGGTTCCAATGCGCAACGGTATTTTGGTAACGACATCACACGCAGTATTTCGTTGTCTAACGCCTCTGGAGAGTTCCCTGGCTTTACCAACAGAGGCGAAGCACGAGGTGATGTTGGCAATAAAACCGACTGGTACATCGTTACCGGTGTAACCTTGAACTATATCTTGACGCCCCGTATCAAGAACCCCAAGTTCCGCTAGCGCACTTTGCTGGCTGATTTTATACCTTACAGTCAGTTTGAATGACAAATTCTGTTTTCCAGAGCGCACTCCTCGTTTGCCTTATGCAAGCGGGGAGTGCGTTTTTTTGCCCTATTGCCCAGGCGCAAACCGCCACCGTTACTACTCAAACAACTAGTGAAGTAGGTATTGGCATTGGTGCTACCAACTATCGAGGCGAGGTCTCTCCCGAATATCAACTGCAGAATAATCGTCCGGCATTCACTGCTTTCTATCGCAGGGACGTATCGGTGCCTATTACCCTTCGTGGTGGAATTACGGCGGGGCTTCTGCGGGCTGCCGATGACAACGTTGTTGGCGTGAATGGGGGAGTACCACCCTTACAGAACTACCGCCAGGTTAATACCAAGGGTGGTTTAGTAGAGGCTTCGGCTGTGATGGAGTACAATTTTCTTGACTATCATCATCGGACGTCTAAAATTCACTTTACCCCCTACCTATTTGTTGGAGTTGCGGCATTTTATGCCAATACCACTACAGTGACCAACAATCCAGCTTTGGAAAGCGATTTCAATCGGCAGGGAGCGATGCTGGGTTTTGCAATACCGGCAGGTGTAGGGTTCAAATACGCCCTGTCGAAGCATATCAACCTCGGGTTAGAGACAGGAGTGCGCAAAGCCTTTACTGACAAACTAGACCACTTGTCGGACCAGGACCCACTTCTGGTAAACCCTCATACTCAAGATTGGTATTATTATAGTGGCATTAGCCTGTCGTATACCTTCTACAAAATCCTCTGTCCTGACCAGTATAAGAAGGATAGCCAGCTGTTAAAGTAATAGTTACACAGGAAGCGTGGGCCTATTAATAAATAGAAGCTTCTGCTTATCTGCAGAAGCTTAAGAGTTGTCGGCAGCAGCTAAATGCAACCATTTCCGTAACTTGCGTCCTCTTTTAGCGAAACCGCAAAGATGACCGGCAAGGCCGAAATTGATACTCGAAATATTCCCGCCCACGTGGCCGTTATCATGGATGGTAATGGGCGCTGGGCCAAGCAGCGGGGGGGCTTGCGCGTCTTTGGGCACCAAAGCGCCATTACTGCTGTACGCGAGACTGTGGAGGAGGCCGCCGAGCTTGGTGTGCGCTACTTGACACTGTACGCTTTTTCTACTGAGAATTGGAACCGTCCGGCGCTCGAGGTAATGGCATTGATGCAGCTCTTGGTGCATACCATTCGACAGGAAACGGCTACCCTGCTTAAAAATAGCATCCGGTTGGAAGCTATTGGGGATATTAGCACGCTGCCGGCTAATTGCAGGCGCGAACTGGCCGAAGCCATGGAGCTGACCAAGTCGGGTAACCGTATGACGTTGGTGTTGGCCTTGAGCTACAGCGGGCGCTGGGACCTTACGCAAGCCGCTAAGCGCCTGGCTGCCGATGTGGCCAGCGGCCAGCTCCAACCCGCCAACATCACCGAAGCTACGGTGGCAAACTACTTGGCAACTGCTAATATGCCCGACCCAGAACTGCTCATACGAACCAGTGGAGAGCAGCGCATTAGCAATTTTCTACTCTGGCAGTTAGCCTATACTGAACTTTACATCACCGATTTGCTGTGGCCTGATTTCCGGAAAGAACATTTTCAGGAAGCAATTCGGGCCTACCAGCGCCGGGAGCGCCGATTCGGTAAAACCAGCGAGCAGATTGCTGTATCTTAAATACTTGTAATGATTATTGTGCGTAATTTCTTCGTAAAATGTGTGCTGACCCTCGTGTTTCTGGGGGCAGGGCTTGCTGGCCCAGTATTGGCGCAACAGGGCGTGACGGGCTCGATTGATGAGCCTAAGAGGTACGTGCTGGGAGGAATCACAGTAAGCGGTTCTCGTTACCTTGACCCCAATACTCTCATTGGCCTGACGGGGCTGCGGATAGGCGACGCTATTTCTATACCGGGCGAGGAGATTGGTAAGTCCATCCGCAAACTCTGGGCCCAGGGCATCCTCGGGGATGTGAGCGTTACGATTGCTCGCACCGAAGGCGATAAAATTTTTCTCGACTATAACCTGAAGGAGCGTCCTCGCTTGTCCAAGTTCACTTTTACGGGTATTCGCAAAGGCCAAACGGAGGAGCTAACCAAGAAAATTACTCTGATTCGCGGTAAAGTGGTCACTGATGCCTTGCTGAACAACACCCGTACGCAGGTACGCAAGTTCTATGTTAACAAAGGCTATTTGGATGCTAAGGTTAACATCATGCAGGTTCCGGATTCCTCTTTGTCCAACAGCGTGGCTTTGCGCATTGATGTAGACAAAGGTGCTAAGGTGCGCATTCATGATATTGCTTTTGAAGGCAACAATGCATTCTCGGACCGCAAGCTGAAAGGCAAACTCAAAAAAACCAAGGAGCGGAAGTGGTACAAGATTTTGACCCCGGCTAAGTTTCAGCGCAGCGAGTACGAAGACGACAAAAAGGGATTAGTAGAGTTTTATAACGCAGAAGGTTACCGCGATGCCACCATTGTCAGCGATACGCTCGTGCGTGATGCTGAAGGCCTAGCCCTGCGTATTACGGTAGATGAAGGCCCGAAATATTATTTCCGCCACATTACCTGGAACGGAAACTACCTCTACGACGACAAGACCCTGGCCAACGTACTTGGTATCAAGCCTGGCAGCCCGTACAGCAAGGAAGTTCTGGATAAGCGACTGAACTACAACCCTACCGGGCAGGATATTTCCTCACTTTACCTCAACGATGGCTATCTCTTCTTTACCATTGACCCGGTGGAGACCAAGGTAGAGGGAGACTCAATTGACATTGAGATGCGCTTGAGTGAGGGCGTGCAAGCGCACATCAAAGACATCAATATTTCGGGCAACACCAAAACCAGCGACCATGTGTTGCGGCGCACGTTGCGCACCCTACCCGGCGATAAGTTCAACCGCGAACTGCTCATCCGCTCGCAGCGTGAGATTGCAACTTTGGGCTACTTCGACCCGGAGAAAATTGGCATCAACCCCATCCCCAATCCCGTGGATGGCACCGTAGATATTAACTACACGGTTGTTGAGAAGCCCTCTGACCAGGTTACGCTGTCCGGCGGCTGGGGCGGTTTTGCCGGCTTCATTGGCACCGTGGGGTTGGTGTTCAATAACTTCTCGATGCGCAAGGCGGGTACCCTCCGCAACTGGACGCCCGTGCCATCGGGCGATGGCCAGCGTTTGGCTCTGAACATTCAAGCCAACGGCGTTCAGTACCAAGCTTACTCGCTTTCGTTTACCGAGCCTTGGTTGGGTGGGCGCCGCCCTAACTCTTTTTCCTTCAGCCTGAACCACAGTATTCAGCGTGCCGGACAGGCTTTGGATGCCTCTACCAGCAGCTTTATTAAGGTAAACAGTGCATCAATAGGTTTGGGACGTCAGTTGCGCGTGCCAGATGACTACTTTACCCTTAGCAACTCTCTTTCGCTAAGCCAGTACCAGACACAGAACTATAACATCATTCCCGGCTTTGCTACAGGCTTTGCTACCAACATTACTTTCAACACCACGCTGGCGCGTAATAGCCTCGACAACCCCACCTATACCCGTCGGGGTTCGGCTCTCAGCCTGAGCCTGAACCTGACGCCGCCCTATTCGCTGCTAAACCCGGACCACCCCAACACTCAACTGATTGAATTCCACAAGTGGATGTTCGACGCATCGTGGTTTACTCCCATCGTGGGCAAGCTGGTACTCAACACCCGAGCCCACTTTGGCTTTCTGGGTAACTACAACGCTGGCCGGCAAATTGGGCCTTTCGAGCGGTTTAAAATGGGAGGGGCAGGCTTGGGTAATAACGGTGGCGGCAACTTCCTGGTGGGTGTCGACTTCATTGGCTTGCGCGGCTACGACGACCCCAATGCCACATTTGCCATTCCTACCGCCCAAGGCGGCCAGGCAGGTGGTATTGCTTTCAACAAGTACGTATTGGAGATGCGCTACCCAGTCAGCCTCAACCCGGCAGCCACGGTCTACGTGCTGGCGTTTGCTGAAGCCGGCAATTCGTATGATTCCTACAACAAGTACAACCCCTACAAGCTATACCGCTCGGCTGGTGTAGGCGCCCGCATATTCATGTCGGCATTCGGTTTGCTAGGGTTTGACTTTGGTCATGGTTTCGACCAGGTAATTCCAAGTTCGCCCAATGCTGGCAAGCAAGACCCCAACCACTTCCACTTCATCATTGGTCAGCAAATTCGCTAGCCGGGCACTAGCAGACGGCATTTCACGTTTCCTCATCTATGAAGATTTTTCGTGGCCTGCTGGCCCTATTGTTGCTAAGTGTAGCGTTTGGAGTTCAAGCGCAGAAATTTGGTTGGGTCGATACGGAGTTTATCATGGCCAAGATGCCTGAGTACGCCAAAGCCCAACTCGAATTGAACACGTTCTCCGAAACGTGGCAAAAGGAAATTGAGGCTCAGAAGAAAGACCTCGACAAGATGTACCGCAACTATAGCGCGGAGGAAGTGGTGCTAACCGAGCCCATGAAAAAGAAGCGGCAAGATGAAATCCTGAAGAAGGAACAAGACATCAAGGCGTATCAGAACAAGCAGTTTGGCTATGAAGGCCAGATATTTAAAAAGCGGCAAGAACTTAACAAACCCGTTCAGGACAAAGTGTTTGAGGCGGTGGAAAAAGTTGCCAAAAAGAAGCAGCTTGCTGTGCTATTCGACAAGTCTGGTGACCTGACCATGCTTTATACCAATCCAGCGCACGATTACACGGAATTTGTGTTAGAAGAATTGGGCCTCGGAGCTGAGGACCGCAACCAGCCTGGCCCAAAAGGAACGGTGAAAACCGTGGCCCCGCCCCAAACGCCCGTTGACCCTAATTTTGAGTCTGATTCGGGAGCTCCTGAGCCGGCTGCTGCTGGCAAGCCGGCTTCTAAACCTAAGCCTGCCCGCGCAACGAAGAAGAACTTGAAGTAATTACCTTTGTCTTAATAATTTTCTGACCTTTTTTCCTTTTGATGAACCTCGTGAAAATCTTTCGTCTGACGCTCGCCGCCGCTCTGCTGACCGCCGGAACCTTGGCCACCACTTCTGCGCAAGCCCAGGCCCCTTTGAAAATTGGCTACACCGATGTGCAGTACGTGCTTGCCCAGATGCCCGAAAGCAAGCAGATAGAATCTGACCTGAAAGCTTATAACACCCAATTGGAAGGTCAATTGAGAAGTAAGTCGGGTGAGTTGGAAGCCAAATACAAAGCCTACCAGCAAGCCGAAGCCACCATGACTGATATCGTGAAGGCCGACAAGCAGAAGGAAATGCAGAACATGCAGCAATCAATTCAGGAGTTTCAGCGCAGTGCTGAACAGTCGTTGCAGCAGAAGCAGCAATCCTTGCTTAAGCCTGCCTTGGATAAATTGCAGAAGAATATTGACGTAGTAGCCGAAGAGAATGGCTTTACCTACGTGTTCAACTCCGATGGTGGCGGTAGCCCCCTGCTGTTGCACGCGCCCAAGGATGGCGACATTTCTGATTTGGTACTGAAGAAAATGGGCATCACGCCCGGCGCGGCTGCTCCCATCAAATCGGGCCCGACCGCTTCGCCCGCCACCGCTCCCGCGGCTCCTGCTAATAGCAAGACCAAAACCAAAACCAAGAAATAAGCGGCAATCCGCCGCATAGTAGCAAAAAAGCCGGAGCAGTAGCTCCGGCTTTTTTCATGCATCAATACTCAAGTATGATAAGCAACAAGCTAGACACTGAAGATTTTGAAGGGGACGACTTAGATGCAGCAGAGCTAGGCGACGAACTTTATGAGCACCACCGCATTGTGGTCGATAAAGGGCAAGAGCTGTTACGCATCGACAAGTTTCTGCTGGGGCGCTTGCGCAATACGTCACGCAACAAGGTGCAGGAAGCCATTCGGGCGCTGGCCGTGGAGGTCAACGGCGTTCCGGTGAAACCCAACTACCGGGTAAAACCCCAAGACACCATCACCATTACGCTGCCAGAGCCGCCACGCGAAGGACGGGTAGTGCCCGAGGAAATGCCCTTGGATATTCGGTACGAGGACTCTGAACTGCTCATTGTGAACAAGCCTGCCGGGCTGGTGGTGCATCCTGCTTACGGCCATTGGCAGGGCACACTGGTGAATGGCCTGGCGCATCACCTGGCTAATTTGCCTACTGGCCGCAATGGCGAAATTCGTCCTGGCTTGGTACATCGGATTGATAAGGATACTTCAGGGTTACTGGTTATCGGCAAAACCGAATTTGCCATGACGCACCTGTCGCTACAGTTCTTTCACCACACCATTAAGCGCAGCTATTTGGCCTTGGTATGGGGCACGCCACCGGGCCCGGCTGGCACTATTAAGGGCAATATTGGCCGTAGCCTGCGCGACCGCAAAGTGCAGGCAGTGTACCCAGGCGGAGAGCAAGGCAAGCCTGCTGTGACGCATTATGAAGTGCTGGAGAGCTTTGGACCCGTCACGCTGTTGCGTTGCGTGCTGGAAACGGGCCGCACTCACCAGATTCGAGTGCATATGCAGTATCTGGGGCACCCCTTGTTTTCAGATGCCACCTATGGCGGCGACCGCATTCGGGTGGGCCAGAACACTGGCACTTATCGAGCCTTCGTGGAAAATGCTTTTCAGCTCATGCCTCGGCAGGCGCTGCACGCTCGTTCGCTGGGTTTTGTGCATCCCGTCTCGGGTGAACACATCTATTTTGAAGCAGAGTTACCCAAGGACTTTTCAGCTGTGCTTGAAAAGTGGCGCAATTGGGCTAATTAAGCAGGGCTAATAAAACAAAAGCCCCGATGCAATAGCATCGGGGCTTTTGTTTGGTAAAGATAGAAGAGGGTTACTTCTTCTTTGTAGCAGCCTTGCTAGGAGCAGCAGCACGAGGTTTTGCTTTCAAAATGCTGATGTTGTTAGCAGCACCTTTGTTGCCCGGGTCAATGGCCAACACCTGCTCGAAGTAGTTTAGTGCAGCAGCTTTATCGCCTTTCTGAAAGTTGTATACACCTAGGTAGCCATTCGCTTCCACAACGCCTTGCTTGAATTTTTCTGGCTCGGCCCCTGCCTCTTTCGACAGCTCGATGTACTTCTCGTAGTAGGGCTTAGCGAGGCCTTTTTTAGCTTCCGGGTCCTGGCTCGCATTTACTTGGGCGCGATAGAGGTAAGCAGGAGCATAAGTAGGCTTGGCGGTATTAATGATGCCGTACACGCTATCAGCCGCAACATATTGCTTATCACTGCTAAAAGCGGTTGCCAATCGGAACTGGTCGGTCAGGTCGCCATTGCATTTGTTCAGCTTGTACTTGTAGACGCTGATGGCGCCTTTGAAATCCTTCTGGTTAGCGTATATGGAAGCCAAGTCATTCTGGAAGTCACAAGCCTTTGTAGGGTCCTTAGCAATAATTTGCTTAATCATGCCCACGGCTTCGCTGCCACGGCCTGTTTTGCTCAATATTTTGGCTTGGTAAGCGTAGTCTTCGGGGATGAGCTTATCGGCAGGAGCCGCCTTCATGTAAGTATCCATAGCCGTTGCTGCTCCAGCGAAATCGCCGGTTTCATAAAGCAAATAGGGCCGCAATCGGTTCATGGTCAGGTTATTGGGGTCGCTTTGCAGCACCTTGTTAACTTCAACTAAAGCTTCTGGGTACTTTTTGGTCAAGTACAAGAACGAAGCATATTGCGCGTCGGTAGCTGGCGATTTCTCGGCCAAGCCAATGTATTTCTGGAAGCTCTCCAATGCTAGGTCATACTGCCCAGCGTAGTAGTACATATCAGCCAGCTCCCGGTGAGCGGGGGCGTAGCTGGGGTCAAGCTCAATAGCTTTGGTGAGGCTTTCTCGGGCGGCGTTATAGTTACGCGAACGGACGTTCAGAGCCCCCTTTTTGTAGTAGGCCTGAGCATAGCTTGGGTTTGCAGTAATGGCACGGTCGTAGCTGCTCATGGCTTCACCGCCGCCTTGGTCCGATTGCAAGAATATGTCGCCGCGGGCTACCATCAGCGCTGGCTCATCTTTTTTGTTGAGCGTTTGCGCTGCGTTGAGGTAGGTCTGGGCTTTGCCCATATTCTTTGCATTCGACTCGGCATACGCCTGCGCAATCATCGTGAGCAGTTTGGCGTCTTTGCTTTTAGTTGCCTTTACAGCTGCATCAAATTGTGCTTCAGCAGGGGCCAACTCACCTTTAGCGAGTAGCGCACGGCCAGCGGCTACTTTGCCAAAAGGAGAAGTGCCCGATGCGCGGTTAAAATAGAAAGCAGCTGAGTCGGGCATTTCGCGCTTCATATAAAGGCGACCCAACTCATAAGCTGCTTCGGGCGAAGAACCGGGACGCAACGCAGCACGCGCCTCGTTGTACCGACCAAGTTCAATGGCACGTTGGGCGGATTGAATGTTTTGGGCGGTGGCCGCCGTAGTGCCAGCTACCATTGCGATGGCAACGAGCAGCGGCTGTTTCCAGGGCTTGAAACTCATAGGAGGAGAAAAAGGATTAAAAAGCAGTAATGAAAAGGTGGTACGCACGCAGGGCGTTAACAGTTTAGTGCAGTTTCGGAGTCGTAATGATACGAGCCTGCATTTGGGCGGGCAGCAATCCTGATTTTTGGAATATTAGCTGACCGTTTTTACTTGCAACGAAAGATGCAAACCCCGTGCCTAAGCCTACACGGGCCTCGCGGCTGATGATGTAAAGGTTGCGACGAAGAGGGTAATTCTGCAAATCTGGGTATTCTGCCAGCTGTTCAGGCGTTTTTTGAGCCAAATAAACTTGGTAGGGCTGAATGTAATCGTCGGGCTTGGGGTTGGCCCGTGCCGTGATTCGGGCCACCCGCACCTTGTTAAAGAACTTCATTGCGGCGGGGTCGTCCTGGTCCGAAATCCAATTAACCCCAACAATGCCGATAGCATTCGGATGCGTAGCAACATAATCGAGGAGGGCAGGGTTCGATTCAGCTGCAAATACCCTGGTTGTCAAAGCTGCACCGCGTGTTACCGAATCGCGCACGAAGCGTGCCGTGCTGCTACGGTTTGCATCAAAGACTACGTTGATGGCTGAGAGCCCTTTTTTGCCGCTTATCTGTTCCCATTTAGCAGTTTTCCCAGTGAAAATGTCAGCTAGCTGGGCCACTGTTAACAAGGTATCAGGGTTGCTGCGATTAAGCACTATAGCCAGGCCATCAGTCCCAACGTGAGTAGTGCGTGGCACAATAGTCTGTTTGACAAAATCAGCTTTTTCCTCAGCATTGAGCTCGCGCGAAACCACTGCTACCTTCACTTTATCGTTGATAAGGTCTAGCAGCACCTTTTCTTCAGGCTGGAAGCTCATTTTTACATGTGCATTTGGATAAAGCTTGGAAAAAGTATCTATCTGCGCTTGTAAAATAGGTGCGAAGGTTTCGTCTACGCTCACGGCCACTGTGCCGCTAGTCGGGGTGTCTTCCGCACCTGAGGTACCGGGACCATTACAGGCCACAATAGTAAGAACTCCGGCCAAAAGAGCGCCGCTAGAAGAAAGTAAGTATGCGCGCTTATTCATTGTCATTAGGAGTTTTTTTGCGAAAGTTCACTCGGTAGGCTCGGATAAACCGCACAAGTCCATAAAGTATAAACACCGAACCTAACACCCGGCGTGCAGTAGTGCCAAGATTAACGAAGCCACCATCGGAAGGACTTTGGGACGATACCCACAGCCAGATGCCCAATCCCATATATAGAAGGGCCATGGCCAGCACAAAGTAGTTGACGAGTCGTTGGGGAGACTTGCCGAGTCGTTCTTCGGTTGTTGGGATATTAAGCATAACGAGTAAATGCAAGAAAGGAGATGTAATAAACCCTAAGTCACTCGCTAAAGGTTCGACTTAATAATTAGCTGTTGTTGAACAACGTCACAAAAGAGTCGAAAATTAGTCGCTTTTCATAGCAGTGAACTAGTTTCAGTAAACCTCTAGAAACCGGGCTTTTTCTGATGCTAGGCAGTACAGGAACTACAAATACTGAAGGTACGACGTCATATAAAGTATGATTTAAAACCACCAATAAACATGTTGTTCTGGATAAGAGCTATGAAAGGGTTTCGTCTAATATGTAAACCTTCGCAGCCTAGTGCTCTGGCAATTTTAGAACGTCTCTTACTTCATTTATGCTGTAATTAAAACAAACGCTGAGCCTACGCTGTGTGAGCAGCGATAATAACTACTATACGGGTTTGGTTGTCTTTAACGCATTTACAGCAAATGGTAGTATCCAGCTACCCAACTATGCCACAACGATTAAATTGTCGATAGAATGAAAAACCCCGGACCGAGCCGTAGCTCAATCCGGGGTTTTTAGTTATCCTGATGCAAATCAGAACGGAAATCTATTGAATCTTGAAGGTAATCGGCACGGTAAACGACACGCTCACTGCACGGCCGTTTTGCTTACCAGGGATGAATTTAGGAAGGGTCTTTACAGCCCGAATCGTCTCTTCATCCAAGCCAGAGCCCAAGCCTTTTACAACCTTCACGTCCGAAACTTCGCCTTGCGCATTCACCGTGAAGCTAACGAAGATACGGCCTTCAACCTGATTGCGAAGTGCCAGCGGGGGATACTTTACCGCTTTCTGGATGGCTGACACAATGGCTGCGTTGCCGCCGCCACCGGGCAGTTCTGGCATTTGCTCTACGTAGGTGTAAACCTTGTTCTCAACAACAGCTTCAACAACTTTGTCGCCTTCGCCGCTAGCTAGCTCAGACAAGTCTGGCGCGTTCGTGTTGCCTTGTACGGTCACGGTAGCTACAGTCTTTTCCTTTAGCTCCTCTTGGTCTGGAACCTCCTGCTTCTTCACTTCCTCGTCTTTCTTCACCACTGGAGGGGTGAATTTAACAGTAGTCAGTTTGGGGGGCGGGGGTGGGGGCGCCTCAGGGGGCGGGGGCGGGGGCGGAGGCTTGGTTTCGTCCAGGGGAGGAGCGTCCATCAATACGTTCTCCTGCAGGTTTTTCTTCTCCTCTTTGGGCGCTCTGGCTTTCAGATATGCCGAGATAAGAGGGAAAGAAATCAGCAGCAGAAAAATTGATGTGGCAATAATCAGTGCCCGCGTAACGTGCCGCTGGTACAAACGACGCAACACGTAGGCACCGTATGCCTTGTTGCGGCCTTCAAAAACGATGTCGTTTAAGCTGGCCTTGGCAATTTGAGCGTTATCCATCATAAGGCTGATTCTTTAATAAGGTCCAAGTCTTCTTTAGGAACCTTCACCAGCGCGTATTTCTTCTGGTTCGTGATGTTCATCTCGTCCAGAATGTCCACCATGTTTCTATACTTGGCGTCTTCGGTCGGCTTAATGAGGATAATGGGTAACCGCTCTTCCGAGCCGCCAGATTCGCGCTGGCGGTCCAAAATAACTTTGCGGATGCCATTGGCTGAGTAGTCGGTTACCTTAAGCTCTACTTTCGGTACGGAGGGGTCGTTCGGAGTGTTAAGACCAAAGTAGTAATAGGCTTTGTTCTCTTTGCCGAGCAGGATGGTCATGGCTTGCGAAGCCTTGATTTTAGTATCCTCTACGTCGTCAGTCTTCTTCACCGGCATCGTGAGCTGCATCACGGTGGGCTTGGCGAAGGTGGTCGTCAGCATGAAAAAGGTGAGCAGCAGAAAGGCCAAATCCACCATCGGTGTCATGTCGATACGAGTCGACATTTTTTTGGCCCGTTTCTTCCCACCTTTCCCACCGGAATCGGCTTTTCCTTGAATTTCTGCCATGGGATTTAATTAAGTGAATGGGCTAGAATATATGCTCGTGCAGTCGCTCAGGTTTATTGAGCGGCAGCTACGGGCTTATTCTCCAAGTCCGTGATAAGGTTGAAACGGTTAATGTCGCGCTCCTGCAGAATCTTGATTACTTGCTGCACCGTGGGTACGTCGGCGTTGCCATCGCCTTTAATGGCGATGTAGGTGGGCTTCTTGAAAAGAGCCTGGTTTGCCCGTCGAGCTTCCATTACCCAATCAATAAGCTGATTGTTGAGCGAATCCATGGGAATACCGGGCTGCTGCGCATTCAACTGCTTGCGTTCTTCCTTTTCCACATTGAGGTAAGACCCAAGCTGGCTGATCGGAAGGCCGAAGTTGGGCAGGTTGCCAAACTCCTTGGCTTGCGCTGCAGTGAAGTTGACGCCGTACTTGGCGGCTACTTTTTGCAAAGCCTGAATCTTGGTTTTAGTATCATCGACTCCAAAAAACACCCGCTTTTTAGAGTCAATGGTTAGCGTGATAATATTGCTTTCAGGCAATCTTATCTCCGAAATAGATGATGGCGTATCCACTACCACCGTCTCTTCGGGGGCAAACTTGGTGGTGAGCATGAAGAACGTCACCAGCAAGAAGGCCAGGTCCACCATCGGCGTCATGTCGAGCGACGGCGAGGTACGGTGCGGTTTTACTTTAGGCATTGCGAGGTGGGGTTAAAAGGGGGCAATCCGTTCTGTTCTCGTGAACGAATTGCCCCGCATTTTAGTGCATCAGTGAAACGGAATTAAACCGTCCGAACCGGCTGACCCGCGTTTGCATTGCTGCCATGCTGACCAGCAAAGGTCTGGATGATGCTGAAGCCAGCTTCATCGATGCTGTAGGTCAACTCGTCAATTTTGCTGGTGAAGTAGTTGTAGGCAACGATAGCCAGGGCCGAAGTACCAATGCCGAGTGCGGTGTTGATAAGGGCTTCCGAAATACCGTTTGCCAGGGCTACTGCGTCGGGGCTACCAGCCTGCGCCAGTGCGGCGAAGGCGTTAATCATACCGAATACGGTGCCGAGCAGACCCGTCAGCGTAGCGATAGAAGCCAGGGTCGAAATAATAACCAGGTTCTTCTCCAGCATCGGCAGTTCGAGTGCGGTGCTCTCCTCGATTTCCTTCTGAATGGCAAGTACCCGCTGGTCCGTGCCCATGCTGGTTTCACGCGACATCTCGTTGTACTTCATCAAACCTGCTTTTACTACGTTGGCAACCGAGCCTTTCTGCTGGTCGCAAGCGGCGAGGGCACCGTTGATGTCGTTGGCGTTTAGCTTCTGGCGCACGGTGCGTACAAACGACTCGATGCTTTTGCTGCCTTTGGCTTTGCTAATGGTCAGCATCCGCTCAATGGAGAAGGTAATAACCATAAGGAGCATCGACATCAGTACAGGTACTACGGGGCCGCCCTTATACACAATGCCGAGGTAATCACCCGACACTGGGTTGTTTGCATTGTTACCACCTTGGAAGTGGCTTGCGTCACCAAATACGAATTTGTAAACGAGCAAGCTGACAACGTAGGCCAGGATAATAACCAGGACGGAGAACAGCGAGGCACCACCGCTGCTTTGGGCTTCGGCTTTGGCGGCCGGTGCGGCGGGCCGTGGGCTCGTATTCATGGCATTTTTCTGTTCCATTGTTCTGGATTGTTTGGGGTTGTTGTGTGAAGTAGTTGAATTGTGTGGGGTAAAGAAAAAGCAAAAACTTGGTTAGGAGTCAAGCTACGGCAAAACTACAATCGATAATCCCGTGTTGTAAAGGACTAAAATAGCACTTACCAAAGCCCAATCTACACACCAAGCCGTCTTAGTTGGGCAAACCTAACCAAAAAGCACGGCCTGACCAAAGAAAACTTGGCCGAAGCCAACAGAAAAGGAGTGTGTATGTGGTAGAATTGCGACAACGCTAAATGCCCTGCTTGGGTTGGGTTAGATGCCTTTTTGCCTGTTCCCAGTACACATCCATCTCCGCTAGAGTGAGGTCAGCTAGGTGCTCGCCATTGGTAGCTGCGGCCGACTCCAAGTACTGAAACCGGCTGATAAACTTACGGTTGGTGCGCTCTAGTGCTTCTTCGGGATTGATGCCGGCAAAGCGGGCAAAGTTGACTAGTGAAAATAGTAAGTCGCCAAACTCATCGGCGGCTTTTTCAGGATTCATTTTCTCAGGTTGGCCGTGGCTATATTCGTCGCCGAATTCGCCTAATTCTTCTTTTACCTTTTCCCAAACTTGCTCAGGCTGCTCCCAGTCGAAGCCCGCCCCACGCGCTTTTTCTTGAATTCGCATGGCTTTCACCAAGGCCGGAAGAGAAGTAGGCACGCCGCCGAGCACGCCGTTCGTGTTGCCTTTTTCTTTCAGCTTAAGTTGTTCCCAGTTGCGTTTTACGGTTTCTTCGTCATCCGCCTTCGCATCGCCGTAAATGTGTGGGTGGCGGTAAATAAGCTTTTCACATTGCGCGTTAAGCACGTCGGCGATGTCGAAGGCTCCTTGCTCAGCAGCTATGCGTGCATAGAACACCAAATGCAGCATAACATCGCCAAGTTCCTTTTTGAGGTCGGTTAAATCATTGCGCAGAATAGCATCGCTGATTTCGTAGGTTTCTTCAATGGTGAGGTGGCGTAGCGTTTGCAGCGTCTGTTTTTTATCCCAGGGGCATTCGGTGCGCAGGCGGTCGAGAACATCGAGCAAGCGGCCAAAAGCTTCGAGTTGCGCCGGACGGCGAGCACTGGTAAGCAGAGCGCTAGAAGTAATCGGGGTGTTTTCCATTATTTCAAAGATAAATGAGGCGTCGGCAACCGGCTGCTAATGCCTAAATTTGTGCTTTCAAAAACTCTACCCCGTGACTCTTATAAAATCAATTTCCGGCATTCGCGGCACCATTGGCGGACCAGTTGGGCAAGGCCTTACTCCCCTCGACGTGGTGAAGTATGCCGCTGCTTATGGCACTTGGGTGAAAACGCAGGCCACTGATAGCAAACTTATCATCATTGGCCGTGACGCCCGTATTTCTGGCGAAATGGTTAGCCGGCTGGTAGCTGCCACGTTGCAGGGCCTAGGCCTTGATGTGTGCGACCTTGGGCTGAGCACAACACCTACTGTGGAAATGGCAGTTCCCGCCAAAAAGGCTGCTGGGGGTATTATTCTTACTGCTTCACACAATCCTAAGCAGTGGAATGCACTGAAATTGCTGAATGCCCACGGCGAGTTTATTTCCGATACCGATGGGCAGCAGGTGCTGGCCTTGGCCGAAAGCGAAAACTTTGAGTTTGCGACGGTCAGCAAGCTTGGGCAGTATACTACCGACGCTACGTTTTTGAAAAAGCACATCAAAGCCATTCTGGCCCTGCCGCTGGTGGATGTGGAGGCCATTCAGGCCCGGAATTTCCGGGTGGTGGTCGATGCCGTGAACTCTTCAGGAGGCTTTGCCGTGCCACAGTTGCTGGAAGCCCTGGGTGTAACAACCATTGAGAGGCTGCACTGCGAGCCGACCGGCGACTTTGCCCACAACCCCGAGCCCCTGCCCGAGCACCTGCGCGATATTGCCAAGGTGCTGGAAAAAGGCGGCTTCGACCTCGGCATAGTGGTGGACCCCGACGTGGACCGCTTAGCCTTAGTGAGTGAGAACGGCGAGATGTTCGGTGAAGAATACACTCTGGTAGCCGTGGCCGACTATGTGCTGAAGCAGCTAGGCGGTGGCAACACCGTGAGCAACCTGAGCAGCACCCGCGCTCTGCGTGATGTGACTGAGAAGGCTGGCGGCCAGTATGCCGCCGCCGCCGTAGGTGAGGTGAACGTGGTCACCAAAATGAAGGAAACCAACGCCGTGATTGGTGGCGAGGGCAACGGCGGCATTATTTACCCTGAACTGCACTACGGCCGCGATGCCTTGGTGGGCATTGCGCTATTCCTGACGCATTTGGCCAAATCCGGGCTCAACATGAGCCGGCTGCGGAGCTCTTATCCCAGCTACTTTATTTCCAAAAATAAAATTGAGCTCACCGCCGAAATCAACACCGATGATGTGCTGGTGAAGATGGAAAAGCGCTATGCCAAGCACCCGGTGAATACTATCGACGGGGTTAAAATCGAATTTGACAAAGAATGGGTGCACTTACGTAAATCGAATACCGAGCCGATAATTCGCATTTACGCCGAGTCTGATTCGAACGCTACGGCTGATTACCTGGCCCAAAAAATCATTGGCGACATTAAGGAGATTATTGCGGTAAAGGCATAACGCCTGCCAGCCGCCGCGACGAGGCGCCCAGGTCAGTAGCCACCGAGGGCCCTACGGGCTGGGGTTGGTTTCGGCCAAATGTCCGACGTTTGTATAACGATACTTCAGATTTGCCGGGCGCACCCACGTCCGGCATCTTCTGTTCTTACCCTCATTATATGACCAACCCCGCCTCTTCTGCACCCGCCTTCGCTTATTTTGACAATGCTGCCACTACGCCCCTCGACCCTGAGGTGCTGGAAGCCATGCTGCCCTTCCTCAGCCAGCACTACGGCAACCCGAGCAGCCTGCACGGGCCAGGGCGGCAGGTGCGTGCTGCCATCGAAAACGCCCGCAAAACGGTAGCTCACCTTGTGGGAGCTGCTCCGGCAGAAATTACCTTTACCAGCGGTGGCACCGAGGCCGACAACTATGCGGCTTTTGGTAGCGTCCGGACTTTGGGGCTTAAACACGCCATTACTTCGCCGCTCGAGCACCATGCCGTGTTGCATCCGCTGCAGGCAATGGCCAAGACGGGCGAAATCGAGCTGCACTATGTAAGGCATGATGCCCAGGGGAGTCTCGACCTGGTGCATCTGGAAGAGTTGCTCGCAGCACATTCGCTCACGTTCGTGAGCCTTATGCATGCCAACAACGAAATCGGCAACCTGAACAACATTGAGGCCATCGGGAATATTTGCGCTCAATTTGATGCCGTGTTCCATACTGACACGGTACAGACCATGGGCCACTACCGGCACGACGTGCAGAAGTTGAGAAACCATTTTCTGGTGGGTTCGGCACACAAGTTTCATGGGCCAAAAGGGGTAGGTTTTCTATATACCCGTTATGGTTTTCAGGTGAGTCCGCTCATTTATGGCGGCTCACAAGAGCGCAACGTGCGCTCCGGCACCGAGAATGTGTATGGCATTGTGGGATTGGCCAAAGCACTGGAAATTGCTGTGCGGGATTTGGGCACGCACCAAGCCCACGTTCAAGGGCTTAAAGACCGGTTCATCGCGAAGCTGAGCGCTGAAATCGACGACGTACAGTTTAATGGCTGCTCGGCCGTGGCCGATAAAAGCCTGTACACGGTGTTGAGTGTGAGCTTGCCGCCTTCGCCCATTAGCGAAATGCTGTTATTCAACCTTGACATTAGCAAAGTAGCGGCTTCGGGAGGCTCGGCTTGTACCAGCGGAGCGCAGGCAGGCTCGCATGTGCTGGATGCCTTGGGCTGCGACCCCGACCGCGCTACCGTTCGCTTCTCGATGAGTAAAATGAATACCGCCGCTGAAGTTGACTACGCAGTAGCTCAACTAGCCAAACTATATCGGCGGGTAGCAGTGTAAGATGAAGGAAAAAAGAGGGTTTGGCAACTGCTCAGTTAAAGGGCGCTTGCCTTACGTACCGAAGGCTGATGCTTAGGAAGTGAAGAAAAATAAAGTGGAGCTCCGGAGAAAGCCAGTGGCATGGTAAAGCAGCTGCGAAAGATGCCTATTAATCAAGATTCTCCTAACGCGCAGGATTAATCTGCGTAAGCCTAAGCAGGTTTCACTATTTGCCTTTATATCACTAATGAACCAGCCTCAATCTTCGTCGACCACTAATACAGGGTCTGTTAATTCTTTCATTGGCCAAGCTCAGCAGTGGCTTAAGCAGGGCAACGTGGGCCAACTGCTGGGCCAAGTGCCTGCTTCCCTCAAAAAAGTGGGCAACCAAACCGCCACCAGCTTTAATAAACTTAGCACCACCCAAAAAGTAGTGGGCGGCGCGGCGTTACTGGTAGGAGCTACTTTGCTAGCTCGCCGCAATAAAGGCGGCCGTGCTGGCCAATCGGCCACGCTCAACGAGCTGCTCTACTTCGTCAATGACCGCATTGAAGGCTACAAGCGCGCCGTAGACGAGAGCCAAGACACCCAGCTACGTGGCTATTACCAGCAACTGGTAACCCAAAGCCAGCAATTTGCCAACCAGCTCAATGCCTACCTGAGCCAGGAAGGTGGCGCTCGCCAGACCAGCACCACCGTGAAGGGTAAATTCTACCGTGCCTGGATGGATGCCAAAGCTGCTCTCACCGGCAACGACGAGAAAGCTATTCTTGGCTCCAATATCTACGGGGAAGAATGGGCTATCAAAGCCTATGAAGAAGCATTGAACGATAACACGCTGACCGGCGTGATGCGCCAAGCTGTAGACCGCCAATATGCGCAATCTCAGAAAACCTACCATGAGTTGAAGAGCTTGAAAGACAAGCAATAGATTTGCTTGCTAACAGGGCCCCACCGGGCGTGGCTAAATTGTCGGTCATGCTTGGTGGGGCCCTGTTGTGTTCGATGGGCACGCTTGCTGCCGGAATTGATTATAATAGAAAATTTAAATACTCTTGTTGTAGCTCAATGGCTACTTTTTGCTTCATTTCGTAAAACGTAGCTATAACATATTTCTGCATGGCTGATATTAATATTCAACGTAAAAAATCTGCTCCTAGTCCGTGGGTTCTCGTGCTGCTGGCTGCTTTGGCTGTGGCGATAGCTGCTTATTTCTTCCTGCGAAATGACCCTGCCGATGAGCCCGGCCAAACTGCTGCCTCCGGTATGGAAACCACGCCTGCAGGCAGCCCGCCTCCTGGTGCTCCCACCGACGATACCCGGGCTGCCACTGCGGTTGAAGCGCAGGAGGATGATGAGCAATTTACCCCGGCTTCGCTCGCAGCCCATGCGGCTACTAACCCTGCTGCCCCAAGTTATGCGGTGACGGGTTTGCAGCAGTTGACAGCTACCCTAGTAGCATTGACAGACCGCGACGACCTGCGCGACCCGGCCATTACGGAGCAGCGCGATAACTTGACCAGCGCCACCAACCGCTTGGGCGAGTCGACCAGCAGCCTGCGTCCCGGATTCGTGGCTGCCGCTGGGCTTATTCGGACGATGCAGCAGAAGGCATACCCAGAGTTGGAAAATCAGGTTAATGACTTAGTGAGCTTGGCGGGCCAGATGTCGGGCCGCAGTACTACCGCTGCCGACCAGCAGCAGACCAAACAATTTTTGACCCAGGCAGCCGAAGCGTTGAGTGCGATGAGCGAGCCCGCCCACTAATTGACGAACGGGCAGGACTGCTGATGGCCAGTATGGCGCTGCTAACCGCAAGATGCACGCCTAACAACTGAAAACGAAGAACTGACAACTCCTATGGATACTCCTGTGCTGCGCCGCCTGCGCGACCTGACTGATTTTGAAGTAGCCGATGGCAACCCTGACGTGCGGGGCTGGGCTGTGCGCGGCGGCGACGGCCACGCACTGGGCCAAGTCCATGAGTTAATTGTGGACCCGGAAGCCCTGAAGGTGCGCTACCTCGACGTGGAACTCGATACACGGTTCAAACGCGGCCAACACGAAAATCATATTCTGTTGCCCATTGGCGTAGCCTCGCTCGATACAGATGGCGACAACGTGTTCGTGCCTGCGCTAAACGCTGACACGGTGCTGAATTACCCACCCTATAGCGAAATCCAGATTACCCGCGACTATGAAGAGGCCATGCTACGAGCTTTGGGCTTAAACTCAACAAGTGAAGGCGACCGGTTTTATGAGCGTGATTCTTACGATGCAGCGGCGTTCTACCGCAGACGCGTGTAAATAGGACTGCAACCTGTGAAGCAAGCAACTCGTGCTTCTGCTCAGCAAGTATTACTGTGAAGCGCGTTAGTTAGCCCTTTCAGCTCGGAGGCCCGCTTTTTATTGAAGAACCCCGGAGCAATCGAAGAGATGAGCTGCTCCGTTGCTCAGGCAGGCGCTTATTTTATACTTAACAAGCGCAGCAAGCCGCAACCCTAGCTCCGCCGAATCATGGCAGTGACGGCATCTACCCACATGGGCTCCGAGTTTAGGGAGGGCACCAACTGCCAATGCTCGCCGCCTGCTTCCTCAAACATTTCCTTGAACTCGTCGCCGACTTCGATGGTGGTTTCCAGGCAGTCGGCCACGAAGGCAGGGCTGAAGGCTAGCACGTTCTTGATGCCCTTGGCCGGGAAATCCTTAAGGGCAATGTCTGTATAGGGCTTCAGCCACGGGTCGCGGCCCAGCCGGCTTTGAAACGCCACGGTGTACTGGTCGGGCGTGATGCCCAGGCCTTCGGCCACGCGACGGGAGGTGTCGAAACACTGGGCGCGGTAGCAGTAGCGGTTTTTGTCGTTGAGCGTGTCGCAGCAGCTTCCAAACTGGCAGTAGTTCTGAACGCTGCCCTTGGTGATGTGCCGCTCCGGAATGCCGTGGTAGCTGAACACAATGTGGTCGTACTCGTGCTTGGCCATCTCGCGCTTGCCCAACTCTACGACGGTAGCAATGAAGCCCGGGTCGTCAGAAAAAGCACTGATGAAGCTGATGCTGGGCACAATCCACCACTTGCCCACAATCTCCATCACCTTCTCCTGCACCGAGCCGGTGCTGGCCGACGCGTACTGAGGAAACAGCGGCAACACGATAATGCGCTCCACGGCCGCCTCGCGCAGCTCTTCCAGCGCCCTCGCAATGCTGGGGTTTTGGTAGCGCATGCCAAACGCCACCACGTAGTCGGGTCCTAGCTGGTCCTGTACTTTTTTCTGCAAGTCAAGGCCGTGGAATAGGAGGGGGGAGCCCCGCTCCGTCCAGAGCTGCTGGTAGATTTTGGCTGACTTAGGAGCCCGCAACGGAATCACGATGCCCTGAAACAGCGGGTAGTGCACCACAGCCGGCAGGTTGTCAATCACCCGCACGTCGGTCAAAAATTCGTTGAGATAGCGGCGCACGTCCGGCGTTTTCGGCGAGTCGGGCGTGCCAAGGTTGACGAGCAGTACGCCAATGCGGCGAGAGGGAGTAGCAGGAGCAGAGGAATTCATTAATGCAAAGGTCAGAAGCAGGGCGCAGACGGCCGGGGTCAACACGGAAATTTCCGGTCTTAAGGCAGCAGCCTGCCAAGCAAACAGCTAGCTGCGAGATTGGGTTTGTACGTTAGCCAAGCAAGTGGCTTTTACGTTGATTTATGCCTGCAGCAGAAAGCCCAGCAGATACTCAAGAGATGCGGCAGATGCCTCAGTAGCGGCCTCATTTAGAGCCTGTCTAGCTTTTGCCCTCCAAAATCCGTACCTTTGCGGCCCTGATTATCAAACCCATCCATCGTGAACCCCGAACCTAAACCCCACCGCGCCGGCTTCGTGAGCATTATCGGCAAGCCCAACGTTGGCAAGTCAACGCTGATGAATGCGCTGGTGGGCGAGCGGCTGAGCATCGTCACCAGCAAGGCCCAAACCACTCGCCACCGCATCCTAGGAATTCTCAATGGCGAAGATTTTCAGCTGATTTACTCCGACACACCGGGCATCATTCAGCCCAAGTACGAGTTGCATAACGCCATGATGTCGTTTGTGTACTCTTCGCTGGAAGATGCCGATGTGGTGCTATTTGTCACCGACATCTACGAGAAGCACGACGAGGAACCCGTAGTAGAGCGCCTGCGCAAAATGGTGGATACTCCCATCATTCTCCTCGTCAATAAAATCGACCAAGCCGACCAGGCCGAAGTAGAAGCCAAGCTGGCCTACTGGAAAGAGCAGCTACCCAACGCGGCTGAAGTATTGCCCATCTCGGCCCTCAATGCTTTCGGCACCGAAGGTGTGTTGCAGTTGGTGCTCGAGCGCCTGCCCGTTCACCCCGAGTATTACCCCAAAGACGAGCTGACTGACAAGCCGGAGCGCTTTTTTGCCGCCGAAATGGTGCGCGAAAAAATATTTAAGCTCTACAAAAAGGAGATTCCCTATAGCTGCGAAGTAGCTATTGAGGAATTCAAAGAGGAGGAAACTATTATCCATATCCGCGGCATTATATACGTAGAGCGGAGTAGCCAAAAAGGCATCATCATCGGCGCAGGCGGCGCGGCATTGAAAAAAGTAGGCACTTGGGCCCGCGAGGAGATGGAGAAATTTTTTCAGAAGAAGGTGTTTCTGGAGCTCCATGTCAAAGTCAACGAGAATTGGCGGACTGACCCGAAGGCCTTGAGCCGTTTTGGTTACCAATAGACCTTTGAACCAACCAAGCAGCCCGTCATGCTGAGCTTGCCGAAGCATGGCGGACTCCATCATCACAAATTCATTACAAACCGACCATCTTTTATTTAAATAACCCCGGGCACTGCCGAATCTAGGTCGGGTCGGCGGCTGGGGCCACACAACATGTCTAAGCAGAACACCATCGCCATCGTGGGGCGGCCCAATGTGGGCAAATCCACGTTATTCAACCGCCTCGTAGGCCAGCGCAAGGCCATTATGGACAACGAGAGCGGTGTAACCCGCGACCGTCACTACGGCTACGGCGACTGGATTGGGAAGAACTTTACCGTTATTGACACGGGCGGTTACGTTCACAATTCGGAAGATATTTTCGAAGGAGAAATCAACAAGCAGGTCAAACTGGCCATTGAAGAAGCCGATGTGGTGCTTTTCATGGTAGACGCTGACTCTGGCGTGCACGGCCTAGACGAAGAGTTTGCTCACGTCCTGCGCCGCTACATGGGCAAAAAGCCTATTTACCTGGTGGCCAACAAGGCCGATACCAATCTGCGCGCCAATGGCGTAGGTGAGTTTTACTCTCTAGGTTTGGGCGATGGCGAAATTTATGCCATCAGCAGCCAGAACGGCCACGGCACCGGCGAACTGCTGGATGCTGTGGTAAGCCACTTCGACGACCCGGGCATTGAAGAGCCCGAGTCAGAAATTCCGCGCATTGCCGTGGTGGGCCGCCCCAACGTGGGCAAATCCAGCCTGGTAAACCTGCTGCTCGGGGAAGACCGCAGCATTGTGACCGACATTGCCGGCACAACCCGGGACTCGATTTCGGCCCGCTACAACGCGTTCGGCAATGAGTTTATCTTGGTCGACACGGCCGGTTTGCGCCGCAAGGCCAAGGTGAGCGAAGACATCGAGTTCTACGCCAACATGCGCAGCCTGCGCGCGTTGGAAGAATGTGACGTCTGCATCGTGATGCTGGATGCCAGCCGCGGCATTGAGGCCCAGGATGTGAACATCATCACTCTGGCCGATAAAAACCGCAAAGGCATCGTTATTCTGGTGAACAAGTGGGACTTGGTTGAGAACAAGGAGACCAACACCGCCAAGGACTTCGAGGCGAAAATCTTGGAAAAGATTGCGCCTATTGCGTACATCCCGGTCATCTTCGTTTCGGTGCTCAACAAGCAACGGGTGCACAAAGCCATTGAGACGGCTGTGGAAGTGTTCCACAACAAGCGCCGCAAAATTCCGACTTCTCAGCTGAATGACATCATGCTGAAGGAGATTGAGAAATACGGCCCGCCAGCGCTCAAAGGCAAGATGATTCGCATTAAGTACGTGACGCAGCTGCCCACGCACAACCCGGTATTTGCTTTCTTCTGCAACCTGCCGCAGTACGTGCAAGCCAACTATACACGCTACCTCGAAAACCGGATGCGCGAGCATTTCGACTTCAAGGGTGTGCCCATTGGCATCGTGTTCCGGAAGAAGTAGGTGCTTGCGAGGTCGGTGAGCAATGGCTGTTTCTCCTGGTTTTGTGAAAAAAGTTTTGAGTGGAGGGTTACCTTCTATCGGCTCGGGTATAAAGCCTCGAATATGATGATTTGCTTAATGCTAGCCATCGTTCGAAAACTGAAATTCACCCCATTCAACATAACACCAAGATGAAAAAAGTATTGTTCCTCGCCCTGGCTGCTGCTTCGTTCTCGTTCACCGCTTGCGAAAGCAAGAAAGAAGAGGCTGTAGAGCAGCAGGCTGAAGCCGTACGCGACGGCGCTGAAATGAAGGCTGACTCGACCATCGAGAACGCTGATGCCAAAGCTGACGCTATGGAAGAAGGTGCCGACAAAATGGCTCCTGCTACCGAGACTCCTACTGAAGAAGTTAAGAAGTAGTTCTTAGGTAACTAAGACAAAAAAGCCTCGCCGGTAACGGCGAGGCTTTTTTTATTGCTCGATAGTAGTTTCGGGCGAGCCCAAGCGGCGGTTGAGTAAGTTGTCCACTACTTCGAAAAGGCGACGTGGCTCGTAGGTGCGCCACGGCAAATCGTCGAGCTGGCCACCGAAGTTGACGTAGTTGTCGACGTTGTACTGGTGCATTTCGCGCTGCACGTGCTCTTGGAAGTTAATGCCTGCAATCCAGCCATCTTCTACGTCTTCGTACCACTCTTCGTAGTAGTCATCATCGGAGCCATGGAAGTTAAACACATTCTCGCCCACGAGAATAAACTTGCGAATGCCTTCGTGGATGAGCACATCAATGATGTTGCGCTTCAGCTCCATGATGTCGTTCTCGATGGCGTCGTTCCACTCGCCGATGAACTCAAGCACGGCCACGCCGTCTTCATAGTCTGCGAAGAGAATCTTGAAGAATAGGGTGTCTGACCCCAGGCTGTCCCACTGCGGGTGGATGTAGTAGCCGTAGATGGTGTTGGTGTAAGACTCCAAGCTGTTCTCCGCTTCGAACAGCGGCGACCGCGGGTCTTCAGAAGCGGAATACTGGTCTATCCAGTTGTAGTGGGGCTCGATGGTATGCATAAGTGGGTGGCACATGCTTTAGCTTGTGCCTACCTAGAAACGCCAAAAGACCTGAATCGTTCGAAGGAAAAAATAACCGCATGAGGCACAAGCCAAAGCGTATGCTGCTACCGTGCCATCAGCGCCGCTCGCACACTGCCGTGTTGTTTCAGCAACTGTGCAGCTTCTTCTTCGCCGATGCCTAGCTCATCCATCAACATTCGTTCGCCGCGCTCCACGAGTTTGATGTTGGACAGCTTCATGTCGACCATCTTGTTCCCCTTTACGTAGCCCAGGCGAATAAAGGTGGCGGTAGTGAGCATGTTGAGCACCATTTTCTGGGCTGAGCCTGCTTTAAGGCGGGTGCTGCCAGTGAGAAACTCCGGCCCGGTAACTACTTCTACCGGAAACTCGGCGGCGGCGGCTACGGCCGAGCTGGCGTTGCAAACCACGCAGCCTGTGGCCACACCCGCGGCCCGCGCATTGGTTAGCCCACCTATCACGTAGGGCGTGCGGCCCGAGGCGGCAATGCCCACCAGCACGTCCTTGGCGCTGATGCCATGGGCCTGCAAATCCTTCCAAGCTTGCTCGGCGTCGTCTTCGGCGCCTTCTACTGCCACGCGAATAGCCGAATCGCCACCAGCCATGATGCCAACCACCAGCTCGGCTGGCACGCCAAAGGTGGGCGGGCATTCCGAGGCGTCGACTACTCCCAGCCGCCCGCTGGTGCCTGCCCCAATGTAAAACAACCTTCCCCCTGCCTGCAGCCGTCCCACAATAGCCTCGACCAGCTGCTCAATCTGGGGCAGGGACTTGGCTACGGTTTGCGGAACCGTGTGGTCGAGCTGGTTCATGCCGGCCAGGATTTCAGCTGTGGGCAGCGTTTCGAGGTGGTTGTACTCGGAGGGGGATTCAGTAGTCATACAGGGAGTATTATTTCAGTAAACCTATGACGGGGAAATTGTCAAACACGTTGGCGTTGTGAGGAGCGTCCTTGTCGAGCTCAGTCGTTAGGTCCTGGCCAGCCCAGTGTTCGTAGTGGTGGCCGCGCTTCCACAGGCGCGAGCGGCTCACGTCATAGATGCGGCCCTCATAGGCCACCCAGATTTCGTCGCGGTCCTGGCCGTTGCGCAGGGCAAGCTGGTTGCGGGAGTAGGAGGGAAGGTCGTTTGGTGCCACTAGAACGCCATGCTAACCCAACAATGCCTGCAGTCGAATCCAGCGCTGGGGTAGGTCTCCTTGCGAGGCGTTCAGGTAGTCTTCGTACGTGCAAGGCACCACGCGCTTCACGGAGTTGTCGCCTAGGCGCTCTACTTCCATCCACCACTTGTCGGCACGGCGCGATTTATAGAACACTAGCTTATCGGGGTTGCCCGGCAGCACCACCGTGTAGGTAAGGAAGCGGAACGTGCCGAAACCAGTTTCGGGACGGCGGTGATAGAAGCCCTCGATGAAATACCACAGCATGGTAGCCAATGTAGCCGCGGCCATGCCGTGCGGGTCCAGGTCGGCGCGGTAGCCGTAGAGGCCAAAGGAGCTGAGCTGTTCGTTGTGGCCAGCGTACCAGCAAAGCTGGGTCGCGTCCTCGTTGCCGAGGCCGAAGGGGTTAGCGGGGTAGTAGCCAGGGGCATCCTGCCAGCGCAGGGCAGCAATGTCCACGCTAAGGAATTCTGCTTGGCGAATGAGCGGCTCAGCCAAGCGGCGGTCGGTTCGTACTTCACCCACGCTCATGGTTTCGAAATGCAGCTTTTCGAGGGCTACCAGTACCTCGGGAGGCGTAAGGTACTGCTGGTGGCCAAGGTGCGCAAGGCTGAATACAAAGTTGGGCTCGTGCACCAGCAGGCGGCGAAGGTGGCTTTCTTCGGGTGGGGTGCCGGGGCCGGGCTCGGCCATGTCGGGCCTGGCATCCACTACCGCGAAGCAGATGGCGCGGTCCTGGGATTCGTAGGCTAGAAACTGGCCGTAGTCGAGGTCGTGGCTGCCGCCGAGCAGCACCGGGACCGTGTTTTCTTCCAACAAGGCCCCGATGATTTCGCGCAGGCGCTGGTAGGTGTCTTCCAGGGTGAGGCCGGGGCGCAGGTTGCCGAGGTCCACGAAACGTACGGTGCCGGTGCCCTTTTGCAACTGGTAGAAGCGCTGGCGTACCTCGTTGGCACCATGACGGTTAGGGTTGGGCGGGCCAGCGGCACTCCCCCGCCATTCATCGAGGCCGATAAGGGCAAGGTCAGCGTTGCGCCAATCGGGAAAAGTTTCGGTGAAGCGGGTGGCGTAGGCGGCTAGCGTGGTGGGCGCGGGGACAGCAGCGGTCAGCGTTTCCGGCAGCGGGTCAAAAAACAGGGCCAGATTCATTGGGAGCGGAAAGGCAAGTGCCCAAAATTACACAGGAAAAGCCCGTATACACGGGCTTTTTGGCGGTTTTGCCTACCGCCTGTTTTTTTGCCGTTTGCCTTGTGTTATAGTTTCGTCTGGAGAAGTATAGCACGGCGACAAAAAAAGCTCTTTATTTAAGCTGAATTTCACTCTGCACGCCTAATAAAACCCACCCCATGGACGTTCGTCGCACTTTCGATATACTGGCCCATCAACTAGCCAATTCGCCCAAGTCGGACGCATTTGCCGCCAAGATTGACGGCCAGTGGGTGCCCACGAGTACCCAGCAGGTACAAGACCAAGCCAACCTCGTGAGCCTGGGGCTAACATCCCTTGGCCTGAAGCGCGGCGACAAAGTGGCCATCATCAGCATGAACCGCCCCGAATGGATGCTGGCCGATTTCGGCATCTCGCAAATTGGCGCCGTGAGCGTGCCGATGTACCCCAGCATCACCGTCGAAGACTACAAGTACATCTTTGCTGACGCCGGTGTGCGTGCCATATTCGTGTCCGATGAGAAGCTGCTAGATAAAGTGAAAGAAGCCATTATCGGCCTCAACATTCCTGATACCAACATCTTCTCTTTTGACCGGCTATCTGGTGCTCGCCACTTCAGCGAGCTGCTGGAACTGGGCAAAAAGGGGAATGCCGCCGACCTCGAGCCGCTGAAAGCTGCCGTGCAGCCCGACGACCTGCTCACCCTCATCTACACCAGCGGCACCACCGGCAGCCCCAAGGGCGTGATGCTCACCCACGACAACATCCTGAGCAACTGCCGCAGCTCGCAGCCTGCCGTGCCGGTCTCCAAAGAAGACAAAGCACTAAGCTTCCTGCCGCTCTGCCACATTTTTGAGCGCATGGTGACCTACCTCTACATGATTAACGGGGTAAGCATCTACTACGCAGAGGGCATGGAGGTGATTGCCGACAACCTGCGCGAGGTAAAGCCTCAGATTTTCACTACCGTGCCACGCCTGCTGGAGAAGGTGTATGACAAAATTGTAGCCAAAGGCCACGAACTGGAAGGCGTGAAGAAGAGCCTGTTCTTCTGGGCCCTGGACCTGGGTCTGAAGTACGATACTCAGAAAGACCACGGCTTTCTTTACAACACTCAGTTGGCCCTAGCCAACAAGATTATTTTCAATAAGTGGCGCGATGCTTTGGGTGGCCAGCTGCGCTGCATTGTATCGGGTGGTGGCGCCTTACAGCCGCGCCTGGCCCGGGTGTTCTGGGCAGCAGGCATCCCCGTGATGGAGGGCTATGGGCTCACCGAAACTTCGCCGGTTATTGCCGTAGGCGGTTATCAGAAGGAAAACAATATGATTGGCACCGTGGGCCCGGTAGTTCAGGGCGTGCAAGTAAAAATTGCTCCCGATGGCGAGATTCTTACCAAATCGGCCTCTGTGATGAAGGGGTATTACAACAAGCCCGACCTCACGGCCAAGGAGTTCGATGAAGAAGGCTGGTTCCACACCGGCGACATTGGGGAGCTGGTGAATGGCAAGTACCTGAAAATTACCGACCGAAAGAAGGAAATGTTCAAGACTTCGGGCGGCAAATACATTGCCCCGCAGGTGATTGAAGGCAAACTGAAAGAAGACCCCCTTGTGGAGCAGGCCATGGTGGTGGGCGCTGACCAGAAGTTCCCTTCTGTTCTCATCGTTCCCTCGTTTGCCGACCTTCGCGGCTGGTGCAAGCGCAACGATGTGCCAGATGCTCCCAACGAAGAACTCATCAAGAATGAGAAAATTGTGGGGTTGTACGACGGCTTGGTGAAGAAATACAACAAGAGTTTCGCACAGTGGGAGCAGGTGAAGCGCTTTGTGCTGCTACCCGAGCTCTGGACCGTGGAAAGCGGCGAAATGACCCCCACCATGAAGGTGAAGCGCAAGGTCATCAGCGAAAACAACAAAGACCTTATTGAGAGCCTATATCGGCAAACCGAGAAGCGATAATTCCAGACAATGACAAGGCTTGGCAAACGTTGCTTAAGACCTCGCCGCAGCAGTTCTTGAACACAAATTAAAAGTTGGGCAGCTTCGACTACGTTTGGGCTGCCCAACTTTTTTTAAATAAAAACTAGTATGCAAGCCTAACAAATTCTTCGTAAGTTTACCGCTCTTAGCCCACTAATATGAAACCCGAAGAAACCGTCGATTACAACATTAAAGTGGCCTGGCATGCCATTTCGCGGATGTATAACACCCAGGCGGCTCAGAATGACATCACGACCAGCATTGGGTTTGTGTTGCTGAATATTGACCAAGACAAAGGTACGCCGGCCACCAAAATTGCCCCGCTGCTGGGCCTGGAAACCCGCAGCCTGACCCGCATTTTGCGCAGCATGGAAGAAAAAGGTCTCATATACAAGCAGGCCGATTCTGTGGACAAACGCTCGGTGCGCATTTTTCTGACGCCGCTGGGACTGGAGAAAAAAGAGGTTTCGCGCCAGACGGTGCGGCACTTCAACCTGAAAATTCGAGAGAAGATACCCCAGAGCCAGCTTGATACCTTCTTCAAGGTGACGGCTCAGATTACGAGTATGATTGAAAGCAAGGGTCTCTTTGAGGGCTTTGAGTTGAAACCGTTACGGCACGAAGCATCGGCCTAAGTAAGCCGTGCTCTCTTATACCATTACATCACTTTCCCACTAATTCCCCCACCCGAGGATGAATCGAACTATCAAGAAAGTTGCCGTGCTGGGCTCCGGCGTCATGGGTTCGCGCATTGCCTGCCACTTTGCCAACATTGGCGTGCAGGTACTGCTGCTCGATATTGCTCCCAAGGAGCTGTTGCCCGACGAAGAGAAGAAAGGCCTGAAGCTGGAAACTCCGGCCGTGCGCAACCGCATTGTCAACGCTGCCTTGCAAGCTGCAATCGTTTCCAACCCCTCGCCACTCTACCGCAAAGCCGACGCCAGCCGCATCAAAACCGGCAACTTCGACGACAACCTCAAGGATATTGCCGGCTGTGACTGGACGATTGAGGTAGTAGTGGAGCGCCTTGATATCAAAAAGGGCTTGTTTGAGCGCGTAGAGAAGTTCCGCAAGCCCGGCACCCTCATCACCAGCAACACCAGCGGCATCCCTATTCATCTGATGACGGAAGGCCGCTCCGACGATTTTAAGAAGCACTTCTGCGGCACGCACTTCTTCAACCCGCCACGCTACTTGAAGCTGCTCGAAATCATCCCGACGCCGGACACTGACGCTGGCATCGTGGATTTCCTGATGCACTATGGCGACCTGTACCTGGGCAAAACCACCGTACTCGCTAAAGATACTCCGGCGTTTATTGCCAATCGCGTGGGCGTGTTCGCCATCATGGATGTGCTGCGCATCATGCAGGAGCTAGGCCTGACGGTGGAAGAAGTGGACAAGCTCACCGGTCCGGTGATTGGCCACGCCAAGTCGGCTACTTTCCGCACGTCGGACGTGGTGGGTTTGGACACCCTGATGAACGTAGCCAACGGCCTAGCCCAGGGCCTGCCGAAGGACGAAGCCAAAGACGTGTTTCAACTGCCCGAGTTTCTCAAGAAAATGGGCGAGAACAAGTGGCTGGGCGACAAAACCGGCCAAGGCTTCTACAAGAAGACAAAGGGCGAAGGCGGCAAATCGGAAATCCAGGCGCTGGACCTGAACACGCTGGAGTACAAGCCGAGCGCCAAGGTGAAATTCGCCACGCTGGAGCTGACCAAGACTATGGATGCTCTGGCGCCGCGCTTCGCGGTGCTGGTGACGGGCAAGGACAAAGCAGGCGAATTCTACCGCAAGAGCTTCGGCAGCCTGTTTGCCTATGTCACCAACCGCGTGCCCGAAATCACCGACGCGCTGTATAAGATTGACGACGCCCTGCGCGCTGGTTTCGGCTGGGAAATGGGGCCTTTTGAAACCTGGGACGCGCTGGGTGTGCAGAAAGGTGTGGAGTTGATGCAGGCCGAAGGCAAAGAGCCTGCTGCCTGGGTTACCGAGATGCTGGCCGCCGGCCACACCACGTTCTACAAAGTGAACGCGGACGGCGTAAAGGAGCACTACGACATAGAGTTGAAGAGCTACCAGCCCATCCGCGGCGTCGAGAATTTCATCATCCTCGACAACCTGCGCAGCACCGGCAAAGTGTTATGGAAGAATGCCGGGGCCTCGGTTATCGACCTTGGCGATGGCATCCTGAACGTGGAGTTTCACTCCAAGATGAACTCGCTCGGCCAGGACGTAATTCAGGGCTTGCTGAAGGGCGTCGACATGGCCGAAGCCGGCTACCGCGGCCTGGTGATAGGCAACAACGGGGCGCAATTCTCGGCCGGTGCCAACCTAGGCTTGGTATACATGCAGGCGCTGGAACAGGAGTTCGACGAGCTGAACATGATGATTGCGCAGTTTCAGAACGCCATGATGCGGATGCGCTACAGCAGCATTCCGGTGGTGGGTGCCCCGCACGGCCTCGCGCTGGGCGGCGGCTGCGAAGTCAACCTGCACTGCGACCGCGTGGTGGCGGCCGCTGAAACCTACATGGGCCTAGTGGAATTCGGCGTGGGCCTGATTCCGGCCGGTGGCGGCACCAAGGAAATGACCTTGCGCACGGCAGCCAAGTACGAGGAGGGGGAGCCTGAACTCAACCTGATTCGTAATACGTTTGTCACCATCAGCACGGCCAAGGTTTCGACTTCGGCGGCCGAAGCGTTCGACTTGGGCTTTATGCGCCGGGGCGACGAAATTGTGGTAAACAGCAACCGTGTGATTGCCCAGGCCAAAGCGGCTGCACTTGATTTGGCCGATGCCGGCTACACCCAGCCGGTGCAGAAAACCAACATTAAGGTGCACGGCAAAGGTGCGCTGGCCATGTTTAAGACCGGTGTGTACGCCATGAAAGAAGGCCGCTACATCTCGGAGCACGACCAGAAAATTGCCGACAAGCTGGCCTACATCATGTGTGGCGGCGACCTTAGTGCCCCCACCGAGGTAAGCGAACAGTACCTGCTGGACCTGGAGCGCGAAGCCTTCCTCAGCCTCTGCGGCGAGCGGAAGACGCTGGAGCGGATTCAGAGCATCCTAACCACTGGCAAGCCGCTGCGCAACTAATTATTTGTCATGCTGACAAAGGAAGCATCTTATCACGGCTGCTTTTGTTAGCTTTTCATAAACCAAGTGGCGCGAGCGTGATAAGGTCCTTCGCTGCGCTCAGGATGACAATCAAAACTAAATGTCTAACAACACAGCATACATCGTTGCCGGCTACCGCACGGCAGTGGCCAAAGCGCCCCGCGGCGGTTTCCGTTTCACCCGCACCGACGACCTTGCGGCGGAAGTTATCAAGCACCTCGTGGCCTCAGTACCGGCCCTCGACCCGGCTCGGGTCGACGACGTAATAGTGGGCAACGCCGTGCCCGAGGCTGAGCAAGGCCTCCAAATTGGCCGCATGATTTCGCTGCTCTCCCTGCCAATGAACGTGTCGGGAATGGTGGTGAACCGCTACTGTGGTTCGGGCGTGGAAACCATTGCCATGGCCGTGAATCGCATCAGCGGCGGCATGGCCGACTGCATCATTGCCGGCGGTGCCGAAAACATGAGCATGGTGCCCACCGTGGGCTGGAAAACGGTGCCCAACTACAACCTGGCACACAAGTACCCCCAGTATTACTTGGGCATGGGGCTCACGGCCGAAGCCGTGGCGCAGGAGTACAAAATCAGCCGAGAAGACCAGGACCAGTTCGCCTACGCTTCGCACCAGAAGGCCGTGAAGGCTATTCAGGAAGGCAAATTCAAAAGCCAGATTTTGCCCATCACGGTAGAGGAAACCTACGTTGACCAGGCGTCGGGCAAAAAGAAAAACCGCTCGTTCGTGGTCGATACTGACGAAGGCCCACGGGCCGATACCTCAGTGGAAGCATTGGCCCGACTGCGACCCGTATTTGCCGCCAATGGCAGCGTAACGGCAGGCAACTCTTCCCAAACATCGGATGGCGCGGCTTTTGTGCTGGTGATGTCGGAGCGCATGGTGAAGGAGCTGAACTTAGAGCCCATTGCCCGCATGGTAACCTACGCCACCGAAGGCATAGACCCGCGCATCATGGGCATGGGCCCGGTGAAAGCCGTTCCGAAAGCCCTGAAGCAAGCTGGTATGAAGCTCGATGACATGGACTTGATTGAGATGAACGAAGCTTTCGCTTCGCAGTCCATTGCCGTGATGCGCGAGCTAGGCATGAACCCCGACAAGCTGAACGTGAACGGCGGTGCTATTGCATTGGGCCACCCGCTGGGCTGCTCAGGCGCAAAGCTCTCCATTCAGCTGTTTGATGAGCTGCGCGGACGTGGCCAGAAATACGGCATGGTGACCGCCTGCGTGGGCGGTGGCCAGGGCGTAGCCGGCATCTACGAACTGCTGAAGTAACAGCAGCTTGACCGACAACGCATGTTGTGCGTTGAGTTGCATTCAAATTGATTATCTGCGAACTAGCAGCCGTAGCTAGTCGTTAACCTAAAAGCAGAAAGCCCCGCTCATCCGGGGTTTTCTTTAAGCTAAGTAGTAGGCGTGCCTAATAAATTCGCCTCGGTTTACCTAACTTTACAATCCCACTCCTAACCTAGCCAACGTCATGGAAGTAACGCAGCATGCGCCCCTTAAAGGCGGCGAATTCATTATTAAACCCACTGATTCGCAGGACGTCTTTACGCCGGCTGATTTCACCGAGGAGCAGAACTACATGCACCAGACCTGTCTGGACTTTGTGGCCTCTGAAGTGCATCCGCTACTGGACCGCCTCGACAACCACGAAGAGGGTCTCATGCGCGGCCTGATGGAAAAAGCGGGGCAGCTGGGCCTGTTCGGTGTGAGCGTGCCCGAGCAGTTTGGTGGTCTGGACATGGACTTCCCTACCGCCCTGCGCGTGACGGAAGGCGTGGGCGGCGGCCACTCGTTTCCGGTAGCTTTCGCGGCCCACACGGGCATCGCGCTGCTGCCCATTCTGTACTTCGGAAACGATGAGCAGAAAACCAAGTACCTGCCCGGCCTCACCAATGGCGAGCTGATGGGTGCTTACTGCCTCACCGAGCCTGGCTCCGGTTCCGATGCCCTGGGGGCCAAGACTAAAGCTGTCCTCAATGCTGAAGGCACGCACTACGTGCTGAACGGCCAGAAAATGTGGATTACGAATGCCGGCTTTGCCGATGTGTTCATCGTATTTGCCCAGATTGACGGCGACAAGTTCACCGGCTTTATTGTGGAGAAGAACACGCCCGGCTTGAGCCTTGGCAACGAGGAGCACAAGATGGGTATTCAGGGCAGCAGCACCCGTCAGGTATTCCTGGCTGATGCGCTGGTGCCCAAAGAGAACGTGCTGGGGGAGATTGGCAAAGGCCACCTCATCGCCTTCAACGTGCTGAACATTGGCCGCATCAAGCTGGCGGCAGCCTGCCTGGGTGCTACCAAAATGGCCGCCACCCTGAGCGTGAAGTATGCCAACGAGCGGGTGCAGTTCAAACTGCCGATTTCGAAGTTTGGGGCCATCCGCTACAAGCTGGCACAGCAGGCCATTCGCATCTACGCTGTGGAATCGGCTATCTATCGGGCCGGCTCCGACATCTACCGAATGGAGCAGCAGCTTATAGCCGAAGGCAAAGGCTCGAATGAGGCCCTGCTCGGCGCCGCTCGCGAATTCGCAGTGGAGTGCGCTATTCTGAAAGTAGAAGGTTCGGAAGTGCTTGACTACGTAGTAGATGAAGGCGTGCAGGTGTACGGTGGCTACGGCTTTTCGGCCAATTACCCCATGGACCGTGCTTACCGGGATTCGCGCATTAACCGCATCTTCGAGGGCACCAACGAAATCAACCGCCTGCTGGCCGTTGACATGATTCTGAAGAAGGGCCTAAAAGGCGAAATTGACCTAATGGGCCCGGCCCAAGCCGTGCAGCAGGAGCTGATGAGCATTCCGAGCCTGAGCCAAGAAGAGGAGACTGGCCTGTTCAGCAAGGAATTCAAGACCATTGCCAACCTGAAGAAGGCTGTGCTGATGGTGGCCGGTTCGGCTGTGCAGAAATTCGCTGCCACCCTCGCCAAAGAGCAGGAGTTGCTGATGAACATCGCCGACATGTCCATCAAGGTGTACATCGCCGAGAGCACGTTGCTACGCGTGGAGAAAGAAGCTGCAGCCAAGGGCGAAGAAGCCTTGTCTGCAGAAGCTGACATGGCCCGTGTGTACTTGGCCGATGCCATCGACATTGTGGAGAAAGCCGGCAAAGACGCCATCGGCAGCATGGCCGAAGGCGACGAGCAGCGCCTGTTGCTGATGGGCTTGAAGCGCTTCACCAAAGCCGAATTGCTGAATGTGAAGGAAGCCCGCCGCCGCGTGGCTGCCAAGCTGATTGAAGCCAACGAGTACGCTTTCTAGACCACTGATTTATTAGATTCTACGGGTTAGTCGAATTTTGTAGACGTAAAAAAGGCCGCTTCTGGGTTAAGGAGCGGCCTTTTTGTTGCTGGCTGGCACGGTTATTTAAGGAACGCTGCCACCGAAGCCTGCCAGTGGGCGGGGTCGTTGCGGACGTAGCTCTCGTGCTGAGCGGTGGGGTAAGTAACTAACTGCTTTGGGCCGCGGATGGCGGCATAAATGGCCTCGGTTTCCCGGCGGGTCACGCGTGGGTCTTGCTCGCCCCATTGCAGCAGGGTCGGCACGCGCACGGCGCGGGCATAGGCCACGGCGTCGTGGTTGAAACCCCAAAATCCGTTTTGGAGGCTACCGGTGAACACAATGAGATGTGCCAACGGCTCCTCGGGTTGGCTCAGGGAGCGCAACCGGCCCTTGGAAGCATCAATCAGGCTGGCAAAAGGGCATTCCAGAATTAGCCCTTGCGGCTGCATAGTCGGAAACAGCCTGATGCCGCGCAGTACGCTAACTGCGCCCATGCTGGTGCCAAAGAGGCAAATTTTCTGGTTAACGTTCTGGCGAAATACCCAGTCGTAGGCAGCCTTCACGTCTTGGGCTTCCTCGTAGCCAATGGAGGTGTAGTTGCCATCCGACGCCCCGGAGCCCCGGAAATCCACTTGCAGGGTATTGAAGCCCAGTTTGCGGAAATGCTGAGCTTCCAAATTAAGCCCTCCACGCTGGCTGTGGTAGCCGTGAAACAAGGTTACTGTGCCACGGGGCCTTGCTACGGGCACATACCACGCCGCCAGATGGGTGCCATCTGCCGCCATGAGGGTAATGTCCTGATAAGCAGTGTCAGGAGCCGGGCCATCTATGGGGCGCCCGTTGGGTACTCCCATCAGCGCAAACTTAGCCATGGCCAGCGCAGAGGGAGGGCCGGTAGGCAGCGCAGCGCCCGCTGCATCGAAGTGTGTAAAGTGGTAGGCCTGTTTGAACAGCACAAAGCTAAAGAGCACCAGCAGCCCGGCCAGAGTCCAGGCGATGCGCCCTATCCAGTTGCGTCTTCTTCTGATGGGATGCATGGGCTACTTGACCACAATTTTTTCTAGCTGCAGGGCTGCCGATTTCTTGCTGGGCCGGCTCACGCCAATAATGGTTTTCTCGCCTAGCCACGCAGTAAAGTCTTTCACGTAGGCGAGCTGCTGGTCGTCGGCCACGTTCAGCTTCAGCCGCTCGGGCTGGCTCACCACGCCGGTTTGGGCGTTGATGCGGCGCAGGTACAGGTCCGACTTTTTGTTAATATTTTCCAGCGTTACCAGCTGCACCGTGTTCCCAAACACCGCCGCCCGGAAGCCGATGCCCGTGTAGGCATCGACGGCCGGTGCCACTTGTTTTTTGGGCACAATGCTGTGCCAAGTAGGCTGGCCAAACTCGTTATACCCAAACACGTGCAGCTCGCGGGCATGGACCGGAGTGCCTTCGCCGCCTTCTTCAAAATGCTTCTCGGCAATCACAACCAGCTGCTTGTCCGCCGTCAGCAGCAGTTCACCCAGATATACGTCTTCCAAGCGTTTTACTTCTACTCCACTGGCTTTGCCTACTTCGGCCAAGTAGGCGGGAGTGAAGCGGAATTCCGGCGAAAACTTCATGTCGCCATTACCGCTGAAATCGTATTTCACCACTTTCAGGCTGTAGTATTCGCCACTTTGGTAGTCGGCACACAAGGCCGCGGCATATAGGCTTCCGTCGTTCAGAACCTTGAATTTGGCATCACGAATTGTCACGGACTTGCCTCCAAAAGTGCCCCCAACCGGAACGCCCAATACCTTGACTTCAGTCGACTTGCCCGCCGGGTAACGGCGTACGGTCAGCTTGGTCATGCGGTCGCCAACCAGCGTCACATACTGGGTGCCGTCGTTGGCCACGTGAACGGCTGGGGAGAAGAAGTCGCCCAGTGCGTGAAAGTCGTAGGTCTTGTCCTCAAGTTTGCCCAGGTTCTGGTCAAACAACGTGGCAGCAATGCTTTTCACTTGCTGTTCCCGGGTAAAATAGCGGAAGGCCAGCATCCGGGTGCCATCGGGCGAGATGGAAACTCCCGGTCGCCGGTCACGGGCCGGCACGGCTATTACCGCTTTGGCTGTGGCCTTCTGGCCATTTTGTAAGTTCACCGCTACCACATTCAGCTTCTGGCCGCTTTCATCTTTTTGATGAATCACCACCAGGGCCTGCTGCGGTCCGCGGCCAAAGGCCTCAAGGGTTTCGTCGGGGCCCACCGGAATGGTGGTGCTCCATTGTTTTTTGAGGTCGGCATCGTAACGCTCTACGGCATAGCCGCCTGCGCTTTGATGGGCCAGAATTACAAAGCCCGAGCCATCGGCTAAGGGAAGTGTTTTGGTTGGCACCCGCATGTCGTAGCGGTCGGTGCCCTGCTCAGGCAAGTAGCTGAAGGGGGCCGACTTCACTTTTTGCGACAGTGCTGGGTTGGCTAAACTCAGCAGTGCTCCTCCCATCAAGCTTGTCAGCAACGCTCGGTAAAGCATAGAATTTTGTCTTCTTGAATTGAGCTGTGGTACTTATGTGACTCACTGATTATGCCCAAAAGTACCCACTATCGGCTGAGCTACACCTAGAAACTCCTCTTTATGTCGCACCGAGAGCGAGCCAGCTAACAAAAAAGTATTCTAACAATAACACTAGCACCGTCACTTTCGTACATAGACCCCGTTTACTTTGTGACTGCAAGGAGAAGTGCAATAGGACGGATGGTATAAGTTGACAAACTTCCTTATAATCATCTCTTTACACCGGTATAAATTATTTTTGTCTGGTCTTTCACACATTTTACCTACCCAAAACTTAGTGCTTCGTACCTTTGCAAAAGCATTAGGTTATAATATTATGAAATCACTTTTCAAGTTTACGCTATTATTTGCTCTCATTGTCAGTGGCAAACTTGCTAAACAACCTGCTGCCATTGCCGTGGCAAAAAACACAGAAAGCAAGCCTGCTACTGATACCTCGATGGTCTTTGCCAGCCAGATGTTTCTCGTGCAGTCGATAAAGCCAGTGCAATCGGAAACCAAGCCCGAACAAACAGACACGAGCCTGATGGCAAATCTGTTTTAGGGAAAACATTCGCGACTTTTTCGAAAGTCTTTTTTTGCCCCAGCCTTTGGCGAGCAGTTCTCTAGCTGATTCTGCTCCAGTTCACGGCCGTAGCCGGTAAGCTCTCAATGTGGCGCCGGATATTCCCATTAGCGGGTTGTTCCAGGTTGGGGTCATCGGCTAGAATGGCCTGAGCCGCCGCCCGGCTTTCGCTCAGGATTCGGCCGTCTTTGGCTAGGTCGGCAATCAGCAGGTCGAGCACGCCGCTTTGTTGCGTTCCCATCAGGTCGCCAGGCCCTCGCAGCTTGAGGTCAATGTCGGCGATTTCGAAGCCGTTATTGGTTCGTACCATGGTTTCGAGGCGGGTGCGGGCATCTTTGCTCAGCTTAAAGCTCGACATCAGGATGCAGTAGCTCTGGTCCGCTCCGCGGCCCACGCGTCCGCGCAGCTGGTGCAGTTGCGAAAGACCAAACCGCTCGGCCGATTCTATCACCATCACCGAGGCATTGGGTACGTTCACACCCACCTCAATCACGGTGGTCGCCACCATAATCTGGGTTTCCTTTTTGATGAAGCGCTGCATTTCGAAGTCCTTCTCTTCGGCCTTCATGCGCCCGTGCACAATGCTGATTTGGAACTCCGGGAAAGCCCGCGACACGCTTTCGTAGCCATCGGTCAGGTCCTTGTAGTCCATGGTTTCGGACTCTTCAATCAGCGGGTACACGATGTAAACCTGCCGGCCCAGCTTCACTTGGTCGCGGATGAATTCGAATACTTTTAGGCGGTTGGCGTCGTAGCGATGCACCGTCACGATGGGTTTACGGCCAGCGGGCAACTCGTCAATCACGCTCACATCGAGGTCGCCATACAACGTCATAGCGAGCGTGCGCGGGATGGGCGTGGCGGTCATCACCAGCACATGCGGAATAACGTGCGGATTCTTCTGCCAAAGTTTCGAGCGTTGGGCCACACCAAACCGGTGCTGTTCGTCCATAATGGTCAGGCCCAGGTTGCGGAACTGCACTACGTCTTCCAGTAGGGCATGGGTGCCCACTAGCATGTGCATGGTGCCGTTGCGCAAGGCCTCGTGTAGCACGCGCCGCTCGGCCGTGCGGGTGCTGCCCGTAAGCTTGCCAATGTGAATGCCCAAGGCATCCGCATACACCTTCAAACCGGTATAGTGCTGGTCCGCCAGAATCTCGGTAGGCGCCATGATGCAGCTCTGTGCTCCGTTATCTGCAGCCATCAGCATGGCAATAAAGGCCACGATGGTTTTGCCCGAGCCCACGTCGCCCTGCAGCAAGCGGTTCATCTGCTGCCCGGCACAGAAGTCCTTGTAAATGTCGTGAATAACCCGCTTTTGGGCTCCGGTCAGGTCAAATGAGAGGTGGTTCTTATAGAAATCCACCAGGGTCGGCACCTGATTAAAAATCTGCCCGGCCAGGGTCACCTTGCGTTGGTCGCGCTGGCGCAGCAGCTTAAGCTGTACGTAAAACAACTCCTCAAACTTCAGCCGGAACTTGGCAGCGGCCAACAGCTCCGGGCTTTGCGGAAAGTGAATCTGCTGCAGTGCCTGCGGCTTGCCCATGAGCCCGTAATGCTCAATTAGGGCCGGCGACAGCGACTCCACCACATGCGACTGCGCCAGCTTCAGTAGCTCGCCCACCATGCGCATGATGGCTTTGCTATCGATGCGATGATAGTTTTTAAGCTTTTCCGAAGTGTTGTACACCGGTTGCAGAAAGCTTTGCCCGGGCTTGGCCTCAGTAACTTCTTCCAGCTCGGGGTGGGCCATTTGGGGCCGGCCGTTGAACATGGTGGGCTTGCCAAATACAATGTACTCCTGGTTGTTTTTGGTGTACTGTTGCACCCACTTGACCCCCTTAAACCACACCAGCTCCAACTCGCCGGTGCCATCGCCCACTTTGGCGGTGAGGCGCTGCTTGGGACCTTCGCCCACCAACTCCTTGTTCCGCAGCATGCCTTTTACCTGCACATAGGGCAGGTCGTCGTGCAAGTCGGCTACATTGTATACCTGTGTCCGGTCCAGGTACCGAAAGGGGTACCGCTGAATGAGGTCGCCGTAGGTGAACAAGCCCAGCTCTTTGCCCAGCAGTTGGGCGCGCTGGGTGCTGCCCACTGTGCGCAGAAACTCAAGCCGGGTGTTGAAGAAACTCATTTAACAATTAGCACTTAACATTTAATGACCTCTTATCAATCAACGCGCCTGAATCAGTAGCAACCTTGCTTGCCTACTAAAGCTGTTAAATGTTAATTGATAAATGGCAAATGACTAGCAAATGACTAGCGGTAGCGCAGCGTATTTAGCATCCGTACCATGTCTTCTTTCACGTACTCAATAACCGGGGCTAGAGAGTCGTTCGCCGTGGCCGTCCGGAAATACAACGCTCCACGCAGGAAGTGCTTGGTGCTATCCGTTGTATAAAACTGGAATTGGCTCGGAACCTCGCCCTGCAATTCAAATACCGAAGCGCGCAGCCCGCTCGGGGTCTTCAAAATGCGCTCATCGATGGCTGTGGCCTTAATTTCGTGCTTGCCGGTCAGCTTGCGCGCGTCCTCCATCATCTTATTATAGAGGCGGCGGTCGCGCTGCACATCCATATAAGTAATCTGCACATTCGCGTTCAGCTTCGGATAATACACATTGAGCCAGTGCGGCTGGGCCATGTAGGAAGAGTCGCGCTTTATTACTGCCTCCTTAGAGATTTCAAAAGAATAAGGATGGTCTCCTGGCAGCACCTGGTAGTGGTGAGGCGGTAAATCAATGCGGTTATAGCCCTTGGGCTTAGGTGTAAAATCCGGTGCCGATGAGCAGCCCGCCAGCAAGGCCAACGCCACAGCTGCCAAGGAGAGCTTTTTCAGTAGTAATGCCACGTAGTTGCTTATAAGATTGCGCTGCTGCCGCGTTGGCCAGCGTGCCAGGTATCAAAGGTAACCTTTGGCTCGTGCCAGTCGCAACGAAAAAAGCCCCGGGCTAGTGCCGGGGCTTTTCATGAAATGCGTCAGTTGACGACTAAAAGGGCAGTTTGTCGAGCTCCGGCTCTTGGCGGAAGGTCTGTTGCGGTTCAGCAACTACCTGGCCGTTGGCATCGGCGGCGGCGCCAGCGCCTTGCGGCCGGCCGCCCAACATCGAAATCTCATCTGCGATGATTTCCGTGATGTAGCGGGTTTGTTGGTCCTTGTCTTGGTACTGGCGAGTGCGCAGTTTGCCCTCAATGTATACTTGCTGCCCCTTTTTCAGGAATTTATCAGCCATGTCGGCCAAGCCGCGCCACGCCGAAATGTTGTGCCACTCGGTACGTTCTACGCGGTTGCCTTGCTTGTCTTTGTAGTAGTCATTGGTAGCGAGGGTAAAGTGAGCCACGCTCACGCCGCCTTCCAAATGCCGCACCTCAGGGTCTTTGCCCAGGTTGCCTACCAATATTACTTTGTTTACTCCGGCCATATTAATGCACGTTAGGAAATACGGAATCGAAAGAGCCACCCGGCTTTTCTTGCCTTAAAGATAAGAGATTAAATCGACTAATGCTAATATTTTGCTAAAAATAAAAGCGAAAATAGCTAATCTGAGTGGGAATGTTGCGGTTAAATATTTTGGCTACAGTAATTGGCAATAAGCTTAGGCTTGGGCAGGGCCTCAATCTCCGCCGCCGAGTACGCCCGCAGGCCTAGGTCACGGAGGGTACTTACCGGTAATGGCTGAGCCAAAGCCATGGAGTGAAAGCGTGCCTCCAGCTTTTGATGGCTCAGCACGTGGCGATAAGCTGCGCTTGGCTCTGCAGCTTGACTGGTGTCGAGGCGTGCACCCAAGGCGTCGAGATGGCGCATAAGTTCCGCGGGCGGCAACTCCGCGATGGTCGTTTCAGTCATGGCAAAATCGTAGAGACCTTGCCAAATGTCCTTTTCGCGCCGTTCGCGCAAGTAGGTTTGCTCGCCGTGGCGCAGCACGAAGTAATGGAAGTAACGTGTGCGCGAAGCCTTGGCCTTGCTCTTGACCGGCAACAGCGCCACTTGCCCGTGCTGAAACGCCCAGCACTGGCTTTGCAAAGGACAAAAAAGACAATCGGGCTTCACGGGGGTGCACTGGATGGCCCCAAACTCCATAATGGCTTGGTTGAAATCGGCCGGCGCGCTAGCCGGAATGTGCTGGTCGGCCAGGGCCTGAAATTCCTTGCGTGAGCTGGGCGCGGCGATGTCTGAATGCAAGCCAAAAATGCGGGCCAGCACGCGGTACACGTTGCCGTCGAGCACGGCCACGGCTTCGTCAAAAGCAAAAGAGGCAATAGCGGCCGCAGTGTATGGGCCTACGCCGCGCAGCAGCAGCAATCCCGCGTAGGTACTGGGAAATTGCCCTCCGAATTCATGCACCACCTGCTGGGCGGTGTGGTGCATGTTGCGAGCCCTCGAGTAGTAGCCTAGTCCCTGCCAGTAGCGCAGGACTTCGGCTTCGGGCGCCGCGGCCAAATCCTGCACCGTAGGATAAGCCGCCAAGAAGGTGTTATAGTAGGGTAGGCCTTGAGCCACACGGGTTTGCTGAAGAATCACCTCCGATAACCAAATAGCGTACGGGTCGCGGGTGTGGCGCCACGGCAGGTCCCGATGATGGCGCGGATACCAAGCCAAAAGGGCGGCTGCCAGAAAGGAAGGCCGGGGAGTTGTGTTGGTCAAAATTTTGAAAGCGAATAATTTGAGTCCAGAACTTGTTTCGTGATTCTGGTTGGTAAAACAAAAAAAGGAGGCTACCTTTGTGGCCCCAATTCAAGGGCGAACCGCCTACCGGGCAAGGGCTTACGCTGGAATGCGGGATTTTTTTGCCTAAAAACGTATTTTTTTAACCCCCTAAGGACCATACCAACGTGACTAAAGCTGAGGTAATCGCCGAAATCTCTACGAAGACCGGCATCGAGAAAGCAGATGTATTGATGACTGTTGAGGCTTTCTTCAAAGTCGTGAAAGATTCAATGACGGAAGGCAACAATATTTATGTACGTGGCTTTGGCTCGTTCGTAAACAAGAAGCGCGCCCGTAAAGTAGCCCGCAACATCTCGAAAAATACGTCGCTCATCATCGAGGAGCACTACATCCCGAGCTTTAAGCCTTCGAAAACCTTCGTGGCTAAAATTAAGAACAGCAAGAAGGTTAAGGCCGTTGCTGCTAAAGCTTAAATTATCTAGTAATAGGCGGTAAATAAAGTGCGCAGTAGCAAGGTTCCTGAACACTTATTTAGGTGATTACTGTTACGCAATCGGGCAACCGACCGGGACCCCAGCTACCTACTATCAGATAATGAATTACCGGCCGCGCCGCCGGTGTCTTTTCCGCAAGGGGAAGCCCGGCGGCCGGTTTTTTTCAGCCCATGGCCACTACTAGCTCAGCTTCTCATCAATTGGTTGTCCTCGCCGCCGCGCTCGCGCTGGTAGGGGGCTTGTACGTGTTGCCCAAAGGCATCGTGAAGCCAAAAGAAAGCCGTTCTGAGTTAAATAAGGACGCAGCTAAAACGGCTAACCGCGACGGTGGTGGCTCTAATACCAACGGCTCCAAAACCGAGGCTTCCTCGGGGCCGGTGCCGGCTACGGCTATCGACAACGGCGGGGCCCACTCCGACGACGACGGCCATGACCACAGTGCCTCCGCCCCGGAAGCGGCTCCGCACACCAGCGCCACCCCTGCCCAACGGCAGGAACTGGCGCGGTTGCTGGCTGAGTATAAGGCAGCGCCCAATGCTGCTGCGCAATCGGCAACCGCCATCACGTTGGCCCGTCGCTACGAAGCCGTAGAGCGGTTCGACAGTGCTGGCTACTACCTGGAGCAAGTGGCTTTGGCCAGCCCTAGCGCTCAAAACTGGCAGCGGGCAGCCGATGCTTACTTCCAAGCGTTTAGCTTTGCGGCGTCGGAAGAGCGGGTGAAGCTGCTGGGCGGTAAGTCCCGGGAGCTTTACGCGAAGGTGTTGCAGAAAGAGCCGGGTAACCTCGACGCTAAAACCAACCTTGGCATGGCCTACATGGCCTCCGACAACCCCGTGCAGGGCGTAACCCTCCTGCGCGAAGTATTGGAAGCGGACCCCCGCAACGAGAAAGCCCTGTACAACATGGGCATTCTGGCGGTGCAAAGCAACCAGTACGACAAAGCCGTGACACGTTTTAAGGACTTGGTGAAAGTCAATCCGAAGAACGTGAACGGGCAGTTTTACCTTGGCGTTGTCTTGGCCCGTACTGGTGCCAAGGAAGAAGCCAAGGCAGCCTTCCTCACTGCCAAGAGCCTGAGTCCTGACCCGGCCCTGGCCGCTTCAGTAGACGAGGAAGTCGCCAAATTGAAGTAGACACAACCAATCAAACACCAACTTAACCCCCAAGCATCATGCCCTGCGGTAAAAAAAGAAAGCGTCATAAGATTGCCACTCACAAGCGCAAGAAGCGCCTGCGCAAGAATCGCCACAAGAAGAAGTAAGCCTCACGGGGCGTAGCGGCGGCCGGCAGTTTTCCTAACGGGAAAGGAGTCGGCCACCTATCTCTCACGTAGCCTCCTGGGTGTGGCCGCGCTGGGTGCTTTTCCCGTGGCTCGCGAGGGAAGCCAGAACCATTGGTTCTGGCTTCCCTTTGCCGGTTTCGGGGTAGTGCTGCGGTTATATTTTGGCAGGTTACCTTAACTAAATCAATGCTTTGAGTAATGAATTAGTCATTAATTCTACTCAGGAAGGCGAGCGGATTGCGTTGTTGCAGGACAAGCGGTTGATAGAATACCACTTCGACCGCAACGACACCAATTACTCAGTAGGCGACATCTTCCTGGGCACCGTGAAAAAGGTGATGCCCGGTTTGAACGCGGCTTTTGTGGACATCGGCTACGAAAAAGACGCGTTTCTACACTACGGCGACCTCGGCGAACAATACAATTCCTTCACCAAGTGGGTACGGACGGTTCAAAGCGGCCGGGCCGGCACTGCCGGGCTGGAGAAATTCACGTTTGAGCCCCCACTCGAAAAAGTGGGCAAGGCCGAGAGCGTATTCAAGAAAGGGCAGCAATTGGTGGTGCAAATCATCAAGGAGCCTATTTCAACCAAAGGCCCCCGCGTGAGCACCGACATTTCGATGGCCGGTCGCTACCTCGTGCTGATGCCGTTTTCGAACACCATCAGCGTCAGCAAGAAAATTGTGAGCAAGGCCGAGCGTGACCGCCTCAAGCGGCTTATCGCCAGCATCAAGCCTGTGAACTTCGGCGTTATCATCCGCACTGTGGCGGAAGGGCGCGAAGTGGCCGAGCTCGACAAAGACATGCAGGACATGGTGGCCAAGTGGGAGCAGCTCTACAGCACACTCCGCACGGCCAAGCCGAACGACAAAGTCCTGGGTGAGCTGGGCCGCACTTCGTCGATGCTCCGCGATATGCTGAACGAGTCGTTCGACAGCATCATGGTGGACGCCCCGACGATGTACGAGGAGATGCGGGATTACCTGCAGAAAATTGCGCCCGACAAACTTGGGCTGCTGAAGCTCCACAACTCAAAAATCAAGATTTTTGAGCAAACCGGCATCGAAAAGCAGCTCAAAACGCTGTTCGGCAAAACGGTGACGGTGCCCGGAGGCGGTTATCTCGTAATTGAGCACACTGAAGCCCTGCACGTTATCGACGTGAACTCGGGCAGCAAGAGCAACCAGGAAAACGACCAGGAGGCTACGGCCCTCATGATAAACCTGCTGGCTGCGAAAGAGGTGGCCCGGCAGCTGCGGCTGCGCGACATGGGCGGCATCATCGTCATTGACTTCATCGACATGCGCTCGGCCGAAAGCCGGAAGAAGGTTGAGGACACAGTGCGCGACGTGATGAAGCTGGACAAGGCCAAGTACACCGTACTGCCCATTACCAAATTTGGGTTGATGCAGATTACCCGGCAACGGGTGCGCCCGGCCGAGAACATCGTGACCGGCGAGGTGTGCCCCACCTGCGGCGGGACGGGCAAAATTTCGGCGTCTATCCAGGTTACTGATGACATTGACAACAGCATTGATGACTTGCTGGTGAACCAAAACCAGTCGGGCATCACGCTGTCGGTGCATCCGTTCCTCCACGCTTACTACACCAAGGGTCTGGTTTCGCGCCAGATGAAGTGGTATCTCAAATACTACAAATGGGTGAAAGTAGTGAAGGACAGTAGCCTCGGCCTTACTGATTATCGCATTGAGGATGAGCGAGGCGAAGAAATTCAGCTGCGCTCTTCGGCAGCGGCCATGAGCCGTTTGCAAGACCGCGAAGTTGAGATTGTCGACTAAACTGGACAATTGATTTCGCAAAAAGAAGGGCCCCGCCGTTTGCACCAATGCAAACGGCGGGGCCCTTCTTTTTGCGAAGCTTTACGAAGCAGTGGGAGTTAAAATTTAATTCCCAGGTCTAGCGCTACGGAACTGTTTTTGATGGTGATGTCTCTGAAATCACGAGTTTTCTCGAAATAGCGGTCAATGTCTACCAAGCCGCGGTTGTAGCTGATGCCGGCGAAAACTTTGGTGGTTTTGGCTAGCTGAAACTCAACGCCCAAGCTGGCCAGAGCATCAGCATCGAAGAACAGGACATGGTCGCTGGCCTTGGTTTCATTGTTGGTGGCAGGGTCAGTGTAGAACTTGCTGCTGTTGATGCGGGTGCCAATGGGCACATTTAGCGAGCCGCCCACCTGGAAGTAAAGACGAGTATCGGGGGCCACCTCGTTTGTAAAGAGTTTTACCGTGAGTGGCGCTTGCAGGTACTGCATGTTGAATTTTTGCGTTGCAGAGATAGGCTGGCCGCTCGCAGCATCCCGGTAGCTAATTGTGCCGCCTTTGCCGTTTAGCAGCAGGCCCGTGCTTATCGCGTAATTCTCCCCAAAGAAGTAGTCGACCACCAAGCCTCCGCCGAAGCCAAACTGGCTGCCGTCGCTCTTAAAAGCCTTGTCGCTGGGCGACTCGGCCCGCAGGCTGGTGATAGATGGCGATATTTTCAAGCCAATTTCAACCTGGGCTGAAGCAGTAGTAATGCTGGCTGCAAAGGCCAACAGGGCAAAGAATAGTTTTTTCATATGAGGCAGAAAGGTCCATTGGGTTCGGCAACTGCCGACTGCCAATGGGTTTTGGCTAATTTTACCCCAAAGTAACGAGCGTGACTAAGAATAATTTTGCCTGGCGGCGTTGGCTGCCCGTGTTTTTTGGCTTGAGCCTTGGGTTAGGGGCTTGCAAAAGCGGCGCCTCCGATGGCTGCCGGACCGACGCTGCCGCCGATGCGCCAGCCGTGCCAGTGCGTATTAAACATCTGGAAACAACCTTTTTCAAGGTAAAAACGCCGGCTGATGCGCAGCAGTTTATGGTTGCAAATCCAGCATTTTCCCGCTACTATTTGCAGCGGCAGCCAAGCAATGAGAAGGAACTGGCTACCAACCTGGCCCAACTAGCTACCAACGATGCCTTGCATCAGTTGGGTCGCGAAACCAAAGCTGCTTTTCCCGACAGCGCCGCGCTCAAGCGCGACTTGGGCGAGATGTTCCGTCGGGTGCATCATTATTTCCCTGATTTCAATGCGCCGCAGGCTGTCACCTACGTGAGTGGGTTTCTGAGCAAGGATATTTATGTGAACGACAGCTTGCTGGTGCTGAGTCTGGATTGGTTTGTGGGCCCCAAGGCCAGCAAACGCCCCGACTTGCCCCAGTACATGCTGCGCCGCTACACCCCCGAGGGCTTGATGCCGCTGCTTGCCCAGGGAATATCGAGCAAGTACAATAAGCACGAGCTCACGGCCAACACCATGCTTGATGCCATGGTGCATTCGGGCAAGGCCCTCTATTTTGCGAGCCTGATGCTGCCGTGCACGCCCGACTCGTTGCTCATGGGCTACACCAGCCGCGAAATGGTGGGGCTAGAGGCCAACGAGCCGCGGGTGTGGGGCCATTTTCTGGAGAAGAACCTGCTGTATTCGACCACGCCATTTCTATTGCAGAAATACGTGGGCGAGCGGCCCAACGTGCCCGAAATCGACAAGACCTGCCCGGGCCGGGTAGGACAGTGGGTGGGCCTGCAAATTGTGCGTAAGTACGTGGCCACGCACCCCGACGTGAGCTTGACCCGCCTGATGGCTGAAAAGAATGCGCAGCGCATCCTCAATGAGTCGCACTACCGCCCGAAGCATGACTAAAGAGGTGGCAGTATAGTGTCGCTTACCACTTCGCTCAGTTATTAAGTCCAGCCGTTACCTATGATGCATGCATATTGCCGTTTTCAGCCAGTACCATACCAACCCTGACTGCCCGGCCACGAGCCGGCACTACACGCTGCTGACCCACATTGCCAAAGCGCACCGCGTAACACTCCTGACTACTCCCGCCTGGAAAGGGCAGCGGCTTAGCCAAGCCTATCCCTGGGTGCCGGCCGGCGTGGAAATCCGGGAGGCACGGGTCCCGTACAACAACAAGATGGGGACGGCCCGGCGTGCCCTGGCCTTCGCACAATATGGGCTTTGGGCGGTGCGGGAAGGTTTGCGCATCGATAGACCGGATGTTATTTGGGGTATTAGTACTCCCCTGACGGCCGCGTGGGCCGCAGCCCAGGTAGCACACTGGCGCAAGGTGCCGTGGGTGTTTGAGGTGCAGGATTTGTGGCCTTCGTTTCCCATTGCTATGGGCGCGGTGCCCACAGCTTTGGCCCGGCAGCAGCTATATAAACTCGAGAAGCGACTGTATGCCAGTGCCCGGCATATCTTGCCGCTTTCGCCGGACATGACGCGCTACGTGACGGACCTAGGTATTCCGGCTGGCAAAGTGACAACCGTACTCAATGGCACAGACCAGGAACTGGCTGCTCATGCTACCCTAGAGGCGGTGCAAGCACTGCGCCAGCAGCAGGAACTGATGGGCAAACGCGTCATTCTCTATGCTGGTACTTTTGGCCGTGCCAACGATATTCCGACACTGGTGGCAGCTGCCGAAGCCATGGCCGCCACAGATACGGACGCCGTCTGGCTGTTTTTGGGGCACGGGTTCTTTGAGCCGCTGATTGCAGCGGCCGCAGCCCGCTCGCCCCGGCAGATTCGGCTGGTGGGTGGACAGGCGCGGCACGAGGTATTCACTTGGTTTAGGCTGGCCGATGTATCGATTGTGTCGTTCCTGGGCTTGCCGGTACTGGATTCGAATTCGCCGGCGAAGCTATACGATTCGCTGGTGGTAGGAACTCCGATTATTGTCACCAATCAGGGCTGGACCCGGGCACTGGTGGAGCAGCATAACTGCGGCTGGTACGTGCCAGCTGGCGATGCCGCTGCACTGACTACAAAACTGCAGGAGCTGCTGGCTCAACCCGAAGTATTGACCGCGGCTGGCTCCCGTGGGCAAGCCTTAGCCATCGAAGAATTTGACCGGCAGCGGTTAGCTCAGCGAGTACAAATCATTCTAGAAGACGCGTCTGGGAAAAGGTAGGTCGACAAAGAGCTTATACTCTAACATGCAAGATTATATACCTGACAGTGCTGAGTTTATGCTGCTGAGTGCTGCCATGGGTTATGACAAATGTGTAACGCGCCGCCGGAGCCTACGCGGCAGGAATGGGCTCGTAGGCGGCCGCTTTGCCAAAGTGATTTTCGAAATAGGCGCAGCTGGGCGCTAGCGGGCAAATGCTGCACTTTGGCGTGCGGGCCACGCAGATATAGCGGCCGTGCAAAATCAGCCAATGGTGAGCTTTGGCAATTAGTTCTTGCGGAATGTATCGAACCAAGGCCTTCTCAACAGCAAGTGGGGTGGTGGCAGTTTTGGGCACGAGGCCGATGCGATGCGACACCCGGAAAACGTGCGTGTCCACGGCCATGGCGGGCTGGTTGTAGATAACGGAGGCCACTACATTGGCTGTTTTGCGGCCCACACCGGGCAGACGCTGCAGTTCCTCAATCTGGCTGGGGACTTCGCCACCAAACTCACTCGTAAGCATGCGGCCCAGGCCGGCGAGGTGCTTGGCTTTGTTGTTGGGATAGGAGACGCTGCGAATGAAGGGGGAAATGTCCTCAGCAGCGGCCGCGCCGAGGTGTGCGGCCGTTGGAAACTGTTCGAGCAGGGCAGGCATTACCTGGTTCACGCGCTTGTCGGTGCATTGTGCACTCAGCACCACGGCCACAATTAACTCATAGGGGTTGCCGTAGGCCAGCTCGGTTTTGGGCTCCGGAAAGTTGGTGGTGAAGTAATCGAGGAAGTACTGGAAGCGGTCGGCGCGGCGCATAGCGAGGGATAGCAGCAAAAAAGAACTGTCATCCCCGCGCAACGAAAGCCGGAGACAGCGAACCAAAGAAACGTAATTGCGGGAACTACGGACCTTAAGTGGGCTATCCTTTGGCTCTTCGCTGCGCCCGGGATGACAGGAACAGGAAACCGAAAGGGTTTAGGAGTTGGCTAAAAAAGTGCGCGAATAGCGCAAAATGGCCTCGGAGGTCTCGGGCCGGGGCTCGCGACGTACGCCGTCGAGAACTCGCTGGGCCAAAAGGAGGTCGGCGCACGTGGAAGCCAAATCCGGGTCGTGCTGCAACGCCTCCTCTACCTCGCGCTGCCTTTCAGGAGGCAACTCGTTGTACACGTATTGGAGCAGTGTCGAATGGGGTAAGGTTTGGATCATAGTGGAGAGAATTTGCGGTCATCTTCTTCCGCAGGTTTATCAGGGCGTAGCGCATCCGGCCGAGGGCCGTGTTGATGCTAACGCCGGTTGCGTCAGCTATTTCCTGAAAGCTCATGTCGCCGTAATGACGCATCAGCAATACCTCCTTTTGGGCGGCTGGAAGTTCTTGGATTAACGCCCGAAGGCGGTTGTGGGTTTCTTCCCGGGCAAGAATATCGTCAGGGCCGTCGTCGGCAATCGTGAGCGTGCTGGCGAGCCGCTCGTTGTCGGTGAGGCTTACGTGGGGAACACGCTTGCCGCGCCGGAACGAATCGATGGCTAGGTTGTGGGCAATGCGGCAAATCCAGGGAGCAAACTTGCCTTCTTCGTTGTAGCGGCCACTCTTGATGGTGTGGATGGCCTTAATAAACGTGTCCTGCAGCAGGTCTTCCGCCATGTCCTCGTCGCGCACGATGAGCATGATGGTGGTGAACGCACGGCTCCGATGACGCTCCAAAAGAAGGGCGAAAGCAGATTCCTGGCCAGCCAGGTAGAGCGAGATGAGCGCGGAGTCGCTAGGTTGCAAGAGGTCCATAAAGGGCTACGGATTAGGAGAACGTAGAGCTTTAGACCAATAGTATGCAGTTACCTGAAAAAATATGAGCGCGACCGTGGGGTGCAGGACTTTTAGCCCGCTAGAATCGAACCAAATGTAGAGGAATGCAGTGCACTTGCGCAATAGCGCAACGAACAAAAAAGCCAGAATCTTTTTGCTTGTCCGGCGCAACCTTCATCAAACCAGTAATAAGGACCTTTTTATATAATATAAAAAATCAAATATTTAAAAAAGACTGTCCGGCTGCTAAATTTTTTTTATGCCCGCAGGCTATTGGGCTAACCAATAGTATGCCGCAGCTTCGTCGGTGAACAGGGCTGTGTGGTAGCCTTGGGTGGGGTCTTGTTTGCTGCTGATGGTGGCTACGGAACTGGCCGACTGGGCTTGCAATGCCCGCAGCGGCGAAACCAGAAAAGCAATGCGCACCGGGGCTGCGTAGCGGTTAGGTAGCAGGGTGAAGAAGTCGGTTTCGAGCCAAGCGTCGAGTTCGGGTGTGGCCAGCTCTTCGCGGCGGCGCAGGTCGAGCAGCCACCGCCAGCAGCGGTGCCCATCGGCGGCGTCGAGGACAGCGTAGTACCCAGCCTTAAGCTCGTACGCGGTGATTTCGCGCTGCCAGCGCGCCACAATGGCGGGCAGGTCGGGACGCGGCGTTATTTCCAAGCCAAAATTGGGCATAAGGCAGCGGAAAAGCAGTGACAATCAGTTTGCAATGTAGTCGAAAGTCAAGCACTACCCAAACGACTGCCGAAGGCGAGGCTACCTTTGGGCATCCGCGCCGCAATGGCGCTATTCGTGTTGCATGCTTCCTTCTGACCCTGGCGCCATTCCGGCTGCCCACGACCCGTACGCTGCCCTTCGCCTGCCCGATTTCCGCCGCTTGGTATCGGCCAAAACCCTCCTGACGGTGGCCACGCGCGTGCAAGGCCTGGTGGTGAGCTGGCAAATATTTAAGCTGACTAACAACCCCTTGGCGCTGGGCCTGATTGGCCTCGCGGAGGCCATTCCCAGCATTGTGGTGTCGCTGTATGCCGGCTACGTGGCTGATTCGGTGCGCCGCAAAAACATTGTGGTGGCGGCCATGGCGGTGCTTTTTCTGTGCGCGGTGGCGCTGGCCGCGTTTGCCAGCCCCTACGGCATTGGCTTTTTGGCCAAGGACTCGCTGTATACATTGCCGCTATATGGGGTGATTTTTGTGAGCGGCATTGCACGCGGATTTATGGGGCCGGCGCTGTTCTCGTTTATGCCGCAGCTGCTGCCTGACCGGACCTTTTTGTCGAACGCCATTACCTGGAACAGCACCACTTACCAGGGGGCTTCGGTGCTGGGGCCAGCCATTGGGGGCTACCTGATTGCGCACCTGGGCGTGGCCGATTCGTACCTCGTCACGACGGTGCTGCTGGGGTTGGCGCTGTTTCAGTTCTTGCGGATTGCGGGCCGGCCGCTGCCGCCCATGGAAGGCGAGCGGCTCAATTTGAAGGACAGCGTGCTGAGCGGTATGCGGTTTATTTTCAGCAACCAGTTGGTGCTCGCGGCGCTGTCGTTGGATATGTTCGCGGTGCTGTTTGGCGGGGCGGTGGCACTGCTGCCCGTTTTTGCATCAGATATTCTCAAGGTGGGGCCTACCGGGTTTGGGCATTTGGAGGCGGCTCCGGCCGTTGGTTCGGTGCTGATGGCGGTGGTCCTGACTTATTTTCCCCTGCGGCGGCACGCGGGTCGTAAGCTGCTCTGGGCCGTGGCTGGGTTTGGCGCTGCTACCATTGGGTTTGCGCTGTCCAAGAACTTCGTGCTGTCGCTGGGCTTGTTGTTTCTAACAGGGGCGTTTGATTCTGTCTCGGTTATCGTGCGTTCTACCCTGATTCACACATTCACGCCGGAATACATGAAGGGCCGGGTTTCGGCAGTGAACAATATTTTTATCGGTTCCAGCAATGAGATTGGCGCGTTTGAGAGCGGCCTGGCGGCAAGGATAATGGGAACGGTGCCTTCGGTGGTATTTGGTGGGCTGATGACCCTTTTGGTGGTGGCAGTCACGACGTGGAAGGCGGATAAGCTGCGCCGGCTGGAAATGGGCAACAAGTAGCAGTCTGGCTAGGCCGTTACTTGTTTAGTCGCACAGCGTGGGCAAGTCGGGATTTGCAGCAAACTCCATCATTGATTGCAATTGGGCCAAGGTGTTGCGGTCGGTTGACAGCTCAAGCGAAGCCAATTCGGAGCGATGTACCCAGCGGGCTTCCGCCGTTTCGGAGGTATCGGCTTGTAGGTTGCCGCCCACTTCCCGGCACAAAACAAAGGCTTTATAGATGTACCATGGCTGGGGCGGGTGGGCGTGCCGCTTCTTGTCGAGCAAAGCCAGCAGGCGCACGGCCTGGGTTTCGAGGCCGGTTTCCTCCCGGGCTTCTTTCACTGCCACCTCAAAGGGAGTGTAGCTGATGTCGGCCCAGCCGCCGGGCAGCGTCCACCGGTTGTCGTCCAGCTTCTCCTGCACCATCAGCACTTCGTCGGTGCCGCGGAACAGGACCGCCCGTACGTCTACTTTCGGGGTGGGGTAGTTGGTTTCGCCCGCAAACAAGGCGTTGAGCTGCGCCACGGGCTCTCCGGTGAGCATGCTAATCATTTGCAGGCTGAGGTCCTGTATTTCGTGGTAACGTTCCTGCGCATAGGGACTGGGCTCGTAAACCAAACCCGTTTGAGCAAGGGCCTGCAGGCGTTGGGCAATAAGGAGCCAGTCGGTGGGGGCGTTGCTCATGCGTTTGATTGCGGCTGGGTGAGTAGCGCAGCGTATTGTTCGGGGGTGTCGACATCCAGCAGGCCTGCTGGGAAAGCCACGTGGCCAACTGCTGAACCCAGGCCCGCAATGAGACGATTAGCGCCCTGCGTGCCCTGCAGTTGGCTTAGGGCTGCAAACATACTACGGTCAAAAATAGCCGGGACGCCGAAGGTTTCCCCATAGGCTGCCGCCACTACCGGTGCTTGGGTTTGCTGCTGTTGGGCAACCAGCTGTCTGAGCAATTCGGGCGTTACGAGGGGTTGGTCGCTGAGCATGATGAGACAGGCTTTGGGCTTGAAACAGGTAGCGGCAGCCAAGCCAGCCTGAATGGAAGAAGCCATACCTGTCTGCCAATCAGAGTTGTGAACAACCTGGAAGGGCAAATCTGCTACCTCAGCAGCTAGAGCTTCGTGGACTGCTCCGGTGACCAGTGTGAGTGGAGAACAGCCGGTGGCCACGGCCGTTTCTGCTGCGTGGCGGAGCAGCGTGCGGCCGTGGTAGGGCAAGAGTTGCTTGGGCTGGCCCATGCGGGTGGAGGCACCAGCAGCCAGCAGCACTAATGCCACCGAACCGGGCATTACCGGAACAGTGGCACTGGATGTAGTGGTAATGAGCCGCGGAGGCATTTAAACCGATTTGGTGCCCAGAATTTTATCGGGCGTGATGGGCAAATCGCGCACGCGCTTGCCGGTCGCGTGGAAAATGGCGTTGGCCACGGCCGCCGAAACGCCTACCATGGAGATTTCGCCGATGCCTTTCACGCCCATGGCATTGATGTAGGGGTCGCGCTCATCGATGAACTCCACCGTCATTTCCGGGATGTCGGCATTGACGGGAATGTGGTAGTCGGCGAGGTCGGCATTGACGTAGCGGGCGTAGTTGTGGTCGCGATGGGTGGCTTCCATCAGCGCCGCGCCGATACCGAAAATGGAGCCGCCGATAATCTGGCTGCGGGCCGTTTTAGCATTGAGGATGCGGCCGGCGCCGTGCACGCTCACCCAGCGGGTAACACGCACAGTGCCAAGGTCGGGGTCGACCTGCACCTCGCAGAAGTGGGCACCAAAGGAATGCATGGAGTGCTGTCCGGCCTGCTCCACATTGCCCGAGCTGGCGGGGCTGGCGGTCTGACCGGTTTCGTAGCCGGCGCCGTATTTGCCGTTGCCGGTGCCTTCGATATCGGTGAGTTCGGAGCGCTTCATGAGGGCCATGAAGTCTTCGCCTTTGGCCTTGTTTTTCTTCAATTGCAGGCGGCCTTTTTCAATGACTACATCTTCTGCCTTAGCGCCAAAGAGCGGGGATTTTTTGTCTTTAATAGCCAATTTGGTTAGGCGCTGCCATACGTCTTGCGCAGCCATGTAGACGGAAGACGACACCGTGCCAGCAGCCACCGACCCGCCCGAGTTGGGGGCGGTGGGCAGCTTGGTGTCGCCGAGCTCAAATCGGATTTTTTCAGGTGGCAGGCCCAGTGAATCGGCGGCTACCTGCGTCATCACGGTGTAGGTGCCGGTGCCGAGGTCGGTGGCGCCACTTTGCACCACGGCGTGGCCGTCGGCGTAGAGGCGCACACGGGCGGTACCCTGGGAGTTATGCACAGGGTAGCTGGCTGTGGCCATGCCCATGCCCACCAGCAGGCGGCCGTTGCGGGTGACGCCGGCTTTGGGGTTGCGCTTGCTCCAGCCGAAGAGCTCGGCGCCGCGGGCGTAGCACTCTTTCAGCGACTTGCTCGACCATGGGCGCCCGTTGGTGGGGTCTTTGTCGGCGTGGTTGCGCAGGCGAATTTCAATGGGGTCAATGTTTAGGCGGTAGGCCAAATCATCCATCAGGCTTTCTAGAGCGAAGGAGCCGGGCGCTTCGCCGGGGGCGCGGGTGTAAGTCGAGGTCATCACGTTGCCCCGGGCCAACTGGTAGCTGGCTTCGAAGTTGGGGCAGTCGTAGAGCATGTTGATGATTTTGCTGTTCGACTCGGCGTAGTTGTCCCAGGGCGAGGTGGTGGAGGTTTTCTCGTGGATGAGGGCCGTGAGCTTGCCTTCCTTGGTTGCACCCAGGGAGAGCGTTTGGGTCTGGTCTTCGCGGTGGCCCATGCCCGTGAATTGCTGCTTACGGGTGAGCGACAGCTTTACCGGCCGGCCCACGCCTTTGGCCGCCAGCACGGTGAGCACGCTGTGAGGCCAGCAGGAGCCTTTGCAGCCGAAGCCGCCGCCAATGTACTTCGTGATAACGCGCACTTGGTCCTGCGGCAGCCCCAGCATGGTAGACAGGGCTTTTTGCGTCCGGGTCACACCCTGCGTCGACTCATATACCGTGAGGCGGTCGGGGGCTTCCCACACGGCTGTGGTGGCGCCGGGCTCCATGGGGTTGTGATGGTTGATGGCGTGGGTGTACACGGCCGTCATCTGCACGGGGGCGCTGGCCAGGGCCGCGCGGGCATCGCCGCGGCGGGTTTTGCCATCGGTCTTGCCGTCCTGAATTTTTTGTGGGTCGAATATTTTCGCCTTAGGGTCGGTGTAGGCCGCGATGGGCTGCTCAGTGAGGTAGGTGACGCGCACTAGCTCGGCGGCGTGGGTGGCACGCTCGAAGGTATCGGCCACCACCACGGCCACGGGCTGGCCGGCGTAGTAAATAATATCCGACGTGAGCGGCATGAAGCCCATGGGCGCACCGATGGCCTTTTTGCCGTCCGCGTCGTTGGGCGTCACCGCCAGCTTCGGAATGTTGAGGTGGGTAAAGATGGCCAGCACGCCGGGCTGTTTGGCGGCGGCGCTGGTGTCGATGTTCTGAATTTTGCCTTTGGCGATGTCGCTGGTTTTCAGCACGCCGTAGGTGAGGCCGGGAATGGGGTACTCGGCCGAATACTTGGCCCGGCCCATCACCTTGTCGCGACCGTCGACGCGGTTCAGCGGCTTGCCGACCACGTTCGGGGTGGGGGAGGTTTCGAAAAAGGAGGGTTCGGTTTCCATATCTGGATAAGGCGTGCGAAGGTGGGGAGTTATGGCAGAAGCTGTAGAGACGCGACACTTCGCGTCTTGTCGTTTGCGCCGTCCTATTTGTTCAAAGACATCGTTCAACACCGAGACGCCAAGTGTGGCATCTCTACATTGTTCTTTAAGCCTATGCCGCCGTCAGTTCGGTGAGGGCACGGACCAGGGTGTTTTGAGCCAACTCGACCTTGAACCGGTTGTGTTCGCGGGGCTGGGCTTCGCGTAACGCGGCGGCGGCAGCGGCCCGGAAAGTAGCTTCCGTAGCTGGGGCGCCAGTTAGCACCTTTTCGGCTTCGCGGGAGCGCCAAGGCTTGGTGCCTACGCCGCCCAGCGCCACACGGGCCGAGCGAATCTGGCCGCCCTGTACATCGAGCCCCACGGCAGCCGAGGCCAGCGCGTAAGCATAAGAGGTCCGCTCGCGCACTTTCAGGTACATTGACTTGCGGGTGTGGGCTGCTGCGGGAATCGTGACGGAAACAATCAGCTCGCCGGGCTCCAGCACGGTTTCGCGCTGGGGCGTGTTGCCGGGCATCAGGTGGAAATCAACCAGGGGCACGCGCCGCTGCTTGCCTTTGGCGTTTTCGAGGAGCAGCACGGCATCCAGGGCCACCAAGGCCACGGCGAGGTCGCCGGGAAAGGTGGCGATGCAGGCCTTGCTGCCGCCCAGAATGGCCAAGCCGCGGTTTTCGCCGTCCTGGGCCGGGCAGCCCGAGCCAGGCTGGCGCTTGTTGCACGGAAACGCCGTGTCGCGGAAGTAGCCGCAGCGGGTGCGCTGCAGCAGGTTGCCGCCAATGCTGGCCATGTTGCGCAGTTGGGGCGAGGCCGCCTGCAGCAGCGACTGTGAAATAACCGGGTACTGTTGCATCACCAGCGGGTTTTCGCCCACGTCGCTCATGCGCTCCAGGGCGCCGATGCGCAGGCCGTCGCCCGTTTGCTCGATGCCTTTGAAGGCTAGCAGGTTAATGTCGACCAGCTGGTCGTGGTTTTCCACGTTCAGCTTCATCAAGTCGAGCAGGGTGGTGCCGCCAGCGATGAACGCCGCCTGCTTGTTGTCGCGCACGGCACCAGTGGCTTCCTTAGGCTGCGTGGCCTGGAGGTAGGAGAAGTTGTTCATGATTAAGACTTGAAACCGCTTTGTTCGACCTGCCGGATGGCTGCCACGATGTTGGGGTAGGCGCCGCAGCGGCAGAGGTTGCCGCTCATCCACTCGCGCACGTCGGCGTCGGTTTTAGCGTGCCCTTCTTTAATGCAGGCCACGCCCGACATGAGCTGGCCGGGCGTGCAGTAGCCGCACTGGAAGCCGTCGTGCTCGATGAAGGCGGCTTGCAGCGGGTGCAACTCCTCGCCTTTGGCCAGGCCCTCCACGGTGGTGATTTCCTTGCCCTGGTTCATCACAGCCAGCGTGAGGCAGCTGTTGATGCGGCGGCCGTCAACTAGCACGGTGCAGGCACCGCACTGGCCATGGTCGCAGCCTTTTTTGGTACCGGTGAGGTCTAGGTTTTCGCGCAGGGCATCGAGCAAGCTCACCCGCGGCTCGGCGCTGATGGTGCGGACGGCGCCATTAATCTTGAGTCGTATCTCGGTCACGCCTTCCACTTTTTTGGAGAGTGCCGTCAGCCGCTCGGCCTGGCTGATGAGCGGCGGGGCCAGCGCTAGCCCCAGAAAGCCGGTGGCTTGCTTGATAAACGAGCGGCGGCCGTCGTTGGGAATCGGGCTGTCGGGCTGAGCAGCCGAGTCGGGCGTGGAATTGTCAGTCATGGCAAGGGAAGTCAGAGGGTAGCTAGCTAACCGCTTATGCTGGGCAATGGTTAATTCTGCGTCAGTATTAAGGGCCGCTGCCTCTAGAATTAACTCCCTACTACGGTTCTGCTACCTCCGAAAGTTGTTGATGGCCCTAATCTTTTACTTCGCTTCCTCAGAGAAGGACCGGTGCTCTACTCGCAGCGCACGTACGGCCGCATTTTCTCCCAATCTTCGGCCTTCAACACAGGAATCTGCTTCAGGTCTTCCACTTGCTTGAAGGGCCCATGCTGTTGCCGGTAAGCCACAATGAGGCGGGCCCGTGGCTTGCCAATGTAGGGATGCAGGTAGAGCTCGTCGAAAGTAGCCGTGTTCACATTCACCAGCTTGGGCGCAAACCCGCCTGCCACGAACGTGTATTTCTTTAGGCTGTCGCGCAGGTCGGGGGCATCGCGCAGCACAAACACCTCATCCAGTTGGTCTTCGCGCAGGTAGCCACCGAGCTGGTTGCGGTAGCGCACTACCCACTTGGCCCGCCCCGCGCCAATGCCGCGAATCTGCATTAGCTGTGTGGTGTCGGCAGTATTGAGGTCGAAGGGCTGAAGGTTGCGCGGTTTGCTGGGGAATTTGCCGGGCGTACCAGCTGCAGTAACGAAGGGCGGAAATTTGCCATCGGGCCCCGGCTTGTTGGCGGCATAGTCAGGTCGCTCGCCGCGCTTGGGCGCTTCCTCGGGCAACTGCATAAAGGGGGCCAACCGTTGGTAGACGGAGTCTTCCAGGCCGTACATCTTCTTTACCTGAGTTTTGGCTTTAAAGCCGCCGGCGGCTTCGCGGTATTTGGTGATGCGTGCGGCTACAAAATGGGGCACGCCCCGGGCTTCCCAACCTTCAGTGGTCAGCGTGTTGGGGTCGAAAGGTGCGAGTCGCACTTGTGCTATTTTGGGGTAGCGGGAGCCGTTGGCCGTGCCCTGCCCGAAGTTTCGTTTGGGGAAGCGTGCGGCATAGCCCTGCTCGGCCGTGCGGTGCTCTTTTAGCTGCGCGGCCAGTTGGTCGAGCGCATTTTGGTCTGCTTCGGGTAGATAAACCGGTGCGGCCGGGCGCAGCACAATGGGCGCGACGATGGCCGCTAGCATCAGCACCAGCAGCCCGACCATGCCCTTGGCCTCTCCCCGCGAGTAGCCCATGTAGCGCCGTATCCAGCGCATAGGGCCGGAGTTTTCCCACGACCAGCGGGGCCGCGGCGAGGGTGGCGTTGCGGCCATGGTAGTAGGTCCAACGCACGGTTGGAAAAAGATGGGTAGTGAGGAAAGCTATGGCCCCAGGATTTTCATGGGACCAGCACGGTTGGCAAGTATAGGGTAAAAAAGCCCGACCAAGAGTAGACAGAAGCTTTACGAACTCAATTCCGGGCGAAGGGACGGTGAATAGCTAGGGCACACTGCCAGTTGAGTCGGTAAGCCAGCAAACTAGCCGCTAACCCTTGCGGAACATGCTCGCCACTTTGGCCATTTTGGGCAATGCTGCGGGCTGCTTAGCGTTCAGCGGCGAAGCAGAGACTTTGGTGATTTTGGTGTTCACCCAATCGTTAATCTTTTTCAAGGCGTCGGGCGAGAAGGTGGGCTGCTGCACCCCATTCACCAGCGGCCACTGCGCGGGGGGAGGCTGAAACAGATGGTTGACGCCATCGAGGCGATAAGCCGTCACAGAGTGCAGGCCGCGGCGCAGGGGAGTCATGTTGCGTTTAGCCGACACTTGTAAATCGGCGTTGCCGTTGAGCAGCAGTACCGGGCAAACTACTTTGTTTAAATTAGTCAGCGGGTTGAAATCGAAGAAGTAGCGCGACCAAGGCGATGTAAGCTGTACAGCGCGGGCGTGGGCCATAGAGGTAGTAATGCCCGAATTAGTGCTGTTGAGGACGGTTGCCACCTTGGCCTGGGCCAGGTCGTTGTTGGGCGTTTGCCTCACAATGCTCACCAAGCGTTGGTAGGCATCCTGCGCCGCTTTGATTTCCGCGGCATCAGACCCAATCAAGCGCATGATTTCACCTTGCTGGCGCAGCAAAACGTTGAAACCCGGCTGGCCATAAGCGGCTAGTGACATCACGAAATCCGGCGCATGGTGGGGCGCCATGGCTGCTAGCAGGGCCACGTTGCCGCCTTCTCCGTGCCCGAGCAGGCCCACGCGTTTGGCGTCAATAAGGGGGCGCTGCCGCAAAAAGGCCAGCGCGGCCTGCGCGTCCGTCACCAGGTCGGCGGTGGTGGCATTGGCGTAGGTGCCAGAGGATTTGCCCACGCCGCGGTCATCAAATCGAAGCACGGCAACGCCGTGGCGGGTGAGGTAGTCGGCAAGCTGGCCAAACATGCAGTAGCCAATTACTTCTACCTCCCGGCCTTGCGGGCCCAAGTCGGAGAGCAGCGCCACGGCGGGAAAAGGCCCCTCACCCGCGGGCACCGTGAGCGTACCCCCCAGGTGCTGCCTGGAGGCCGGGTTCTGGAAGCTTACTTCGGTAACGCTGTAGGGCGGCGCTGGGCGAAATGGAGCAGCAGCGGCCGTAGCCGGCTGCCCTGCGGCGGCTCGCAGCAACACCATGGGCTCCTTGATGCCGGGCTGCGTCCAAGTGCCACTGAGCTTGGCGCCACCGTCCAGTACCTTGCCCACAAAGCGGCTACCGGCTTGCTCAATGTCAAGCTTGATGTTGTTGCCCTTCAGCTCCACTGCTACGGGCATGCGGCTGATGCGCTGCTGTGGAGCGTCGAGGGCGGCGTAGTAGGTGCCGTTGGTGAGCGGCACCATGGTGATGACGATGGTGATTTTGCCGCCGAGCATCTTCAAAGGACCTTTCCACTGGCCATTGAGTGGCGCGAGTGGCTTAATAACAGTTGGTTTGGATGCGGCGGCAGGCTTTCCGGCTACGGGCTTTGCGGCAGGGCGGGTTTTGGCAGGGCTGGATACGGGACGCCGTGTTTGGGCGCTAGCGGGCAATTGTACCAGCAGTGCGGCAGACAGCGTGAGGGAAGCAGATACGATTAGTAGGAGTTTTATCATAAAAATAGTCCAATAAAATACAGGCCTTAGAGCTATTTATGTGAAACAAGAGCTGAAAAGTACAACAAACGCAAATTACTGACAAGCGGATGTGAGATTTAGGTAGCTGTTGAAAATGCAAATAGCCGACAGTATGTGCCAGCTATCTTTTCTGCTAGGCATAATAGAAACCTGATTATTTCTTTGTGCGCTGACTTATCCAGTCGCTGACCACCTGAAGCGCGGCCGGCGCAAAAGTCTCATTGATGGTTCCATACTCGGTAGGCCCGCCAGTGTTGGCGGTCTGAAACAGGTGGTTGAGGCCGGGTATTTCCTTGAGGGTAACGTCACGGTTACCAGCGGCTTTAAGACCAGCAGCTGTGGCGGTCAGGTTTGCCTTCACCGGCACCTGTACGTCTTTGCTGCCGCCCATGGCCAGCACCGGGCAGCGCACTTTGGCCAAGGTCTGGGCCGGACGGTCGGCCAGCAGGTCGCGGTAGAAGGGCGAGGTGAGCACGTCAAGCTGGGAATTAAGCTGAGCCAGCATCGCAGGATTGGTGGAGTGGCTTCGATTTAGCAGCCGGAGCAGTTCGGCGCGGGCCAAGACATTATCCGGCGTCTTTTTGATAATGTCAATTATTTGTCGTTGCTCTCCTTCAATCAACTCAATTTGGATAGGGTCAGCTTTGTATGCAGTGGCTATTGCTTTTGCTTGCTGCACAATCATCTCATCGCCGGGCAGGGCTGGCGAGGCCAGTAGCACCAGGAAATCGGGCCCGCCGGGTTGAGCGGCCGCTCCCACGGCTGCCGTGCCGCCCTGGCTGTGCCCGAGCAGGCCCACCTGACTTTTGCGAATGCCGGGCTGGGCGCGCAGCCAGGCTAGGGCCGCCAGGGCGTCGGTGGTGTAGTCGGCGCTGGTCATGCCTTTTTGAGCGCCGCCCGATTGGCCTACGCCGCGGTCGTCGAAGCGCAGCACGGCAATGCCCTGGCGAGTGAGGTGGTCGGCGAGCACGGCAAAAAGCTGGTGGCCAAAAATGCTCGAGTTGCGGTCTTGCGCTCCCGAGCCGGTGAGTAGCACCACGGCCGCAAACGGGCCCATGTCGGCGGGCACGGTGTAGGTGCCGGCCAGGGTCACACCGGCTTTTTCGTTTCTGAAGGTGATGTCGGCCGATTGGTAGGGGAAAGGTGGCTGCGGCGTCTGAGGCCGACGCGGGCCGGCCGGCTTGGCGGTACTGCCTGCGCGGGTGATGGTGAAGGCAAATTCGCGCATGCCCTGCCGCCACACGCCCACCAGCTGCTGGCCATCGGGCGAGCGGAGGCCGGCAAATTGTGCCACGGGCTGGGCCAAGCGCAGGTACACGCTGTCGCCGGGCGCAGTGAACTGCAGCTGAATGCCTTTCGCGTTCTGCTCTGGAATGTCGAGCGTGGCGGTGCGGGGCCCGGTGGGTGGGTCGCTGAGGTGAAGGGTGAACTCGGTGCCGGCAACGGTGCCAACCCAGTTGCCGGTAAGGCTGGGACGAGCGGTTTGGGCGCAAACTCCGATGGTAGTCAGAGCCGCAATGGCAACGGTGAGAAGGCGAGTAAGCATGTGCATGAAGTGTGAAGAACGAAATTGCTGCGTAATGGCACCCAGGTAGTTGGAGAAGCTTATGTTGTCGTACATGCCCTGAAAAGCATTCGTAGCTTACCCCATAGAGATTGCCAGACTTGCTGTGCGCTGGGCTGGCGGCAATTGCTGCATAATGAAAAGGGCATTGGCAATGCAATCAGCTGCGCTGTAGTTAGTCCCAATAAATACAGCCTGGCCTTTGTAGCTCACGGCAGAGCTTGCACCAATAGGCTGCTTCTCAATTAGAGAGCAAAAACCGCTTTTTACCCGCTTTATCCGGAAAGGGCATGGCCAGATGAGCATTTGTTGCCAACACCAAGTAGCATACTTCAAGCAAAATATCCTTCCAGGTAGAGATGGGTTTAATGGTGCCATTGGGAAGCCTAAGTTGCTTAGGCTTCTGGCCCGGCGATAGATTCAGCTGGTGTATTTGCGCAGCATTGGTGAATGCCGTTTCACTTTGCATTTGCTGATTCGCCTGTTGCTTTGGTTTTGATAATTGCTTGGAAACAGGCTTAGTGAGCAGTGTTTGGGTTGCGGGGGCAGCTATGGCTTCTTCCGCAACTGGCAGTATGCCGTGGCCGCACTGCGCGGCATCGAGCCAGCGAAGGAGTTCGTTGGCCGCTGATAAAAAGTCGTTTTTAGCTAGCGTAAACACGATGGGCTCGGGCTTACCATTTTGCAAATGCGTGTGCAAGTGCCAGGCGAGGCCGTCGGTGATGCAAACGGTGTGGACGTTGAGCGAAATGGCGTATCCCAAAATCTTGCCCACGTAGCCGTACTTGTCCAGGCTGCTGCCCAGGCATTTGGCCTCGATGACCACCCAGGGTTTGCCGGTGGGGTCGTTCAGCAAGTAATCAATCCGCAGCTCGTTGCTCACGGTCTTTTCGGGTTCTACCATGCGCACGTTGCTGGTGTCCCAGCCCAGTGCCCGCAGCACGGGGTCAATGAGCGCGGCGCGGGTGGCGGCCTCATTTTTCTGGAAAATGCCGGCGTTGGCTTCGGCCTTGGCCTGCACTTGTTGTAAGACTTGGTAGATAGCAGCAACGGGGCTGGGAGCGAGCATTTGTAAATTCAAAAAGTATAATGCTACAATGTTAAGCGCTTGGGCCGCATCAAGCTTCGGCCGTAGCCTTGCGGGCAGCCGTACCTTTGCATTCCAAGTTGCTGCGCCGGGCCGAAACCTTCCGCCCCCTTCCCGCTGTTAGTTCGTTTATGCCCAAAAAAGACTCGTTGCAAGTTTCGGCCCCCGCCGACAACGCCATTGATAACCTCGACCCGCGCGAATTCATTCTCATCAAGAATGCCCGGGTTCACAACCTCAAAAACCTCAGCGTGGCGCTGCCGCGCAACCAGTTCATTGTTATCACGGGCCTGAGCGGCTCGGGCAAGTCGAGTCTGGCGTTTGATACATTGTATGCTGAAGGCCAGCGCATGTACGTGGAAAGCCTGAGCAGCTACGCCCGCCAGTTTCTGGGCCGCATGGACAAACCTGACGTGGACTACATCCGCGGCATTTCGCCGGCTATCGCCATCGAGCAGAAGGTCAGCATCAAGAACAATCGCTCCACGGTGGGCACCAGCACCGAGATTTACGACTACCTCAAGCTGCTGTTTGCGCGGGTGGGCCGCACGTTTTCGCCCGTAAGTGGCGAGCAGGTGCGCAAGGATAACGTGGCCGATGTGGTCGACTTTCTGGCTGCGCAGCCCGAGGGCACCAAGGCCATGATTCTGGCCCCGCTGCACCGCGCCGACCCTACCCGGCCCATGAGCAAGGAGCTGGATTTGCTGCTGCAAAAAGGCTACAGCCGCGTGGTGGTGGGCACCGAGACTGCATTTATCGAAGAGCTGATAGGGGAGGGCAAGCCCGAAGTGAAGGGCGACGTCTACATCATGATTGACCGCGCCGTGCTGCGGCCCAACGACGAAGACCTGCTCTTCCGCCTCTCGGATTCGGTGCAAACCGCCTTTTTCGAAGGTCATGGCACCTGCATCCTGCGCCTCAACGAGGACGATTCGCGCATGTTCTCCGACAAGTTTGAATTGGATGGCGTGGTGTTCGAAGAGCCCAGCGTCAACTTTTTCTCCTTCAACAATCCCTACGGCGCCTGCCAGACCTGCGAGGGCTTCGGCTCGGTGCTGGGCATTGATGAGGACTTGGTGATTCCGGACAAGAGCCTCACGGTGTACGAAGGCGCCATTGCCCCGTGGCGCACCGAAAAGCAGGGCGAGTGGCTGAAGCCACTGCTGAAAAACGGCATTCGCTTCGATTTCCCCATTCACCGCCCCTACAACGAACTCAGCGAAGCCGAGCAGCGCCTATTGTGGACCGGCAACAAGCACTTCGACGGCCTCGATAAGTACTTCAAGTGGGTAAGCGAGCAGACCCACAAAATCCAGTACCGCGTGCTGCAGAGCCGCTACCGCGGCCGCACCACCTGCCCCGACTGCCGCGGCACCCGCCTGCGAAAAGACGCTCAGTACGTACGCATCGACGGCCGCAACATCGCCGATATCGTGCTGCTGCCCATCTCCGACGCGCTGGCTTTTTTCCAGAACATGACCCTGAGCGAGCACGACGCCAAAGTGGCCGAACGCCTCGTGACCGAAATCACCAACCGCCTCGGCTACCTCAATCGGGTGGGCCTGGGATACCTGACCCTCAACCGGTTGAGTAACACGCTGAGCGGCGGCGAAAGCCAGCGTATCTCCCTGGCCACCTCGTTGGGTTCGGCGCTGGTGGGCTCCATGTACGTGCTCGACGAGCCCAGTATTGGCCTGCATCCCAAAGATGCCGAACAGCTCATCGGCGTGCTGCGCTCCCTGCAGCAACTCGGCAACACCGTGGTGGTGGTGGAGCACGAGGAGAAAATGATGGAAGCCGCCGACCAGATTATCGACATCGGCCCCGAAGCGGGCAGCGGTGGCGGCAACCTGATGTTCCAGGGCACCATGGAGCAGCTCTTGCAGGACACCACTACCTACACCGGCCAGTACCTAAGCGGCCGAATGGAGGTGCCTGTGCCCAAAGTGCGCCGGCCCTGGCGTAACGCTTTGGAACTGACCGGCGCCCGCGAAAACAACCTCAAAAACGTGAGCGTAAAAATTCCGCTCGGTGTGATGACGGTAGTGACGGGCGTGTCCGGCTCGGGCAAGTCCACACTCATCAAGCGCATACTGGCGCCGGCGCTGATGAAAATGCTCGGCGGCGGCGCGGGTGAAAGCACTGGCAAGTTCGACCGCCTCACCGGCGTGAACGGGCAGGTGTCGCACGTCGAGTTCGTCGACCAGAACCCCATTGGCAAGTCGTCGCGCTCCAACCCGGTGACGTACGTGAAAGCCTACGACGCCATCCGGACGCTGTTTTCGGAGCAGCCGCTGGCCAAGGCGCGTGGTCTGAAACCCTCGCACTTCTCCTTCAACATCGAGGGTGGGCGCTGCGAAGTTTGCACGGGTGAGGGCCAGGTAAAAATCGAAATGCAGTTCATGGCCGACATCTACCTGACCTGCGAAGGCTGCGGCGGCCGCAAGTTCAAGCAGGACATTCTGGAAATCAAATTCCAGGACAAGGGCATCGACGAAGTGCTGGAACTGACGGTGAGCGACGCCGTACAGTTCTTCAAAAGCCAGCCCAAAGTGGCCGAGCGCCTCAAGCCACTGGAGGATGTGGGCTTGGGCTACATCCGCCTGGGCCAGTCGGCCAATACGCTTTCGGGCGGCGAGGCGCAGCGCGTGAAGCTGGCTTCGTTCCTCACCAAGGGCGCCACGCTGCAGCAGGACAAAATCCTGTTCATTTTCGACGAGCCCAGCACGGGCCTGCACTTCCACGACATCAGCAAGCTACTCACCGCTCTAAACGCGCTGGTGGAGCAGGGCAACTCGGTGCTCATCATCGAGCACAACGTTGACATCATCAAATGTGCTGACTGGCTGATTGATTTAGGACCAGAGGGCGGCCTCAACGGCGGGCATTTACTCTTCGAAGGCACGCCCGAAGAGATGGTTAAATTGAAGGATACAAATCATACTGCACGTTTTCTGGCTGATAAGGTGTAACGTTGCGACCAGCAACTACAGTTGCGGCTAACCTTAGGGCGGTTATGATGGTTTAAACGAGAAGCTTCCTGGCTGAAAACCGGCGCCTTTCGTCCTAATCCAAAGCCCTGCGCCACTTCGAAGGTTTTGTTATCAAAAGCTCAACCATGACTGCCACGTCAGCCCCTGCCGATAACTACGCTGTGCCCAACCGCTCGTTCACGGGCCGGCTGTGGCGGTGGGTGGCGGCATTGGCCATTTTTGGCAACATCTACCTCAGCTATTACGCCAACACCCATCCCTTTGCAGGGCAGACGATGGGGGAAGTTTCGGACAAGTACCCGACGCTGCTCACGCCGGCGGACTATGCGTTCAGCATCTGGGGGATGATTTTCCTGAGCCTGGCCGTGTACGCAGTGTGGCAATTGCTGCCCGTGGCCCGCAACCTCTCCCTGCCCGATGCTGTGGCTAGGCCGCTAACGCTGGCCAGCGTGGCTACCGGGGGGTGGGTTGTGCTTTTTGCCTACGAAATGATTTTGCCCAGCGTGGGCGTGATGCTGCTTATTCTGGGCTCACTGGCGGTGGCGTACGGACGCGTCCGGCGGCGCATTTTCGCTGGTGCAGCTCCGACTTGGGTAGGTGTGCCGTTTTCACTGTACCTGGGGTGGATTTCGGTGGCTTCGGTCATTAACTTCACCATTGGGTTGCGGGAAATGGGCTGGCAAACCGCCGAAAACCTGTCCGTGACCCTGACGCTGTGCCTGCTGTTTGTCATCGTGGCTATGGCTTTGATTATGAGCCGGGCTTTTCGGGACATGGTGTTCCCCCTGGTAGTAGCTTGGGCGCTGGTGGCCATTTGGGTGGTGCGCTTACGCGAAGTGGCAGAGCTGGGCTGGGCCGCGATGGCGGGTGCTGGGGTGGCCGCGGTGCTGGGCGTGGTGCTGTCGCGGCGCGGCGGCCGCAAGGAACCTTGGCAGCTGCGCGACGAAGCAGCGGCCGCGGCCGAGGCCGAAATTGCGGCTTCTCGGGCCATGCACTTGGAAAAGTAGGAAGGGTGCTCCAGTAGCCAGGGCGACACTGCAAGTGATAGCCAAGCAGGGCCTGTTAGCTTTGTGCGATATCACTCCACCCTTACCGCACCTTCAGCTTATGCGCAAAAACCTCGTTGCCGGCAATTGGAAAATGAACCTGACCTACCCCGAGGGCCTCGCTCTGGTAGGTGAAATCGTGAACGCGGCCAGCTCGGCTGCCACCGGTGCCAACGCCCCCGAAATCGTCATCTGCCCGCCCTTTCCGCTGTTGCACGGCGTAGGCCAGGCCTTGCCACAAGGCGGTAAATTCCACCTTGGTGCCCAGAACTGCCACCAAAAAGAAAGCGGCGCCTTCACCGGCGAAGTATCGCCCAAAATGCTGGCTTCTGTGGGCTGCGAATACGTAATTCTGGGCCATTCGGAGCGTCGTCAGTATCTCCGCGAAGACGACGACTTGCTGGGCCAGAAGCTGAAAGCGGCTCTGGCCGCGGGCCTGAAACCAATCTTCTGCGTGGGCGAGCCGCTCGACACCCGCGAGTCGGATGAGACGTTCAACTTCATCGGCAAGCAGCTGGCGGATGGTCTCTTCCACCTCAGCAATGAGGAGTTTGACCAGGTAACCATTGCCTACGAGCCCATTTGGGCCATCGGCACGGGGCGCACTGCCACCAGCGCGCAGGCACAGGAGGTGCACGCTTTCATTCGCGAGCGCATTGCCCGCGCCTACGACGGCAAAGTGGCCCTCGACACCACCATCCTCTACGGTGGCTCAGCCAATGCGCAGAATGCGCGGGAGCTTTTTTCGCAGCCCGATGTTGACGGCGGACTGATTGGTGGCGCCGCGCTAAAAGCTGCGGACTTTGCTACCATTATTCAGTCGTTCTAAATCCTGCTTGGCACCGTTCTTGGATGCGGTCGGGCCTATTGTTTCTGCGTAGTTCCGCGCTAAAATTTGTTGCTTCCGCTATGTTCTTTTCCTTCTTGCTTACCGCTTTGTTGGCTGTTGCGCCCGCCTCTTCATCTGTGGGCAGGGTCCCTCTGGCCGCGCCTGATGTAGCGGCACCAGCCTCGTTGGAGCCGTGCAAAATCTACGGTTCGGTGTACCTCGAAACTGACCCCAGCCGGCGCAGCTACTGCTTCGGCACGGTGTACGTGGAGCCCGAAGAGGCCTTTGCCAACCTCATCGTGTTCAAGGAAACCAACAAGCTGTTTGCCGATAAAGTCGGGCTGTGGGCTGATGCCCCTGCCCGGGACTTTGCCGACTACGTGCTATTCGTAACGCCCGACCGTGGCAAGGCCGACTTTGCCATTCACTATACCAAGGTGCGCTCGTTTGCCGGCTGCAAGCAGTAGGGCTTTGAAGTCTTAGCTTTCTGGTAATCAGAAAGAACGTCATGCTGAGCGGAGCGAAGCATCTTATCACGCCACAACGATTCGTTCGAACGTGATAGGTTGCTTCGCGCCGCTCAGCATGACGTTCTTTCGCGTTCGCCACTGCCAGCTAATGCGGCCATATCCACGTAACCTCGTCAGGTCGCTTGGTCCGAAGACCGTGCTGCGCAACAATCGTCGCTGCAGTGGCCAAGGTGGAGCCTCAGTGCCTGAGACAACGTAACGCCCGGCTTTTCCTGCGACCTTTGCAACCATATTTGAATTGAGCATTGAATAATGGATTTTATTGAACTGACCGTTGAGGCGCCGCGTGAGCTGGCCGACATCTTGGTAGCCGAGCTGGCCGAAGTAGGCTTCGACACGTTTGAAGACACCGACGAAGGCTTTCGGGCCTACACCACCGAAGGCGTTTTCAACCCCGACGCCGTGGCCGAAATCATAGCCCGCTACGCTGGAATCGGGGAATTGAACCACTCCCACCGCGTTATCACCCGTCAGAACTGGAACGCCGAGTGGGAGAAGAACTTTCAGCCTCTCGTCATTGCCGAGCGGGTATCGGTGCGGGCGCCGTTTCATCCCGAGCCGGCTGGGGTCGATTATGACATCGTCATCATGCCGCGCATGTCCTTTGGCACGGGCCACCACGAAACCACGGCCCTGATGATAGAAAACCAGCTTGACGTAGACCACAAAGGCCTGCGTGTGCTCGACATGGGTACCGGCACGGGCATCCTGGCCATCATGGCCGAGATGCTGGGTGCCCGCCAGATTCTGGCTGTCGATACCGAGCCCTGGACCGTGGAAAATGCCCGCGACAACGCCGCCGAAAACCAGTGCCGCACCATCGAGTGCCGCCTGGGTGGAGTGGAAACCCTAGCCGACGAAGCTCCTTTCGACCTCATCCTGGCCAACATCAACCGCAACGTGCTGCTCGAAGACATGCACGAATATGCCCGCCTGCTGCCCACCGGCCGCCCCATTCTGTTCAGCGGCTTTTATGAGGAGGACCTGGACAAGATTACGGCCGAGGCTACCAAGTGTGGCTTGCGCTACCAGCGTCACCGTACCCTGCGCAGCTGGGTGTCGGCCATCTTCGAGAAAGAATAGACTTGGGCTGACTACCAGCGAAACAGACTGGCATCGATGCCGGGAACGATTGCGCGAATAAAACCAGCTCCAGTTGCATTATTGGGATGCTTCGGGTCGTAATATTAGAATAGGATTGTCGGGCTGCTGCCGCTATTTGGTAGCGGCAGCAGCCCGGTTTTGTTCTATTCTGACCCTACTCCGTTCCGTATGCCCTATCTCTCCGCTCGTCATTTTGTTTCTTCCATCAGCCAAATTCGGCATTCGGCTCGTCTGGGGTTGAGCTTGTGTGCCACCGTAGCCAGCCTGGCAGCTGCTGCCCCTGTGCAGGCACAACAGCTGGCTTTTCCGGGGGTAGAAGGAGCCGGGCGGTTTGTGAGCGGGGGCCGGGGCCGGGCAGCCACGCCCACCACGGTGTTTGAGGTAACCAGCTTGGCCGATACTAACACGCCGGGTACGCTGCGCCATGCCATTAGCCAGTCGGCTTCGGCTGCACCGCACCGCACCATTGTGTTTCGGGTGTGCGGCACCATTCACCTCACCGCCCGGATGAATATTCCGGCCAACACCACCCTTGCCGGCCAAACGGCCCCCGGCGACGGCATCTGCATTGCCGACCGTCAGGTATCGGTAGCTGGCAACAACGTGATTATTCGCTACCTGCGCTTTCGCCTGGGCGACCGCTACCCCCAAATCACCAACATCGGCATGGTGGACGGCAACGGCAACGAAGACGCCCTCAGCGGCCAGGACCGCAAGAACGTTGTCATCGACCACTGCACCATGAGCTGGAGCATGGACGAAGCCTTCACGTTCTATGGCGCTAACACCGACTCGATGACCCTGCAGTGGAACCTCATCAGTGAGCCGCTGAACTATTCCTATCACTTCGAATCCGGCGATACCGACTACCAGCGCCACGGCTATGGTGGCATCTGGGGCGGGCGGCGCGCTAGCTTCCACCATAACCTGTTTGCGCACTGCCTCAGCCGCACGCCGCGCTGGAACGGCACCCGCTACGGGGCCGCCATTGGCTCGGAAAACTGCGATTTCCGCAACAACGTCATCTATAACTGGGGGTCGAACAACGTGCACGGGGGCGAGGGCGGCAACTACAACATCGTCAACAACTACTACAAGTCAGGCCCTAGTACCAGCTCAGGCTCGCGCTTCCGCATCTGGAATCCTTATAGGCAGACCACCGCGCCGGTATTGCCCTACGCCCAAGCGTACATGACCGGCAACTACGTGGACGGGTCGGCGACCAATACCCAGCGCAACTGGCTGGGTGTGACCATGCAGGGCGGCACCCTGGCCGACACCGTGCAGTCGAAAGTGAGCACGCCCTTCAACGTAGCGCCGCTCAATACCCAGTCGGCCACCGACGCCTATGCCTCCGTGCTGGCCAACGTGGGCTGCGTGCTGCCTACCCGCGATGCCGTCGACCAGCGCATCATCCAGGAAGTGCAGAGCCGCACGGGCCGAATCATCGACGTGCAGGGCGGCCACCCAGCCCGTACGCCCTATAGCACGTCGCAGACGGCCTGGCCAGTGCTAAGCTGTGGCCCCGCGCCCGCCGACACTGACCACGACGGCATGACCGATGCCTACGAATTGGCCAACGGCCTGAACCCCAACAACGCCGCCGACCGCCAAGGCATTGCCGCCAATGGCTACACCAATCTAGAAAACTACCTCAACGGCCTTGTAACCGTGGTTACCAGCGGCAAAAAGACCATTGGCACCATCACCGAGCCGTTGCGCCTGTTCCCCAACCCCGCCAGCGAGCGTCTTACGGTGGAGCACCCCCGAGCCAGCGCAACTGCCGCGCTGACGGTGTACAATTTTGTGGGTCAGCGCGTGGCCTCGTTCGCGCCCGCTACAGGCGGCATTTCAACTGCCGTAAACATTGGCTCCTTGGCCAAAGGCAATTACTTGCTGGTGTACACCGATGCCAACGTGAGCCTGACGGCCAAGTGCACCCGGGAGTAGCAGCAAGAAACTGAGTTAACAACTGGACGAGCAAAACGAAACGTCACGTCGGGCTTGTCAAAGCATCTCTACCACGAGAAATGAATTCTAACTGGTGAGTGTGATTCTCTTCGCTGCAACGAAGCAGTAGAGATGCTTTGACAAGCCCGACGTGACGCGTTGGTTTAGTGCAGTTCGGCTACCCCACCAAGCTTGGGTACTGGGCTCGACGACTCGCGCACCACCAGCGTGGTGGGCAGCTTCATGGTGCCGGGGCCTGTGCTCTTGTGCTTGCGCTCAATGAGTTCGATGAGGCGCTCGGCGGCCAGCTGGCCGATTTCCTGAGCGGGCTGGGTCACGGTGCTCAGCGGTGGGTTGAGCAAGTGAGCCGACTGGGAGTTGGTGAAGCTGAGCAGCCCCACCTGGCCAGGAATGTCGACGCCTCGCTGGCGCAGGGCTGCTAGGCAACCCAGGGCCAGCCGGTCGCTGGCCGTAAAAAATGCATCGGGTGGTGGCGAGAGCGCCAGGAGCTCATCTACCAAGGGCCCGGCCTCGTCGGGGCCAAAGGTGCCGTAGCGCACTAGGTTTTCGTCGTAGGGCACGCCGTACTGCTCCAAGGCAGCGCGGTAGCCCGCCAGCCGCTCCTGCGTGATGCTGAGGTAGGGCGGAATAGTGAGATGCGCAATGCGGCGCCGGCCGGTTTGGAGTAGGTGGGAAGTTGCGGCATAGGCGCCGCCGAAGTTGTCGGCCACTACCTGGGTCACGTCTAGCTCACTCGTCACCCGGTCGAACAGCACCAGCGGCATGCCCTGGGAATGCAGGGCTTTGAGGTGCGAAACGTCGGACGTTTCGCTCGAGAGCGAGAGCAGCAGGCCATCGACGCGGCGCGACACGGCTTGCTGAATATTGGCCACCTCCCGCTCGTAGGACTCGTGGGTCTGGAAAATGATGACGTGGTAGCCGCGATTGTAGGCAATGGCCTCGATTCCGTTGATGGCCTGCGAAAAAAAGTTGTTCGCAATCTGGGGTACAATCACAGCCAGGGCCTTGCTGCTGCTGCCTTTCAGGCTGAGGGCAATGGGGTTGGGCCGGTAGTTCAGGCGCTCGGCGTACTCCATCACTAGCCGCTTGGTTTCGGGGCTGATTTCGTAGCTGTCGCGCAAAGCCCGCGATACCGTCGAAGTCGACAGGTTCAGGGCGTGCGCAATATCCTTGATGGTGACGGGGTCCAAGCGCTTTGACTAAGTGAGGTAGAATAAACAGCTGTTTCAGTAAGCTAGTGGCTTTCCCTGAATGACCAGATTTAGCAGCGTGACGGGTTTTTGGAAAGGGGGCCCATGCTGGGTTGTAACCTGCGCTGATGCCCTCATGAGATGGGCAGCCGGCGCAACAACACACCTTCTGGAAATCTTCACCCGGCTAAATCTATCACAAGAGTAACAAATTTTGGCTAATTCTGAGTCATTAGGCCATATTGGTTCGCGGCATTGCACTCAATTTGCTCCCGCTTGATGCGGCGCAAGCGGCCGGCTTTGTGGCTTCGCCATCTTTGTGCCGTAATTTCCTGGTCGGTTTGAGTTCTTGAACCACCGGTTTTCGATTGAATTGCAAACATGAAAGTAGTGCGTGTGAAAAATGGAGTGATGGCGGCTTTGCTGGCGGTGGGAGTGCTGATAACGGCCTTTCGCTTCCAGCCCGCCGACGAAGGCCTGATGCAGCGGGTGGCCCGCCAGGTGGGCGAGTTTTACGCCGCCGCCCAAGGCGAGAAAGCCTACCTCCACCTCGACCGGCCTGTGTATGCCACCGGCGAAACCATCTGGTTTAGCGCCTACGTGGTTGATGCTTCCCGGCATGAACTCGACTCCCTCAGTCAGGTCTTGCACGTCGACTTGCTCTCGCCCGCCCGCAAGGTGGTGGCGCGCCGCACCCTGCGCCTGCAAGGCGGCCGGGCCAGCGGCGACCTGGACATTGCCGATTCCTTGGCCGCGGGCACCTACGTGCTGCGTGCCTACACCAACTGGATGCGCAACGCCGGCGATGATTTCGTGTACAGCCGCCGCCTGAGCATCTGGCCAGCCTCGCCCATCGGGCCCCAGGAAACTGGCTCCGATGCTTCTGGCAATACTTCCAAAGCCAAGAGCGCGGCCACGGCGGCGCCCAAGCCGGACATACAGTTTTTTCCGGAAGGCGGCTACTTGGTAGAAGGTTTGCCCGGCGTGGTGGCCTGCAAAGCCACCGATGCCAGCGGCCGGAGCATTGCCGTAAAGGGACAGATTTTAAATGCTCAAAAAGCGGTGGTAGTGCCCAGCTTCAGCACCCGGCACGCGGGCATGGGACGCTTCATGTTTGTGCCCGGCACCGGCCAGCGCTACCATGCCCGCCTCACCCTGCCCGATGGCAGCACCGCCGACTACCCCCTGCCGGCCGTGCAGCCCACCGGCTACAGCCTGCACGTAATTGAAAACGCCGAAAACTTCTTGGTTGAAGCGCGCTACCGGGGCGTGGGGAGCGCCTCGGCTCCCGGGCCTGTGCAACTGCTCACCCAGGTGCGCGGCGTGGTGGCGTATCCGGGCTCGCGCACGCTCACGGGGAGCAGCCCAGCTACGTGGCAGATGCCCAAAAAAAACTACCCCAATGGCATTATCCATTTCACTTTGTTTGATGCGGAGGGCACGCCGCGGTGCGAGCGGCTGGCCTTTGTGCAGAATGGTGGCGCCGCCTTGCGCGTAACCGTTACGGCCGACCAAGCCAGCTACGGTGCCCATGCCCCCGTGCAGCTCACCGTGCGCGTAGCCGACGCCGCGGGCCAGCCCGTGGCCACCCACCTCTCGGTAGCCGTGAGCGACGCCGGCCTGGCCGCCCTTGACCCCAATGCCGAAACCATCGCCTCCAACCTTCTGCTGACGTCTGACTTGGTTGGGTACGTTGAAAACCCGGGCTATTATTTCCGTGAGCAGTCGACTACTAAGGCCCAGGCCCTCGACGACCTGCTGCTCACCCAGGGCTGGCGGCGCTTTGTGTGGAAAGAAGTGCTGGCCGGCCAAGTGCCGCGGCCCCGCTTCCTGCGCGAGCAGGACATCATGCTCACCGGACAGGTGGTGAGCGAAAACGGCAACCGTCCTATTGCCAACAGCCAGCTGACTTTTATGCAAACCCGGCCCAGCCGGAACGTGGCCACCGGCACCACAGATGCCGACGGTCGGTTTTCCTTTTCTGGCTTTCCCTTGCGCGATACGGCCATTATCACGCTACAGGCCCGGCGGGCGCAGGGCGGCTCCAACGTCATCATCCGGCCTGATGCCGGGCCAGTGCCCAGCAACCAGCCACTGCCGTCGCTGCCGTCGCTGGCTGCCGCGCCGGCGGGAGTAGCGGCCTTTGTGCGCCGCAGCCGCCAGGCCCAGGCCGCCGACCTGGAGCTTCACCCCGAGAAGGCCATTCGCAACATTCGGCTGGACAACGTAGCCGTAACGGCCAAGCGCGTGCAAGTGCCCAAAGACGACCCCCGCCGCCTTTACGGGGCTACCGGCGGCACCGTAATCGACTTTGCCAGCATGCCTGCTGCTCAGTCCGGCATGTCAATTCTGCAGTTGCTGCAAGGGCGTGTGGCCGGCCTGACCGTGACCGGCAACCCGCCCAATATGACAGCCCAAATCCGGGGCCAGGGCACACCGCTTTTTGTCCTGGATGGCAATCGCACAGATATCGAGCTCATTAGCTCTGTTCAATCTTCCGAAGTAGAGTCGGTGGAAGTATTCAAGGGCATTGAAGCCGCCATATTTGGCGGCACGGGCGGTGCCATCGCTATTTACACCAAGCGCGCCAACCCCAGCTACAAAGGCGCCGACACCGGGCCTGCGCCTGGCATTGCCACCGTGAAGGTGCCGGGCTACTACCAGGCCCGCGAGTTCTACCAGCCCCGCTACAATGCCCTGCTCACCAACCCGCCCGCCGACCCGCGCACCAGCACTCTGTACTGGAACCCTAGTGTGCGCACCAATGCCCGCGGCGAAGCCGAGCTGCACTTCTTCACTGCCGATGGCAGCGGCACCTTCCAGGCCGTGGTGGAAGGCGTGAGCGTAACCGGGCAGCCAGCGCAGGGAACTGGCACGGTGGTAGTGAAGGGGAAGTAGCAACTGCTTGTGGCCATAGCTGGTTTCACGGCATAAAAAAGACCCGCTGGCTTGCCAGCGGGTCTTTTTTATGGTGACTAGGTTTGTGCCTGCCGAAGAAAGGCCCCAGCTACTCGCGTACCAGCCGCTGCGTCAGAGTCACGTCGGAGTTGCTCACGCGGAGCAGGTACACGCCACCAGCCAGTTTGCTTAAATCGAGCTGCACGGGAGTAGCCGAACCCGAAACCGCTTGCGTATGCACCACCTGTCCCAGCGCGTTGAAGAGGGTGAGCGTGGCCGCTTTCTGGTAACCCGTGAGAGCTACTGAAACCTGGCTGCCTGCCGGGTTGGGGTAGAGTTGTAGGCTGCTGCCATTTTTGGCGGCGCGCGTGGATGTCACGGTGCTCAGGTTTTCGCCCTTGAGCACTACGTCTTTCAGCAGGGCGTAGCGGCCCGCGCTGGAGCTGTTACAGGCGAAGTACAGCCGGATTGTCAAGGTCTGGCCCGTGGCCAGCGTAACGCCCGAAGCGTTGTTAAGAGCAAAGCGGTAGGTCTGGTTGGAACCGGTGTTTTGGTTTGCCAGGGCTACGGGAGTGGCGAAAGCGCCGTTGGCTGTGGTTGGCATCACGCCCGCGGGCCCCCGGCCTCCGGTTACTTCTGCTGAATCGAGCGCAAAATTGCTCTTGGAATACAGCACAGCCAGCTTGCCGGTGGTGTTGTAGAAAGACGACCACAGCGTAACCGAGTCGATGCGCACCGAGGCACCGGGGCCGGCCGTGAGGGTGAACTGCTCGTAGTGCTGGCGCGACATGGCGCTGCCCGGGCCTCCGCTCGCGGTGGTCCACAAGCCATCGGCCGTGGCGGCGAAAGCCTGGCCGTAGCGCGTGGAGCGGGCCGGGTAAGCCGTGACAGTGGTGCCGTTGGAGAGCACCAAGCGGCGGAAGGTGGGCACGCTGGCTGTCGTCGCGGCCGAGCGGATGGCCGCACTGTCCTGGTCACTGACTTTAAGCGACCACCACTTCAGCGGGTTGGAGATGGGCGCGGGCGTGTTCACTTTCGAGCCCGTGACGGCCACGTTCTGCGTGACGGCGCCCGTGCTGGCGTGGGTAATGTTGCCGGCATAGGTGCCCACGGCGCTGGCATTGAGCCGCACGCTGATGGTGGTGGCGGCCACGGTGTTGGCTGTGGGTGTAAGCACCAGCGGGTTGCTACTGCCGTACCAAGCCGTGCCGCCGTTGGGCGAAATTTCGTAGCCTGCGGGGGGCGTCACGGTCAGGTTGGCCGTGAGGTTGGTGGCCGCGAGGGAGTAGGTCTGCACCGCCGAGGTGCCGGTTTGGTACTGGGCAAAGGTGCCTAGGGTGGCGGTATTCGGGGTGATGGTGGCGATGCTCGACACCTGCGCTACGAGGGTGGTGTGGGTGGCCAGGCCGGCTTTGGAGGCCTGCACTTTGTAGTAGTAAATGCTGCCGGCTGCGGGCAGGGCGTCGGTCATCTGGAAATTGTAGGTCGAGTCGGTAGCCGCCGTCACGGTATTTACTTGGGTGAACGTCACGTTGTCGGACGAGCGCAGCAGGTCGTAGCGGATGCCGGCCATGGCCCAGCTGATGTTCCAGTTCAGCGTGGTTTGGGTGGCGCCCTTGGTGGTGCGGAAGTTCGATACTGCGATGTCGGGCGTGAAGCTGGTGCAGATGCTGGGCGCCACACTGCAGGGGTTCCAACTGCCGAAGATGGTGCTGGTCTGGTATTGGGCGGTGTCGCTGGCAGCCAGCTGCCGCGACCAGCTCACGCGCTGGGCGGTGTTTACGTTGTTGCCGTTGAAGTGGCGGGGGCGAAATTCGGCGTAGGTAATGAGGCTGGGGTCGGTGCCGCTGTCCCACACGGCCCAGCCCGCGGGCTGAATCAGGTTGGCGCCCACCGTCGACTTCAGAAAGACGGTTTTGTTGTGGGCGAGGGGCGAGTTGCCGGTAGAGTTCTGCCAGGGGCGGCCCAGGACGTACAGGGTGCCGCCGGTGTTCGAGGGCAGCGTGGTGTTGCGGAACACGAAGCCGTAGGCCTGACCGGCCGGCGTATTGGCCGCCGTGATGTAGGAGCTGCCGCTGGTGGCGCGCGTCTTGGCGTACACCACGCAGTTCTCAAATACCGCCACCGAGCTGCCGAAGATAAAGTCCACGTTGCCATCGATGTAGCAGTCGCGGAAGTAATGCCGCGGCGTGCCACTGCCCTTCACGTAAAGCGTGTCCTGGTTGCCCAGAAAGCGACAGTTCTTGAACACGGCGCGGTCGGCGTTCAGCAGCACCGCCACGGCCTGCGAGCCATCGCCGAAGGTGTTCTCAAACGTGATGTTAAGCGCCGAAAAATCGGGCGCATTCACCGTGACGCTGGCCGAGTTCTGGGTGCCCAGGGCCACGCCATTCACGATGGTGCTGGCGCCGTCGTCGTAGGTCAGAATGGTGTTGGCCACGCTTTCGCCTTGCAACTGCAGGAAAGGCTTGTTGGAAGGAATGTTGATTTTTTCGCGGTAGCGCCCGTTTTTGATGAGGATGCTATACAGCGCAGTGCGACCCGTAGGCGCCGCGTTGATGGCGGCTTGCACGGTGGTGAAATCACCAGAGCCGTCTTTGGCCACGGTCACGTCGGCCGCGAAAGCGCGCGAGCCAAACGTGGCCAGCACCAAAAGGCTCAACAATACCCGGAACCGGCCGGCCGGGCCACGCCACGACAAATACGAAGAGAAGAAGTTTGGCATAGAAACGGGGTATGGTGTTGGGTGGGAATCCTGACCAATATTACCCTACTCATGGCCCATACGGCTCTGCTTGAAGCCTTTTTATTTGTGCAATCGATGCCGGGAACGATGCCAGTGAAGAACTGGCAAAATGAATTTCAACAAGGCTAGTTAACCACTGTAAATGATGGCCTAACAGAACAATGAAACCAGACAACGAGCATCCTAGACTTTGTATATAAAGAAAGCGCCCCCAGTTCGACCAGGGACGCTTTCTTTGGAAGCAAAGACGGTATAAAATTAGGAGGCGCTACTCCTTCACAATGCGTGCGCTGCTGCGATTGGCGCCGTCGGCGTATTCCACCATGTAGAGACCTTTGGCTAATGCGGTGAGGTCAACTGCCGTCTCGGTAGTGCCGGGCTGGGCCACGTAGCTAGCTACTTTGGCCCCGGTAGCACTGTACACTAGTACGCGAGCACCTGCTTTGGCAGCAGAGTGGGGCACAGTTAGGCGGTTTTGAGTAGGGTTGGGATATACACCCAAGTTGGTTGAAACCATGGCACGGTTAGCCAATGCAGCTTGGGTGCTTTTCAGTATCACATTGCGCAGTAAGAAGTAGCGGCCCTCGGTGTCGCTGCCCACGCGGAAATACATTCGCACGGTTAGTGTTTTCCCAGCAGCCAACGTTAGGCCAGTTCCACCGCTCAAGAAGCCAAAGCGGAAGGTGCTGCCCATTGTGGTGAGGGCCGCATTGTACTGTGGCAATACCGCTGGTGCGGCGGCGGGTTGCGTGGTACTGGCCGCCCCGAAAGTGCCGTTGGCTGTGGCAGCCAACGCTCCAGTTGGGCCCTTGCCCGCTGCGAAGTCAATGGAGTCAGTAGTAAAGCCCGTGGTGGAGTAAGAGAGAGCAACTCGTCCATTGGCCGAGTTTGCAGTAGCTGCTGTAAAAATCAGCGAATCTACCCGAAGGTCAGCCGTACCGGAATTGGTGATGGCAAATTGCTGATAGAAACCACGGCGCGGGCCTCCAGGGATGGTGGCGCTGCCACTTGCACCGGCAGCGGTAGTAGAGAAGGCCTGGCCGATGCTCGAGTAAGGGGCGTAGGCAGTGGTTGTCGTCCCAGCTGAGGTGGGGTTGGGCAGCCCGTTAGAAAGCACGAAGCGCTTAAGTGTAGCAGGGCTGACGGTGATGCCAGTGGCGGGTACGCGCACGGCTGAGCTGTCAGCGTTATTGCGTTTTAGGGGCCAGTGCACAAATACCTGACTTTGAGCGGCAGCAGTTTCGGCTATGCCTAAGCAGCTGGCGAGCAAGAGGGCTGAGAGTAATGGGTGCTTCATGGGTTGGGAGTAAAGTGAATTTAGGTAGTTAGAAATGGGTATCTGTAATAAAACGAGTGCATGCTCTGCAGGAACAGCGTCATGTTTTACTTGCAAGCTGGCATCTATAGTTGCTAAATCTAAGTAACTGAGCGGATTTAGTTGCGCAATCGATGCCGGGAACGTTGCCAGCGCCTCTGCAAGGCAGCTCAAGAGCTGAGTTGGCAAACGCATGAGGCCGGCAATTACTCTGGCGAAGCTATGTTGCGAGAACGTTCCCGGCATCGATTGCGCAAAAAAAGGTGTCTTTTCAGCCCAATAAAAGGCCTTCGCGGCTCATTGTTGGCCTTATTTGGCCTAATATTGTATAGGGCGATACTGCCTTCACTCCCCGTGCTGCTAGCTGCCGGCGGGTGCAACTACTTCCTATATCTCATGATTAAATCAACTTTGGTGCTACTGCTGGCCGGTATCGCGGCTTTCCTAACCTTGGCCTTTCGGCCGGCAGCCGAGCCGAAAACGCAGATTTTCCTGGTCGGCGATTCCACGATGGCCGACAAAGCCGACCTAACCAAGCCCGAACGCGGCTGGGGCATGGAGTTTGGGCAGTATTTTGATGGCAGTGTGACTATCCGCAACACGGCCGTGAACGGCCGCAGCACGAAAAGCTTTCTGCGCGAAGGCCGCTGGGCCAAGGTGCTGGAAGAACTCAAGCCCGGCGACTGGGTGTTCATCCAATTTGGGCACAACGACTCCAAAGTAGAAGACAGCGTGCGCTCGGCCCCGGCCCAGACACTGTACCGCCAGCTCCTAACTAGATACGTGCAGGAAGCCAAGAAGAAGGGCGCTAACCCCGTGCTACTCACCCCGGTGGGTCGCCGCTATTTTGACGAAAACGGCAAGCGCAAGGACGACCACGGCGAATACCCCGGTGTGGTGCGCGAAGTTGCCAAAGCTCAGAAAGTGCCGCTGATTGATGTGCACGAGAAAAGTTGGGCGCTGTACTCGCAGCTTGGCGAGCAGGGCACCCGCCCGCTGTTCTGGAGCTACCAGAACGGCTACTACCAGCCCAACCCGGTGGCGCCGGCCAAGAACGACAATACTCACTTTTCGGAGTACGGCGCTACCCGCGTGGCCCAGCTGGTGGCTGAGGGCGTGCAGGAGCAGAAACTGGGCCTGGCCTCCCGCCTGGCTCACACAGCCTTCGACGGCAAATTTGCCCACGACCTGCCGGTGGTGCTGGAGCCGGTATTCCGCAAAGACACATTCAACATTGTGAAGTACGGCGCCGTGCCCGACGGTCAAACCCTGAATACTGCCGCCATCCAGAAAGCCATCGATGCCTGCTCGGAAAAGGGTGGCACTGTGCTCATTCCGCGTGGCCTCTGGCTTACGGCCTCTATTGAGCTCAAAAGCAACGTGAACCTGCACGCGGCTAAGGGCGCGCTGGTGCAGTTCAGCAGCAAGCTGTCGGATTATCACCTCATCCGGACCACGTGGGAAGGGGAGGAGGCAATCCGCAACCAGGCCCCGCTCTACGGCCACGATTTGGAGAACATTGCCATCACCGGCCAAGGCACCTTCGACGGCGCCGGCGACGCTTGGCGCATGGTGAAAAAGAGCAAGCTCAATCCTTCGCAGTGGCAAAAGCTGCTGGACTCGGGCGGCGTTCTCAACGAGAAAAAGGACACTTGGTACCCCTCGGCCCAATCACTGAAAGGCTCCCTCGCCAACAAACCCGGCATCCTGAAGCCCGGGCAGGAGGCCAAGCCCGAAGAGTTTGCCGACGTGAAGGATTTCCTGCGGCCCAACATGCTGAGTTTGACGCGCTGCAAGCAGATTCTGCTCGAAGGCGTCACCATTCAAAACTCACCGGCTTGGACCATTCACCCGTTGCTGTGCGACAACATCACCCTGCGCAACGTGACGGCCAAAAACCCCTGGTATGGCCAGAATACCGACGCCCTGGACCTGGAATCGTGCCGCAACGGCGTCGTGGAAGGCTGCACGTTTGACGTAGGCGACGACGGCATCTGCATCAAGAGTGGTCGCGACGAGCAGGGCCGCAAACGCGGCGTGCCTACCGAAAACTTCATCATCCGCGACACGAAGGTGTACCACGCACACGGCGGCTTCGTGATTGGCTCCGAAATGTCGGGCGGCGCCCGCAACATCTACGTCAGCAACTGCACGTTTATGGGTACCGATGTGGGCCTGCGTTTTAAAACAGCCCGCGGCCGTGGTGGCGTGGTCGAGAACATTTTCGTGGACGGCGTCGACATGACTGACATCGCCGGCGAGGCCATTCTCTTCGACATGTATTACGCCGCCAAGGACCCCGTACCGCTGTTGGGCGAGAGCACTGCCCCGCCCGTGATGACGGCCGAGCCACTGAACGAAGGCACCCCGCAGTTCCGCAACTTCCGCATCCGCAACGTGACGTGCAAGGGTGCTGCCACCGGCATTCTGGTGCGCGGCCTACCGGAGATGAGCATCAAAGACATCAGCATTGAAAATGCGGTGCTTGAAAGCAAGCAAGGCTTGGTGTGCCAAGAAGCTGAGAATATTCGCCTGAAAAATGTGACCTTACTCTCGAGCAATACCAAGCCTGTGATGGAAGTACAGAACAGCCGCAACATCACGCTCGACGGCATCCGCTACACCAGCGGCGCCGACCTGCTGCTGCGCGTGACCGGCGACCGCAGCAAAGACATTCGCCTCACCAACACCAACACCAAGCTGGCCAAGAAAGGCGTGGAGCTGGGCCAGAAGCTGAATAAAAAGACGGTGTTGCTGTCAAAGAAGTAAGCAGCCCACCGGCGAGCAAGAGCCTAACGGATAAAACTCCAGTGGCGTAGCCGACGGGACTTTAATTGCTGCGGTGCGGTGTTGTGCTCACCAAAGTTAAGCATCCCAAAAAGGCCGGGGCCGCTAACGGCTGCTTTTGCTAATGGCGAGGGCTGCCGTTGAGCTACGCCATTTGGCGCGGACAAAAACGTGCTGGTAGCCAGTAGCTAACCACTGGCATTGTGGCTTCCGGGAACGTTCCCGGTAACGTATGCGCAAATAAATAGCAGTTTCACAGTATTGACCTGGAAGTAAGCGTCTGAGGAACACCTAATATTGACCACCTCATCGGATTCAGTAAGTGGTAAGTGCAGTTGAGGTTTAAAGCGCCATCCTCACCCTTTTTTACCAAAATGCTATGGGAAATATTACGCTGCGATTTCTCCTGCTGGTGTTGCTGCTGAGCAGCGCCATAAGGAGCCATGCCCAGGCCACTCGCCAAGTGAGCGGCCGGGTGCTCGACAAGGAATCAGGCATCGGCTTGCCAGGGGCTACCGTGGTGGTGGAGAACACAACCAACGGCACCAGCACCGGGGGCGATGGCAACTTCACTCTTGATGTGCCGGCCAGCCCCGACAAGGTGCGCCTCGTGGTGAGCTACGTGGGCTACGTGGCCCAAACGGTGACTGCCACCGGAGGCAACGTCAATATATCGCTACAGGCCGACCAGAAGGCACTGAACGAGGTGGTGGTTATCGGCTACGGCACGGCCAAGCGCAGCGACGTAACCGGGGCCATTGTGTCGGTGAAAGAAGAAGACCTAAAGAAGGTGCCGGTGGCCAACGTGATGGAGTCGTTGCAGGGCCGCCTGCCCGGCGTCGACATCACGCGCAGCAGCGGAGCCTCTAACTCGGGCGTAAACATCACCGTGCGCGGCAACCGCTCGCTCACGGCCAACAACGGCCCGCTGTTCATCGTGGACGGTATTCAGTACACCTCTATTCAGGATATCAATCCCAACGACATTGCCGGGATGGAGGTGCTGAAGGATGCTGCTTCGACGGCCATTTACGGCTCGCGCGGGGCCAATGGTGTTATCATCGTGACCACCAAAAAAGGCTCTTCGGGCAAAACCCGCACCACGCTCAATTCCTACGTGGGCGTGACCGACGTGGTGCTTTACCCGCTGGTGAACGACGCGTCCGGCTACATAGCGCAGCGTCGCGAAGCGTTCCGCACCACCGGGCAGTGGAATAGCCCCGCTGACGACTCGAAAATCTTTTCCACGTTTCAGCAGCAGGCCATTGCCAGCGGGCAATCGACGAGCTGGCCCAAGGAGTTTCTGAAGCAGGGCATGCAGCAGGAGCACCAGATTGGCCTGGCCGGGGGCAGCGACCAAACCAAGTTTTATTTCTCGCTCGACTACTACAACGAGAAGGGCAACCTGCGGCTCGATAACCTCGACCGCTACTCGGGCCGGGTGAACGTGGAGCACTCCCTCTCGCCCAAGCTCAAAATCGGTACGCAAAACCAGCTCACCTACTACAACCAGAACAACCGCCGCGACCCGCTCAACATCGCCAACAAGATTGACCCGCTGGCTTCGCCCTATGAGGCCAACGGCGACCTGGCCATTTTCCCCAACCGCGGAGCCTTCATCAATCCGCTGTCGGACGAGGTGCCCGGCAATTACGAGAACAACCTGCGCACCATACGCACCTTCATCACGGGCTACGTCGACTACCAAGTACTGCCCGACCTGAACTTCCGCTCCAATGTGGGCCTGACCCTGGGCACGGTCCGCACGGGCATCTACTTGGGGTCCAATACCGTGGACCGCAACGGCTCCATGCCGCAGGCGTCGTACGCCACGCAGTTCGACACGAACTGGAGCTGGGAAAATATTCTGAACTATAGCAAAACCTTCGGCGACCACTCCCTAACGCTGACCGGCGTAACCTCGCTGCTCACATTCAACACCGAAACCGGCCGCGCCCAGGGCGCAAATCAGCTGCTGGGCTACCAGCTTTTCCATGCTTTGGGCAACGCTAACCAGCAGTTGAACATCAATAGCGGCTATTCCGACAGCAAGCTGATTTCGTTCTCGGGCCGCGCGCAGTATAACTTCAAGAGCCGATACCTGCTCACGCTTACCGGCCGCTCCGACGGCTCGTCGAAGCTGGCCCAGGGCAACAAGTGGGCTTTCTTTCCCTCGGCAGCGGTGGGCTGGCGCATCTCCGAGGAGGCCTTCCTCAAGGACCAGACCGTGTTGAGCGAACTGAAGCTCCGCGCCAGCTACGGGCTGGCCGGCAACTACGACATTCCGCCCTACTCCTCGCAGTCGCTGCTCAACCGCATTCCTTTTGCCTACGGCGACGTATCAGCCCCCGGCTACGCCTTCAGCAATCGCATCGGCAACCCCGACCTGACCTGGGAACTTTCGACCACGGCCAATGCCGGCCTAGACTTTGGTTTGTTTCAGAACCGCCTTACCGGCTCGGTTGATGTGTACGAAACCAACACCAACGACCTGCTGCTCGACCGCGTGCTGGCTGCCACGTCCGGCGTGAGCGTGATTACCCAGAACGTGGGCAAAACCCGCAACCGCGGCGTGGAACTGGGCCTGAACGGGACCGTGATGGAGCGCGGCGGCTTCCGCTGGAACGTGGGCGCCACTTGGTACAAGAACGTGGAAGAAATAGTGTCCCTGAGCACCGACGCCAACGATATCAACAACGGCTGGTTTATTGGGTATCCCACCCGCGTGTTCTACGATTACGAGAAAATCGGCATCTGGCAAACCGGCGACAACAAGCCCGCGGGCGTGAAAGCCGGCCAGATTAAGGTGAAGGACCAGAACGGCGACGGCGTCATCACGGCTTCGGCCGACCGCAAGGTGCTGGGCTCGGCCCTGCCCAAGTGGAGCAGCAGCCTCAGCTCCGATGTGAGCTACAAAGGCTTTAGCCTGGGCGTACAGATTTTCGCCCGCTACGGCCAGATGATTAACTACGAATACGACCAGCTGTTCGACCCCCAGGGCACCGAAAACAGCTCGCGCCAAGACTACTGGACCCCGGAAAACCCCACCAACAGCTTCCCCCGGCCCGACGCCAGCATCTCAAAATCGACCCTGCAAAACAGTCTGTACGGCACCACCTTGGCCTACCGCGACGGTTCGTACGTGAAGCTGCGCGCCGCTACCCTGGCTTATAACCTGCCAGCCGGCTGGGTAGGCAAAATAGGCGTGGCCTCGGCCCGCGTGTACGTGCAGGGCAAAAACCTGCTCACTCTGAGCCGCATTGCCAACTACGACCCCGAGCGCGCCGCCTCGGCCGCTACGTCGGCGCCCGAGCGGGCCGTGACAACTTCGAACACCAACGCCAACAACGGCGTGGGCCTGGCGCCGCTCTCCAATCCCATTCCGCGGGTTATCACGGTGGGCATCAACCTTGGCTTTTAATTTCCCTCTACCCCTTTCGACTGTACAAGGATGAAATACCCTGCTTCATTTCTGAAAAAAGCGCTGGTAGCCGGAACGCTGCTGTGCACTCTGCCGGCCTGCGAAAAGCAGCTGGAAGAATACAACCCCTCGGGTGTGACGCCCGAGGCGGCCTACGCCACCCCAGCCGGCTTCGAAAGCCTGGTGAACGCTGCCTATTCCTACAACCGCTGGTGGTACGGCAAGGAGGACGGCTACAGCATGTCGGAAATGGGCACCGACCTCTGGCACCGCGGCGCCGGCGACGTAAACCCCGACCTGACCGACTACACCACGCTGCAGTCCAACTCAGCGGCCATCGAAAGCCTTTGGGGCAAGCTCTACGCCGCCGTGAACGTGTGCAACTCCGGCGTGCAGAACGTGAGCAAATCGGGCCTCTCGGCCGCGCTGCAAAAGACGCGGGAAGGCGAGCTACGCTTCCTGCGGGCCTTCTATTATTGGCACATTGTGGAAACCTGGGGCGGCGTGCATTTCACTACCGACCCCACCACGGGGGTGCAGACCACCGCCAACCGCACGCCGGTAACCGACTTCTACAAGCAGATTTTTGAAGACCTCAACTTCGCGGTAGCCAGCCTGCCCAATACTACTTCCGAGTACGGCCGCGCCACCAAGCCCGCCGCCGAAGCCTTCCTGGCGCGCATGCACCTCACCCGCGGCAACAACCAGGAGGCCGCCACGCTGGCTCAAAAGGTCATTTCGAGCTACAACTTTCAGCTGCTGCCCCGCTACGCCGACCTCTGGGTGATGAGCAACGAGCAGAACCGCGAGGTGGTGTGGGCCGTGAACTACGCCCGCGACCTTAGCCTGAACGACATTGCCGATGCTGCTTCGTACCCCGGGGGGCATCCCCGCGGCAGCAACAACGGCCACCTGCTGTGGATGATGAAGTACGACGACCAGCCCGGCATGATACGCGACATTGCCAACGGCCGTCCTTTCAACCGCTATATGCCGTCGCTGTTCCTGCTTAACCTGTTCGACGAAACCAAAGACGCCCGCTACGCCGCCAGCTTCAAAACCACGTGGATTGCCAATGCTGCGGTTGCGGGCAGCCTGGCCGTGGGCGACACTGCCATCGTTGCCACAAAGCGCATTGTTCCGGCGGCCGTGAAAGCCACCAAGAAGTACCGCATCTGGGACCAAAGCGCCGTGTACCGCGCCAATGGCACCGTGAGCGGTGACCGGCTGCACTACGTGTGCCTGAGAAAGTTTGATGACCCTACCCGCGCCACCATCAACGAGGCCCAGAGCGCCCGCGACGTGTTCACCATGCGCCTGGCCGATGTATACCTGATGGCCGCCGAGGCCAATTTCAAGCTGGGCAACCTGCCCCTGGCTGTCACCCAAATCAACACCGTGCGCCGCCGGGCCGCCATTCCCGGCCGCGAGGCCCAAATGGAAATCACTGCGGCCGACCTCTCGCTCGACTTCCTTCTCGATGAGCGCGCCCGCGAGCTGGCCGGCGAGCAAACCCGCTGGTTCGACCTTAAGCGCACCGGCAAGCTCGTCGACCGCGTCACGCGCTTCAACCCGGAATCGGGTCCCAACATCAAGGCCCACCACGTGGTGCGTCCCATCCCGCAGCGTCAGCTCGATGCCATTAGCAACAAGACTGAGTTTGTCCAGAACCCCGATTACCGTTAAAATGCCCTAGCAAAGGCAAAAAGCCGTCCGGATAATTCCGGACGGCTTTTTGCGTGTCAACTTTGGGGCGCCTGCAAGAGCAAATTTCATCTTTACTTTGAATTTCATTTCCACCCTGCTTTCCGGTAGCTAAACCCCCGCTATGATATCTCGCTTGTTCGGCAGCTTGCTGCTCCTATCCATTTCCCAATCCCTGAGTGCCCAGTCGGCCCCGGCAGCCGCCCCCGTGCCCATGTCGCAGCGGATGGCCGATGCCTTCATTGGCTGGCACCCCGATTCCATTCTCATTGGTACCCGCAAAACGGCCCGCTGGGACTACGAGCAGGGCCTCATGCTGAAGGCCATGGAGCGGGTGTGGCAGCGCAGCGGCGACCCCAAGTACTTCACTTACATTAAGAAGGACCTCGACCAGTTTGTGCAGAAGGATGGCAGCATCCGCACCTACAAGACCGAGGATTACAACCTCGACAACCTCACCACCGGCCACGCCCTATTGCTGCTGGCCCAAACCTCGGTGCCCGACAACCAGAAGTACGCCAAGGCTGCCCAGCTTTTGCGCAAGCAGCTCGACGGCCAACCCCGCACCAAAGAAGGCGGCTTCTGGCACAAGAAAATCTACGAAAACCAGATGTGGCTGGATGGCCTGTACATGGCTGAGCCTTTCTACGCCGAATACAGCCAGGTTTTCAACCAGCCAGCTGGGTTCGATGACATCGCCAAGCAGTTTGCCCTGATTGAAAAGAACCTCGTCGACTCTAAAACCGGCCTGCTCTACCACGGCTACGACGAGAGCCGCCAGCAGCAGTGGGCCAACAAAACCACTGGCCAGTCGCCCAATTTCTGGGACCGCGGCATTGGCTGGTACAGCATGGCCCTGGTCGACGTGCTCGACTACTTTCCCCAAAACCACCCCCAGCGCCCGGCCATTGTGAAAGCCCTACAGCGCCTGGCACCCGTGCTGGCCAAGTACCAGGACTCCAAAACCGGCACCTGGAGCTTGGTGATGGCGCAGGAATCCCGCAAGGGCAACTACGCCGAAGCTTCGGGCTCCAGCATGTTTGTGTACGCGCTGGCCAAGGGCGTGCGCATGGGCTACCTCGATAAGAGCTTTGCTAAAGTGGCTCAGAAAGGGTACGATGGCCTGGTAAAATCATTTGTAGCCACGGAGCCCACTGGCGCGCTGGCCTTCAACGGCACAGTGAGCGTGGGCGGCCTGGGCGGCAAGCCCTACCGCGATGGCTCCTACGAGTACTACCTCAGCGAGCCGCTGCGTAAAAACGATTTGAAGGGTGTCGGCCCGTTTATTCTGGCCAGCACCGAAATGGAAATTGCCGCTGAGAATGCGCTCGGTCAGAGCAAAACTGTGGGCCTCGATTACCATTTCAACCACGAGATGCGCAAGAACCCCATTACTGGCGAGCAGGAGCAATGGCACTACACCTGGGAAGAGCGCACCCACGGTGGCTTCTGGCTCTGGGGCAACCAATTTCGGGAACTGGGCGCCAAAACCGTGGCTGTGCCGGCCGCGCCTACGGCAGCCAGCCTCAAAAAACTGAGTGTCTACATCATCGTCGACCCCGACACGCGCAAGGAGTCGCCCAGCCCCAACTACATCACGCCAGCTCACAGCAATGTTATCACCGATTGGGTGCGGGGTGGCGGCACTCTCGTGCTCTTCGCTAACGACACCGCCAACTCGGAAACGAGGCATTTTAACCAGCTGGCCAAGAACTTTGGCGTGCAATTCACCGACCAGAGCGTGAACATGGTGAAAGGCGACCAGTTCGAGCAGGGCAAGGTGGATTTAACTTCCGGCAAAGCCGTGTTCAAAAACGCCAAAACAGCCTACGTGAAGGAGTTAGCCGTGCTGTCGGCTCAGGCACCCGCCCAGCCGCTGGTTACCAACGGCGGCAAGGTCATTATGGCCACGGCTAAGCTGGGTAAGGGGCGCGTGTTTGTCCTGGGCGACCCGTGGCTGTACAACGAGTACGTGGACGGGCGCAAGATTCCGGCCGAATACCAGAATTTCCAGGCCGGAAAAGACTTGGCGAATTGGCTCCTGACTGCCAAATAGCGGCCAACAGTGGGTTCTGTAGTTCAACGGCTATCGGAAACGTTTCCGGTAATTATTGTAAGTAAAAACCAAGATTTTTCTTTCAGAAGCGGTTTTTTTAGCGGAACATTACCTTCCCATGGCTTCGCCGCTAGTGCGCTATTCTGCGCAATGGTGAGTTGCAGCAAACCAATTTCCGCTCTTCTCAATGAACAAGCTCGACACGATTGATTACATCGTATTCTTCGTCTACTTCATCATCGTCTCCGGCTACGGCATCTGGATTTACCGCCGGAAAACAGGCCACGATGGCACCATTGAGGGAGATTCCAAGGACTACTTCCTCGCCGAAGGCTCCCTGACGTGGTGGGCCATCGGCTCCTCGCTCATCGCTTCCAACATCTCGGCCGAGCAGTTTGTGGGCATGTCGGGCTCGGGTTTCAAAATGGGCCTGGCCATTGCCACCTACGAATGGATGGCGGCCATCACGCTCATTGTGGTGGCCGTGTTCTTTATTCCAGTATACCTCAAGAATCGCATCTTCACGATGCCGCAGTTCCTGAGCCAGCGCTACAACGGCACGGTGGCCATGATTATGGCCATTTTCTGGCTGGCGCTTTACATCGTGGTCAACCTGACGTCAATTTTGTACCTGGGCGCCATTGCCATTAGCAGCATTGCCGACCTTAACCTTACCTTCTGCCTCTACGCCTTGGCGGCGTTCGCCGTGCTCATCACTCTGGGTGGTATGAAAGTGATTGGCTTCACCGACGTTATTCAAGTGTTCTTCCTCATTCTGGGCGGCCTCGCTACCACCTACCTCGCCCTGAACCTGGTGGCCGAGCGCTACGGCGAAAGCGGGGTTATCAGCGGCTTCAACTTGATGACGGCTCAGGCCGGCGACCACTTTCAAATGATTTTCAAGCGGGATAATCCCAACTACATCGACCTGCCTGGCCTCACTGTGCTGCTCGGCGGCATGTGGATTGTGAACCTGAATTACTGGGGCTGCAACCAGTACATCACCCAGCGCGCCCTGGGCGCCGACCTGCCCACGGCCCGTGGAGGTATCCTGTTCGCGGCTTTCCTTAAGCTGCTGATGCCTGTGATTGTGGTATTGCCCGGCATTGCGGCCTACGTGCTGTTTAAGGCCGACGTGTTTGGGGCCGCCGAGTTTGGCGAAGGCGCTGACTTAAATCCCGACCGCGCTTATCCGGTGCTGCTCAACATCCTTCCGGTGGGCCTCAAGGGCTTGTCTTTTGCGGCTCTCACGGCGGCCGTAGTGGCTTCGCTGGCTGGCAAAGCCAACTCGATTGCGACTATCTTCACGCTTGACGTTTACAAGAAAGTCATCAACCCCAGCGCTTCGGAGAAGAACTTGGTGAACGTGGGCAAGATTGCCGTTATCGTGGCCATGATTATGGGCGTGCTGATTGCGCCGCACCTTGGCATCGACAAGAAGGGCGGTTTCCAGTACATTCAAGAGTACACGGGCTTCGTGTCGCCGGGTATTTTCGCCATGTTCATTCTGGGCTTCTTCTGGAAGAAGACGACCTCTACAGCAGCCCTGTTTGCCACCATTGGCGGCTTCCTGCTGTCGGTGATGTTCAAGTTTCTGCCCCTCTACGCGGACCTGTCCTTCCTGTCCCCGTTGGGCTTTGCGGTTAAAAACGCTGAGGGTGTTTACGAAATTCCGTTCCTCGACCGGATGGGCTTTGTGTTCATCATCTGCATCGCGGCCATGGTCGCCATCAGCCTGTTTGAAACCAGCCGCGGCGTGAAAACCAACGGCCTGGAGGTTGACCGCAGCATGTTCAAAACGACCCGCGGTTTTGCCATTGGCTCCATTACCATCATGGTTATTCTCACCACGCTTTACACTGTTTATTGGTAGGTGTAGGGCTTAATCCCATTGAAAACGTCATGCTGAGCTTGCCGAAGCATCTCTACCTCAGTACTAATCTTTTGTTAGGTACGCGGTAGAGATGCTTCGGCTGCGCTCAGCATGACGTTCTTTTTTTATTCTTTCCAGCCCTTTCTTTCCAAACCCTTCTATTCTTTATGAAACTACTCCGCTATGGCCCGGCCGGCCAAGAAAAACCAGGCATCCTGCAAGGCGACCAGCGCTACGACGTATCCACGTTCGGGGAGGATTACAACGAAGCTTTTTTTGAGAACGACGGCCTGGAACGGCTGGCTGAGTTTGTGGCTGCCAATGCGGGCAACCTGCCTGTAGTAGCTGCCACCGAGCGCCTGGGCGCGCCCGTGGCCCGGCCCTCCAAAATCCTGTGCATCGGCCTCAACTACTCTGACCATGCCCGCGAGATGAGCTTGGCTCCCCCCGCCGAGCCGGTGCTGTTTATGAAGTCGACCACGGCGCTGGTCGGGCCGTTCGATGACATTATCATCCCCAAAAACTCGGTGAAGACTGACTGGGAGGTGGAGTTAGCCGTGGTTATCGGCAAGCGCGCTTCCTACGTAGCCGAAGCCGACGCCGCGGATTACATCGCCGGCTATATGGTGCACAACGACGTGTCGGAGCGCGAGTTTCAGCTGGAACGCGGCGGCACCTGGACCAAGGGCAAGGGCTGCGACACCTTCGCGCCTATGGGCCCCTTTCTGGCCACACCCGACGAAATAGGCGACGTAAACAACCTGCGCCTGTGGCTAACCGTGAACGGACAAAAAATGCAGGATGGCAACACCGCCAACCTCATTTTCAACATTCCTTTCATCATCTCCTACGTCAGCCAGTTCATGACGCTGCTACCCGGCGACGTCATCTCGACGGGTACGCCGGCGGGCGTAGGCTCCGGGTTTAAGCCACCCGTATACCTCAAGCCCGGCGACGTGGTGCAACTGGGTATCGACAACCTGGGCACCTCCCGGCAGGTGCTGAAAGCCTACGAAGCGTAGGCTCCTGCTTCATTCTTTTTTTGCTTCATCTCATCTGTCATGCTGAGGCACGAAGCATCCTATCATGCCACAACAAACCGTTCGGCAAGGAGAAGATGCTTTGTCATCAGGACAGCCGGCGTTATTTATTTCGCTTCGTGAGATACTCTATTCAATATGAATACACATTGTAAGCGGCTGGTATACTTCTTCTTGCTTTTTGGGGTGGCCCTGCGAGCCGAAGCCCAATCGACTCTGTCCCAGGTGTGGGTGCCCGACCTGGGCAACGGTACCTACAAAAACCCGGTACTGTACGCCGATTATTCGGACCCCGACGTGGTACGGGTTGGCGCCGACTACTACCTCACTTCGTCGAGCTTCAACTCTGTGCCCGGCCTGCAAATTCTCCATTCCAGGGACCTGGTGAATTGGACCATCATTGGGACCGTTTTTCGTGAGCAACCGCCTGTGACCGAGTTCATGAAGCCCCAGCATGGCAACGGCGTGTGGGCCCCCGCCATTCGCTACCACAACAAGCAGTTCTACATCTACTACCCCGACCCGGACTACGGCATCTACGTCACCCGGGCCAGCAACCCTGCCGGGCCCTGGGAAACCCCCAAACTCATCAAAGAAGCCAAGGGCTGGATTGACCCCTGCCCCCTGTGGGATGAGGACGGCCAGGCCTACCTCGTGCACGCTTTTGCGGGCAGCCGCGCGGGGTTCAAGTCCATCATTGCTGTATCGCGCATGAGTCCCGACGGTATGCAGCTCATTGGCGACGACGTGCTCGTGTTCGATGGTCACGCCAAGCACCCCACCATCGAAGGCCCGAAGTTTTACAAGCGCAAAGGCTACTACTACATTTTCGCCCCCGGCGGCGGGGTCACCACCGGTTGGCAAACTGTGCTGCGCTCCAAAAACGTGTTCGGTCCTTATGAAGACCAGATTGTGATGGACCAGGGCAAAACGACCATCAACGGGCCTCACCAGGGCGCATGGGTCGACACCCCTGACGGCAAGGAAGACTGGTTTCTGCACTTCCAGGACCAGGGCCCCTATGGCCGCGTGGTGCACCTGCAGCCCATGGTCTGGAAAAACGACTGGCCCGTTATCGGCGCCGACCCCGACGGCGATGGCAAGGGCGAGCCCGTGCTCACGCACCGCAAGCCCCGCGTGCCAGGCGCGGCGCAACCCTTAGCCACTCCGGCCACGTCCGACGAGTTTAGCGCTAACTCGCTGGGCCTGCAGTGGCAATGGCATGCCAACCCCCAAATGGGCTGGGCCTATCCCAACGGCGCGCAGGGCTACCTCCGCCTCTACGCCGTGCCCGTGCCCGCCAACTTCAAAAATTACTGGCAGGTGCCCAACCTGCTGCTGCAAAAGCTACCGGCCGAAACGTTTACCGCTACGGCCAAGCTCACCTTTACGCCCCGCACCGACGGCGAGAAAGTAGGACTGATGGTGATGGGCCTCGACTACGCCTACCTATCCGTGGCAAGTCAAAACGGCCAATGGCGCATTGCCCAGACTACCTGCCGCAATGCCGAAAAACTAGCCCTGGAAACCGGAACCGTACCCCTAACGACGCCTCCTGCTAAGGGCCCAATCTACCTGCGCGTGCAGGTGCTTGCCGGCGGCAAGTGCCGCTTCAGCTACAGCACCGACGGGCAGCAGTTTGAGAATGTTGGAGAAGTATTTCAGGCACGGGAGGGGAAATGGATTGGGGCCAAGGTTGGCCTGTTCTGCAGTCGGGTCGGTAAGACCAATGATTCCGGAAATGTGGACGTGGACTGGTGGCACATCGAGCCATAACTCACGAAACCATCCTGATTGACCTGTTCAGTGGCCGCACCTCTTCCCGGGTGCGGCCGCTTCTGCTATCGTGGCTTAATGTTTCGGGCGTTGTTGGCTGGCTGCAAAAGGCTTTTAAGCCGAAGGTTAGCATGATTGGTTTTGTGAAAAGTTGCCAACAGTTAGTGGTATTATAAAGCGGGTAGATATAACTACGCCACAGTATAGGTCGTGCTGATTGGTGAGATAAGAAGCTCGTTTTATCGGTAAAGTGCAATAAACCGGGCTTGCCACACTTGCTGGCTTGCAGGGCAGGTATTTGGCGTTTTTTATGAAGTAGAGCCATATTATTGAGGATAAAAGCGGAGGCGTTGGGCAATGGCATCGTTCCCGGCAACGATTGCACAAAAAAATATTGTCCAACTCTTGTTTTCCGGTTCTGCTGTACGAAACCTTTAAGTAGCAAAACCGCCCTCGACAGCACCGCGGCTTTGGTTTTGTCAACTCACTGTCTCAGCATCGTCCTTCTTTATGACTGCATTCTCTTCCGCTTTTAGTTTGGCCGGCAAGCGCGCCCTCGTTACGGGGTGCGACCGGGGTATTGGACAAGCCATTGCCTTGGGCTTGGCCGAAGCCGGCGCCGACATCATCGGTGTTTCGGTACACATGCCCCAGGGCGGCGAAACGGAGCAGGCAGTGCAGGCCCTGGGGCGCGAGTACCGCGGCTACCAAGCCGATTTTGGCGAGCGCGAGTCATTGGATGGTTTCATCAAGCAGGTGCAGGCCGATTTCCCGGTTATTGATATTCTGTTCAACAACGCCGGCATCATCCGCCGCGCGCCAGCCGCCGAGCATTCCGACGATGACTGGGATGCCGTGCTGACCATCAACCTCGACGCACCGTTTCGGCTGGCCCGCGCCATTGGCGCGCAAATGTTGCAGCAGGGGAGTGGCAAAATCATCTTCACGGCCTCGCTGCTCACGTTTCAGGGCGGCATTAACGTGCCAAGCTACGCTGCCAGCAAAGGCGGTGTGGGCAGCCTGGTAAAAGCCCTGGCCAACGAATGGGCCAGCAAGGGCATCAACGTCAATGCCATTGCGCCCGGCTACGTGGCCACCGACAACACCGCCGCCCTGCGGCAGGATGAGGAGCGTAGCGCTGCTATTCTCTCTCGCATTCCGGCTGGGCGCTGGGCCCTGCCCACTGACTACCAAGGTCCGGCCGTGTTCCTGGCTTCAGCCGCTTCCGACTACGTGCACGGCACCATCCTCACCGTCGACGGTGGCTGGATGGGACGCTAGAGTGTGAATTATGAGTTGTGAATTATGGGTTTCCCACTTCATCAGCTCTCACCAACAATTCATAACTCAAAATTTATAACTCATAATCCCCTAATGAATACTCGCTTCGCCATCGGTCCACGTGAAACAGCTACTCTGAACACGAGTGGCATTCGGGAGCATTTCCTGATTGAAAGCCTGTTTGTGGCCGGAGAGGTTAGCCTCACCTACACGCACTACGACCGCATGATTGTAGGCGGGGCTCAGCCCAACGATTCGTCGCTGGCCCTGCCCTGCCCGGAGTCGTTGAAAGCGAATTTCTTTCTGGAGCGCCGCGAACTGGGCGCGCTCAACGTGGGCGGCGCCGGCACCATCACGGTCGACGGCCAGGCCTACGAGTTGGGCAACCAGGACTGCCTCTATGTGGGCATGGGCGCCAAGGAAGTGACGTTTGCCAGCGCCGACGCCGCCAACCCCGCCAAGTACTACTTACTCTCGGCTCCAGCCCACCACGCCCACCCCACCACGCGCCGCACCCAAGCGGAGGCTACGCCCGTGGAAATGGGGGCTACGGAAACCGCCAACCGCCGCACCATCTACAAGTACATCTACGCCGAAGGCATCCAAAGCTGCCAGTTGGTGATGGGTCTCACGCAGCTGCAGGAAGGCTCGGTGTGGAACACCATGCCCAGCCACACCCACGACCGGCGCATGGAAGCCTACCTCTACTTCAACCTGCCGCAGGGCCAGCGCGTGCTGCACCTGCTGGGCGAGCCCACCGAAACGCGCCCGCTGTGGGTGAACAACGAGCAAGCCATTCTCTCGCCGCCGTGGAGCATCCACACCGGCTGCGGCACCAGCGCCTATGCCTTCATCTGGGGCATGGCCGGCGAGAACCGTGAATACACCGACATGGACGCCGTGCCTCTGGAGGCCCTGCGCTAACCGATTTTTTTAACCTCCCACCCAAACTTAAAAAAAGATGAAAAAACATTTTCTCCTGCTCTGGCTGTTGCTCTTGGGGAGCATCGGACTGGCAGCGGCGCAAAGCCGCCAGGTTCAGGGCGTCGTGAAATCTGCTGAGGGCGAGGGCTTGCCCGGCGTGACGGTGCTAGTGGAGGGAACCACCAACGGTGCCTCTACCGGCGGCGATGGCCGCTACAGCATCACCTTGCCCGAGGCCAACGCGGCCGCAGCCAAGCTGCGGTTTAGCTACGTGGGCTTTGTGGCCCAAACAGTGCAGGTGGGCAGCCAGTCCACCATCAACGTTACCCTCGCCTCTGACAGCAAGCAGCTCGAAGACGTGGTGGTAATTGGCTACCAGGAAGTGCAGCGCCGCGACGTGACCGGCTCGGTATCTTCGGTAGGCGCCCAGCAAATTAAAGACATTCCGGTAAACTCAGCCGCTGAAGCACTTACGGGCCGTTTGGCCGGTGTGCAGCTCACCTCGGCCGAGGGCACGCCGGGCAACACCAATGTGCAGGTGCGGGTACGGGGCGGTGGCTCCATCACCCAGGACAACTCGCCCCTGTACGTAGTCGACGGTATTCAGGTAGAGAACGCCCTGGGCGTGATTGCGCCGCAGGACATTGCCTCCGTTGACGTGTTGAAAGATGCCTCGGCCACGGCTATCTACGGTGCCCGTGGTGCCAACGGCGTCGTTATCATCACCACCAAAAAGGGTACAGAAGGTCGCACTGTTATCAGCTACAACGGCTTCGCCGGCGTGCGCCGCATCAGTAAGATGCTGGGCGTGCTTGGGCCCGAAGACTACCTCAACTACCAGTTTGAGCGCGCCCAGCAGGCCGGTACCGGCACGGGCGGTTTGCCCTCGTTCAAGAACCTGTTCGGCAGCTCCAACTTCAACAGCGACACCTTGCTGCGGGCCCGCAACGCCCCCTTCATCAACTGGCAGGACGAAACCTTCGGCCGCGACGCTTTCCAGCAGACCCACAACGTGTCGTTAGCCGGCGGCGTGAAAGGCACCACCTACTCACTCAGCCTGACCAGCAACCGGGAAGACGGCATTCAGCGCGCTTCCGACTACGACCGTAAGCTGGTAAACTTCCGCTTCGACACCAAAGCCACCGACAAGCTACGCTTTGGCTTGAATCTGCGCTTCAACGACCAAACTTCTAATGGTGCTGGCACTTCTTCCACCGGTTCGAACACCACTTCGCGCCTGCGCAACTCCGTACAGTACCAGCCCTTGGCTGTGCCCAACTTTTCGGGCCGGGTGCTCGACCCTGGCACGTTCGACGAGGACTTCTTTGCCACCTCTAGTTTGGTGAACCCCATTCTGACCATCGACAACGAGTACCGCCGCGACAAGCGCCGCAACTTGAACATCGGCGGCAACATCGCCTTCGAGATTGTTAAGAACCTGACCTTCCGCACCACGGCCGGTTTCGACATCACCAACGGCGACCTGGGTACTTTCAACGGCCGCTTCTCGCCGCTGTTGCGCCAGCCAGCCGGCAACTACCAGAATCTGCCCACAGCCTCCATTACCACGGGTACCCAGAACACGCTGAACAACTCCAACGTGCTTGATTACCGGCTCAACAAAGGCGTTCACGCCCTGACCGTGCTCGTGGGTGAAGAAACCTACTACCAGCGCAACACTCAGCAGTACATTCAAACCAACTTCCTGCCCCTGGACATCACCGCCGACCGAGCGCTGGCCAACATCAACCAGGGCGTGCTGCCTGCGGGCCAAACGGCCCAGCCGGTGCTGCCCACCACGAGCATTCCCCAGGATTACCGGTTGCTGTCGGGCTTTGGCCGAGTTACTTACTCGTTCGATGACCGTTACCTGTTCACGGGTACGCTCCGGGCCGATGGCTCGTCGAAGTACAAGCCCGGCAATCGGGTCGGCTACTTCCCCGGCGCTTCGGTGGCCTGGCGCGTCTCGCGTGAGAACTTCTTCAAGGACATCACCAAGGTGAACGACCTGAAAGTGCGCTTGAGCTACGGCCAGGCGGGTAACAACCGCATTGCCGACTTCCTGGGCGACCAGCTCTTTTCGGCCGGCAGCGCGCCGTATGCCCTCAACCACAGCATTGTGCTGGGCTCGGCAGCCAACACCCTGCCCAACCCCAACCTGAAGTGGGAAACCACTACCTCGCGCAACTTGGGTGTCGACCTCGCTTTGTTCGACAACCGCGTGCAGTTCACCGCTGATGCTTACTACAACACCACCAGCGACCTGCTCATCAACCGTACGGTGCCTGCTTTCCTAGGCTACACTACCCAGACCCAGAACATCGGCTCGACTTCGAACCGTGGCTTGGAACTGCAGCTGACCAGCACCATCATTCAAACCCCCGACTTCACTTGGTCGGTTACGGCAAACACCTCGTTCAACCGCGGCCGCATTGAGAGCCTGGGCGCGGGCCTCAACGAATTGCCCGCCATCAGCTCGGGTTGGGCTGGCACGGCTTTGGCCCGCGACTACGTGGCCCGCGTTGGCCAGCCAGTAGGCCAGATGTTCGGCTATGTTACCGACTACACCAACGGCCGCCAGGGCTTCTACACCGCCAATGACTTCGAGAGCTACAACGCCAGCAGCAACCGCTGGGTGCTGAAGCCGGGCCAGTTGCTGTCGGGCACCCCCGACGGCTTGGCTGCCCAGCCCGGCACGCTCCGGTTGGTAGACCAGAACGGTGACGGCGTAATCAACGACTTGGACCAAGTGGTAATTGGCAACGCCAACCCCAAAGCAGTAGGCGGTTTGAACCAACAGTTCACCTACAAGGGTTTTGACGCCAGCGTATTCCTCAACTTCGTGTTGGGCAACGACGTCTACAACGCCAACAAGATTGAGTTCACGAGCAACACGGCCAACACGGTGTACAGCAACCTGCTCGATCAGATGAGCAACCGCTACCGCACCATTGAAGCCGATGGCACCCCCATCACCACGCTGGGGCGCTTGCAGGAAGTAAACCAGAACGCTTCTATCTGGACCCCTACCCGCAACTACTTCCTGCACTCGTGGGCCATAGAAGATGGCTCGTTCCTACGCGTCAACAACATCACCATGGGCTACAGCCTGCCCAAGGCCCTCACCACCCGTGCCCACGTGCAGCAGGTACGTTTCTACGTGACGCTGAACAACCTGTACACGTTCACCAAATACACCGGCTTCGACCCGGAGGTGAACACCCGCCGCGCCACTCCCCTCACGCCGGGGGTAGACTACGCTGCCTACCCTCGCAGCCGTGCCCTCTTGTTTGGTGTGAATCTCTCCCTCTAATCTCCCACCCGCTAGCAATATGAAATCTTCTATTTCTTTCCGTGCCGCACTGGCCGTGAGCGCCCTGGTAGGTGCCGGGCTGGTTACTTCCTGCAAAGACTTCCTCGACGTGGAGCCCTTGGCGCTGAACACGACGGAGTACACGTTTAGCACCGTGGCCGGGTCTACTGCCGCCGTCATTGGCGCCTACGACCCCCTCTCGGGCGACCAGAGCTACGGCACGCGCATCAGCATGTACTTCCCCTTCGACTCCGACGAGATGATTGGCTCGGCAGGCGCGCCCGATGGGGCGCGGCGCAGCATTGCGCGCTACAAGGCCCTGCCCACTAATACCGAAATTACCAACCCCTGGAACACCCTGTACCAGGGAGTGGAGCGGTCCAACATCTGCATCCAGCAGATTCCGCTCTCGCCGCTCTACAACGGTGGCACCTCGGCCGATACCGCAGCCATGCACCGCCTGCACGGCGAAGTACTGACCCTGCGCGCGCAGTACTACTTTGAACTGGTGCGCAATTGGGGCGATGTGCCGGCCCAGTTCTCGCCGTCAGTATCGGGCCAGGACTTCAACCTGCCCAACGCCGACCGCAACGTTACCCTCGCCCGCTTGGTCGATGACCTGGCCCTGGCCACCAAACTCGTGCCGTGGCGCAGCCAGGCTGGCCCCGCCAATGAGCGCATCACCAAGGGCGCCGTGAAAGCCCTGCGGGCCCGTATTGCGTTGTATCGCGGCGGTTTTTCGCTGAAAGGCAACCAGATGACGCGCCCCGCCGACTACCTCGACTTCTACCGCATTGCGCGGCGGGAGTGCGCCGACCTGATGGCCAACCCCAGCGAGCACCGTTTGACCCCGAGCTTTCTGGAAGTATTTAAGAGCATCAACGAGCAGCGTTCCCAGGTCAACACCGAAATTATGTTTCAAGTAGGCATGACGGGTTCTACGGCAACTTCGGACAGCAAGCTGGGCTACTACAACGGACCGCGTTTGCAAAACGCCAGCGGCACTTTTGGCTCCACGCAAGGCGCCGTAACCGTAGTGCCGACTTACTTCTACGCCTTCGATTCGACCGATACGCGCCGCGACGTCACCATCACTACGTACAACATTCCTACTGGCAGCAATTTCCAGTCGGGCGTGGCTCTCAACAACATCACCGACGGCAAGTTTCGCCGCGACTGGCACATCCCGCCCCTCACCGGGTCCAGCAACTACCTCGGCTACAACTGGCCCCTCATCCGCTTCTCGGATGTGTTGCTAATGTTTGCCGAAACCGAGAACGAACTTAACGGCCCCACCCAGGCCGCCCAGGATGCCTTGATGCTGGTGCGCACCCGCGCCTTTGCTGGCAACCGCGCCCGGGCGCTGAGCACCCTCGCCGCGGGCGGTTTCACCATGACCAGCAAGGCTGGACTGTTCAACACCATCGTGAACGAGCGCTACCTGGAGTTCGGCAGCGAAGCCATCCGCAAGTACGATTTGCTGCGCTGGAACTTGTTTGAGCAGAAGCTGGCCGAAGCCAAATCCAACATCGAGAAGATGGCCAAGGGCGAGGCGCCCTACCAGAACGTGCCCGACTACCTGTTTTTTCGTACGCCGGCGCCCGGCCCGGTGCAGTGGGTGAACTCGTTCTACCGCCCCACGGCCCTCACCACGGCCCCTGCCGGCACTACCCGCGTGAACTGGCGCTTGGCCATCAACGCCGCGTACGTGGCCAATACCCGCCCCACCGGCACTACCTACACGTTGGGTGCTACCACCGCCACCAGCACGGGCGCTGGCCTAGCCGCCGAGTACATGCCTAACATGGGCAAAGAGCTGCAGCCAATTCCGCAAAGCACCATCGCCGCCGACCCCGTCCTGAAGCAAAACTTCGGTTATTAGGTCGCATTGGCTTCCAATGCCTCATCGCTGCTTTTCACGCCATGGTAAACGCTTTGAATGGAAATCCTCCGGTGTTCGGCCTGGCCGAACACCGGCCCTGGGAAACGGTAGCCGACGGCGTACGTCGCCAAGTGCTGACCTACGATGCCAACACCATGCTGGTGAAAGTGGCCTTCGACCAGGGCGGCATTGGCAGCCGGCATCAGCATGTGCACACGCAGCTGAGCTATGTGGAAAGCGGCGTGTTTGTGGTGACTGTGGGCGAAGAGCGGAAGGTACTGCGCGAAGGCGACTGCTTCTACGCCGTTTCTAACGAGTGGCACGGGGTGGAGTGCCTCGAAGCCGGCGTGCTGCTCGACGTGTTCAATCCTGCCCGCACCGATTTTTTATAGTCAATACCAACCGGGCCCGGCCCAACTATATCAACGCATGATAACGCTGCAACTACTGTTCCTGTTGGCGGGAATGAGCAAGGTGGGACTTGAAACGCCCCTGACTCAGCAGGCGACGGTGGCCGCGGGTGGTTCGGAAATTTTCCGGACCGCCCAAAGGTCGCAGCAAGCCGCGGCTCAGGACACCACGGCCGAGAAAATGCTGGTGTTTCAGCGTGCCATTGGCGGGTGGCCCAAGGCCGTAGGTACCGCCAAAGTGGACTACACCCACCCGATGAGCGCTGCCGAGCGGGCCAGCACCCTGGCCGACAAAAACCGGAACGACGCCACCATCGATAACAATGCCACGACCCGTGAAATCAGCTACCTGGCTGCGGCGTTTCAAAAAACCAACAACCCCGCCTACCGCGAGGCCGCCGAAACCGGCGTTCGCTACCTGCTGAAGATGCAATACGCCAATGGCGGATTTCCTCAGTTCTTCCCCGACTTCAGTGGCTACCGCCACCAGATTACCTACAACGACAACGCCATGGTGCGTGTGCTGCAGTTGTTGCGGAACGTGGCCACCCGGAGCAAGCAGTTTGCTGTGCTGAACCCGGCTTTGGCGCCCCAGGCCCAAGCCGCCGTGGACCGCGGCACGGAGTGCATTCTGAAAACCCAGTACGTGCGCAACGGCCGCCCCACAGCTTGGTGCGCCCAATACGACGAAAATACCCTGCAGCCAGCCAAGGCCCGCGCCTTCGAACTCGCTTCGCTGAGCGGCGACGAATCAGTGGAAATTGTCCGGTTTCTGATGGGCATCGACAAGCCCTCTGATGCGGTGAAGAAGTCGATTGAAAGTGCCATAAGCTGGTTCGAAAAAGTGAAGCTGACTGGCTACGCTACCAAGGTCGTTACAGCCCCAGGCAGCAAGAAAGTGCTCGACCGGCTCATCGTAGCGGAGCCTGGCTCCACCATCTGGGCCCGTTTCTACGAGCTCGACACCGACCGGCCAATCTATGTGGGCCGCGACAGCAAGGTCCGTTATCAGCTAGCGGAGATTGAAAACGAACGCCGCGCTGGTTACCTCTACGCCGGCACTTGGCCAGCTAAGTTGCTGGCCACCGAATACCCCGCCTGGCAAAAACGCGTGAACACCACCAACGGCGAAGCAAAAAAATAATCCGGCTATTTATCATGCCCATGACTATCCTAACCAAAGAGCTGGCCCTGGCTGCACCCGCTACCGCCACCACCCTGGCTTGGCCCACAGCCGAGATGTTTGCGCTACCCGAGAAGGTGCTCCAATTCGGCACCGGCGTGCTGTTGCGCGGCCTGCCCGATTTCATGATTGACGAGGCTAACCGCAAGGGCGTCTTCAACGGTCGCATTGTGGTGGTGAAAAGTACCGATGGCGGCGACGCCACGGCTTTCGACCGCCAAGATGGCCTATATACCGTGAGCATCCGCGGCGTCGACGATGGGCAGCCGGTAGAGGAGAACGTGGTGTGTGCCAGCATCAGCCGGGTTTTGTCCGCCAAAAGCCAGTGGGCCGAGGTGCTGAGCTTTGCCGCCAGCCCCGACCTGCAGGTAGTAATTTCTAATACCACAGAGGTCGGCATTCAGCTCGTGAATGAAGACATTCATCTCTCACCCCCGCAGTCGTTTCCCGGCAAGCTGCTGGCCGTGCTTTACAAGCGCTTCCAGGCTTTCAAAGGTGATGTCAACTGCGGACTGGTGATTGTGCCCACTGAGCTGATTCCCGACAACGGCCGCAAGCTCGAGGCCATTGTACTGGAGTTGGCCCACCGCAACGACCTGGGCAGCGAGTTCATCGACTGGCTCGAAGCGGCTAATCATTTCTGCAATACACTGGTCGACCGCATTGTGCCCGGCCGTCCCGACTCCGCTACCTACGAGCAGCTGCAAGCCGACCTGGGCTACCAGGACGAGTTGCTGACCGTGGCCGAAGCCTACTCGCTGTGGGCCATTGAAGGCGGCGAGAAGGTACGCAACATCCTGTCGTTTCACTCAGTGGCGCGGGGCGTGGTCATCCGGCCCGACATCACTATGTTCCGCGAGCTGAAGCTACGCTTGCTCAACGGTACGCACACGCTCAGCTATGCCTTAGCCCACCTGATGGGTTGCGTTACGGTACGCGAAGCCATGGACGACGAAAACCTGACCCGCTTCATCCACAACCTGATGCTGGCTGACCTGCTGCCCGGTATCCCCTACGTGGTCGACGAAAAAGTGGGCCAGCGCTTCGGCATGCAGGTGCTCGACCGTTTCCGCAACCCTTACCTGGAGCACCGCTGGCTGGCCATTGCCATGCAGGGGACCATGAAGATGCAGATGCGCAACGTGCCCACGCTGCTGCACTACTACAAGCAGCACCAGGCCGTGCCGCACTACGTTGCGCTGGGCTTTGCGGCCTACTTGCTGTTCATGCGCAACACGGCTTCGGCGCCGGGAGCAGGACAGGGCGAAGCCAATGGCCATGCCTACACCATCCAGGACGACCGCGCCGGCTACTTCGCCGACCTCTGGGCCCGCCTCTCGCCCGAGGAGCTGACCGCAGCCGTGCTCCGCAACACCGCCCTCTGGGGCCACGACCTCAGTCGCCTGCCTGGTTTCTCCAATTGGGTAAGCCAGTACCTTAACCAGCTTCTGGAAGAAGGCGCACCCTCGACATTAGCGGCGTTTTTTACCAAGAAAGCGGCTATTGTCAATTCGTAGAATGACACGTCGGTCATGCTGACGAAAGAAGCAGCTTATCTCCGCTGAACGTGCCATATCAACATGAAAGGATGCATGGCTTCGCCGACCTTCGGTTCGCAAGCTCAGCATGACAGGCGCTAGTTCAACAGCACGACTTCAATCAATAATTAATCTTCCCCGTGAAGCATCAAGTAGCCCGTATTCATCCCGCTGATAATGTGCTCGTCGCCCTCGCCGACCTGCCCATTGGCACCGAAGTGCCGTGGGAAAATGAGTTCGTGACCACCAGCGAAGCCATTCCGGCCAAGCACAAGCTCGCGCCCCTCGGCCTAAGCCCCGGCCAGTCCGTGACCATGTATGGCGTGCTGGTGGGCACGGCCCGCGAGGAAATCCGTCCCGGCGGTCGCCTCACCACTGCCAACATCAAGCACGCCACCAACAGCTACGACGAGAACGCCCAACAGCGCCCCGCCTGGACGGCTCCCGATGTAAGCGCCTGGCAAACCCGCACCTTCATGGGTTTTCACCGCGCCGATGGCCGCGTGGGCACCGCCAATTACTGGCTGGTTATCCCGCTGGTGTTCTGCGAAAATCGCAACATCCAAGTGCTGCAGGAAGCCCTGATAACTGACCTCGGCTACGGCCGCCGCAAGAGTTATCAGCCCGAAACCCGCAAGCTGCTGAGCTTGCTGCAGGCCGGCAAGTCGGTAGAAGAAATCTTGAGCGCTGACCTGGAAACCGCGCAGGATGCGGCTCGCAGCACGCGCCCCTTCCCCAATGTCGACGGCATCCGCTTCCTGGCCCACGAGGGTGGCTGCGGTGGCATCCGCCAGGATGCTCAGACTCTGTGCGGCCTGCTGGCCGGCTACATCACGCACCCCAATGTGGCCGGTGCCACCGTGCTCAGCCTGGGCTGCCAGAACGCGCAGGCCAGCATGCTGCAGGACGAAATCAACAAGCGCGACCCCAACTTCAGCAAGCCGCTCTATATTCTCGACCAGCAGAAGCTGGGCACCGAGGAAACCCTCATCAGTACCGCGCTGCGCCAGACCTTCGCGGGCCTGATGCTCGCCAACCAGGCGCGCCGCGAGCCCGCCCCGCTGTCCAAGCTGAACATCGGCTTGGAGTGCGGCGGCTCCGACGGCTTCTCCGGCATCTCGGCCAACCCCGCCCTGGGGCACGTGTCGGATATGGTGGTGGCGCTGGGCGGCTCGGTTATTCTGGCCGAATTCCCGGAGCTGTGCGGCGTAGAGCAGGAACTGGTCGACCGCAGCATAGACCAACCCACGGCCGAGCGTTTCAGCAGCCTCATGAAGGCCTATGGCGACAGTGCTATTGCAGTAGGTTCAGGCTTTGATATGAACCCCTCGCCGGGCAACATCCGCGATGGTCTGATTACCGATGCCATGAAGTCGGCCGGGGCGGCTCGCAAGGGTGGTTCTTCGCCCGTAGTAGCCGTGCTCGACTACCCCGAACTGGTGACCAAGCCCGGTTTGAACCTGCTTTGTACGCCCGGCAACGACGTAGAGTCCACGACTGCCGAGGTAGGCTCGGGTGCCAATGTCGTGCTGTTCACCACCGGCTTGGGCACGCCCACCGGCAACCCCATTGCCCCGGTCATCAAAGTGGCTAGCAACACAGCCCTGGCCCGGCGCATGCCCGACATCATCGACGTAAACACCGGAACCGTAATCGACGGCGAGGAAACCATAGAACAGGCCGGCGAGCGGATTCTCGACTACGTCATCCGCGTAGCCAGCGGCGAGGAAGTTGCCGCAGTGCGTCACGACCAAGCCGATTTTATTCCGTGGAAGCGCGGGGTGTCGCTGTAGAAAAATAGAAAAGCCGTCATGCTGAGCGGAGTGAAGCATGACGGTTTATTAGAAGAACAAGACCATGAAGCCATTTCTCAACGACGACTTTCTGCTCCAAACGGCTACGGCCAGCACGCTCTACCACGAGTTTGCGAAGCAGATGCCCATTATCGACTATCATAATCACCTGCTGCCCGACCAGATTGCCGAGGACAAGCAGTTCGAGAACATCACCCAAATCTGGCTCTACGGCGACCATTACAAGTGGCGCGCCATGCGGGCCAACGGCGTGCCCGAGCGCTACATCACCGGCGATGCTTCCGACTGGGAGAAGTTTGAGAAATGGGCCGAAACCGTGCCCTACACGCTGCGCAACCCGCTCTACCACTGGACGCACCTGGAGCTGCAGCGTTACTTCGGCATCACGGAGCTGCTGAACAAGGACAGCGCCCGCCGCATTTACGACGAGTGCAGCGCCAAGCTGCAAACCCCCGAGTTTTCGGTGCAGGGCCTGCTGCGTAAGATGAACGTGGAAACCCTCTGCACCACGGACGACCCTGCTGATTCGCTGGAGCACCACCTGGCCATCGCTGCTTCGGGCTGCGAGGTGCGCGTGCTGCCCACCTTCCGCGCCGATAAGGCCATGGCCGTGGACGATGCCACCAGTTACAACGCCTACCTCGACCGCTTGGGTCCAGTGGCTTCCGTGGACATCCGCACTTTTGCCGACCTGGAAACGGCCTTGCGCCGCCGCCACGATTTCTTTGCCAGCCTGGGCTGCCGTTTGTCGGACCACGGCCTGGAGCAGATTTATGCTGCCGACTACACGGCCGCTGAAATCGATTCTATTTTCACGAAAATCCGCGGCGGTAGTGAGCTGACCAGCGCTGAGAATCTGCAGTTCAAATCGGCTATGCTGGTGCTACTGGCCGAAATGGATTGGGAGAAGGGCTGGACCCAGCAATACCACATTGGCGCGCTGCGCAACAACAACTCGCGTATGCTCCGCGAACTGGGCCCCGACACGGGCTGGGATTCCATCGGCGACTTCCCCCAGGGCCGCGCCCTCTCCACGTTCCTCGACCGGCTCGACAGCCAGGACAAGCTGGCCAAGACCATTATCTACAACCTCAATCCGGCCGACAACGACCTCATTGCCACGATGATTGGCAACTTCAACGATGGCTCGGTGGCAGGCAAAATGCAGTTTGGCTCCGGCTGGTGGTTCCTCGACCAGAAGGACGGCATGGAGAAGCAGCTCAACTCGCTCTCAAACATGGGCCTGCTGCCGCGTTTCGTGGGCATGCTCACCGACTCGCGCAGCTTCCTTTCGTATCCGCGTCACGAGTATTTCCGCCGCGTGCTCTGCAACCTGCTCGGCAACGACGTGGAGAACGGCGAACTGCCAGCCGACATGGAATTGCTGGGCCGCACGGTGCAAAATATTTGCTACGGAAACGCCAAGGAGTACTTTGGCTTCGAGAAAGTAGCAGCAGCGCCAGTGGCTGTAGCTGCGCAGTAATAAAGAATTGCCATAAGCAACGTCATGCTGAGCTTCTCGAAGCATCTCGCGTGTGGTAGTAACTCAACCATTGAACGATGCGAGCGAGATGCTTCGGCCGCGCTCAGCATGACGTTCTTTTAAGTTCCCAATAGAATGAAGCAAGTTGTCACGTTCGGCGAAATCATGATGCGGCTATCGCCGCCGCTGAATTATCGGTTCGCGCAAACGCAAAGCCTGGAAATCACCTACGGCGGCGGCGACGCCAACGTGGGCGCCTCACTGGCAGGCCTTGGTGTGCCCGCCGCGCACGTCACTTGCTTTCCAGCCAACGACATGGGCTTGGCAGCGGCGCAACACTTCCGCGCCTTGGGCGTGAACATGAACGCCACAGTTTTCCAAGGCGACCGCCTTGGCCTGTACTTCCTGGAAGTGGGAGCGGGGATGCGCCCCAGCAAGGTGGTGTACGACCGCGCCAACTCGGCCTTCGCTCACCTCGACGCAGCGGCTTTCGATTGGGATGAGATTTTGAAAGACGCCGGCTGGCTGCACTGGACGGGCATCACGCCGGCCATCTCGGCCAGCACCGCCGAGGCCACGCGCCAGGCCATTGCTGCCGCGCGTCGCCTGGGCATCACCGTATCGGCCGATGTGAACTACCGCCGCAACCTGTGGCAATACGGTCAGACAGCCCAGGCCGTGATGTCGGAACTGGTGGAAGGTTGTGACATTGTGGTGTGCTCCGAAAACGACGCAGAAGACCTGTTCGGCATTCAGCCGTTGCCTGGCACCGACAACAAATTTGTGTCGGTGGCTCAGCAGGTGATGGAGCGTTTTCCGCAAATCAAGCAGGTCATTACCACACGCCGCAAAACCCACAGCGCCTCGCACAACGGCCTGAAAGGCATATTCTACGACGGCGAGCAGTTTCTCGAGACCATCACCTACGACATCAACCCTATCGTGGACCGCATCGGTGGCGGCGATGCCTTTATGGCAGGCTTCATCTACGGCTCACTGGCCTATAACAACCCGCAGCAGGCTTTGACGTTCGGCGTCGCTGCTTCGGCCCTGAAACACACGATTCACGGCGATATCAACCTCGTGTCGGTGGCCGAAGTGGAAGACATTATGCGCGGCAACACCAGCGGCCGCCTGCTACGATGAGAAAATAAACAGAACATTATGCAAAGCGCAGCATCTTTACCTCAATAGGAAATATTGCTTAAGGTAATGAAGCGGTAAAGATGCTTGGCTACGCCGACCTGCGGTTCGCTCCGCTCTGCTCTGCATGACGGACTATCGTCACCCTTTTCCTGTTCTTACTATCAAAACAAACATGCCCCGCCACACGCCTGCCGCCACCCTTGCTACCCTGCTCCGCCATCCGGTGGTGCCCGTGTTTTACCATGCCGATGCCGCCTATGCCCAACGCATTGTGCAGGCTTGCTACACCGGTGGCATTCGGGTGTTTGAGTTTGTGAACCGCGGGGAGCAAGCCATGACCGTGTTTGAGCAGCTGCAGGGTTTTGTGCAGCAGCAGTGCCCCGACATGGTGCTCGGCATCGGCACGATTTACAAGGCCCAGGAAGCTGAGGAGTTTATTGCGGCCGGCGCCGAGTTTGTCGTACAGCCGCTGGCCACAGCGGAGGTCGCTGAAGTATGCCGCGCCCACGACATTCCGTGGCTGCCCGGTGCCATGACGCCCACCGAGATTTACAATGCTAGCCAGCAGGGCGCGGCGGTGGTCAAAATCTTCCCTGGCAATGTGGTGGGCCCTGATTATGTGAAGGCGCTGCGAGGCCCCATGCCCGAAACCAAGCTCATGGTGACGGGCGGCGTGGAGCCCACCCGCGAGAGCCTGAGCGCCTGGTTTGGAGCCGGCGTGAATGCCGTGGGCATGGGCTCGCAGCTCTTCAAAAATGCCGATGATACCGACGCGCTGGCCGCACGCATCGCCGAATTAATGCAAATTGTCGCCCAGTTGGGTAAGTAACCGTTCTTCCTTCCTTAAACCCGCCCATATATGACGCCATCACAGCAGCTAGCTCCGGACGTTCCATCCATCGATGTGGGGTCTGCGATTGGGAAGTACCGTTGGACCATTTGTTCGCTGGTCTTCTTTGCTACCACGGTCAACTACCTCGACCGCGCCGTTATTTCTCTGCTTAAGCCTTACCTGGAAACGGAGTTTAAGTGGAATTCGGGCGACTACGCCAACATTGAAATTGCCTTTAAGCTGGCCTACTCGGTGGGCATGCTGGGCGTGGGCCGCATCATCGACAAGCTGGGCACCAAGATTGGCTATGCCCTCTCTACTTTTCTGTGGAGCTTGGCTGCCATTGGCCACGCCTTTGTGAGCAGCACGCTGGGCTTTAGCGTAGCCCGGGCTTTCCTGGGCGTAACGGAGGCCGGCAACTTCCCGGCGGCCATCAAAACCACGGCCGAATGGTTTCCCCAGAAGGAACGGGCGCTGGCCACTGGCATCTTCAACTCGGGCTCTAACGTGGGCGCCATCATTGCCCCGCTCACCGTGCCGCTCATCGCCGAAACGATAGGGTGGAAGTGGGCCTTCGTGATTACCGGCGCCCTGGGTTTTGTGTGGCTTATTCTGTGGTTTATTTTCTACGAAGTGCCGGCCCGGCAAGTGCGCCTCGGCAAAGCTGAGTTTGACTACATCCACAGCGATGTGGACGACCAGGCGGCTGTGGCCGTCGGCAGCGAGTCCAAGGTTTCCTGGTTTAAGCTTCTGACCTTTCGCCAGACCTGGGCCTTCGTGCTGGGTAAATTTTTAACAGACCCAATCTGGTGGTTCTACCTGTTCTGGTTGCCCGATTTCCTGAACAAGCAGTACGGCTTGAGAGGAACTGATGTGGCCTTGCCGGTGGCGGCTGTGTACGTGCTGTCCAGCGTGGGCAGCGTGGGCGGCGGCTGGATTCCGCTGAATTTCATGCGAAACGGCATGGCCGCCTTCCGGGCGCGCAAGCTGTCGATGCTGCTCATTGCGCTGTGCGTGTTCCCAATTGTGTTTGCGCAATACCTGGGCCAGATGAGCATGTGGCTGGCCGTGCTGGTTATTGGCATTGCGGCAGCGGCGCACCAGGCTTGGAGTGCCAACATCTTCACCACCGTGTCGGATATGTTCCCGAAGCGGGCCGTGGCTTCGGTCACGGGCATTGGCGGCATGGCCGGTGGCCTGGGCGGCATTCTGCTGTCGGCACTGGTGCAGAAGCGCATGTTCGTGTACTACGAAAACATTGGCCAGCTGGAAACAGCTTACTTCATCATGTTCCTGATTTGCGGCGGGGCCTACCTGCTGGCCTGGGTGCTGATGCACTTCCTGGCTCCAAACATGAAGCAAATCAACCTCGACGAACCTTCCCCCTCCGCAGCCTAGCGCTTGCCCATCCTATGAAAAAACTGCTCACGCTGGCACTACTCTTCGTGCTGGGCCTGGCCGCTGTGGCCCAAACTCCCAACGGCAAAAACGATAAAGCCGCCAAAGAAGTAGAGGCCCTGGAGCGCCTGCGCTTTGAAGCCCAGGTAAAAAAGGATTACCCTTTTCTGGAAAAAGCCTTTGCCGATGACCTGGTGTACACCCACTCCAACGGCAAGCAAAACAACAAGACAGAGTACATCCAGAGCATCCGCGACGGTAAGAGCGTGTATGATAAAATCGAAGTGGAGAACATCAACGTGCGCGCTTACAACAACGGCAAAGCAGCCGTTGTCAACGGTCAAATCATCATTTATCAGCCCAACAAGCCCGACGGCTCACCCAACGTGGCGCACATTAAATACGTGGTGGTGCAGGTGAAGAACAAGCAGGGCTGGCAGGTGGTGCTGTGGCAGTCGCAGAAGCAAGCTTCTTAAGTTGAGTTAAACCTTTTGTAGAGACGCCGCCACACTTGGCGTCTTGTCGTTCGCGCCAACAGGGCAGCATCGTTCACGAGTGATTATTCTTCGGCAATACGCCGGTGTGGCGTATCTACACTGTTCTGTAGGTCCCTAACTCTATCTAAAATCCCACCCAATGTCCCAGACTACCGAAAACACCTTGGCCACGCCCGTTGGCACCACGCTCGAGCGCTACATCATGCGCAAGCAGTCCGAATTTGCTTACGCCACTGGTGAGCTCTCTCAGTTGCTGCGCGACATCGCGCTGGCCGGTAAAATCGTAAACCGCGAGGTGAACCGCGCTGGCCTTTCGCGCATCACCGGGGCCATGGGCGAGAAAAACGTGCAGGGCGAGAACCAGCAAAAGCTCGATGTAGAAGCCAACATCCGCTTTGTGCGTGCCCTTACCAATGGGGGAGAAGCCTGCGCCGTGCTCTCGGAAGAGGACGAGGAAATCATTCAAACTGGCAACGTCAATGGCAAATACGTGGTGGCCATTGACCCACTCGATGGCTCCTCGAACATCGACGTGAACGTGAGCATCGGCACCATTTTTAGCATTTACCGCCGCGTGTCGCGTATTGGCGGGCCGGCTCGCAAGGAAGACTTTTTGCAAGGTGGCCGGGCGCAAATAGCCGCGGGGTACGTGTTGTATGGCTCCAGCACCATGCTGGTGTACACCACGGGCCATGGCGTGGCGGGCTTTACCTACGAAAACTCGCTGGGCGAATTCTTTCTTTCGCACCCTGATATCAAGATTCCGCGTCAAGGGCCGGTGTTTTCATGCAACGAGGGCAACTGGTTTGACTATCCGGAATTTGTGCGCACCTTCCTCACCACCTGCAAAGAGCGCCGTCTCACGGCCCGCTACGTGGGCTCGCTGGTGGCCGATTATCACCGCAACCTGTTCACGGGAGGTATCTACATGTACCCGCCCACGGTGGACAAGCCCGGCGGCAAGCTGCGCTTGCTCTACGAGTGCTACCCGTTGGCTTACCTCATTGAGCAAGCCGGCGGCGTGGCCGTGAGCGGTGCCGATGTGCTGCTCGATGTGCCGCCAACCAGGGACTTGCACCAGCGCGCTCCGCTTTTCGTCGGCTCAGCCGATTTGGTGGAGGAACTTCGCTGCATCGCGACGAAATAACTTGGTTGCCATGCGTTGGAGGGCCTTTCTGCTTGTCTTAATGGCCGTGGTGCTGACGTGGCACTCTGCCGCTGCCCAACAGACAGGCAGCCCCAACGTGCTCGACTGGAAAGCACCAGCTACGCTCAGCACCTATCTGTTGCAACAGATGCACGCCCAGTATGCTCCGCGGGCCGCGGAACTTGACCAGGCTGCGCAGTCGGCGGCCGGGGCTGCGGCTTACCGCGACAGTGTGCGCGCCCGTTTCCGGCGGGTACTGGGGCCACTACCGGTGCGCACTCCTTTGCGGGCGCAGGTTACCGGCAAGCTGGCGCGCGACCAATATCGCATCGAGAAGATTATTTACGAAAGCCAGCCTAACCACCACGTTACGGCTAACTTGTACGTGCCGGCGAGCAAGGGCAAAAAACCCGGCGTGCTGCTCTTCTGTGGCCATGAGCAAGAAGCTAAAGCCACGGTTTCATATCAGAAAACGGCTATCCTGTTGGCGCAGCACGGTTTTGTGGTGCTGGTCATCGACCCCATTTCGCAGGGCGAGCGCATGCAGCTCACTGATGCGGCCGGCAAATCTCTGGCCCGCGGCGGCACCACCGAGCACACGTTACTCAATGCTGGCGCAGCCCTGCTGGGCCATACCACGCCTGCCGAACAGCTGTGGGACAACGCGCGCGGCCTCGACTACCTGCTCAGCCGCGCCGAAGTCGATACTGCCCGCATCGGCTGCCTGGGCAACTCCGGCGGCGCCACCCAAACGGCCTACTTTATGGGCTTCGAGCCGCGGGTGAAAGTGGCGGCGCTGTGCAGCTACGTGGCCAGCGGCGAGCGCAACCTTGAGCTGAGCGGCCCTGCCGATGGCTGCGTGCAGCTGCCCGGCGCTGGCCGCGCCCGCCTCGACCTGGCCGATTGGCCCATCATGTTCGCACCCAAGCCGCTTCTGATGCTAGCTGGCCGTTACGACTTTGTCGACTACTCCCAAATTGCGGCTGCCACGGATGAAACCCGCCGCCTTTACTCGGCCCTGAGCAAGCCGGAGCAGCTCAGTCTTTTCACTTACGACGACGGGCATGGCATTTCCCAGCCCAAGCGGGAGGCGGCTGTGACGTGGTTTCGGCAGTGGTTCTATGGCGATGCAACGCCCATTCGCGAAGGCATATTAGCGACCTTGTCGGAGAAAGAGTTGAGGTGCACTAAAACCGGACAAGTGAATACCGCTTTCCGCAACGAAGCTACCTTGGCAGAGATGCATCGGGCCGCAGCGCAACGGCTGGCGACTCGCCGTTCTTCAATTGGTTCAGAGGCGTTGGTTGCCCTGGTTCAGGAGCAATTAGGCACATCTGCAGTCGCGGTTACAAGCGTATCGGTAGCAACACTCGATACTCTGCGTCGGGCTGGTAGTAGCTTGCAGAGGCTCATTTTGCGCCGCGAAGGCGAGCCGCCGCTGCCCGTGCTGCTGGCGTTGCCCACCAGTATCATACCACCTTCCAAGATTCTTATCTGGCTTCCCGATGCGGGCAAAGCCAGCGCGCTCGACACCACGGCACAACTGCAGGCCTACCTCCGCCAGGGCACTGCCGTGCTCCTCGCTGACTTGCGCGGCCTCGGCGAAACCACCGACCCAGCCGCCTTCAACGACCCAAAATACTACAACCGCGAATACCGTAATGCCATGCTGGCGCTGCACCTAGGCCGCCCCCTGCTGGCCCAGCGCGTGGCCGATATCGCTACCCTCGCCGCTTTCCTGCGGAATGATAGCCGCCTCCGCGGCGTGCCGATAGAAATTCGCGCCAACGGCCGGACCGCAGCCCCGGCAATGCATGCGGCCGTGCTCTCACCTGCCATCACCCGTGTTGCCTTGGAGCAGCGACCTGTCGCGTATCAGGAACAGCTGGCGCAACCAACGGCCAAGGATGCGTATTCGGAGGTGCTGCCTGGCGTGCTGCAGCGGTATGACTTACCGGATTTGCAGCGCGCTTTGGGGAGCCGGCTGGTGCTGCCGTAGCTTTTAGGGCGCGGAGTTTTCACAACGACACCTATTGCTGCAGCGCCCATTCAAACATACTCAGGTCATGTTCAGATGGGCTAGGTGGTGGCATTCGATTTTCTCGCTCTGTGATTCTTGAGCCCGACCCGACAAGGGTCATGGGTGCCTGTGGCAGGGACTAGGGCTACCAACTGAGAAGCGTTTGGTGTTACTACTGCCTAACTACTTGATGCGTTTTGGTAAGCCATCATCTCCTCTGTCATAGACGGTGGATATTGGGTTGTTTACGCCACCCGCGGCGCACAATGTTGGCACTAATCATGAAGGGGTACGTCGCCAAAGTACCATTCTCATAATGCGGTTGTTAGCTGGAGCACCGTTCTTATTTCTGCATCTCGATGCTAAGTCAAGAGCTGGGGGAACTCTTTTTTGACAGCAGATAGCATAATGTTACGATCTAAAGGACATTAAAAAATAAGTCCTGCCGATGTGTGAGAGCGAGTTTAGAGGCGAGTTGCTTAAAGTGGAGGATAAGATTAAATCATTTTAATCTTATAGTTTTTTGGTATGATTAAATTAATTTTTAAATTGGTTAAATCTTCAATCACATTATAAATTCAATAAATTAATAAATTCATACCAAGGGTGGCCGGGCTCGCGCTAACGGCAACACTGTTCATGGGAAGCCATGCATCGTTCGGACAGGAGGCGGCCAAGGCACAACAGAAAGCTGTGCCGCGGGTCGCGCTGGACTACCTCCGCGCCAACAAGCAGGCACTGAAGCTTACCGACGCCGACCTAGCTGACATAGAGCTAAGCAGCCAATCTGTCTCGGCGAAAAGCGGCGTTAAGCATTTCTACCTGCAGCAAATGCATCAGGGCATTGAGATTCACAATGCGGTGACCAACCTGAGTGTAAGCCGCGAGGACAAGGTGGTGGCCATGGGCAACCGCTTTCAAAAAAACATTGCGGGCCGAGCAAAATCAGTAAAGACAAAGCTCACAGCCCAGGCGGCCGTAGCCGCCGCCGCTCGGTACCTGAACCTAACGGTGAAAGAGCCGCTGGCTGTGAATAAGCGGACAGGCGCTAAAAATGAAGAAATGGTGTTAACGACGGGCGGCATTTCGCTCGAGCCCATTCCGGCCAAGCTGGTGTATCAGCCCATGGAAGATAGTAGCCTACGGTTAGCCTGGGAGGTGACTATCTACGAGTTGAATGCTGAAAACTGGTGGAATATCAGGGTTGATGCTGTTACGGGTGAGTTCTTAGATAAGGACAACCTTGTGGTACACTGCGAGTTCGATAATGACGGGCCCAATGGTCTGCCTTTGCACGACAACCATGCTCACAAGCAAACAGTAGCGCCTAAGTCGTTCGAGTTTGCCTCAATTTTGGCGAACGCTCCAACGTCTAATTTCTACACAGTCTACCCGATTGTAACGGAGAGCCCTAGCCACGGCTCACGTGATTTCATCAAAACGGATGCAGCCGACAAAACTGCCTCTCCTGAAGGCTGGCATTATACCCCTCAGGGCATCAAGACTATTACGCGTGGCAACAACGTGTATGCCTACGAAGACCCCAATGGCCTGAACCCTTTCCCGACCGCTGCTAAGAACTACACGGTTCTTAACTACAGTCCAGACGGTGGCCCGAATCTGAAGTTTGACTTCCCCGTTGACTTTACCAAGCAGCCTGCGACGTATGTTGATGCTGCTACAACCAACCTGTTCTACTGGAGCAATATCATTCACGATATGTGGTACCAGTATGGCTTTGATGAAGCCAGCGATAACTTCCAGTTCGATAATTTCAAAAAGGGCGGACTCGGCAACGACTTTGTACGGGCCGAGGCTCAGGACGCCCGTATTACGTCGGCTAATGGCCCTCAACGGAACAACGCCAACTTCGGAACGCCTGTAGATGGCGCTCTGCCCCGTATGCAGATGTACCTGTGGAATGGTATTCCAGACCAGAACTTGTTCCGGGTTACGACTCCTTCTTCCCTTACCGGCGCTTATCCGGCCCGGGAGGCTTCCTTCGGCACAACAAGGCTGACATCAGTACCAGTGACGGGTAAGCTGGTGGTAGCCCAGTCTACGCCTCCCACGTCGACTGGCAAAAGCAAAGAGGGTTGTGCAGCCTTTAGCAATGCCGCGGCTATCGCTGGTAACATTGCAGTTGTTTATCGTGGCAACTGCGGCTTTTCCGACAAAGTGCAGAACGCCCAGCTAGCTGGCGCCATCGCCGTTGTTGTAATCAATAACGCGTCTGGTGACCCCATTGTAATGGGCGGCACGCCCGTCAATCCAGTGCCCGCCATCGTCATTCCATCTGTCATGATTCGGCAAGAAGACGGCAAGCTTATTCGCGAAGTGCTGGACGCCGGAACGGACGTAACTGTTTCGCTCAAAAACGAAGGCTCGGGTCCTGAACTGGACGGTGACTTTGATAACGGTATTATCGCTCACGAAGTCGGCCACGGCATCTCTAACCGCTTAACGGGCGGGCCAGCCAACGTATCCTGCTTAGGCAATGCCGAGCAGATGGGAGAGGGATGGAGCGACTGGTTTGGTTTGATGATGACCATCAAGCCCGGCGACAAGGGTGACAAGGTGAGAGGCATTGGCACGTACGCTTCAGGTCAACCTACTACGGGCCGTGGTATTCGGCCAGCTCCCTACAGCACTAGCTTTGCTGTTAATAACTTCACTTACGCAGCTACGAACAACGCTGCCATATCACAGCCCCACGGCATAGGCTTTGTGTGGGCTACTATGATATGGGATATGACTTGGGCGTTAGTTGATAAGTATGGCTACGATACTGATTTGTATCAGGGCAATGGTGGCAACAACATGGCCATGCAACTGGTGGTGGATGGCTTAAAGCTACAAGCCTGCCGCCCCGGTTTCGTTGATGGTCGTGATGCCATTCTGTTGGCCGACCGCCAGAACTATGGCGGCGCTAACCAAGAACTCATCTGGCGTGCATTCGCCAAGCGTGGCCTGGGCTTCAGCGCCAAGCAGGGCCTGACCACTAACCGATTCGACCAAGTAGAGGCCTTTGACCTTCCTCTTGTCTATGCTTGCACAGCGCCCACCATCACGCTGGCGTCGGCACTGGCCAATTTCCCTGGTGCCGCTGCCAACACAATTTACCTCGGCTACGGCCCGCAGAGCGTACAGCTGCTGGCCAGCAACATTGCGGCTGACCCGGAGTTCGCCTACACCTGGTCGCCGGCCACTGGCCTGAGCGCCACCAACGTGGCCAACCCCGTGTTTAGGCCTACTGTTGCCGGAAGCTACACGTTCACGGTTACAGCCGTAAACGCAAACCAATGCACGCGAACGGCTTCTATTACTATCAATGTTATCGACGTACGCTGCGGCAATAAGAACCAAAAGGTCTCGGTTTGCTTCAAAGGAAAGCAAATGTGCGTTGATGCCGCCGATGCTACTGCTCTGCTAACCCGCGAACGTGGCGAAGCCGTTATTGGAGCATGCGACCAGCAGGTGTCACGTGCAGCGGATGGAACCCTGGCCAGCGCGTCCCAGCTCATCGATGCAGCTCTCACGGCTGCGCCTAACCCCGCTACTGCCAAAACCACTCTTGCCTTCACGCTCACCCAGAGCGGCGCATACCGCCTGGAGGTGGTGAACACGCTGGGCGCCGTAGTAGCCCAGGGCAACGGCGAAGCAGGTCAGGCCTTCTCGCACGAGTTCAGCAAAGGCAACCTGGCCGCTGGCTTGTACATGGCCCGGCTTGTGTCGGGTGGTAAGAGCCATCTCACCCGCATTGTGCTGCAAGACTAATTCCCAGCTTTGCTGACTAGAGGAAAAAAAAGGGAGGCCGCAGTCAGCGGCCTCCCTTTTTGCTGTTGATGCGGTATGTGCTGGAATGGCGGCTCTACTCGTACTAAAAGCAGCTGACGCAGCCTATGACCAAGGCTGCGTAATTGCAAGTGGTACTAGGCGTGCTGCAGCGGCATAACTTGCCTCATTTGTAGCGCGCATTAGGATTAGGGTGGTATCGCCATAGTGCAGCTGCTACCGCGTTTTTATGTACGCAAGCCCTCGTTTGGCTAATTCGGTTAACCGTGGCAGTTCTGCCTCCCTATTGGTATTGACGCCCCTTAGAGCGCTCGCAGAAACACCCTTGCAAGGAGTTTTCGAGTCTTATGTCCCATCCGAATTAAATGAACTTTGCAGGGTGAACGAGCTTCTAAAACTCAATCTGGACAGTTGGGCACCTTCGCCAAGCCAGTGAGCGTCTATCGGTAGTGGTTCAGCCAAAGGAGAATTTTAATTGCCGGGCCCGGCGGGGCGCTGCCCAGTCCGTATATAATCGGCTGCTGGTTCTTTCAGCACCTGTTTTCTTCGCCTTGTCGTTCTTTGAGGACTCGGCGGCTCGGTTTCGAGGGCATGTTGGGGCCGCGAACGTGCTATATTGTGGTTTTCAGCAAATTTCCTTTTTCCTTAGGTTTTGTCTACTTCACTTTCACTTCAAACGCCGACTCTGCTACTACGTCTGCGGAATGAAACCCGTCCCCAACACGAGGCCCTGGAGCGGCAAGCTTTTAATCAAGCCTTAACGACGGGCACGCTGACCGCCGAAGGAACGGCGCATTTTCTGGCCAAGATGTACGGATTCCTGGCGCCCTACGAAACCGCGCTGCAGCAACACGCGGCAGAGTTTTCGCCCGCCTGGGAACTAGCCGAGCGGTTGCGGGCCCACCTGATTCTGCAGGATTTGGAGTTGCCCGAAGCCGCGCCTGGCCTGCCGCTATGCCCGGCCATGCCGCCGCTGCACACGCGGCTGCAGCTGCTGGGCGCCATGTACGTGCTGGAGGGCTCGACACTGGGCGGACAGCTCATCACCCGGCAGCTGGCGCAGGCCGGCATTCCGCTGCGTGCGTATTTCACGGGCTACGGCGCGCGCACCGGGCCCCGGTGGAAAGCCTTTTGCCAGCTGCTGACGGAAGCCGTCCCCACCGGCCCGGACCATGACGACGTGGTGGCGTCGGCCGGCTTAACCTTTCAACGACTCGACCAATGGATAGCTCAACCGTGAGCCCGACCGACGTGGCGATGCTGCGCGTGCCCATTACCCTCACCAACTGCGACCGGGAGCCGATTCACATTCCCGGGGCCATTCAGCCCTACGGTTTCGTGCTGTGCCTGGACCCGGCCACCCGACGCATCGTGCACGCCAGCGCCAACACCGAAACGCTGATTGGCCGGCAAGCCGAAAGCCTGTTGGGCGGTGGCCTCGACCAGCTGCTGGGTTCCGACCGGCGGGCCGAGGTGGACGCCGTGCTGGACACCCTGGGAGTGGAGGCAAAGCTGGTGGGCGCCCGCCTGGACCCAGTGGCGGGCCAGCCGTTCTTCAAAATCGTGCTGCACCGCTACGACGACCTGCTGTGGCTAGAGTTTGAGCCGGTGAGCGAAACCGACGCCGCGCCCCTCGACCTTCCCTTCCTCAACGCGGCCCTGGGCCAGATGCTGGCCGCCGGCAGCGTGCTCGACTTTTGCCAGCACGCTGTGGAGCAGGTGCGCGGCATCACGGGCTTCGACCGGGTGGCCATCTACCGCTTCGCGCCCGACGAGAGCGGCGAAATCATTGCCGAAGCCCGGCACGCCGACCTGCCCCCGTGGCTGGGAATGCACTACCCAGCCACCGACATTCCGCAGCAGGCGCGGGCCATGTACCTCAAAAACTGGCTCCGCTTTATTGCCGACGCGCGGTACGTGCCGGTGCCGCTGGTGCCGGCGCGCCACCCCACGCACCCCCGCCCGCCGGACATGACCCACGCCATGCTGCGCAGCGTGTCGCCCATTCACCTAGAGTACCTGCACAACATCGGCTCGGCGGCCACGATGACCATCTCGCTGATTCAGGACAACCAGCTGTGGGGCATGATTACCTGCCACCACCGCACGCCGCGGCTAGTGAGCTACGAGCTGCGCGAGCTGTGCCAGTTCATCGGCAAGACGTTTTCGGCGCTGCTGCCCGGCAAGGAGCTGCACGACACCCGGGCGCAGCAGCTGCGCATCCGGGAGCAGCAGGCCCACTTGTTTGCGCAGGTGTCGCGGCATCCCAATTTCGTAGACGGCCTGCACCGCGAAGCGCCCACGGTGATGGACGTGTTCGACTGCGGCGGAGCGGCCATCTGCTTCGACGACGAGGTGGTGACGGTGGGCGTGACGCCCACCCCGGCCCAGATTCGGGAGCTGCTGGCGTGGCTACAGGAACACGCTAAGACGGACGTGTTTTACACGAACTCCTACGCCGCCCTCAACCCGGCGGGGCTGGCGCTGCGGGCCACGGCCAGCGGCTTCATCGCCGCCTCCCTCACCGATGCGCCCAGCAACTACCTGCTCTGGTTCCGGCCCGAGGTGGTGCAAACCGTGACCTGGGCCGGCCGCAACGACAAGCCGCAGGTGCTGGCCAACGGGCAGATTTTTCTCTCGCCCCGGCAGTCGTTTGAGGCCTGGAAGCAGCTGGTGGAAAACACCTCGGCCCCCTGGCAGCCCATGGAGCTAGCGGCCGCCCGCGACATCCGCCTGCACATTTCCGACCTCCGCCTCAAGGTATTCAACGAGCTGCAAGCCCGCGCCCACAGCCTGGCCCGCCTCAACACCGAGCTCGAGCGCAGCAACGACGAGCTGGACTCCTTCGCCTACGTGGCCTCCCACGACTTGAAAGAGCCCTTGCGGGGCATCCACAACTACTCGCTGTTTTTGCTGGAAGACTACGCCGACCGCCTCGACGCCGAGGGCGTGCACAAGCTCGAAACCCTGGTGCGCCTCAGCCAGCGCATGGAAAGCCTGATTGAGTCGCTGCTGCAGCTCTCCCGCGTGGGCCGCACCGACCTGGTGGTAGCCGACGTGGACCCGCACGCGGTGCTGGCCGACGTGGCCGACCTGCTGCAGCCGCGCTTCGAGCAAACTCACACCACGCTCACGGTGGCCGGCCCCCTGCCCACGGTGCGCGCCGACCGCGTGCGGCTGCAGGAGGTGTTGTATAATTTGATTAGCAACGGCATGAAGTACAACGACCAGCCGGCCAAAACCGTGACGGTGGGACTAGCCCCGGCTGAAGCGGCGGCCAGCGCCGCCCGGCCCGTGTATCCAGCCGACTTTCACGTTTTTTACGTACGAGACAACGGCATCGGCATCGATGCCCGGCACCAAGCCAGCATCTTCCAGCTGTTCAAGCGCCTCCACCCCCAGGAAAGGTATGGCGGTGGCACCGGCGCAGGCCTGGCCATCGCCAAAAAAATGGTGGAGAAGCACGGCGGCAGCCTGTGGGTCGAGTCGGCCCCCGGGGAAGGCGCTACGTTTTATTTCACCCTTCCCATGTCTTTGTAAGTGACTGTATTTCCCCTTCGTCCCCTCCTCGTGGTGGAAGACAGCGCCGAAGACTTCACGGCCCTCACCCGCGTGTTTCGCAAGCTGAACCTGCCCCATCCCGTGGTGCGCTGCGAGGACGGCGACCAGGCCCTGGCTTACCTGCAAGGGCACGGCCAGGCCGCCGGTTGGCCCGACACGATGCCGGCCCTGGTGCTGCTCGACCTGAATATGCCGGGTACCGACGGGCGCGCGGTGCTGGAAGCCGTGAAGCAGGACCCCCGGCTGCAGGCCTTGCCGGTGGTGGTGCTTAGCACCTCGTCCAGCCGCCGCGACGTGGAGCATTGCTACCAGCTGGGCGCCAACGGCTACCTTACGAAGCCCATTCAGTACGCCACCTTCGAAGCCAAGCTGCGCCTGACCGTGCAGTACTGGCTGGAAGCTTCAGAGCTGCCCCGAATAAATTAGCCCCTGTGAGTGAAAAAAATACTGCTGGTCGACGATAACGAGCCGGACCGCATGCTGTACCGGCGCTACCTGAGCAAGTCTGAGGGGTACGAGCAATTGGAGTTCCGGGAGGCCGCCACGGGCGCCGAGGCCCTGGCCGAGTTCGCGGCCTACCAGCCCGACTGCGTGTTGCTGGACTACAACCTGCCCGACACCGACGGCCTGGGCCTGCTGGCTGAACTCCTGGCCCTGGCCCCGCCCAACACCCTGTGCGTGGTGATGATAACCGGCGGCGGCAGCGAGTTGCTGGCCGTACGCGCCCTGAGCACCGGCGCCCTCGACTACCTGGTCAAGCAGCAGTTCGACCAAGGCATGCTGATGAAAACGGTGCGGCACGCCATCGAAAAAAACGAGTGGCGGCAGTACGTGACGTCCTACCATGACGAGCTGCGCGCCGTGAACCAGCAGCTGCGCGACTCGCTGGACGAGCTGCAGAACACCCGCGCGGAAGTCACCCAGAAAAACATCCAGCTCACCGCCGCTAACGCCCAGCTCACCGCCGCCAACCTCAACCTCGATAACTTCGTGTACGCCGCGAGCCACGACCTCAAGCAGCCCGTGAACAACTTGCGCGGGCTCTTCGACGAGCTGCGCCGCACCGCCACTTTCCACGACCCCGAGGAAGCCCAAGTGCTGCGGCTGGTGCGGGCTTCGCTGGACGCGTTGGACACCACCATCACCGATCTGGCCGCCGTGGTGCAGGAAGAGCGCCCCTCCGGTCACCAACCCACCGAAACCGTACTGCTGGCCGATGTGGTGATAGAAGTAACGCAGGCGCTGAGCCGGGAAGTGCAGGCCACGCAGGCCCGCATCACCACGGATTTTGCGGCCCTGCCCGAGATGGAGGGCGTGCGCAGCAACCTGCGTACGATTCTGCTGAACTTGGTGGCCAACGCCCTGAAGTACCGCCACCCCAGCCGGCCCCCGCTGGTGCAGCTGCGCGCTTATTGCGAGGCCGGTCAGGCGGTGCTCGAAGTGCAGGACAACGGCCTGGGCATCGACCTGGACCAGCACGGGAACGAGCTGTTTCAACTCTTTCGGCGCTTCCATCCCGAAGCGGCGAATGGCACCGGGGTGGGCCTGTTCCTCGTCAACCGGCTGGTGCTGGCCCACGGCGGACGCATCGCGGTGAACAGCAAGGCGGGAGAAGGCACTACGTTTCGGCTGTACCTGTGAGCTGCGATGGCCGGGTAGCACCGCGGAAGCCTCAACACCCGGGAAGGAAGCCGAATGTCAGCGTTTTGACCCCAGCTATATTTCAAAGCTGTTCAGGAAAACGGTGGCATTCTTAACTGCATACCTCTCGCTTCCTGCTATCTCCCAAAGTAGACAGCACTAGAAAGCTGATGGTGCAAAGAGGGCCACCGTTTATTTCCCTTACCTGACTACGTTAAAAACGAAAAACCCGGGACCGTGCCTAAGCACAATCCCGGGTTGATTCACCGTGCTTACGCAGGTTTAGTCTTTCAACTCGATGCGGGTAAACTTGTTGCCGCTGCCCGTTACCAGGTGGGCAATGTAGAGGTCACCTTTCAGCGAGCCTTTCTTGAACTCGTAGCTGAAGCGCTGGCCGGCTTTACCGGAGCCTTCGCCCAGCACAGCCACTACGGCGCCCTGCATGTTCAGCACTTCCAAGCGGAAGCTGCCTTCTTCGGGCAGGATGAAGGACACCGAAGTCTGGCCCACGGCTGGGTTTGGCAGGCTGGTCAGCTCGCTTTCTTTCTCAGTATCCTGAGCGGCAAAGGCTGACGAGCTGGTGCTGGTGCCACAGTTGCCCAGCGTGCCGCCGCGCTTTAGGAGGTTAGGAACATCGCTGGAGTTCACGCAACGCGTGTTCTTGTTGGTGCAAACGAGTACCTGGTTGTTCGAAGCGCCACAGCGCACGTCGACTACCGTAATGGTTACCGTGGCCGACGCACTGCAGCCCGCGCTGTTGGTCGAAGTCACCGTGATGGGGTAGGTGCCAACGGCGGTGGGCGTGAAGATGGGGTTGGCCACGTTGGGGTTGCTCAGGCCAGCGGCGGGGCTCCAGGTGTAGCTCACCGAGCCGGTGCTGGTGCTGTTGGCTTGCAGCTGCACGTCTTGCGGGCCATAGCCAATGTAAATGGTGGAAGCGGGGCCGTTGGTGTTCACATCGGAAGTCCGCAGCACCGTGATGGTGGGCGCAGCGCATATAAATGCTGGGGGCATATCGAAGGCCTCCACTTGGTCAGAGCGGTTGGTGGTGGAGCCTTGCTTGGCGCTGAAGCCCAGGCCGCGCTTGGCAAACACCGTCCAAATCAATTGCTGGTTAACGCCGCCGTTGTTGGCGCGGTCGGCAGCCAGAATGGCGTCGCGGGCATCGACGAAGCCCGGGTTACAGGGCTGCAGCTTCAGGCCGTCGATGACCAGCTGCATGGCAATGTTGTTGCCGGCCTTGCCGGTGTAGAGGTTTTCGCTGATGCCGTACTTATCAACCAAAGCCCAGGTTATGTCCCAGAGCATGGTGGCCCACACAAAGCCCACGCCGTGAGGTGCAGTGAGCACGGGGTCGTTGGTGCGGCCGTAGGTGTAGTTGTTCACCGCAAAGTCGGTGCTGTAAGGGGAGGGGCGGATGCCGCGGCCGCTGGTGGGCTGGTTCTGCACGTAGGTGCCAATGCCGCGGGGTTTGGTGCTGGTGTCGCCGGGCTTTATGGTCAGCATCAGGCCGAACCAGTCGCTCCAGCCTTCGCCGCCCTGCTCGGCATTGCGCAGGCAGCTCGAGTTGTTAGCGCCGCCGGTGAGACGGGTCGAGATGCCGTGGCCGTACTCGTGGGCAATGATGCCGTTGTCGAAGTCGCCGTCCAGCTCGGGCTGGGAGCCCGTGTTTTTCAAAATAACTGCTACCTCCGTGCCGGCATCCAGCTGCTGCCGGATGCTCTGGCCCGTTTCGAGGCTAATCATCACCGCCGGAATGTTGATGGCGGGAGTGGGGTTGGTGGGGGTGCCGCCCATTGCGGTGGGGTCGCCGCTGATGTTGTTGATAACCACTACGGCAATGGCGCCGGCAATCTGAGCGTTCTGCACCTTATCGGCAAAAGCGCAGTTGCCGCGGTACACCACCGCGATGTTGCCGCTGATGGCCGCTCCATTAGTGAAGGCCGCACAGCCCTCTTCGCTTTTACCAGTCGAAGTAGGCGGCGTGGACTCGGCCAGCACCAGCTTGCCCGTGAGCGGGGTGGCGGTGAGGGGCTTGCTAAAGGATGCTTCCAAGGCTGCGTAAATCCCGGCAATGCTGGTTGGCGCGCTCACCTGAAACAGGTCCTTCGCCGGAGCACCGCTCCATAGATACATCTGCATGCGGGGTGCCTGGCCATCGACGGGCGTAGCGAAGTTGGCATTGTTGCGGGTGGTGGCCACGTTGCGGCTGTCCTGCGACTCGGCGTTTACCTGGTCAGCGCCTAGGCCTACCAGTGCATTGGGGTTAGTGGTCTGGAAGTTACCGCTGGCCTCGTCGAAACCGTACTGGTACCAAATGTCGTGCATGATGTTGCTCATGTAAAACAAGTTGGTGGTGGCAGCGTCGCGGTAGGTGACGGGCTGCTGACTGAAGTCAACCGGGTAGTCAAACAGTAGCGCGGAGCCACCATTGGGGCTGGAGTTAGGGCCTGCTACGTTGAGGTTGTCCGGGTCTTCGTAAGCGTGCACGTTGTTGCCGCGGGTGGTGGTGAAGGACACGCCTGGTGCCGTGGTGTGCCAGCCCATGGGCGAAGCCTTTGTGTCGGCAATGCTGGTGCTCACAAACGAGCGCGGCCCGTGGCTGGGCGTTTCGGTGGGGATGGCGAATACGTTGTAGGCATTGGCCGTGGGGCCAGCGGCTACCGAGTAAAAGGAAAAGGGCGCAGCCTCGGGCTGGAGGGTGCGCACCATTTGGCCGGGCGTGCTATCGAAATTGCACTCCACCACCATGTTGTCTTTGTCGAGTACGGCACCTGTGACGGCGTCTACCCGCACGTTCCACCAGTTGCGGGCGTCCAGCTCATAGATGGAGACTTCCCAGGCGAGGGCCAGCTGGCCGTCGGCTAAAGGCTGGTACACCAAGCGAGCCGGAATGGGGCGCAGCGAAATGCCACCGGTGGTAAATACCGTGGCACGATTGGCTGCCTGGCTGGCTTCCGTAACCGTGAGCGGAGCTTTGAGAGAGAGGTTGAGGTGTCGGGCCGCAGCGGCTACGGCCGCCGGAGCGGTGAGCTGCGCCTGCTTGCTCTTAATTTTTTTGCCGAGCTGCTTCTGGAATCGGTTGCCCACATTGAGCACCTTTTCGTCCTTAGTCAGGTTGACGTTCGAAACCGCGCCGAAAATCTCAATGCCTTGGTAGCGCTGCTGAATGTAAAGGTGCTTAAGGCCGTTGTGCTTGCTTTCGCTCTCGCTGCTCAGCACCAGGTCGGCCAAGTCTTCGTTGGCCAGCTGCAACTCCTGCTGGTTCTTTTTGAGGTGGTCTAGCGCTGCCCGTGGCACGGGAGCTTTAGCGGCTTTGCCACTGCTTTGGCCGAAGGAGGCTAGATTCCCGACTAGCAACCCCGCGACCAAAGCCAGCCGGGTTGCAAATAGTATTATTTTGTTCATTTACTTCAATTTGATGAAAAATTGAGCGGAATAAGTACTTAAACTTTGCATTTAACGCAACGATTGACCCGACTTACGTTTAAAGTCTCATTGTGGACTTGAACTATTCAACGAATCTTTTATGGCTCCTTTTAATACATATTCTCCAGTTTAAGGATACATATCACCGGATTATAGTACAACTAGCTGGTTGATAAGTATTTTCTTAACAGGTTGAGGTTTTATATATTATTTAATTCGCACGAAAAAAAGTTAAGATTATTTTTCATCGTCGTTTTGACTTCAACAATAAGTCTTTAGCCTTTAAATGCCCGTTGAAGTCATCAAGCATCCTGCTTGATTGGCAATAAGCCAAACAGCATTTTCTCCAATTACAAAACTGCCCCGGCCACGTCGTTTTCGACGTGGCCGGAACAGTTGACAAAATAACGTCGCTCGGCTATTAGCCCAGCAGTTGCAGCAACTCGTGGGCCGCCGGCTCTGAAGAGGCCGGGTTCTGGCCCGTGATAAGGTGGGCGTCGCGCAGAACATAGGGCTTCCAATCCTCCACCTTGGAGTAGTTACCGCCGTTTTCCTTCAGCATGTCTTCCACTAAGAAGGGCACCACGTTGGTGAGCTGCACGGCCTCTTCTTCGGTGTTGGTGAAGCCGGCCACAGCCTTGCCTTTCACCAGCGGCGAGCCATCGGGGGCTTTCACATGGCGCAGAGCGGCGGGCGCGTGGCATACCAACGCCACCGGCTTGCCAGCCGCGTACATCTCCTCAATTAGCTTAGTGGACGTCTGGTCCTCGGCCAGGTCCCAGAGCGGACCGTGGCCGCCGGGGTAAAACACGGCGTCGTAGTCAGCCACCGAAATCGAGTCGAGCCGCACCGTATTGGCCAGGGCTTGCTGAGCGTCGGCGTCTTTCTTGAAGCGCCCAGTAGCATCAGTTTGGGCGCTGGGGTCGTCGCTTTTGGGGTCGAGGGGCGGCTGGCCACCTTTAGGCGAGGCCAGGGTGAGGGTGGCGCCGGCGTCCTTAAAAACGTAATATGGGGCGGCAAATTCTTCCAGCCAAAAGCCGGTTTTGTGGCCAGTATCGCCGAGTTGGTCGTGTGAGGTCAGTACCATCAGAATGTTCTTGCTCATTGTTTTATATTAAAAGTGGTGCGCCAAAACGCTTGGTTTCGCCACCAGCCAGTTGGCCGTGTGGCGGCAGGGGAGAATAGTAACAACTACTAGCAAGCGCAAGCGGTTACGTTTTTCTTCCAAACAGTTGCTGGGCCATCCTTTAGGCCCGCCTGCTACAAGCCCAATCTAGCATGGCCCTTCAGTGTGAGGCAATTGTCTAACGTGCTGGCAGTGAAGTATAAGAAAGAACGAAAGGACATGGGATAGCGCAGTTGTGCCCGGTAAGGAACAGCACAGGACAGCGCCTTGGCTCCTTAAGCGGTAACCATAGGGCGGAGGTTTCGTAATATTGCCGTCACATACGGGTCATCTACAGGTCATAGATAATGCCTCTCTTTGTGCCAGTATTATCAATTGATGAATAAACTGTTAATTGCCCTTATGGTCTTCGTGGCCGGGCGCGCTTTCGGTCAGACTTCTGATTCAACAGTGCAGGCACGGCCAGCTGATAAAAAGTGGTTCGAAACCTTCGCTATTCGGGGTTATGTGCAGGCGCGCTACAACCGCCTGCTCGAAACCAATCCTGACCTGACCTGCGAGCAGTGCGACCGGTCGTGGGGGCGCAACGGTGGGATATTACTGCGCCGGGTTCGCATTATTTTCTTTGGGCAGCTGAGTGAGCGGGTTTACTTCTACATCCAGCCCGATTTTGCGAGTGCCCCCAGCGGCAGTAATTCCCTGCAGTTTGGCCAGCTGCGCGACGCCTACTTTGACGTAGGGCTCGACAAAGCCAATCAGTTTCGTTTCCGCATCGGCCAGAGCAAAATTCCCTTCGGCTTCGAAAACATGCAGTCAAGCCAAAACCGGCTGCCCCTCGACCGCAACGATGCCATCAACAGCGCCTTTTCCAACGAGCGCGACCTGGGCGTGTTTTTCTACTGGGCGCCTACTGCCGTGCGCCAACGCTTGGCGCGGCTGGTGAAAGAAGGCCTGAAAGGCTCCGGCGACTATGGAATGCTGGGCTTTGGTGTTTTTAACGGCCAAACGGCAAACCGCCCCGAGCTCAACAACCAGCAGCACGTGGTGGCCCGCTTCACATACCCGCTGGTGGTGGGACGGCATATCATTGAACCTAGTATTCAGGCGTATTCCGGTAATTATGTGGTAGCTACCGACCAGCTATCTACCGGGGTGAAGACCAACCCGAACCGCAACTACCTCGACCAGCGCGTGGCGGCCACCTTCGTGCTCTACCCGCAGCCATTTGGTGTGCAGGCTGAGTACAACATTGGGCGGGGCCCCGAGTTCAACCCCAGCACTGGCACTATCGAAAACCAGTCGCTCCACGGTGGTTACGTGTTGTTGAATTATCGGGTGCATCTGCAGAAACAGCAGTTTTATCCCTTCCTGCGGGCTCAATACTACGAGGGCGGCAAAAAGCACGAACGCGACGCTCGCAGCTACTCCGTGCGCGAAGCAGAGCTGGGCGTGGAATGGCAGCCCGTCAGCAGCTTCGAACTGGTCACCATGTACACGCTGTCATCGCGACGCTTCGAGGATTTTCAGCGGCCTAACAACCGGCAGCGCGGCGGCCTGTTGCGGCTGCAGGCGCAGATTAACTTTTAATAATTCTTTTATTACCCTGATATCGGGGTGGTGAGGGAGCACCAGTCAGCGAAAGGCAGCTTGCGCAGGCATCAGGCTGAGGGCAGCGGAGGCAGCCCTGCTTTGTAACCAGGGGCCTAATTTTTTGAAGCCTTACTTTGCAGCTCATTTTCCAAGCCCCTCAATGATTCGTTTTTCGCCCCCGGCTTTCTCCGGCAGCAAGGACATAAAGGTTCTGCTGCCCAACATGCTACGTCGCCGAAAGACTGATTTTGTTGACAAAGACGTGCTGGACGTGCCGGCAGGCAACGGGGACACTTCTCAGCTTCTGCTCGAATTGGGGGCCAGGGTTACAGCCTCCGACCTTTACCCCGAGTTTTTCCGCTACCCAGCTATCAGATGTGTAAAAGCTAATCTAAACGGCGTGCTGCCCTTCGACGCGGCCAGCTTCGATTTCGTGATTTGCCAGGAAGGGATTGAGCACATGCCCAATCAGTTGCACTTGTTTCAAGAGCTGAACCGGGTGCTGCGGCCCGGTGGCCGTGCCATCATCACCACCCCCAATTACTCGAACCTGCGCACCCGCCTGAGCTACCTGCTGCTCGAAAGCGAAGCTTACAAGCTGATGGCCCCGAACGAAACCGACTCAGTCTGGGCTTCTGATAATGCCCAAACCATTCACGACGTTTACCTGGGTCACATCTTCTTCGCCAACGTGACCAAGCAGCGGGTGCTGGCCGCTCTCTCGGGCCTGCGCATTGTAGAAGTGCACCCCACCCGCGTAAACTATACCTCGCTGGCGCTGCTGCCTTTCTACTACCCCTGGATGCGGGTGGCGGGGTGGCTGGCCCGTCGCCGCGGCCTTAAACGTGGTGCACCGTCGGCCCGCCGACCTGAAGTATACACCGAACTGGCCCAGCTCAACCAAAGCCTGAACGTGCTCACCGGTGGCCACCTCATTGTGGAGTACCAAAAGCGCATGGAAACTCCGGAGGCTGTGGCCGAACTCACCGGCAAGCTGGTGCTGGAAACAGCCCAAACCTAGTGAGCTGTTTCCAGCCAGCTGCTGATTTTGCGGTTGACAAACGGCTGACTGACTCCCTGAGTTACACTTTGCTTTCTTCTGTGCCATATTATTTCTCTGGCCGTCTTTCGCAGCACCTTTTGTGGCTGGCTTGTCTGGCGGGTGTGGCAGGGCTGCTGGCGTCGCGGGCGCTGGTGGCACTTGCCCCGCTGGTGGGCGTAGCGGCCGTGCTGGCCAACCCGCACTTGCGGCACGAAATACCCGCTTATTTCCGCAACGGTGCCGCTATGCGCGCGGCTGCCCTGGTAGTGTTCCTGCTGCTGAGCGGCTTCTATACCAGCGAGTGGGCTACCTGGCGTCACGAGCTGTTTCGCAGCCTGCCCTGGCTGGGTGTGCCGTTGGCCTTCACGCTGGCCGTGCCTCTCACAGCTGGCCAGCGCCTAACAGTGGGGCTGTTTTATGTGCTGAGCACGACGGCCGTGTGCCTTGCTACGCTCATTCAGTACCTGCTCGACCCCAGCACAGCCAACGAGGCCATCAGCATCGGCCAGAACATGCAGTCCATCACGGGCGTGTTTCACGTCTATTTTGGGGTAATGCTGGCTTTAAGTTGCTTTTGGGGGCTGCTTTTGCGGAGCCACCCGTTGGTGCGGCCGTGGCTGCGGGCCGTGCTGATGGGTGCCGCTGTGCTGGTCGCGCTCACGCTGCACGTGCTGGCTTACCGCACCGGGCTGCTGGTGCTCTACGTCGGTCTGCTGGCATATGTAGGGCAGTTGTTCGCCAAAAAACGCCTGTCTTTGGGCCTGGGGCTGCTGCTGCTGCTGGGGGCGGGCCCGTGGCTGGCGTATCACACGCTCGAGTCGGTGCGGCAACGGACCTTGTCCACGGTTTGGGACGTGGAGCAGTACCTCCTCGGCCACGACATTAACGACTATTCCCTTGCCCGCCGCTTGGCCGCCGCCGAAACGGCTGTTGTTATCATCAAACAGCATTGGCTGCTGGGCGTGGGCCCGGCCGATGCCCAGGCCGTGATGCGCGAGCAGTATGCCTGGAAAGACTTTGGCCTGCGTCCCGCCAACCAAGCCGATGTGCACAACCAGTACCTCAACGCCATGCTCGGCGGCGGGGTGCTCGGCCTGGGGTTGTGGCTCGCAGTACTGTTTGGGCCCTTGGTGCCGCGCCATTCGCGGCAAAACCCCTACATCGGTTTTTTCATCCTCATCCAAGCCACCGTAATGATGGTGGCCGACATGCTAAGCCTGCAAATCGGCCTCAACCTGTTTGTGTTCTGCTACGGTTTTCTGGTAGTAGCCGAGGAAGCCCGTCACAAAAAAAGCGTGGAAGATGATTCGCTGCGCTCTGCCTAACAGTTGAAGCGACTTTGCCTGTCCTCTCTCAGTCCGCGTCGGCTGCCAGCAGCTCGTTTTGCCACAGCAATTCCTCTTCCCGAATGGGGTAGGGGACACCCCGGCGAATGGTCTGGTGTGCAGCGTCGAACAGCTGCATGTAGTTGCCGGGAGCAGCGGCCTCGGGGTGGGTAGCGAGGTGGCCATCGGCCGCAGCCAAGGTAAGCCGGCCCTCCTGGCCGGATTTCTCGTGGCCATAGTCGGGTGCTAGGGGCGACACGCCTTGCAGCAGCTGGGCTTCCTGCGGGTCGGTGCGGCCCTTCTTGTAGCTGCCCTGGGCGCCGTGCAGCACATAGGCCGGGCCAGGGTCAGCGACGAGCAGGCCAGAGGTCAGCCACACATTCAGCCCCTTAGGGTAGCGCAGATGCAGCGAGAAGAAATCGTTGACCTGGCTGCCCGGACGGTATTGGCCAGTGGTTTTATGGAAGCCAAGGGGCTGGCCAAACAGGCTGATGGCCTGGTCGATGAGGTGCGGGCCCAGGTCGTAGAGCAGGCCGCTGCCAGGCAAGGGCTCCTCCTTAAATTTCTTGGTGTTGAGTGCAGGCTTATAGCGGTCGAAGCGGAAATGCGCTTCAATAAGCTGGCCCAATTGCCCGCTTTCCACCACGCGGCGCACGGCGCCAAAGTCACTGTCCCAGCGACGGTTTTGATAAGCCAGCAGATGGCGGCCCATTTGCTTGGCCAGGGCCCAAAGTGTTTGCATCTCAGCCACGGACGTAGCCACGGGTTTTTCCAGCAGCACGTGTTTGCCGGCCCGCAGGGCTTGCTGGGCCAGGTCGAAGTGGGTGTTGCTGGGCGTGTTCACCACCACGAGTTCCAGGGCGGGGTCGGCCAGCAGCTCGGCCACGCTGGGGTAGCTGCGAATGCCGGGGTAGTCGAGATGCATGCGCCGCTCGGTGCGCTCCACCACCGACTGCAAGTCAAATCCGGGGTGCGCGCTTAAAAAAGGCGCCTGAAAAAGTTTGCCCGACATGCCGTAAGCCAGCAAGGCGGTGCGAATAGGGGCAGTGCTCATAGCCCAAAGTAACGCACCCGCCTGCCAATCACAAGGCCCGGCCCTGGCGCGGGCCAAGCGCTGGCGTAAAGGCAAGGATTTTGCTTACCCTGTAACCGAAGTAGGACAACAAGGAGAAACCAAAAAGGACATTGTCTAGAAAATTATTGATAATCAGGAGGTATTATTCTTAAAGGTCGATGGTTATTGTGTTGCTTTTTTGATTGTGCCTAACTTGTACCGGGTTTTTTGACTCAACACTAGGCACTATACTTCATGCCAGGTGTTTGTGTTTAAAAAGCAGCCCATCAACGTCTGGATTTGTCATTTATTCGGCGTGCGAATAGGGCAGGAGAGGAGTTGCTAGATTAATCACCCACAGGTATCGCGCGCGGCTTGCTACCCAAGTCACTATTACAGACGACAACTAGATTATATGAAGCGATTAGTTATTCTTACTTCGTGGCTCGGCCTGCTATTGGGCGCCTATACTTCGGCCCAGGCGCAGGCCCAGCCGAAGACGCCACCGCCCGTAGCGGCCGCCACCGCCCCACCAGCGGCGGCCGCTCCGCGTTACCAGTTGGGCAAGCTCTCCACCGACCCCGCTCAGTACATGCTGGACGTGCAGAGCATGATGGCCAGCACCAACAATGCGGCTGCCCGCGCCACGGCGGCCCGGCTCAAAGAGCTGTGGGGCACCAACCGTCTTACTTCGTCGCAGCAGGCCCGCATAGTGGCGTTGTCGCAAACCATGCTGGCTAAGAAGTTCCGGCCCCGCCCCCACTTTGAGCTCCTGTTTAGCGCCATAATCGGTGGTGCCACCACGGCCAAGCTCAGCGACCAGCAAATGGACCAGTACCTCGATGTGCTGGGTCAGACTCTGGAAAAGGAAGCGCCGCAGGAAACCGAGAAGTTTATTGTCAGCACCAACCGCTTTCTCAACGGCGGCTACCTCCACCGCTCGGGCTACAGTACGCTGCGGGCCGTGGGCGGCACGGTGTCGTTTGCTTATTCACCCATTGCCGCCCCGGCTTCCAACCTGGAGTTTGGGGCGCCCGCTCCGGCACCTAAAAAAGAAGAAGCCCTGCCCGTAGCTAAGCCTGCGGTGAAAAAGCCCGCGGCTGTGGTCAAGGCGCCAGTGAAGGCCGCCCCCAAACCTGCCCCTAAGAAGAAAGCCAGCAGCAGCGGCTGGGATACTGCCGACATGTGGTCATCGCCCTCGGGTGGTGGCTGGGGCGATACAGACGATGGCTGGGGCGCTCCCGTGAAGAAAGCCCCGGCTAAGACTGCCGCCAAAGCACCGGCCAAGGCCAGCCCAGCCAAAGCCACAACTCCCGCCAAGCCCGCTGCGCCCGTGGTAAGCGCCGCCGACTTTGACACTCCTGCCGCAGCGTTCACGCCCTCGGCCCTGCCTTACGACGACTATTTGGCCCCGCCAACTCGCGGCGCCGTGCTTGTGGTGAAGGACGCCGACCTGTTCCTGGCCTCGGCCGGAGACTCGGTCATGCTGAAGAAAGTAAGCGGTACTGCCGTGCCCAACACCAATCGGTTTGTCGCCACTGGCGGGCAGTTTTCTTGGCTCATCAAAGCCAACCCGGTGACGGCTGAGATGGAGGGGTTTGACTTCGATATGGCCAAGCCCGAATTCACGGCCCAGACCGTGACGGTAGCATACCCGGCGGTGCTGGAAGCGCCTGTGAAAGGTGCCCTCAGCTACAAAAACGTGCGGCGCAAGGCTGGCAACACCGAAACGGGTTACCCGCGCTTCATCTCTCTCACCAACAACGCTCGCATCAAAAACCTGGGCGAGAACCTGCAGTACCGCGGCGGTATTTCCATGGCCGGCAGCAAGGTGCTCAGCGCTGCCCTCGACGGTTCCCCCTCCAACCTCATCGTGAGCCTGGAGGGCAAGCCCAAGTTCAAGGCCACATCGCGGGCCTACGTGCTGGGCGACTCCATTATCACGGCCAGCCGCGCCGCAGTTACCATTTACCAGGGCGCCAAAGACTCGGTAACGCACCCCGGCACCGAGCTCAAGTACAATAAGAGCAAGAAGGAGCTGAAGCTCGCTCGCGAAGAAGGCCTTTATAAAAACACACCCTACAGCGACTCTTACCATCAACTCGACATCCGCACCGAGGCCCTGACCTGGAACCTGGGTAGCCCCACCATCGACTTCGCCGTGTTGTCCTCGAAAAACCAGCAGGCGGCCGACTTCGAAAGCAAGGAGTTCTTTACCAACAGCCGCTACCAGCAGCTCAAGAGCATCAATCGCCTGCACCCTTTGCAAATGCTGCTGGGCTACAGCCAAAGCCACGGCAATGTCAAAACTATCAATGTGAGCACCTTGGCTACCGAGCTCAAAACCTCGGAGCCAAATATGCGCAGCGCCATGGCCGGCCTCGCACGTGATGGCTACGTGCAATGGGTTCCCCAAACCGGCGAGGTAATCATTCTGCCCAAGGGCTCGCACTACGTGGCCTCGGCCCGCGACCGTAAAGACTACGACCACATTGCCATCAAGTCCTTGTCGGGTTCGGGACGCAACGCCACCCTCAACCTCGTGACCAACGAGCTGCTGGTGCGGGGCGTAGAGCGTTTCAACTTCACCGACGACTCGGCTACAGTGTTTGTGAAGCCGGACAGCGCCATTATCCGCATTCAGAAAAACCGGAACATCAACTTCAACGGCACCGTGGTGGCCTCGGCCATGCGCTTTCGCGGCCGGGATTTCAAGTTCGATTACGACGGCTTCTACGTCGACATGGCCAAGATTGACTCTATCGTCATTCGCAGCGAAGCCAAGGACGCCAAGGGCCGGCCCACCGGCAAGCACGCCGACTTTGCCCTCACCAACAAAGGCAAGGTGTCTACCGGACGCCTCTTCCTCAACGACCCCAATAACAAGTCGGGCCGTAAGAAGAAAGGTCAGTACCCGGCCTTCGACTCCCAAAGCGGGGCCAACGTGTACTTCGGCAAGCAGTCGGTGCTGGGCGGGGCCTACGACTCCACCATGGTGTTCGACATTCCGCCGTTTAAGCTCGACTCGCTCAACGGCATCAGTAAGTCGGCGTCGGGCTTCAACGGTACCTTCCGCAGCGGCGGCATCATTCCGGATATTCAAACCAAGCTCACGGTGCAGGAAGACGGCTCGCTGGGCTTCGTGTACGAAGTACCCAAAGACGGCTTTCCGCTCTACAAAGGCCGCGGCCGTGTGTTTAATAAGGTGAAAATGGACGGCGGGGGCCTGCAGGCCGATGGCAGCGTCAGTTACCAAACAGGCACGTTCACCTCCAATAAATTCGTGTTCTACCGCGACTCGGTGGTGACGGTGGGCCGGTCGGGGCAGATTACGGCCAAGAAAGGCGATGGCGTCGACATCGCCAAGATGACCTTGCCACCCAACTACCTCATGCACTGGGATGTGCGCCGCGACTCGATGTTCCTGAGCACACCCAGCTCGGGCGAGCCCATTCGTCTCTACAGCACCGCCGACCGCAAGGCCAAAACCGTGTCGGGGTATAGTTTCAAAGGCACGGCCCTGCTCACGCCCAAGAGCACGGGCGGCAGCGGTACCCTCGACGGGCCAGATTCTTTTATTAAGTCGCCGGAATTCGTCTTCAAGAACGGTAGCTATTCCGGGCGTCGGTCTACGCTCAACGTAAAATCGGCCGAAGCCAACAAGCCGGCCCTCACCGCCAACGAGGTGGCCTTCGACTACAACCTGGACAAGGGATACGCCGACTTTAAGCGTGAAGAAGGCAGCAAAGCCAGCATCGACTTGCCCTATTCTAAATTTAGAACCACACTGAGCGGTGGGCGCTGGGACTTCAAGAAAAAGCAGGTGCAGCTGCGCGTAGCCGCCAATGCGGACTCCACCAAGTCGTACTTCTACAGCACTAACCCCTTCCAGCTGGGCCTGAAGTTCCGGGCTTCCAGCGGCGTGTATGACCTGGCCAAGTACCAGATGAAGGTGGGCGGTGTGCCCTACATCGCCGCCGCCGATGCGTGGATTATTCCCGATTCCGGCAAGGTCAATGTCCTGGCCAACGGACGCATTCAGCGCTTTAAGAACGCCACCGTCGAGCTAGACTCATTGGGCAAATTCCACAGGCTCGTGAAAGGCACGATAGAAGTGGTGTCGAAGGAAGCCTTTACGGGCAACGCCGAGTACAGCTTCAAAACGGCCCGCGACACGGTAGCCCTGCGCTTCTCCAACTTCGAGCCCGACCCGGCGGCTATTCTGGCGGGAAAGGGCAAACTGGTGAAACTCCTGCAGCGCGACAAAGACAAAAAAGGCGGCTTTGAATCGACTGTGGCCGGTCCGCCCACGGTGGCCACGGCGATTGTCAATTCTACCACCAAATTTCAGCTCACGCCCCGCATTGCCTACCGGGGCAACGTGCAGCTGCACTCGCAGCGCCGCGGCTTTGCCTTCGATGGCCAGGTGCAGCTGCAATTTGGCAAAGACCGTAACTCGGCCGCGTGGGTGGCAGTGAAAGACTCCATCGACCCCAAGAACTTTAGCCTCAACCTCAAAGACATCAAGTCGGAAGACGGCACTCCGCTCATCACGGGCCTGTTCCTCTCGGACCAGAGCAACAAGGTCTACCCGCTCTACGCCGCCGCGGTGCCCGACAAGGCTGACGTGCCCATTCTGACGGTGGACGGCAACTTGCGCTATGACGACAAAAAAGGTCTTTACACCATTTCGCGCAACGACCCGAGCGACGTCAACGCCTACGAGGGCGCTGCCCTCACCTACACCGACGCCACCAACTCACTGAAGTTTCGGGGCCCTATGACGTTCATCACCTCGAATAAGAACTACAAGATGGTGGGCAGCGGTGTGGGGTCTGCTAACCCCGACAGCGCCCGGTACTCCATTGATGCCATGCTCGGCATCGATATCGAAATGCCCCAGAAAGCCATTGATGTAATGGGCGCGGAGTTGGCCAAGCTCACCAAAGGCTCGCCCGAGGCCCAGGACGGGTCCGGGAACGAGCTGTATAAGCTGGCTCAGTTCGTTGGCAACAAAGCCACAGAGGCGTACTCCATGCGCAAGGGCAGCCCCGAGCCCATCATGAAAATGTCGCCCAAGCTGATGCATACCATCTTGCTAAGCAGAGTGAACCTGCGTTGGAGCGAAAAGCGCCGTGCTTGGTATTCGGTGGGCAAGATTGGCTTGTCGGGCGTGGGCAAGCAGGCCCTCAATGCCCTCATCGATGGCCACATTGAAATTCGCCGCGAAAACTCTACCGATGTCGTGGAGATGTACCTCGAGGTGGAGCCGCAAAGCTGGTACTATCTTAAGTACGCTAATAACCTGCTGCTGACCAAGTCGCCGAGCGAAAGCTTCGAAAACGAAATCAGAAGCAAAGCCAAGTATGACTATAGCACGGCCACTAGCTATGGAGCTTTCGTGGGCGACTATTCGGATGTGGATGCCTTCCGCTCGCACTTCCAGAAAGACTACCTGGGTAAGAGCGGCAAGCTGGCGGCTCGCCCCATTAACCCTGCCCCGACCGACAACTTTGACACCGTGGACGGCAAGAAAAAGAAAAAGGGCAAGGGCGACGACGCCTTTGGTACCAGCGACCCCGGCACACCCGATGCCGCTGCCGAACCCGCAAAAAAGAAGAAGAAAGCCAAGGCCAACGACCCCTTCGGCGATGGGGTGATGGACGAAGCCACCGCCCCAGTAGCGCCCGCCAAGAAGGAGAAAGCTAAAGAAGCTGCCCCCGCCCCTGACCCAGCTGCCGACGCTACCCAAGACAAAAAGGAAGCCGAGCGCCAGGCTAAGGAAAAGGCTAAGGAAGACGAAAGGCTGAAAAAGCAGGAAGAGAAACAGAAGAAGGACGAAGAGAAACGCAAGAAGAAAGGAACAGAGGACCCCTTCGGCGATAGCTAAGCGCTTCCCTGCAGGGCAGCAAAGCGAACGGTCATGCTTAGCATGGCCGTTCTGCGTTTATGGGCAAAATGCGGTAGTCGTTGCTTCGCGCTACATTTATCCCCGCATGAACTATCTCTACATCTTACTCGCCCTCGTGGCTGCCTACCTGCTCGGCTCTATTCCGACGGCTCTATGGGTTGGTCGCCGCTTCTTCGGCTTGGCCGATATCCGGAAGCATGGCTCCGGCAACGCTGGTGCCACCAACACCTTTCGGGTGCTGGGCCCCAAAGCTGGCTCTGCCGTGTTGCTCGTTGATGCCCTGAAGGGATTTGTAGCGGCCTACTTACTGCCGATGTGGCTGGTAACCCAAGGGGCCATTGCTCCCGAGCACGAGCTGTACTTCAAGCTGACATGCGGCGTGCTGGCCATTGTGGGCCACATCTATCCCATTTTTGCCCAATTCCGGGGCGGCAAAGGCGTGGCCACCGTGCTAGGCATGATGCTGGGCGTGGCACCGGCTACGGTGGGCGTGTGCCTGCTGGTCTTTATTGTAATGTTGCTGCTGTTTCGCTACGTGTCGTTGGCCAGCATGACGGCAGGCCTCACCTTCGCGCTGCTACAGTTGCTGCCCCAGTTCCGGCCGGCCCAGCCCTTCATGGTCTACGTGGGGTTTGTGCTGGCTGTCTTGCTCATTTATACTCACCGGGCCAATATTGGGCGGTTGCGCAGCGGGACCGAGAGTCGGGTGCCGCTGTTTGGGCGAAAGTAACTTGGGGAGTGGCTCTCACAAGAGCCTGCTTAGCCGCTGCTGGCGCGCATTTTCGTTGCGCTGCCAAATGGCTTTGAGCCTCTGGCTCAAGGTTAAATCGGAGGTCAGTCGGGCCTCGTTCACGCGGCCAGTCAGAGGCTCAAACCAAGTCGCCAGTCAGAAACGCGCGCCAGCACCAGCGCCTATAGAAGTCAAATGCATTTGACAACGGCTCTTCGGTTCTATATCAAGCGACCAGTCATTTCACTCCTTTTCCACTCCTTTATGCTCCGTTTTCTGTTTTTGCTGCTCGTTGCGCTGCCCGCGGTTGCGCAGAAATACAATGCCGAGCTGAGTACCCCGCCCGCTGGCTTTGCCTGGCAGGCACTGCCCGAAATAAAAGGCGCCATGCTGATGCCCGAGGGCTGGTACTTCAAGCCCGAGGGGCAGAAAGATGCAAACGCCTACTTCCTCACTCAGGAAGAAATTGTGGACGGTGGCGAGTTTCAAACCGGTGTCAGCATCAACGTGAATCGGAAGCTAAAAGCCAAATCCGGTCGGACTGCGCCCGACTATGCCAAGGCATTCAGCGCCCGCACCGGCATTGGTCCCAACCTGGAAGTGCTGGAAAAGCAAGCCACCGTAGACGGCCTCTTTCACAAGTACATGGTTCGCTACCGGGCCTCACCGGCCGATGCGGACCCCAAAATCATCTGCCAGCTGGCCATCGGCAATGCCAAGACCGACACCCTGTATATCCTTGTTTTTGAAAGCCCGGAAAAAGACTGGGTCGAAGCCTGGAAGCTAGGGGATGTGATGCTGAAAGAGCTGGTGCTGGACTCGCGGCAGTAGCTCCTGCTGTTCCGCTTCTGTATCGGCCCCGCCCGCTACTTTTACTTCCCTGTTCCCAACCCATCATCCTTCAACTCTAGCCTCGCATGGCCACTTATCTTTCCGACAACCAAACCCGCTTTCTCGACGAACTGATTGACTGGCTCCGCATTCCCTCCGTTTCGGCCGACCCCAAGTTTCACGGCGACGTGCTGCGGGCTGCCGACTACCTCCGGATGCGCCTCGAAGAAGCCGGCGTCAACAACGTCGAAATCTGCCCCACGGCCGGCAATCCAATCGTCTACGGCGACTACCTCACCGACCTCAGCAAGCCCACCGTGCTAGTGTATGGCCACTACGACGTGCAGCCTGCCGACCCCTACGAGCTGTGGACCTCGCCGCCCTTCGAGCCGGTGATTAAGGACGAGAAAATCTACGCTCGTGGCGCCTGCGACGACAAAGGCCAAGTGTATATGCACGTGAAGGCTTTTGAGATGATGATGCGCGATGGCCAGGGCGGCGTGCCCTGCAACATCAAGTTCATGTTCGAGGGCGAAGAAGAAATCGGCTCCAACAACCTCGAAATCTTTGTGCGCGCCAACAAAGAGAAGCTGAAAGCCGACGTCATCCTCATCTCCGACACCGGTATTCTGGCCAACGACGTGCCCAGCATCGAAGTGGGCCTGCGCGGCCTGAGCTACCACGAAGTGACCGTGACTGGCCCCAACCGCGACCTGCACTCCGGCCTCTACGGCGGCGCCGTGATGAACCCCATCAACGCCCTCTGCCAGATGATTGCCAGCCTGCACGACGAGAACGGCCACATCACCATCCCCGGCTTCTACGACAAGGTGGACGAGCTAAGCGCTGAGGAGCGCGCCGAGATGGCCAAGGCCCCTTTCTCCGAAGAAGACTTCAAAGCCAGCATTGGCCTGCCCGCCACGGCCGGCGAAAAAGGCTACTCCAGCATGGAGCGCACCAGCATTCGGCCTACGCTCGACGTGAACGGCATCTGGGGCGGCTACACCGGCGAAGGCGCCAAAACCGTCATCGCCTCGCAGGCTCACGCAAAAATCTCCATGCGTCTGGTGCCCCACCAGACCTCGGCCGAAATCTCGGACCTTTTTCAGAAGCACTTCACCAGCATTGCCCCAGCCGGGGTTACCGTACAAGTGCGCCCCCACCACGGCGGCGAGCCCGTGGTGACGCCCACCAACTCGGTGGCCTACAAAGCCGCAGCCGACGCCATGGAAACCACTTTCGGTAAGCGCCCGGTGCCCACGCGCGGCGGCGGCTCCATTCCCATTGTGGCCATGTTTAAGTCGGAGTTGGGCCTGGATACCGTCCTGCTCGGTTTCGGCCTCGACTCCGATGCCATTCACTCGCCTAACGAGCATTTCGGGGTGTTCAACTTCCTGAAGGGCATCGAAACCATTCCGCATTTCTACCGCAACTACGCAGCCGCGCAGTAGTAAGGAGTTTCTATCACGACAAAGCCCGGCTTCTGAAAAGAAGCCGGGCTTTTTTATGACCATTATCGGGGCTTAGCGCCTTCCAAAAGAGTATGTCAGGTATAGCTGAAACGCGCTATTTCGTGTCCGGTCCTGGTAAGTAGTAGAGCCCTGCAGACTCTCCTTGCCGATGTTGGTGAACGCACCGTTGTAGCGCAGGCCCGCGCCCAGGCCCGATTTACGCTGGTAGCCCAGGCCGGCTAAATAGCCAAAATCGATGGTGTTGTAGCGGCTCTCGATGTCCGTCGAGGCATTGCCAAACTTTGATTTTGCACTTACTAGAAAGCCCACTTGTGGGCCGGCCTCAATAAAGAATCCGTTGGTGTTGACGTGAAAGGCCAAGGGTACATCTACGTAATTAAAGCGGTAGGTAGTGTAGAGCTTTTCGATGACAGGGCTGCTATTGTTAGGCTGCTTCATGCCCTTTTGCGAATACAAAAGCTCGGGCTGAAAGGCAATGTGATTGCTAAGGCTAAGGTTAGCAAGGAGGCCGGCGTGAAAGCCGAAAATATTTTCCAGCGACTTAGCGTCTTCCCCTACCAAGCGCGACAGTGAAGCCCCCGCCTTTACCCCAAGGGCCAGGTTGCCGCGTTGAGCGTGGGCCGCCCCGTGCAGACCAGCGACGAGGAGAAGCGAAATAATTGACTTTTTCATAATTCGGCAAATTGAATACTGCCGCAAAACTACAACTGTGATTACTGCGCGAGAGAAAAATGTAGCAGAGTCACCAAAAATGCAAATATAAGTCGCCGCCGCGGCCTCAACCCGATTGCTTCCCAAAGACGATTGATTGCTACAGTACGCTTAACCTAGGCGGTTGTAATCAAACCAAAAGCCCGCCTCTGCTATAGAGACGGGCTTTTTTAGTGCTGAATTCAGCTTATAACTCTAGCCTATCTACCGCCGAATGCGAAGCCAACATATAGTTGGAAAGCGCTGTTGCGAGTTTTGTCATTGTCGCTGGTTTCCTTACTGATGTTAGTAATGCCACCGTTGTAGCGTAGGCCAATCATGGGGCCGCTCTCAGCTTGGTAGCCCAAGCCTACTGCATAGCCAAAATCAACCGATTTGAAGTTATCCTTCACGTCCACCGACGTGGTTCCGTCCGTAATCTTAGCGCCGGCCAGAAAACCTACTTGAGGACCGCCTTCGAAGAACAAGCCGCCAGCATTCACTTTCACCAATACAGGAACGTCGATATAGTTAAGCTTGAACTTTGCGTCGTTCATGCTTTCCGATTGAGCGCCTTTCTGCGAATACAGAACTTCGGGCTGAATCGAAATCAGGTCGCTTAGGCCGAAGTTTGCAAAAGCACCGCCCAGCAGGCCGATTTTGCTTTCAATGTCTTCGTCGTTATCATCGGTGGTAATGGTGCTATAGTTAACACCACCCTTCAGGCCGAAACGAACCTCTTGGGCATTGGCTGCAGTGGCAACGCCAGCCAGCAGGCCGAGGGATAAAATAACTTTTTTCATGGGTGTGAGAGAGAAAAAGGTGAGAGAGGAAGAAATTACGCAGCAAAGCTATGTGTAAATTTTTAACTAAATACTAGATTATAAGCTTGGTATTTACATGAGCCCTGAGCTAGCAGTAAGTATTGCTTTGGCAATAAGATGGGATTATGTTTAAGTGGCCTGATTTTAAATGTGATAGAATATATTAAAAAAAACATAATATTCGCCTTCAACAAAAAAAACGCTGGTTGCCATTCGGCAACCAGCGTTTTAAATTTTTAGCTTAGCTTCTGGTGAGAGACCTAGCGGCCCAGCGGCAGGAGGTAGCCCAGCTGAAGAGTAAAAGCATTGTTGAATGCCTTAGGCTCGTTGTCGGTATTTTTGGAATCAATCAACGAGTTGAAGCCGCGGGCGTAGCGCAGGTTCAGGCTTAGGCCGGCTTCGCTCTGGTAGCCAATGCCGGCTACGCCGGCGATGTCGAACTGGGCCAGGTCGGATTTATAACCATCCCCGCGGGTCGATACGCCCGTGAAGTCTTGGAAAGTGCCGTTGTCCTCAACCTTGTCCTTGCCGCCGTTGTTGTACTTGGTGGTGGTTTGCTGCTTGGTCTTAGAACCAAACAAGTAGCTAACTTGGGGGCCTAGCTCAAAAAACAGGCCCCCGGCGTTGATTTTGGCCAAAATGGGCACATCGAGGTAGTGCAACACGCGCTGCTGCTCAAATTCAACTGAAGCAGTACCGGCGGGCAAACCGCTTTTCTGCTTCGACTCAATTTCATAGCCCTTGCGGTTGTAAATCAACTCTGGTGCAATAGAAAAGAAGCCATCGCTGCTTATCGGGAAGCTGGTGCCAACCCCAACGTTGTAGCCCAACTTATAGGAGCCTAGGCTCGAATCGAAATTGGGGCCAGCTAGTTGCGACACGCTGGAGCCGGAAATGCTGGAGTAGGTGGCACCAACTTTTACGCCGATGCGCGGGCCACCTGCATCTTGTGCTTGGGCAACGGATACGCTCAAAAGAGACAAGCCTAGTACTGCAATCTTTTTCATGGCAGATAATGCTAATTGAAGGTTAACTAAAATGAATAGGTCGTTCACCGGTTCTCAATTTATTTGCCGGTGAATTCGGGCCTCTTACCGTGCAAACGAGGAAGAAGGTTGCATAATAAGTAATATTTAACGGGCATTTAATGCCTGGCAGCATCTGGCTAAGGGCCTGAAAACATGAGTTAAGCAGGCGACCCTCAGGCATTTCACTCAGCCATAAGGAGGCGCAATAAAACCAAGGCATGCTTGTGCTGTCAGCTCTGCTCCCATCTTGATTCTGTTGCAGTTCAGAGCCGGTCCTGGGTGCCCTGCAACTGAGCTTTGGGCGCGATTTGAACTGCCTGTGTCAGCTTGCTCAACAAGCATATCAAGGTCTTCGATTTTCAGAAGGCCATTAAACCAAGCTGCATTTTTGCCCCACTTACCCCGCCGTCCATTGAGGCGAGAGCCGGTTGGCCTAGCTACAGAAAAGCCCGGCTTCACTTATGGGAGCCGGGCTTTTTCAAACTAACTGTTGCCTTAGCCTAAGGCCTTAGCTGCGGCCGGGGAACGCGAAACCCAACTGGAACTGGAATACGGAGTTGAGAACCCGGGCATCGCCGTAGAGGCTACGGAGGCCACCGTTGTAGCGCACTCCAATGTTGGGGCCGCTGGCCAACTCATAGCCTACGCCAACAACGTAACCTAGGTCGAAGCGACGGGTGTTGCCGGTGGGCAGGCCCACGTCTCCCTTCGTAGACTGGCCAATGCGGTAGCCCGCCTGCGGTCCGGCTTCAAACAGAAGGCCGGCGGCGTTCAGGCGCATCAGCAAGGGCACATCGAGGTAGTGCAGCGTGGTTCTTTGGTTGGCTCCGCCCTGCTTGTATTGGAAACCCTTCTGCGAATACAGCAGCTCGGGGTGAAATTGCACCAGGTTGCCAACGCCAATGGTGGAGGTGGTGGTAATACCGGCTTGGAAACCAAAGCGGTTCTGGGTGTTGTCGCCAAAGCGAGCATCGGCATCTTTGCCGTTAACGTTGGCGGCTACAACACCGGCCTTGAGGCCGAAACGGGGGGCAGTTTGGGCATTGGCAGCACCGGCTACGCCGGCCAGCAGCCCAAGGGATAGAGCAATTTTTTTCATAGTGGACAGAATAAAAAATTGGGTGGATAAAAACTTTATCGAGGGTAAGTCCTCGCCATCTAACGACGGTGATGCAGTGCAGTTGCACGAGGTTTTCGCTGTCAGGGTTGACTCTGGGTATTCTGGCTTTTTTGGCCAAATCGTCATTTTTGCCAAAATAACTCAGGCTGTACGACTTATCGAACCGAACGAGTCCCAATGAAGTAGGGCTTTCGGCCGAGATTAGAATTTGATTAGATTTCTATTTTTGATGCCTACTTGCAAATTCATGACCCCACAGACTTACTGCCTTTTTCGTCGCGGATGGCTCGCTCTGCTGGTGCTGAGTTGCAGCTTGAGCATTGCCGTGCGGGCGCAAGAGCACACTGCAGAAGAGGTGCCTGTGCGTGCCCCCTTGATAGTGGGGGCGTATGCGCAGGGCAGCATCATCATGGCGCACACCCCCGCCATCCGTCATTTGGTGACCTCGCACCCCACGGGCTTCGAGTTAAACTTTCAGCGGCAAACAACTGGCGCTGCGCCCTGGCACGGCTGGTATAAGTACCCCAAGGTGGGAGTAGCATTCATTTACTACGACTTCCATAATCCCATCCTGGGCCATGCGCTGGCGGTTAGCCCCTACATCAACAAATCGTTCTCGCACGGGCCTAGGCACGACCTGAGCTTCCGCCTTGGCACGGGCCTAGCCTATCTCACCAATCCTTACAATCGCGAAACCAATCACAAAAACAACATGGCCAGTTCGGCCTTTAATGCCACCCTGCAGTTTCGACTTGAGTACGATTATGCTCTCACACCCCACCTCGGTCTATTGGCAGGGCTTGGCCTGAACCATTTTTCCAATGGCGCTACTACCAAGCCTAATCTGGGGGCCAACCTGCCCACGCTGGTGCTGGGCCTCAATTACCACGAATTCCGCGCGGCTCCCCGAGTGAACGTCAGTGCGCCTGCCCCCGCCGACCTAGGCCAGACCTTCTACAACGTGAGCACCAGCCTGGGCTACAAGCAGCGCTCCGAAAGCGACCGCCAGAAGTACTTGGTGCATTCCATAACGGCGGCCGTGGGCCGGCGCGTCAATCGCAAATCCAACTTGGTAGCAGGTGCCGAGGGCTTCTACGATAAGTCGCTAAAAGCCCAGCTGAAAGACACCACCCGTGCCGGCATCAAGCAGCCCGACGTGAAAAAGGCCGGCGTATTCGTGGGCCACGAGCTGCTGTTTGGGCGCCTGGCTTTTGTATCGCACGTGGGCATTTACGTGTACAATCCCTACAAATCGGCCACGTTCTACTACGAGCGGTTGGGACTAAAATATCAATTCACCAACGTGGCATTTGGAGCGGTCGATTTAAAAATTCACCGTGGCGCAGCCGATGTAGTTGAGTTCAGGATAGGGGCACGGCTCTAGTGCGGCCAGTACTTGTGCATTAGCACGGGTTGTTTTTTCGAAGTGCTGTTCGCTAGCTCAGGAAGAAAAGCAACGTTGTTGCTAAGCTCATGCAACACTATTAAGGAACCAACGCTTTGTTAATCCGGCTCACTAGCGCCGGGCCTTCGTAAATAAAACCGGTGTACAGCTGCACCAGTGACGCGCCCGCCGCCAGTTTCTCCTGCGCATCGGCGGCTGAGTGAATGCCGCCGGCGCCGATAATGGGAAGCTCGCCATGGCTGCGTTGGTGCAGGTAGCGAATAACTTCCGTGGCCCGTGCCCGCAAAGGCCGGCCGCTCAGGCCGCCGGCGCCCAGGGCTGCCACGTGGGTAGCATTGGTTTGGAGGTTGTCGCGGCTGATGGTGGTATTGGTGCCTACCAGGCCGCTGAGCTTGGTTTCGCGGGCTATTTCCAGGATGTCGTCGAGTTGCGAATCGGTCAGGTCGGGCGCGATTTTCAACAGCAACGGCCGGGGAGTGGCCCGGCTCAAATTCACCTCTTGCACCTGCTGCAGCAGGTCAATCAGCGGCTTCTTCTCCTGCAGCTGGCGCAGGTTGGGCGTGTTGGGCGAGCTCACGTTCACCACGAAGTAGTCGACTACCTCGGCCAGCGCCTCAAAACACGCCACGTAGTCCTCGGCAGCCCGCTCGTTGGGCGTGTCCTTGTTCTTGCCAATGTTGCCGCCGATGAGCAGCTGGCGGTTCTGGCGCCGGGCCAGCCGCGCCGCCACTACCGCCGCCCCGTCGTTGTTGAAGCCCATGCGGTTCACCAAGGCCTCGTCCTGCGGCAGTCGGAACAAGCGCGGCTGCGGGTTTCCTGATTGGGGCCGGGGCGTCACGGTGCCAATCTCCACAAACCCAAAGCCCAGCGTTGCCAATTCATCGGTCAGGGCGGCGTTCTTATCAAACCCCGCCGCCAAGCCCACCGGGTTGGGGAACTTCAGGCCAAACACTTCCCGCTCCAGGCTGGGGTGTTGAAAGTCGTACAGCCCTCTTAACATGGCCTTGGCGCCCGGCACGCGGGCGGCCCGCCGCAGGTTATCGAAAACAAAGTGGTGGGCGCGCTCGGCGTCGAGGGTAAACAGGGCGGGTTTGACGAGTGACTTGTACATATAAAGTTAGCCGGCCCAGCCCTCGCGGTCGAGGCTGCGGTATTGAATGGCTTCGGCCAGGTGTTGAATTTGAATTTCCTCGGTGCCCGCCAGGTCGGCGATGGTGCGGGCCACTTTCAGAATCCGGTCGTAGGCGCGGGCCGAAAGGCCCAGGCGCTCCATGGCGGTTTTCAGCAGCATGCGGCCCGCGGGGTTAATCTCGCAGATGTCTTTTACCATCTGGGGCGGCATCATGGCGTTGGAATGCACGTCGGGGTATTCTTTAAAGCGCGTCTCCTGCACCTGCCGCGCCTTATCGACGCGTGGCTGAATTTCGGCGCTGGTTTCGGCCTTGCGCGTCTCTGTCATCTGGTCAAACGTCACGGGCGTGACTTCCACGTGCAGGTCGATGCGGTCGAGCAACGGGCCCGAAACCTTGTTCAAATACTTCTGCACGACCCCGGGGCCACACACGCATTCCTTTTCTGGGTGATTATAATAGCCACAGGGACAAGGGTTCATGCTCGCAATCAGCATGAAGTTGGCTGGAAATTCGATGCTGACTTTGGCCCGCGAAATTGTTACCCGGCGCTCTTCGAGCGGCTGGCGCATCACTTCGAGCACCGTGCGTTTAAACTCCGGCAACTCATCCAAAAACAGTACACCGTTGTGCGAAAGCGAGATTTCCCCCGGCTGTGGATTGCTGCCTCCGCCTACCAGCGCCACGTCCGAAATGGTATGATGCGGTGCCCGAAACGGCCGTGTGCTCAACAGCCCGCCGCCCGCCAGCTTGCCTGCCACGGAGTGAATCTTGGTGGTTTCAAGCGCTTCCTGCATGCTAAGCGGTGGCAAAATGCTAGGTAGGCGCTTGGCCAGCATGGTTTTGCCCGCGCCGGGTGGTCCAATCATGATGACGTTATGACCACCGGCCGCGGCAATTTCCAGCGCCCGCTTGATGTTTTCCTGGCCTTGCACATCGGCAAAGTCCGCGGTGTATTTGTTGACGGCATGGAGGAATAAGTCGCGGGTATCAACTTTCGTCGGCACAATTTCCAGCCGGCCCTCAAAAAAGTCGATGGCCTCCTGCATGCTCGCCACGGCTATCACGTCAAGGTTATTGACAATGGCTGCCTCCTCGGCATTTTCCATGGGCAGAATAATGCCTTTGAAGCCCTCCTTGCGGGCCTGAATGGCAATGGGCAGCACCCCCTTTATTGGCCGTAACTCACCATCAAGCGACATCTCGCCCATGATGACGTACTCGTTCAGGCGCTCGGTATTGAGCTGCTGGGAAGCGTGCAAAATGCCCAGCGCAATGGGCAAATCATAGGCTGCGCCCTCCTTGCGGATATCGGCAGGGGCCATGTTCACGACTACTTTGGTGCGGGGCATCCGGTAGCCTCGGAATTTCATGGCCGCTTCAATGCGCTGCTGGCTTTCCTTGATGGCATTGTCCGGCAGCCCCACTACGTTAAACCCAGTACCGGCCGAAACCACCACTTCAATAATGATGGTGTAGGCGTTGACGCCCTGCACGGCCGAGCCGAAGGTTTTGGTGAGCATGGTGGTAACTCCGACTTTAAATGGGAGCCTAGTTGAATAAGTGGTAGAGATAAGCCCAGCAATTTAAGCCACGCAGCGCGAATGGCCGGCCAATTAACCCTCAACTGCGCTGGCCTTGGGCTGGATTTACAGCACCAGCTTCTCAATCAACATAATCAGGATGTGAATCACCTTGATGTGGATTTCCTGAATTCTATCGGCAAAGCCCGAATGCGGCGCCCGTATGTCCACATCGCTGATGCTGGCCAGTTTGCCGCCGTCTTTGCCGGTCAGCGATACCACCAGCATACCGGCGGCTTTGGCTGCTTCGGCGGCGCGCAACACGTTGGGTGAGTTGCCGCTGGTGCTGATGGCTAAGAGGACATCGCCCGAACGCCCCAGGGCCTCAACAAAGCGGCTGAACACAAACTCGAACCCGTAATCGTTGGCTACGCAGGTCATATGCGAGGCTTCGGTGATGGCGATGGCGGCTAGGGCGCGGCGGTCGGCGCGGTAGCGGCCGCTGAGTTCTTCGGCGAAGTGCTGGGCGTCGCAGAGGCTGCCGCCGTTGCCACAGGACAGGATTTTTCCGCCGTTGCGCAGGCTGCGGGACATCAACTCGGCGGCCTCCGCAATACGAGCCAAATTGGCCGGCGCTGATAAGAACCGGTCGAGCACGTCGCGTGCTTCAGTCAATTCAGCGCGTATGAGGTCAGGGAGCAGGGGTGTATCGGACACTTAAAAGAATATTCGGGGTTGAGTCGTCAGGAGCCGGCTGAAGGTTGGTTAGCAGGCTTCAACCTGACTGTTGGCATGCACCAGCACCCCAGGCAGGCAAATTTACAGCGGTTGGCGGTCGACTGGCGGCGTGTTGGGCAGGCTGGGGTCGTTCTGCGGGGAGGTAGTCTGGGGCGCGGCGTTAGGAGAATGAAGCTCGGTAATGGTAACCGGGCTGGCCGGGCGGCTTTCTACCACAGGCGCATCGGTAACGCGTCCATCGATGGTGCGAGCCGTGGGCACGCCCACCGGCGCCGAAGCACGCTGCTGCAGGTCATAGAGCTTGGCTTTAAGCTCATTAATCCGCATTTCGTGCTGGCTCACGGAACGACGTAGCAGGACGCTGTCCAGGTTCTCAGTGATTAGATGCAGCGCAAGGAGCACGGCGCCCACCACAAACATGGTGTAATAGAATTGCCGCTCCTGCTCCAGCACCGACAGGCCGGTGCCCATGCCCATCACGGAGGTGCGCACCGCGGGAACAAGAACGAACAACAGCGCCAGCAGCAGGTAAATCATTACTGCGACGGTAACAATGCGTTTGAGGGCAAGCATGGCGAAATGAGCTAGGGTGAGAACAAGTAAGGGCGCGAAATGCAGCCCAACGGAGACAGCCGCAAATTAGCGCTTATTAAACGAGCTATTTGGCTGGCGCGGTCATCTGAGCAGCTTCCGCCGAGTCGGCCGGGTCGATGGTCACGCCCCGCAACCCTTCCGCTTCGCGGTTGGCCCGGGTAGTAGACCGGGGCGTTTCCACCTTCGGCCCAAACTTCTGGGTAACGGCCCGGTAGCCCAGGTTATAGAACAGCTTCGCTATGACAATGAATAGGACAATGAACAAAAGCCAGCGGAAGGGATTTTTACCAAGCATAAATGCAACGTAACAGATAAGTAATCGACACCGGTCCTACCGCCGGATGGTTAGATGATAAAAACTACACCAGCGCGGCGTTGGTTTGCATGGAGCTGAGGCGTTGGTATACGCCGCCCTGGCGTTGCACCAACTCATCGTGAGTGCCACGCTCCACAATGCGGCCATGCTGCAGCACCACAATTTCATCGGCGTGCTGCACGGTGCTCAAACGGTGGGCAATCACGAGCGAGGTGCGGTTTTGCATCAGTCGCTGCAAGGCTTCCTGCACAAGTTTTTCGCTTTCGGTGTCGAGCGCCGAGGTCGCTTCGTCTAAAATCAGAATGGGCGGATTACGCAGAATGGCGCGGGCAATGCTGAGCCGCTGCCGCTGCCCGCCCGAGAGGCGCGAGCCCCGGTCGCCAATCACCGTCTGGTAGCCCTCGGGGCTGGCCACAATGAATTCATGGGCGTTGGCAATCTTGGCGGCTTCAATTACTTCGGCTTCTGTGGCCTCGGTATTGAAACGGATATTGTTGAAGATGGAGTCGTTGAACAGGATGCTTTCCTGCGTCACAATGCCCATTTGGTCGCGCACCGAGTGCAGGGTACAGGCCCGCAGGTCGTGACCGTCAATCAGGATTTGGCCGGCGCTGGGGTCATAAAAGCGCGGCAGCAGGTCAGCCAGCGTGCTTTTGCCGCCGCCGCTTGAGCCCACCAGCGCTACGGTGCTGCCCTTGCGGATTTTCAGGTTTACATCGAACAGCACCGGGGTTTCGCCGTAGCTGAACTGCAGGTTCTGAAACTCAATCTCGTGTTCGAAAGGTGGCAGCACGGCCGCATTAGGCCGGTCGCGAATGGCCGGTTCGGTATCGATAATGCTCAGTACTCGCTCGCCCGCCACCAAACCGCGCTGGATGTTGCCAAACGAGGATGACAGGGCCTTGGCAGGCGTAAGAACTTGCGAAAACAGGATGATGTAGCCGATAAACTTGGCCGCCGTCAGGTCCGATTGTCCGCCCAGCACCATCACCCCGCCAAAGTAGAGCAAACCCGCCACCACCGTCACCCCCGCAAACTCGGAGAAGGGCGAAGCCAAGTCCCGCGTGTTGTCGATGCTGCGCGACGTGCGGGCGTACTGGTCGTTCTGGTCCATGAACTTGCCAAGAATGTACTTCTGGGCATTAAACGCCTTGATGACGCGCACTCCGCCCAGCGTTTCGTCAATCACCGACAGCATCGTGCCCAGCGTCTTCTGGCTTTGCTTGGCCTGCCGCCGCAGCCGCTTAGACACAGTGGCAATGATGCCCCCCGAAATCGGCAGTAAAATCAGCGAAAACAGCGTGAGCTGAGTCGACATCGTGAACAACACCACGAAGTAGAAAACGATAGTCAGCGGGTCGCGAATAACGCCGGTCAGGGTATTGACCACCGAGGTTTCTACTTCCTGCACGTCGTTAGTGAAGCGCGACATGAGGTCGCCCTTGCGCTCGCCGCTGAAGAAGCTGAGGGGCAGTTGCAAAATGCGCTGGTACAAGTCGAGGCGTAGCCCCCGGATAACGCGGGCCCGCACCCGGGCTATCAGCCGCAAGCTGAGGTAGCGGAACAGGTTGCTGAAAAACACCGATGCCACCACCACAAGGCACACAAATGTGAGCGCCCCAATGCGGCCGTGTTCGGCGATAATCTGGCCAAAATAGTATTTGAACGCGCCGGTAACGTAGGCGATGCTGAGCGAAAACGCGGGCAATGCCGTGGGCGCGTCGGCCACGGTAGCCTTGGTCGTGTCGAAGAGCACGTCCAGCAGCGGAATGATGAGCGTGAAGTTGCCGATGCTAAAAAAAATGGTCAGCAGCGTGTATACCAGGTACAACGGCAGAAAATCAGCGATGGGCCGCGCGTACTGGAGAATGCGGAGGTAGGTTTTCATTTACGGAAGCGCTTCGAGCGACTTTAAGAACGCCGAAACTCGGCTATTACTTCAATCAGCCCCTCAATGTGCTGATTGAAAACGGCTAGTTCCTCCGCGGGCACCCATAGCTCATCGTGCTGCTGGTCGCCCACGTTCTGAACCGGAAACTGCTTCAGGTACTCCGCACCCACAGCAAAGCGCACCACATATCCCACACCGTAATAAGGCACATTCCAGTCGCGGCTGATTTGGGTAGCATATTCCTCGTTCAGCACCGGATAAAAGATGGGTTGCTCTGGCAGGCGCGGCGGAAAAGCTTCCCAGGCCAGTGCGGCAATCAGGTCCAGTTCCTGCTGATTAACGGGGCGGTAGAGGAGAGTGGTCGCAGCCATAGTTTAAAACTCGTGGAGCCGCTGCGCGATGTTCCAGCGCAATGCCAGCGAAGCATATACCTCGTTGCCATTGCGGGCAGGCGTGTGAGTAAAGGTCTGCTTGCGACCAATCAGTTTAGCATCCAGAAACAGATTGAGGCGCGGCTGGTAAGTGGCCGTGAAGTCGGCGTGTAGCAGGCGGCTTTTGTTGCCCTGTGCCGTTTCGTTGCCAAACTCACTCACGCGGGTGTTGTAGGATTTGAGCACGTTGCCGCCGTAGTTCTGCAGGTCGGCATCGGCATCATTTAAGTCCAGGCCCTGCTGCGAGTAAAAAGCTTTGCCCACCAGCATCAGACGGGGAAGGGGCTGGTAGCTGAGTACGCCCAGGATTTCGGCCACGTTGGCGCCCATGGGGTGGGCCAGGGGCTGCTGGTAGTGCTGGTAATTGGTGTAAATGTCGGCGTGCTGGTACATGAAGGGACGGATGTAGTTGAACTCCACCTGCAGGTCAACGTTGCGCAGACCGGCCACGTCAATGTACTTGGCACCTACCTGAGCCGCCTGTTTGTTGGCCCACCAGCCGTTGCTGGCCCGTATCTCACTCAACTTAAATTCGTCGAGCACCACTTGGCCGTAGAGTTGCGCGGTGTGAAGAATGTTCCACTTAAAGTCCAGGCCCAGAATGGCGTTGTCGGGCGAGCCCACATTCTGTTCGATGGCCCGGTAGAAAATAAGTGGATTCAGGTACTGTAGCTCAAAGCCGCCACGCCCGGCGCTTCCGCCCAAAATGGTGCCTTCAAACACGCCGATGTTGAGGTTAGGCGTCACATCGAAGCTCAGGTGGTGCATCGCCATGTACTTCTTAGGGTACACCTGGTCTTCGTTTTTGCGCTCAGCGGTGAGTTCTGAGAAGAGGTTCTGGTAGTTGAACTTCCAGATGCGGGTGTTAATCTTTAGAAAGAAATACGGCGCGCTGTAGTCCGAGAGAATAAGCGAACGGTAGCCGTTGCCGATGAAGTTGCGGTCGTGGGCCAGTTGTAGGTTGATGTGCTTGGTGGCCGCGTATGTAATGCCGCCCCGCGCCGTGAAGAAGTCGTACTGACTGCCCCCCACTGTCTTGAAATACTTCCAATAGCCTTCGTGGGGCACCACTTGGTCGCGCTGAATTCGGTCTTGCACGTACTGCGGCACCGCCATCTGGTTTTCGGCCAGAAACGTGTAGAAGCCCAACCGCTGGTCGATGGTGCCTTCCAAGTGCACACCGCGGGTGTTCACGTAGCGCAAGCCGTCAATTTTGTTGTCGCGGCCGGCTTGCAGCAGCAGCACTGGGTTAACGCGCAGGGTGAAATCCGGCGTTACGACGTGGTACAGGTCAGTCTGGTTGCGGTAGAAGTAACTCAGGATGGGCCGCTCGCTCTCGTTGGCTTCTGCGCCAAACTCAGAGTTGGCCCAGTTGTCTTTCAATAAATACTGCGCGTTAAAGCGGTCGGCGCGGGAAAGGCTGCCGTTGCCGTAGGCCTGCGTGCTGTCCGGCGATAGCATGCGCTCGGCCAGGTGGGCCACGCCAATGCGGCTGTAGGGCCGCACGCTGGTGTGCGGGTCATGCAGCGAATCAGCGCCGAACTTGATGGCGTAACGGTCAATCAGGCGGTAAGTGTCTTGGTCGAGGGGTACGTAGTTAGCCCCCTGGGTAGCTTCTACTCTATTGCCCGACGCGCTACGCTGCTGCGTTGCGCTAGTGCGTAGCGCCTTTTCGCGAAGGGGGCGTTCGCGCGTCGCTTTGCTGCGCGTAGAGGGAAGGCTATCCAAAGGCTGGTCAAAAATCAGCCAGGGCGATTTTTCCTCTTGGGTTGGTGTCGTAGGCGTAGCCGGTTCTGCGGGGGGCGTGGGCGCCGTTTGGGCGGCCAAAGGGCCAGCCAGCAGCCCCAGTGCAGAAATCAGAAGCAGAGCTTTATGCATAAATACAGATAGTCTTCCTAAAAAACGAAACGGCGCGACCCAATAAAACATAAGGGCGGTTATTTCTTAACAAACCTACGCAGCGGGCCGTTGGCAAGGATAAGCTCGGCCTCCGCCGGGGCCCTCAATGGGCCCATTTGGCGTGGCCAGGGCAGGGGGTGGTACAGACGAATTCCCCCGGCATTTCTTGCCCGCCCCCGGTTTTTTTGCCAACTTCGGGGCTCCGGCTGGCCCTCTTTCCCGCCTTCACTTTCCAACTTCTTTCCAGCATGGCCAAAACTTCACTTCCTACTGCTTCGGCCGCTGCTTCTGTGCCCGCCGTTACCACCGATGCCGCCGACACGCTGGCCAATGTGCACGTGGTGTGTGCCGAACCCAGCATTGCCAACCACTTCCTGGCCGAGCTGCGCGACAAAGAGGTGCAGAAGGACAGCCTCCGTTTTCGCCGCAACCTACAACGCCTAGGAGAAATCATTGCCTACCGCATCAGCGCCCACCTCAGCTACACCGACAAGGTCATCCAGACGCCCCTGGCCGAAACCACTGGCAAACTGCTTCACGACTTTCCCATCCTCGCCACCGTGCTCCGCGCGGGCTTGCCTTTCCACCAAGGTTTCCTCAACTACTTCGACCAATCGCCCAGCGCCTTCGTCGCGGCTTACCGCATCGAGGGCACGGCCCAAGTGCAGGTACAGGTCGATTACCTGTCCGCGCCCAGCCTCGATGAGCGAGTGCTAATTCTAGCCGACCCCATGCTGGCCTCCGGCAAAAGCCTCGTGCAAACCTACCGGGCCATGCTGCGCTTCGGCACGCCGCGGCAGGTACACATCGCCGCTGTCATTGCCTCACCCGAGGGCCTGGCCTACGTGGCCCGCGAAATCCCCGAAGCTAACCTCTGGGTAGCGGCCATCGACGAGCGTTTGAATGACCAAGCCTACATCATTCCCGGCCTGGGCGACGCCGGCGACCTTTCTTACGGCAGCAAGCTATAGGCGCCATAAGCTATGGCTCAGCTTATGTTAAGGAACCCAGACCACAGAAAGCGGGTATCTTTGTAGGGCGCCCACCCCGCATCACACCCCCCCGTTTCACAGTCTGCTTTTCCACCTCGTTTTGGTTCATCCCGCCTTTAAATTCGCTTCTGTGTTCTTGCTGAGCACGGTCAAGTTTTTGGGTGGCCCGCTGGCCGGAGCTTCTATGGGCCTGAACTTTTGGGCGACCCTGGCACTCACCGTGGGTGGCATGATGACCAGCGTATTTGTCTTCTCGGGCATCGGCCGCGTCTGGATGCAGCACCGTCAGAAGCAGCGGCGCCTGCGCCGCGAGCCCATCTTCACAAAACGCTCCCGCAACATCATCAAGGTGTTTCGCAAATTTGGGATGGGAGGCATCGCCTTTCTCACACCCATATTGCTTTCACCCATTGGCGGCACGGTCATCGCTACGCTATTGGGCGTGCCGCGCCAGCGCATTGTGCTGCACATGCTCTGGAGCGCCCTTTTTTGGGGCGGAGCACTCACTTTCGCCAGCATCCATTTCGGGCACATGTTCGGCCGATAATAGTCGGTTGCTCGCTGTCAGGAGTCACATAAACGGACAACAAGCAACCGGCCACTACAGCATTAGCGCCGCTTCCGCGCCTTAATGGCTTTCACGCCGGGGTTCGAGCCGCCTTTCTTGCCTACGTTGGCCTTCGAGCCCTTGGTGCTCTTCTTCTGGCCTTCTTTAAATGGCTTCCCAGTGCGCTTGTCGATGGTTACGCCGGGCTTAATCCACTCTTTCTTTTCATGGAATGCGCCCTGAAACGTGGGGTCCAGCTTTTTGCGCCGCTCGTCGAGCTCGCGGCCCATTTTCTGCTGTTCCTCAAAAGGCGTTTCTTCTATCACTACCTCTTCGGGCAGCGGCAGCACTTCGATTTTCTGATTGATAAGCTGCTCGATTTCGCCGATGTGCACCATTTCCGCCTCGTTGGCGAAGGTGATGGCGGCCCCGATGTGCTGAGCCCGACCCGTGCGCCCAATGCGGTGCACGTAGTCATCGTGCACAATCGGCACGTCGAAATTGATAACGTGCGTCACCTGCGGCACATCAATGCCCCGCGCGGCTACGTCGGTGGCCACCATGTAGCGCACCTCGCCAGCCCGGAAAGCGTCCATGCTGTTGATTCGGGCGTTCTGGCCCTTGTTGCCGTGAATCACGCGCACCTCGCCAGCGGGCGCCTTGCGCTCCAGAAAGTGAGCCACCTGGTCGGCGTGCTCCTTGGTTCGCGTAAACAGCAGCACTCGCGTCATGGTATCCGCGTCGCGGTACAGCAGAAAATTCAGCAGGTTGATTTTGGTGAGCAGGTTGGGCGCTTGGTACAGCGTCTGGGTCACCGTTGAAGCAGTTTTGGCCGGGGGGCTGACCTCCACGCGCACCGGAAACTCCAGAAACTCCTCGCTCAGCAGCGTCACTCTTTCCGGCATGGTAGCCGAGAACAGCACGTTCTGCCGCTTGCGGGGAATGATTTCCAAAATGCGCCGAATCTGGGGCATAAAGCCCATGTCCATCATCTTGTCAGCCTCGTCCATCACGAAGGTTTTCAAGTCCCGAAGCACCAAAGCACCTTTCAGGTAGATTTCCATCAACCGGCCCGGTGTAGCAATGAGTACATCCACGCCCTCGGCAATGGTCTCAATCTGAGTTTTGGGACCCAAGCCGCCGTAAATAGCAAAAATCCGCAGGTCGGTGTTCACCGCCAGCGCCTTCAAATGCGTTTCAATTTGCATGGCTAGCTCGCGGGTAGGCGCCAGCACCAAGGCCCTGGGGTTGGTCCCCTGAGCATATTTCACTTTCATGAGCAGGGGCAAACCAAAGGCCGCTGTTTTGCCGGTGCCGGTTTGGGCGATGCCCAGCACGTCGTGCCCAGCCAGAAGGAGCGGAATGGTCTGCTGCTGTACCGGCGTAGGTTCTGTGAAGCCAGCTTCGGCCACGGCGCTAAGAAGTTGTTTGTTGAGTTTAAAATCGTTGAACGATGGGGTGGTATTGGGTTCCATCCTGCAAAGGTCGGGATTTTGAAGCGCGCGGCTTGGAGATGAGTGAAAAATGAGCGTCAAGCTGAGCTATGGGTACCAAATCAACGCGCCTCAGAACTTTTTTTGTCCATTTCGGCTTCCTTTTCTATCTTTGCACCACCAAAACCAACACGGTAGATATAGCTCAGCTGGTTAGAGCGTCGGATTGTGATTCCGAAGGTCGTGGGTTCGAGCCCCATTATTTACCCATTTAAGAAGTCCCCGGGAAATTTTCCGGGGACTTTTTTGTTGCTTGCTTTATTTCCGTCTTAGTACGGCTGTTCACTCTCACTACAATCCAGCTACATGAGTCTTCTCGTCATCGGCAGCGTTGCGTTCGACGCCATCGAAACGCCCTTCGGCAAAACCGACAAAATCATCGGCGGTGCCGCTACTTTCATCAGCCTCTCGGCTTCCTATTCGCTGAAGCCTGTGAAACTGGTAGCCGTGGTTGGCGAAGACTTCCCGCAGTCCGACATCATGTTGCTCGAAGAGCACGGAGTAGACGTAGAAGGCCTGCAGGTGAAGCAGGGCGAGAAGTCGTTTTTCTGGTCGGGCAAGTACTCGCAGGACCTCAATTCGCGCGAAACCCTCGTAACCGAGCTCAATGTGCTGGCCGATTTCGACCCCATCATTCCCGATAGCTACCAGGATTGCAAATACCTCATGCTGGGCAACCTGGCGCCGCAGGTACAGCGCCTAGTCATTCAGCGGTTGGTAAACCGTCCCAAGCTGATTGTGATGGACACCATGAACTTCTGGATGGACATTGCCCTAGAAGACCTCATCGCCACTATCGAAATGGTAGACGTGCTCAGCATCAACGACGAGGAAGCCCGCCAGCTCAGCGGCGAGTACTCGCTGGTGAAGGCTGCCAAGAAAATCATGGGCATGGGCCCCAAGTTCCTCATCATCAAGAAGGGCGAGCACGGTGCCCTGCTCTTCCACAAAAGCAAGGTGTTCTACGCCCCAGCGCTGCCCTTAGAAGAAGTGTTTGCCCCAACCGGTGCCGGCGACACGTTCGCGGGCGGGTTCATCGGTCACCTCGCCGCTACCGACGACATCAGCTTCGAAAACATGAAGCGCGCCGTCATCCACGGTTCGGCCATGGCTTCGTTCTGTGTCGAGAAGTTTGGTACGGAGCGTCTGCTCAACCTCACTGATGAAGAGGTTGAAGCTCGCGAAGCCCAGTTTGCCGAACTGGTGCGCGTGGTACCTATGTCGGCTGTGGCCAACGTGGAGTAAGCAGAGTTAATGGGTAAGATTTGGGAGTTAAAAGTTAGAAGCCAGAACGCTCTTAACTTGTGACTATGCCCCAAAGAGGCAACCAAAAGCTTGGAACAAGGGTAAAAACCTTGTCAGCCTTTCCCTCTGACTTCACTGCCATGTCTAAGAACAAACAGAACGACTCGTCTGAACATAAGAAGGACCCAGGCTCGCCCATGGGCCCCGATGCGCTGAATCCTCCTACTGCTTCTAATAATCCTCCGGCTTCGGTAGAGGCCGGTGTCTTGGGTAGCGATAGCACCATTACCCAGAATGCCAACCAGAACCATATTACTGTTTCGGGTAACCAAATCAAGGGCAACCAGCCGGGTGGTAACGTCAATGACATTATCCACTCGCAGGTAAATAAGCCACGCAGTAACCCGCAGGGCAACTCGCCTATGTCGGTTGATAAAAGTCAGAAAGGCCCGGGTCGAAAAGCCAACTAATCTGTCGTTATAAAATAAAAAGCCCCTTCAATCTAATTGAAGGGGCTTTTTTATGCAGTCACCGGACTAGAAATTCCACCCTATCCATTTGCTGAATCCTTCCTGTTGGGCTGTGTCAGCCACCTCTAGCTTGTTCACCGCGTATCGTTGGCCAAAGCTAACTCCCGGCATTGCGGCCAGGGTCACGGTCAGCAGCCGGCTCTGGCGAAACACACTGACTTCGTAGCTCGCGGCCCCGTCGTTTAGCAGCGACTGCAGGTTCATGTCGACGCGCCGGCCGTTTACGGCCACAATCTCATCGTCCACGGTCAGGGCCAGCGCCGCCGGCGAGTTCGGCCAGATGGCACTTACCTCGGTGCGCTCGTTCTTCACCACCGTGCGGAAACCAAATGTGCCTTCTGAAGCCGAGCCGTTCTCAGCTACCAACAGCTGGCAGCCCACGGTGTGCAGCACTTTGTTTAAGGGGTCGGTGAGCGGGGCGGTGCCGTAAATGAATTTATCGAAATAAGCCTGCATGTTGCGCCCCGCCACTTCATTTACAAGGCGGATATAATCGGCCTCAGTGTAACCAATGCCGGTTTTGCCAAACTCCTCGTACAGCCGCCGCATCACGTCGTCGAGACTGCGGGCGTGGCTAGACAGCTGCCGGATGGTAAGGTCCAGAATCAGAGCCGCCAAAGCGCCTTTATGGTACACCGACACCTTGCGGTCGGGCACCCCAGATTTGTAGCCATCAAGCCAGAGGTCCATAGAAGCATCGGCTAGGGAAAGATTCTCGCCGCCGGCATCGTCGAAATGCTTGCGCAGCACGGTGTTTAACTCATCAAAATACTGCTCTGGTGTGCGCACGTGGCTACGCGCCAGCAGGTATTCCCCGTAATAAGTGGTAATGCCCTCCGCGATGAAGCAGGTGCGGAAGTAGTTTTCGCGGCTGTAGTCGTAGGGCTGCATCTCGGCAGGCCGGATGCTCTTGATGTTCCAGGTATGGAATAGCTCGTGGCAGCTCACACCCAGCAGCTCTTTGTACAGGCCTTCGCTCATAATCAGCTCGGCCGGACCCAGGGTAATTACCGTGGAGTTGTTGTGTTCCACCCCATGGTAGTGATTATAGGGCAAAAACTGATTCAGGAAGTGATAATCTGCAACCGGAAATCCGCCAAATAGCTGCAGCTGGACCTCCGAAAAGGCTTTGAAATCAGCTAGAATCTGCGGCCAGTTCAGTTTAGCCTCACCCTGCACCCACACGTGAAAGGGCAGGCCACCGGCTTCGTACTGTTCGTGTACCAGCGTGGGGCTGGCGATGAGCGGCGAGTCGGCCAAGTGGTCGAAATTCGGTGCTGCCAACACGTTGGGCAACGTTTGGGGCAGCCCGCAGGCTATTTGCCAACCCTCGGGTATGGCCACGGTCAGTTCGCAGGCTTCCTGCTGCCGCCCTTCCACGTACATCAGCGCCTGCACCGGGTTCAGATACAGCTGTGTTTCATCGAGCCAAGACCCGCCCGCGTCCATCTGGTGGGCGTAGAAATTGTAGCGCACGCGCACAGTCAGGCCAGCAACGTTGGCCACTTCCCACCGGTCCTTGGTAAGCTTGCGGAAGGAGAGGGGCTGGCCGGTAGCCGCATCAAACACCTCCACTCTTTGAATTTTCTTCGCAAAGTTTTGCAGCTCATAACGGCCCGGGCGCCATGCGGGTAGCTGCAGCTGCAGTGGAGCTGTAGCTGCAGCGGCCACATCCAGCGAAAGCTCGATTTGGAGGTAAAACGTTAGGGGATTGTCGAAGGAAACGCGGTAGTGAATCATAGCCAAAACGGTGTAAAGGGCCTTAAAGCTACTTCGAGCCGGCCCATTGCTGGTAAAAGTGGCTGAGGGCCTTGCCTTTTCCAGAGAAAGCCCGTACCTTTGCCGGCCCAACTCGAAACTAGACATACCATGAAACGTACCTATCAGCCTTCGAAGCGCAAGCGTGTTAACAAGCACGGCTTCCGTCTCCGCATGGAAACCGCTAACGGCCGCAACGTACTGGCCCGTCGTCGCGCCAAAGGCCGCAAGCGCCTCACCGTATCCGACGAAGGCAAGCACAAGCGCTAGTCTCCATAGCTGTTAGCCAGTAGCTAATAGTTGTTAGCCAACAGCTCCCTAATGCAAGAACCACAATCACCCGGCTCCCCCTCTCCAAGGGAGAGGGCGCCGGGAGGTGAGGTTCCCGGGACTGCGCCAGCCAAGCGCTATACCTTTCCAAAAGAGGAACACCTGTGTCGCAAGAAGCTCATCGAAGAGCTTTTTAGCAAGCAGAGTTCCTCTTTTGGCGTTTACCCCCTTCGCATGGTGTGGGTGCCGAGCGCCACGCCCACCGGGGCACCCCCGCAGGTGCTTATCAGTGTAAGCAAGCGCACCTTCAAGCGGGCCGTCGACCGCAACCGCCTCAAACGACTCATTCGCGAGGCCTATCGGCTCAATAAATATCGGTTGCTGGAGCAACCCGGCGGGCATCAGGTCGCTCTTCTAGGTATTATCTTCACGGGCAAGGAAAAAAGTCCGCTGACGTTGGTGGAAAAAAAATTAATTTCCGGAATACAACGTTTGTTGAGCGCAACGGCCGGAGCATCCGCTCCACCACCCGCCCCGTAGATTTGCCTACCTGCTACCTGTATTTTATGACTATCCGTAAAAAACTACTCGCTACCCTGGCTTTGAGTACGTTGGGCCTGGTGTCTTTCCGGGCGGCTTCTGACAACGAGCGGTATTTCGAAATCGCCAAGAACCTGGACATTTTCGTTACCCTGTTCAAGGAGGTGAACACCTACTACGTAGACGAAATCACACCTGCTAAGCTCGTGAAAACGGGCATCGACGGCATGCTGCGCTCGCTCGACCCCTATACCAACTACATTCCCGAGGACGACATCGAAGACTTCCGCACCATGACCACCGGCCAGTACGGTGGCATTGGGGCCTCGGTGGTGAAGCGCAATGGCAAAACCATCGTGCAAAGTGCCTACGAAGGCTATCCGGCTCAAAAAGCCGGTTTGCTCCCCGGCGATGAGATTCTGAACATCAACGGCGTGGTGGTCGATAAAAAGACCAATTCGGATATCAGCAAGCTCCTTAAAGGCCAGGCGAATTCGATAGTTAAGCTCATGGTAACGCGCTACGGCCAGACCCAGCCCGTGCAGATTGACATAACCCGCGATAGAATTCAGGTGGATAATGTGCCCTACACCGGCATGATTTCCGGCGATGTTGGCTACTTCCAGTTGGGTGGATTCACGGTGGATGCCGGCAAAGAAGTGCGCATGGCTATGAACAAGCTCAAGGAGCAGGGCGCCAAGAAAATCGTGTTCGACATTCGCGACAACCCAGGCGGTTTGCTGAATGAGGCTGTGAACATTTCCAACCTTTTCATTGATAAAGGTCTAGACGTGGTAAGCACCAAAGGCAAGGTGACGGAGTGGAATAAAACCTACAAAGCCCTCGACCAACCGCTCGATACCCAAATTCCGGTGGCCATCATCACGTCGAACCGCTCGGCCTCAGCCTCGGAAATCGTGTCGGGCGTGCTCCAGGACTACGACCGCGCCGTGCTGGTGGGCGAGCGCACCTTCGGCAAGGGCCTTGTACAAGCCACCCGCCCGCTGAGCTACAACTCGCAGCTGAAGGTGACCACCGCCAAATACTACATTCCCAGCGGCCGCTGCATTCAAGAAATTGATTACGCCCACCGCGCCGATGATGGCACGCTGGGCAAGTTCCCCGATTCGCTACGTACTGCTTTCAAAACGAATGCTGGCCGTACCGTGTATGATGGCGGCGGTGTAGCCCCCGATATTGAAGTGCAGGACCGCGAGATTGCGGACATCACCCGCATTCTGCTTCAGAAAAGCTACCTGTTCGACTATGCCACGCGCTACCGCGCCGAGCACGCCACCATTGCCCCGGCCCGCCAGTTTAAGCTATCCGACCCGGAGTACCAGAAGTTTGTAAACTACCTCCAGGGCAAAAACATCAGCTACAGCACCGATGCCGAAAAAGCTCTCACCGAGCTTGGTAAAAAGGTGAAAGACGACAAGCACTACGACGACGTGAAGCTAGAGCTCGAAGCCATTCGTAGGAAGGTGACCGTAAACAAGGCCAACGACCTCCAGCGTTTCAAGCCTGAAATCAAGGAATTACTGGAGCAGGAAATCGTTTCCCGCTACTACTTCGAAAAGGGTCGCACCGAGGCTGGCTTCGACGACGACCCCAATATCATTGCCGCCGTGGCCGTGCTTAATGATGCAAACCGGTACGCCGCGCTGCTGAAACCTACGGGGCAAGCCGCTAGTGCTAGGAAGTCGTCGGGGACTAAGTAGTAGTTTTGATGTTAAATGAATAAAAAGCAGACCCCCATGAGGGTCTGCTTTTTTGTGTAATCGTAAATGCCAACGCTACTCCTCTCCCTCGAAACCTCATCCCCTGTCTGCTCGGTAGCTCTGCACCGAGTAGCGGATGGCTCCCTGGTCGGCCAAACCGAACTGCGCCTCGATAAGTCGCACTCCACCCACCTCACCATCTTAATCGAGCAACTTCTCGCAAACACTGGCCATTCGCTGCCTGACCTAGCTGCTGTAGCTGTAAGCGACGGCCCCGGTTCTTATACCGGCCTGCGCATCGGTGGTGCTGCTGTCAAGGGATTGTGCTTCGCACTTGACATTCCATTGATAGCCATCAGTACACTGCAGGCACTCGCCGCACAAGTTGCCGCTGTCACTGCTCGGCCCGAGGCGCATTTGTATTGCCCAATGCTGGACGCTCGCCGCATGGAAGTCTACGCCGCGCTCTATACCCATGAAGGGCAGAAAGTAGTAGCTCCCACGCCGCTACTACTCGATGCCGACACGCTGGCCGAACAATTGAGCCACCATTCTGTGTTATTCTTTGGTAATGGAGCTGCTAAGTTTCAGACCTTGCTGGGGGAACATCCCAATGCTGGATTTCTAACTGGCATCGAACCTTCGGCTGTGGCAGTTGGTGCATTGGCTGTAGCGGCCTATCACCGTCAGGAATTTCAGGACGTAGCGTACTATGAGCCGTTTTATCTAAAGGAAGTTTATACCACGACGCCCAAGAAGTAGCAAGGACTTGTAGTCCGCAAAAAACGGAACGTCATGCTGAGCGCAGCCGGGACAATTCTACCTCAGAAGTTATCTATAGCTATAACAAAGCAGTAGAGTTGCCTCAGCTGCGCTCAGCACGCCGCTCTACTCATAACGAATATTCTCATGGAACCTCTCTTCGTCAACCGCGTCGCCAATAGCGGCCTCGTTACCCTCAATCTGGAAGAATTCATTCATCCCGGCGAGCGGGTGGTGTATGATATCAAAGAAAACCTCTTCCACGGCCTCATCCTGCGCGAGAAGGATTTCCGCGAGTTCGTCAAAACCAACGACTGGACCCAGTACGACGGCAAGAACGTAGCCATTATCTGCTCTGCTGATGCCATTGTGCCCACCTGGGCCTACATGCTGCTCGCCACCAAGCTTCAGAATCATGCGCACCGCTACGTCTTCGGCAATCTCGAAGCACTGGAGCAGTCCCTCTTTCAGGAAGCCATTGCGGCCATCGATACCGAAGAGTACCGCGACGCCAAAGTGGTAGTAAAAGGTTGCGGCAATGTGCCCGTACCCACTTACGCCTACGTGGCCATCATGCAAAAATTGCTTCCAGTCACCAGCAGCATCATGTACGGCGAACCATGCAGCACCGTGCCCCTCTACAAAAAGCCCAAGGTGCAAGCGTAGTGCAGCTACCATTCTAGCTGTAGAGAGGCGACACTTCGCGTCTCGTCGTTCGCGCCGAAAGTAAATCGTCAAACGACAAGGCGCGAAGCGTCGCGTCCACAACCCGAACCCACTCCGTTTTCAACGGGCTACAGGCTTGCATCTTTGCACCATGCCTGAGCTTACCCGCATACCTTATAAAATTACCTTCCTGACCGGCGCGTCCATTGTCATCGCCAATATGGTGGGCACGGGCGTGTTCACCAGCCTCGGGTTTCAGGTAATGGGCATCCAAAGCGGCTTTGCGCTGCTGATGCTATGGTTGGTTGGCGGCCTGATTGCCTTATGCGGTGCCGTTTGTTATGGTGAGCTGGCCGCCGCTATGCCCCGCTCAGGTGGCGAGTACCACTACTTAAGTCAGATTTACCATCCAGCCCTTGGCTTTCTTTCCGGATGGGTATCCGCAACTGTCGGTTTTGCTGCACCCACAGCCTTGGCTGCTTTAGCGCTGGGCGAGTACGCCAAGAGCCTCTGGCCAAACCTTCAGCCCACGTGGCTCTCCGTCGCAGTAGTGCTCGCCCTCACCTTAGTTCATGGTAGCAGCACCCGTGTTGGCAGCCGCCTGCAGGTCATTATCACTGCCTTGAAAGTCGTGGTGCTGGTCGTTTTCATCGGCGCCGGCATGGTAATAGGGGAGGGACAACCCCTAAGCTTCGCGCCCGATGCGGCTGGCTGGGAAGCCCTAGTCAGTCCCGCATTTGCCGTTTCACTGGTTTATGTGAGCTATGCTTACTCCGGTTGGAACGCCGCCGTATACGTCACCGGCGAAATTGAAAACCCCAAGCGCAACCTCTCTCGCATTCTATTGGCCGGTACGGCCGTGGTCCTCCTATTATATGTAGGGCTCAACTATGTGTTTCTCCGCTCCACACCACTGGCTGGGTTAAGTGGTCAGGTTGAAGTCGGGTTTGTTGCGGCTACCTCACTTTTCGGGCCCCTCGGCGGCCGGCTCATGGGCGGCGTTATAGCGGCCCTCCTCGTTTCCACCATCAGCTCGATGATTTTTGCTGGCCCACGCATTGTGCAGACGATGGGGGAGGACATTTCCGCCCTGCGTTGGCTGGCGCCCCGCAGTAGTGCCGGCATTCCCGTGCGGGCACTCTTGCTCCAAACGGCTATTACCATGGCTTTTATTCTCAAGCCCAGCTTCAAAGAGGTTTTGGTGTACGCGGGCTTCGTCTTAAATCTTTTCACCTTTCTCACGGTGCTGGGTTTGTTCGTCCTCCGGCTAAGAAAGCCGGGCTTGCCGCGCCCCTATCGTGCCTGGGGTTACCCCGTCACGCCGCTAATTTTCCTGGGCCTAAGCGGCTGGACGCTGGCTTTTATCCTGCGCGACAAGCCCACTGAATCGCTCTATGGCTTGGCAACCCTGGGCGTCGGCTTGCTCGTGTACTTCCTCACGAAACGTACTGTCCGCTCAGTGCCTGCTGCCCAAGGCTGAGGCACAGCTGTAACTTGCAGCTTCTTTATCAGGCTTTATCCTCATTGGATTACCCCCTTTTAACTACGTTCTATATAATGTACGTCCCCATCGCTGCAGTCCGACTGCTCCCAGTCGCTCTGCTTCTGCTGACCGCCTGTTCCGATTCGAATACCAAAACGGATACAGTTGCCACCAGCGAAACCATGGCTTCCACCGCAGATGCCATCGATTCCACTAAATCGCCCTCTTCAACCGCATCGTCCGTACGTCCCAACCGCCTTACTGCGCCAGACCCAGACACTACTTACGCCCAAGATGTCGCGGCTTATCTGGGTGGCCTGCGCCCCAGCCACAAAAGCAACTTGACCAAGTTGGCTGAGCAGCCCGCTTGGCAAGCCTTTGCCCAAGACCAGGATAAAAGTTGGGATAAATACCGCGCCACCCACACTGCCAGTATGACCAAGTGGGCCAGCGCCGAACTCGACGAAGTGCACTCAAACAGCCCCACCATCTTCTATCCCTTCAGCGGCCCCGATTTCCTGAACGTCTTCACGATGTTCCCCACCAGCCAGACCTACGTGCTCATGGGCCTCGAGCCCGTTGGCAGCATGCCTGTTCGCGCTTCTCTTGAAAATCCCGCCTTGTTTCCAGCCGTCAAAGCATCCCTTTGGTCAGTCTTGAACTTCAGCTTTTTTCGCACCAACGACATGGCTGTTGACCTAAAATCCGTAGAGCTCGACGGGGCCTTGCCGCTTATGATGCTCTTCGCCGCCCGCACCGGCAACCAAATCACTGCCATTCGCCCCGTACAGCTCGACGCCACCGGCCAGCTCCTCGATGCTCCCACCGACACCAGCAATGCCACCAGCGCCAGCCGAGGGGCAGCGTTAGCCAAATCCGTTCCTGGCGTTGAAATGAAGCTGCGTGGCCCCGACGGCCAGCCCAAAACCGTTTACTACTTCTCTACGGACCTCAGCAACCACGGCCTGCAAGTCAAGCCGGCTCCCATCCAGTTCGTGCGTTCCCTTGGCCCCCTCACCACCTACGTCAAGTCGGCTACGTATCTAATGCACAAACTCTATTTCAGCGAAGTCCGCCGCCTGGTCCTGCGCCACAGCCGCTATATCCTGCAAGATGATTCTGGCATCGCCATGAAGTTCTTCCAAAAAGGAGCTTGGCAATTCAACTACTACGGCGCTTACAAGCGTCCCATCAACCTGTTCGCCAAACATTACCAGCCCGAGCTCACCACCGCCTACACTGATTCTACCCACCGCCCCAAAGCCCTGCCTTTCGGCACTGGCTACAACTGGCGCCAGACAGACTCTAATCTGCTGCTAGCCCGCCGCCTGATTCCTCTGGCTGACTAATCATCCAAGAAGTGCAGCCTCACAGGGCCGTGGTGGCAACACCACGGCCCTTTCTATTCTATGCCCTATGAAAACGCGCTATAAACTGAGGACGCTACGCTATTATCTAATAGCAGTGTCTCTAAGTATATTAATTACAACTATAGCTGTCTTAGCCGCATCAACTCCTATTCATAGGGCCCTTTCTTATTGGAGAGAAGACGTGCCCAGCAGGAACCAAGAGGAGGTGTTAGTGCCCAGCGACTCCTCGCTATTAGACAGTCTCCTCCGCACCACTCCTCAACTCGCCCGCATCGCCATCAACCCCAGCTACGAACTTCAAATCATTTACACCCAGATAAACCGCGACGCTCAAAACCGCCCCACCTTTATCCCCCACACCTTCCACCTCAACGCTGGCCAGTATTTCAACCCCGCTAGCCTGGTAAAACTCCCCATAGCGGCCCTATCCCTCGAAAAGCTTAATACCCTCAACAAGCCAAGAGTCACTCGTAACACCATCCTGGCTACCGGCGCTGCCTTCCACTGCCAAACGCCTGTCCGCTTCGCAGCCCCCGCTGATTCCGACCAAACCGCCACCGTCGGTAACTACATCAAGCGAATGCTCCTCGTTAGTGACAACATCGCCTACACCCGCCTTTACGAATTCCTCGGCCAGCGCCCCCTCAACGACCGCCTTGCCCAACTCGGCTACCCCAACACGCGCATCACCCGGCGCTTTGCCCCCTGCGACACCACCGCCAATCGCCACACCAACCCCATCAGCTTTCACACGCGCCAAGGCGATACCTTATATAAGGAGCCGGCCAAGTTCAATCCACGTCCCTACAATAGTCCCCTCGGGCCCGTCTTCAAAGGCCGCGCCCATCAAGCCGGTGGCCGCATCCTCTCCAAACCCTACGATTTCACTACCGCCAATCATTTCCCTCTTGCCGACATCACCACCTTTTTGCAAACCATTCTTTTCCCCACCAGCGTCCCTGCCTCCCAACGAGCCAACCTCACCCCCGACGGTTACCGCTTTCTCCGTCGCTACCTCCACGCTACCCCCCACCAGTCCGGCTTCCATCCTTACACCTCGGCGCGTTACTTCGATGCTTATAAGAAGTACCTCTATTACGGCCGCAACCCCAAACTACGCCGCCAACCCGCGCTTCGCATCTATAACATAGTAGGCATGTCCCACGGCTACCTCTCCGATGTAGCCTACTTCGCCGACTCCCTTCACCAATCAGAATTCATGCTCAGTGCCGTTCTGTATGTCAATCGTAACGGCATTATCAACGATGGTACCTATGAATACGAATCTATCGGCCTGCCATTTCTGGCTCAACTTGGTCGCTCCATCCAGCAATACGAAGCCCAGCGTCCTCGCCAGTACCGACCAAATCTGGTAGCATTCTTCCCCGCCGAGCCAATACGCTAAATTACTCCGAAAAAGATGCGGCTGATAAGTCGCTGATTAAGAACTCGGCCCTGCTCCAAATCCTAGCCGAACAACTTCAGCAAGCAAAAACCTTTCGACTACGCTTTTCTTCTTCAAAAAAACCTCCTACTTTTGCAGTCCCAAAACGTCAAACGGACAACGGGTTTCTCGAAAGCAAAAGCTCCTAGAAAAATTGAAAGCGTCGGAACTTCACGAAACGTTTGCTTGTCTTACTGCTCGTGCTGCCTAAGCAAAGTCCTAGAAAATTTATTTCTTAGAGTTCTTGCAGAAGCTGAAAAAGGCGCCGTACCTTTGCACCCCGCTTCAATAGGAGGCAATAGAGATTGAAAAGCGAAAAAGAAAAATCCTAAAAAATTTTCATCGGAAGCTTGACAATTCAACAAATATTCTTACCTTTGCACTCCCAAATCGAAAGAAGGGAAACAAAACGAAAGAAAACACCGGCCAAATAGGTCACACTGATGCTTCAACTGGAAGCATCACACGTTCTTTGAATGAATGGAAAAGACAAATGGTAAGACCTGCTTCGGCGGGTTGACAACCAAGCGTAACATTGA